>DATBJF010000066.1:0-23186 GCA_036556545.1 Candidatus Methylomirabilota bacterium
GGCGCGGACGCGCACTCTTCATGAGAGGCTATGATACTCCCCCGGCCCCGCGGCTGGCCAGCCTCGGACTCCTCGTTTATAGTGGCCTGACACTCATGGCGAAGCCGAAACGCGGCGAAACGATTGAGCTCGTCGTCGACGACCTCGCCTTCGGGGGCGAGGGCGTGGGCCGGCTCGACGGCTACGTGATGTTCGTGCGCGGCGGCCTGCCCGGCGACCGGCTCCGGGTGGCCGTCACCGAGGCCCGGGCCCGCTACGGGCGGGGGACGATCGACTCGGTCGTGGTGCCCTCGCCGGACCGCGTGGAGGCGCCCTGCCCGTACTTCGGGCAGTGCGGCGGCTGCCGCCTGCAGCACCTGGCCTACCCGGCCCAGCTCGCCTTCAAGGAGAAGCAGGTGCGCGACTGCCTGCAGCGGCTGGGCGGCGTCGGCGAGGTGACCGTGCGCCCGATCCTGCCGGCGCCCGAGCCGTACGGCTACCGCAACAAGATGGAGTTCACCATCGCCGGGGATCCGCCCGCGGTCGGCCTCCACGTGTTCGAGCGGTACGACGTCGTGCTCGACATCGAGCGCTGCCTGCTCCAGTCCGACACGCTGAACGCGCTGCTCGACGAGTTTCGCCGCCAGCTGCGCGAGCGGGCGCTGTCGGTGTGGGATCCGCACACCGAACGTGGCCTGCTGCGCTTCCTCATGCTGCGCGAGGGGCGCAACACGGGCGAGGCGATGGTCAACGTGGTGGCGGCCGGCCCCGACGTCGAGACGCTGACGCCGGTGGCCGACGCCTTGCGCGCCCGGGCGCCCGCGACGGCCAGCGTCGTCCTGAACGTCAACGCCAAGAAGGCCAGTGTGGCCGTCGGCTCGGAGGAGCACCTCCTCGGCGGTCGTGAGCACATCACCGAGTCGCTCGACGGGGTGATCTTCCGGGTCTCGGCGAATTCGTTCTTCCAGACGAATACGCGGCAGGCCGAGCGGCTCTTCGCCATCGTCGAGGCGGCCTGCGAGCTCACGGGCGGCGAAACACTGCTGGACCTCTATTCCGGGACGGGCGCGATCAGCCTGCTGCTCGCTCGGCGCGTGCGCGCCGTGTACGGCATCGAAGTGGCGGCGGCGGCGGTGGCCGACGCGATCGGCAACGCGCGCGCCAACGGCATCGACAACTGCACCTTCCTGGCCGGCGAGGTTCGCCACGTGCTGCCGGAGCTGTTGCGACAGGGTGTCCGCCCCTCTGTCGTCGTGGCCGATCCCCCGCGGGCGGGCTTTCACCCGAAGGCGCTGAGCGCGCTCGCCACGCTGGCGCCTGCGCGCATCGTCTACGTCTCGTGCAATCCGTCCACGCTCGCACGCGACGTCGGCGACCTCGTCCGTCAGGGCTATCGGCTGGAGTGGGTGCAGCCGGTCGACATGTTCCCGCAGACGCCGCATATCGAGGCCGTCGCCCGGCTGCGCCGCGTGTCATGAGGACGTTCCTCGCCCGGCGACTGCTCCAGTCGCTGGTGGTGCTCCTGGGCGTCTCCTTCGTCGTGTTCTTCATCCTCTTTCTCACCGGCGATCCGGCGCTGGTGCTGTTGCCGCCGGAGGCGAGCGCCGAGGACATCCGGCAGTTCCGCGAGCAGATGGGCTTCAACGATCCGTTCCTCGTCCAGTACGGTCGCTTCCTCGCCGGCGCGCTGCGCGGCAACTTCGGAGACTCGATCCGCCACGGGGAGCCCGCCTTCGACCTCGTCGTGGAGCGGATGCCGGCCACCTTCCAGCTGGCGGGGGCGGCCCTCCTCATCGCGCTCTGCCTGGCCATTCCCGCCGGCATCCTGTCCGCGGTTCGGCGCAACAGCGTGCTCGACTACGTGTCGACCGTCGTCGCGCTGCTCGGTCAGTCGATGCCGACGTTCTGGCTCGGGATCATGCTCATCCTCCTCTTCTCCGTGCAGCTGCAGTGGCTGCCCTCATCGGGCCGCGGCGAGCTCCGCCATCTCGTCCTGCCCGCGATCACGCTCGGGCTCTTCACGACCGCGCGGATCACCCGTCTCACGCGCTCCGGCATGCTGGAGGTGCTGGGCCAGGACTACATCCGCACGGCACGTGCGAAGGGTGTGAGCGACCCGCCCGTGGTATGGAAGCACGCCCTGAAGAACGCGGCCATTCCGATCGTCACCATCGTCGGCATCGAGCTGGGGACGCTACTGGGCGGCTCCGTCATCACGGAGACGATCTTCGCCTGGCCCGGCGTGGGGCGGCTGTCGGTGCAGGCCATCTACAACCGGGACTATCCGGTGGTGCAGGCCGCCGTGTTCCTGCTCGCGACGACCTTCGTCCTCGTCAACGTCGCGGTCGACATCCTCTACACGTACCTCGATCCCCGGATCCGCCTGCGATGAGATATCGCGTGATCGAGGCGCCCCACGGCATGGCCGGGGGGCGACGCGCGCCGTGAGCACGACCGCGCGCGCGCTCACGCTACGCGAGGAGATCCGGCCGGCGCGCCGGGAATGGTCGCTCTTCCTCCGGCGTCTGGGACGGCGGCGCACGGCGCTCTTCGGCGCGGTGGTGGTGGCGCTGGTGGTGATCACGGCCCTGGCCGCGCCCTGGGTCTCGCCCTTCGATCCGCTCGAGCAATCGATCGGCGAGCGCCTGAAGGCGCCGGGCTGGCGCGATCAGGCGGGACGGGCGCACCTGCTGGGAACCGATCACCTCGGGCGTGACATCCTCGCGCGGATCATTCACGGCGCGCGCCCGGCGCTTCTCGTGGGCTCGGCGGCCGTGATGATCTCCGGCTTGCTCGGCATGATCGCCGGCCTCCTCTCCGGCTACTTCGGCGGCCGCATCGACGACGTGCTGATGCGCCTGGCCGACATCCAGCTGGCGTTTCCGTTCATCCTGCTCGCCATCGCCGTCATCGGCGTGCTGGGCCCGAGCTTGACGACGATCATCTGCGTCATCGGGGTGTCCAGCTGGGTCGTCTACGCACGCATCGTGCGCGGGGCGGCCCTGTCGCTGCGCGAGCGGGAGTTCGTGCAGGCCGCGCAGGCGCTGGGCGGCGGCGACGGGCGAATCCTCGTGCGCCACATCCTGCCGAATGTCTTCACGCCGTGGCTGGTGGTGGCCACGCTCGACATGGCCCGCGTGATCGTCATCGAGTCGGCGCTCTCGTTCCTCGGTCTCGGCGTGCAGCCGCCGGCGGCGACGTGGGGCGGCATGCTGGCGGACGGCCGTGTCTACATCTCCACCGCCTGGTGGCTCGCCACGTTTCCCGGCCTCGCCATCCTCGTGACCGTCCTCGGCATCAACCTCTTCGGCGACGGCCTCCGCGACACGCTCGACCCGCGGCTGAAGATCTAGGGCTGCGGTTCGGGCTCGCGTACGGGTGGGCGCCGCCGGCGCCAGACGAGGAGCGCGACGGCGGCGGGCACGGTGACCCACAGGACGCCCGACGAGACGCCCACGGTGAGGTTGACGGCGATGAGGCCGGCGCCGCCCACGGCGGCGATCCAGAGCAGCGCCGTGGTCAGGTAGGCGACGGCATCGCGCCAGCCGAAGCCGGTGAAGAAGGAAGCGACGAGCGCGCCCGTGGCGTCGATCCCGACGTCGCGGGCGCTGCCGCTCCGCGACACGCCGATCGCCTGGTAGAGCTCGTCGACGACGGCCCAGCAGACGGCGATCACGAAGGCGCCCCGTGCCGCGTGCCGGCGGGACAGGCGAGCCCGGTGCGTCAGCGCCACGAACCACAGCGTGGCGAGCACCGCGTACTCGGCCAGGTGCGCCCACTTGCGAATCAGCCAGTGCACCGCGTCGACCGTCGTTGCCGACGCCCACGGCAGGAGCGCGTGCAGCAGCGGACGGATGATGCTTCCCGTCGCCGCGTCGCTGAACGTGTCTCCGGACAGCGAGAGGATGACCGCCATCCACACGAGCGGGGGCAGCCAGATGATGAGGCGGATCACGCTCCTATGATACAGTCCTGCCGATGCTCGGCGAGATCTTGGACGATCTGCTGATCTCCGCCTCGACGGGCCCGTGCATCACCGCCACTCGATATTTCCCCGCGCGCGACGCCGAGCACGCGCCGTTCCCCGACTCGATGGACCCACGCATCGTGGGGGCGCTGCGCGCGCGGGGCATCGAGCAGCTCTACAGCCATCAGGCGACGGCGTGGAACCTCGTGCAATCGGGACGTCACGTCGTGGTGGTGACGCCGACGGCGTCGGGGAAGACGCTCTGCTACAACCTTCCGGTCCTCCAGGCGCTCGTGCACCAGCCGGACGCGCGCGCGCTGTACCTGTTTCCCACGAAGGCGCTCGCGCAGGATCAGCTCGCCGAGCTGGAGCAGCTCGCCAAGCAGCTGCCCGAGATGCGGATGTTCACCTACGACGGTGACACGCCGCAGGACGCGCGCCGCGCGGTGCGCGCGCGCGCCAACCTCGTGCTGACCAACCCGGACATGCTGCACTCCGGCATCCTGCCGCACCACACCAAGTGGGCCGTGCTGTTCCAGAACCTCCGCTACGTCGTCATCGACGAGCTGCATGCGTACCGCGGGGTGTTCGGCTCGCACCTGGCCAACGTCCTCCGCCGCCTGCGGCGCATCTGCGCCCACTATGGCGCGGCCCCGCAGTTCATCATGGCCTCGGCAACCATCGCCAATCCCGGCGAGCTCGCCTCGCGGCTCACGGGGCACCCGGTGGAGGAGCTGGCGCAGAGCGGCGCGCCGCGCGGCGAGAAGACGTTCCTCTGCTACAACCCGCCCGTGGTCAACCCGGAGCTCGGCATTCGCGCGCCTTACCTCGGCGAGGCGGCGAAGATGGCCATCCGGTTGCTGCGGGAGAAGATCGCCACCATCGTCTTCGCGCAGAGCCGCCTCTCGACCGAGGTGCTCCTGACCGCGATCAAGAGCGGCGTGGCCGACCGCGCCACCGGCGATTCCGGCCTGGTGCGGGGGTATCGCGGCGGGTACCTGCCGAACCGGCGTCGAGAGGTGGAGCAGGGACTGCGTGGCGGCGACGTGCTCGGCGTCGTTTCGACCAACGCGCTCGAGCTCGGTGTCGACATCGGCCACCTCGACGCGGCGCTCATGGCCGGTTACCCGGGGACGATCGCTTCGCTCTGGCAGCAGGCGGGGCGGGCGGGACGGAGGTCGGGCCCGTCGGCGGCCATCCTCGTGGCCACCAGCGCGCCGCTCGACCAGTTCATGGTGACGCATCCCGACTATCTCTTCGGCACGCCGCCCGAGCACGCCCGCATCAATCCCGACAACCCGTTCATCCTCGTGAACCATCTGAAGTGCGGCGCCTTCGAGCTGCCGTTCGAAGCCGACGAGGCGTTCGGCGACACCGACGTCCGCAAGCTTCTGGCGGCGCTCGAGGACGAGGGCGTGCTGCACCGGGCGGGCGGCCGCTACCACTGGGCATCGGAGACGTACCCGGCCGACCACATCTCGCTGCGCACGGTCACCACCGACAACTTCCTCGTCATCGACACGACCGCCCGCGACGAGGCGCAGACGAAGAAGCGGCAGATCATCGCCGAGGTCGACTGGGGCAGCGCCTTCGCCACCATCTACCCGAAGGCGATCTATCTCGTGGAGAGCGCGCCGTTCGAGGTGCAGGAGCTGCACTTCCGCGAGGACGAGGAGAAGGTCGCTTACGTCAAGCGCGTGAATGTCGACTACTTCACCGACGCCATCAGCGCCAAGGGCGTGTGGATCCTCCAGCGCTTCGACGCCCGCCAGCATCCGGCCTACCTGACGGAGCAGGGGGAGGTGCTCGTCGCGGAAAAGGTGGTCGGCTTCAAGAAGATCAAGATGGGGACGCTCGAGAACGTCGGCTCGGGCGAGGTCGAGCTGCCGCAGCAGGAAAAGCAGACGACGAGCGCCTGGCTCACGGTGCCGCCCGGGACGCTCGAGCGCGTCAGCCGCTCGCGCGAGGAGCTGATCGACGGGCTGCGGGCGGTGACGTATCTGCTCCATCACCTGGCCCCGATCTTCCTGCTGTGCGACATCCGCGATCTCGGGTCGTGGCTCGGCGACACGACACCTGTGGAGAGCGGCGTGGTGGCGACCCGCGAGTCGACGAAGGCCCGGTTGATGAACGCCACGGAGTTCAATCCGACCATCTATCTCTACGATGCCCACGCGGGCGGCATCGGCCTCGCCGAGCGCCTCTACGAGATCCTGCCGGACCTGCTCGCGCGCGGGCTGGAGACGCTCGAGGCGTGCGCGTGCGGTTTCGGCTGCCCGTCGTGCGTCGGCCCCGTCAACGAGGTCGGCCGCCGCGCGAAGGCGACGGCCGCCAAGCTTCTGCGCGCTCTCACGGCCTGACGGGAGGGGATGCAGAGCCTCGACGACCTCCGCCGCATCATCCGGCGTATCGAGACGCGGCAGCCGACCCGGACGGCCCGCGAGCCGATCGAGCGGGTGGTGGGCGGGCAGGTGGTGGATACCGGCGCGGGGCCGCTGCTGGTCGCCCGGCACGAATATCCGCTCGGCCATCGTCACGGTCGCCTGGCCCTCGATGGGCTCGCGCGCGTTCCGATGGACGTGCTGGGCCGTGTCGCCCGCCTCGACGGACCGCCGCCCGATCCCGAGCGGCTCCTCTTCCTCGACACGGAGACGACGGGACTCGCCGGCGGGACAGGAACGTACGCGTTCCTGGTCGGGGCCGGCTGGCGGGAAGACGATCGCTTCGTCGTCACGCAGTACTTCATGCGCGACCTGGACGAGGAGCCGGCGCTGCTCGCGGCGCTGGCGCCGGTACTGGAGCGCGCCGCCGCGCTGGTGACGTTCAACGGCGGCGGCTTCGACGTCCCGCTGCTCGAGACGCGTTTCGTGCTCGCTCGCCGGCGCTGGCCGGCGTCGCTCCCACATGTCGATCTCCTCCGTCCGGCGCGCCGCGTGTGGACGGCCTGCTACGACGACTGTCGCCTCACCACGCTCGAGCGCGCCGTGCTGGGCCTCACCCGCGAGAGCGACGTACCGGGCGCCATGATCCCGTCGCTGTATTTCGACTGGCTGCGGCAGCGCCGCGCCTCACCGCTGGCGCGCGTGTTCGCGCACAACCGTGACGACGTGCTGTCGCTGGCCGCGCTCGTGAGCTGGTTCGCCGCGGCGCTGGGTGACACGCCGTCCATCTCGGCCGGGGAGTGGGCGGGCCTCGGCCGGCTCTGGGAGGACCTCGACCCGGAGCGCGCGCTGCGGTGCTACCGGACGGCGCTCGAGCGCGGTCTCGGCGGCGAGCACGGCCACGTCGTGCGGCTGCGGCTGGCGTGGTGGGAGAAGCGCGCGGCGCGGTGGGATGCGGCGTGCGCGCTGTGGGAGACGGCCGCGCGCCACGGCGCGTTCGATCCGAGGCCGTGGGAGGAGCTGGCCAAGTTCCACGAGCACCGCCAGCGGGATTTCGCCGCCGCGCACTCCGTCGTCAGCACGGCGATCGACCTGGCGCGCGCATCAGGCGTGGCCGGTCGCGTCCTCGACGCCTTCGGCCACCGCCTCGGCCGCATCGAACGCCGCCTCGCCTCGAAGAGCGCCCCGGCTTAACCGGAGCCGCGACCAGCGCCGAGGCGTCCGGGGCCGCTCGCGTGAGCCCGAGCGTTGGGGGTGGGGCCATTTCGGGGCGCTCGCGTGAGCCCGAGGCGCGCCCCAGCTTTCGCTGGGGCGTGGCGAGCGTTGGGGGTGGGGCCATTTCGGGGCGCTCGCGTGAGCCCGAGGCGCGCCCCAGCTTAGCTGGGGCGTGGCGAGCGTTGGGGGGTGTGGGGGGCCATTTCGGGGCCCCCCACCTAAACAGGCGTGATCGGCGGCTTGCCGTCCAGGACGGCCAGGCAGTTGCGGACCGCCAGCGTTGCCATCGCGAGCCGCGTGTCGAGCGAGGCGCTGGCGATGTGCGGGGCCAGCGTCACGTTCTTCAGCGGCAGCAGACCCGGATGGATCTTCGGCTCCTCCTCGAAGACGTCAAGCCCCGCGCCCGCAATCCAGCCCTCCTTCAACGCCTTCACCAGAGCGGCCTCGTCGACGATCGGCCCGCGCGCCGCGTTGACGAGGATCGCCGTCTTCTTCATGAGTCGCAGGTTGCGCTCGTTGATGAGATGGCGCGTCTCGGGAATGAAGAGCGTATGGAGGGTGACGAAGTCCGACTCGCGCAGCAGCGCGTCGGGCTGGGCGTAGGTCGCCTTCAGCTCGCGCTCGGCGGCCGCGTCGGCGCGGACGGCGTCGTGGTAGAGGACGCGCATGCCAAAGCCCAGGGCGCGCCGCGCCACCGCGCGGCCGATGCGGCCGAAGCCGATGATCCCGAGCGTCTTGCCGTGGACGTCATTGCCCCAGAGGAGGTCCCACTGCCAGCGCGTCCACTGTCCGGATCGGGCGAACTGATCGGCCTCCACCACGCGCCGCGCGGCGGCCATGAGCAGCGCCCAGGCGAAGTCCGCGGTGGTCTCGGTGAGCACGTCCGGGGTGTTGGTGACCACGACCCCCCGCCGCCGGGCGGCGGCCACGTCGATGTTGTTGAAGCCGACGGCGACGTTCGCCACCACCTTCAGCCCGGGGGCGGCGGCGAGGACCTCCTCGTCGATGGTGCTGATGATGTGGCAGATGAGGCCGTCCTTGCCCTTGAGGCGCCGGATCAGCTCGGTCTTCGGCAGCGGCTGATCGGTGTCGTTGAACTCGACCGAGATTTCTCGGGGGATCATACCCACTGCTTCTTTCGGTAAAACATTCGAAATTAAAACGCTTTTCGGCATCCGAGGGCCCTCCGATTTTGGGCTTGCGCGGTCTGGGGAGCGCCGCTAATATTAGCACTCGCTTCTGACGAGTGCTAATACCAACAGTGAGGTCCGGAGCGCCATGGCGACGACGACCAAGAGCGCGGCAAAGCCGAATCAAGGGTCTAACACAGCACAAGGAGGCAGGGGCTCGATGAAGAAGATTCGTCCGCTACACGACCGCATCCTCGTCAAGCGCGAGGAAGAGTCGGAGGAGAAGATCGGCGGCATCATCATCCCGGACACCGCCAAGGAGAAGCCGCAGCGCGGGAAGGTCGAGGCCGTCGGCGCCGGCAAGATCGCCGACGATGGCAAGCGCATCCCGCTCGACGTGAAGAGCGGCGACCGCATCCTGTTCGGAAAGTACTCCGGCAACGAAGTGAAGATCGACGGCGACGATTACCTGATCCTCCGCGAGGAAGACGTCCTCGCCATTCTCGAGTAACGACTTTCAACAATCCATTCAGGGAGGCATACGATCCATGCCGAAGCAGCTGAAGTTCGATGAGGAGGCCCGGAGCTCGCTGCTCCGCGGCGTCAATATCATGGCCGAGGCGGTCAAGGCGACGCTCGGCCCGAAGGGCCGCAACGTCGTCATCGACAAGAAGTTCGGCAGCCCGACGATCACCAAGGACGGCGTGACGGTCGCCAAGGAGATCGAGCTGAAGGACCCGTACGAGGACATGGGCGCCCAGATGCTCAAGGAGGTCGCCTCCAAGACCTCCGATATTGCGGGCGACGGCACCACCACCGCCACCGTGCTCGCCCAGGCCATCTTCCGCGAGGGCCTGAAGAACGTGACCGCCGGCGCCAACCCGATGGGACTCAAGCGCGGCGTCGAGGCCGCCGTCGACGCGATCACCGAGGAGCTGAAGAAGCTGTCGAAGTCGACCAAGGACAAGAAGGAGATCGCTCAGGTCGCGACGATCGCCTCCAATAACGACAAGACGATCGGCAACCTGATCGCCGAGGCCATGGAGAAGGTCGGCAAGGACGGCGTCATCACGGTGGAGGAGTCGAAGTCGGCCGACACCGTGCTGGACGTGGTCGAGGGCATGCAGTTCGACCGCGGCTATCTCTCGCCGTATTTCGTGACCGATCCCGAGCGCATGGAGGTCGTGCTGGAGGACGCGCTGGTCCTGATCCACGAGAAGAAGATCAGCGTGATGAAGGACATGCTGCCGCTGCTCGAGCAGGTGGCGCGCTCCGGCAAGCCGTTCCTCATCATCGCCGAGGACGTCGAGGGCGAGGCGCTGGCCACCCTGGTCGTCAACAAGCTGCGCGGCACGCTTCACACCTGCGCCGTGAAGGCGCCGGGCTTCGGCGATCGCCGCAAGGCGATGCTCGAGGACATCGCCACCCTGACCGGGGGCAAGGCCATCACCGAGGATCTCGGAATCAAGCTCGAGAACATCAAGCTCGAGGATCTCGGCAAGGCCAAGAAGGTGGTCGTCGACAAGGACAACACCACCATCGTCGAGGGGGCCGGCAAGTCGTCGACGATCGAGGGTCGCATCAAGCAGATCCGTGCCCAGATCGAGGAGACGACGAGCGACTACGACCGCGAGAAGCTGCAGGAGCGGCTGGCCAAGCTGGCCGGCGGCGTGGCCGTGATCAAGGTCGGGGCCGCCACCGAGACGGCCATGAAGGAGAAGAAGGCCCGCGTGGAAGATGCGCTCAATGCCACGCGCGCTGCGGTCGAAGAAGGCATCGTGCCCGGTGGCGGCGTCGCGCTCCTTCGCGCGTCGAAGGCCATCGACGCGCTGGCCAAGAAGCTCGAGGGCGACGAGAAGGTCGGCGCGATGATCGTGCGCCGCGCGCTCGAAGAGCCGATCCGCCAGATCGTCGAGAACGCCGGCCTCGAGGGCAGCGTGATCGTGGAGAAGGTGAAGGCCGAGACCATCGCGACTCGCGGCTTCGATGCCGACAGCAACGAGTTCGTCGACATGGTGCAGGCCGGCATCATCGACCCCACCAAGGTCGAGCGGGTGGCGCTCCAGAACGCGGCGTCGATCGCCTCGCTGCTGCTGACGACCGAGGCGCTGATCACGGACATTCCGGAGGAGAAGCCGGCGGCGGCGCCGGCGATGCCGCACGGAGATATGTACTAGGGGTATACGTCGGGAGACAGGCCACGCGTGGCCCGTCTTTCAATGCCCATTGGGTCGAGGGGGGCTGGTGCCCCCCTCGAACTCCCCCGATTGCTTCAGAGGTCGCGGTACGGCAACAGTGCGGTACGCAGTCCGCTTGCAGTTCACGCGATGCGTGGACGACGGCCCGGGATCGGTGATTCCGGGCCGTATCTATTTATGGGCGTTGATCTTGAGGGGCGTGGTGTTGTCTGCTATCGTTAAGCGCTTCGCGAACGGAAATGCTGGAGGAGGTGAGTGCACTGCGACCTTACGAAATACTCGTGATCGTCGATCCCCGGCCCACCGATGAGGAGGTCGCCGGGCTGCTGACGCAGCTGGGCGAGCAAGTCAAAGGGCTGGGTGCCGAGGTCACCAAGATGGAGAACTGGGGCAAGCGCCGGCTCGCCTACGACATCCGCAAGCAGCGCGAGGGAACGTACGCGGTCTTCGAGGCGCTGGCCGATCCCGCGATGGTGAAGGAGTTCGAGCGGCAGCTCCGGCTCAACGAGAACGTGCTGCGCTTCCTGTCGACGCGCGTACCGACGCGCAGCAAGAAGGCGCGGGAGCGGGCGGCCGCGGCCGCCGCGCAAGAACCGGCACCGGCGGGGGACAACGTCCTCGAGGAGGTCGTCTGATGGCCAGCCTGAACAAGGTGCTCCTGATCGGGAATCTGACCCGCCCTCCGGAGCTGCGATACACGCCGAGCGGCACCGCCGTCGCCGATCTCCGAATGGCCGTCAATCGCAACTACACGACGCAGTCCGGTGAAAAGCGGGAGGAAGCGTGCTTCCTTACCGTGGTCGTCTGGGGCAAGCAGGCCGAAAGCTGCGGCGAGTACCTCGATAAGGGAAGCCAGGTCTTCGTCGAAGGACGGCTGCAGACGCGTGACTGGGAGGCCAAGGACGGGCAGAAGCGCACGGTGACCGAGGTGGTGGCCGAGCGTGTTCAATTCATGAGCCGTACGAAGGGCGCGGGCGGCGGCGCTCCCGCTCCCGCCGCTGCATACGCCGAAGAGCCGTCCCACGCGGCCGCCGGCGACGACGACGTGCCGTTCTAGAAAAGGAGAAGAGCCATTCCGCCTGTCAGCAAGCCAGTCAAGCGTCGCCGGTTCGGACGGCGAAAGGTCTGTAAGTTCTGCGCCGACAAGGTTGATCTCGTCGACTACAAGGACGTCCGCCGGCTGCGGAGCTTCGTCACCGAACGCGGCAAGATCATCCCGCGTCGCATTTCGGGGAGCTGCGCGCGACATCAGCGCGAGCTGACGCATGCGATCAAGCGCGCGCGGACGGTGGCCCTGCTGCCGTACGTGTCGACGGATTAGCCATGAAGGTCATCCTTCTCGAAGACGTGAGCAAGGTGGGACGTCGCGGCGAGGTGCGCGACGTCTCCGACGGGTATGCGCGCAACTTCCTGATCCCCAAGAAGCTGGCACTCGGCGCCACCGCCGGGAATCTGAAAAACCTGGAGCACATCAAGAAGCAGGCGAACGCCAAAGCCGATCGCGCCAAGGCGGAGGCCGAGGCCACGCGCGCGCAGATCGAGGCGCTGAGCTACGAAGAGCGCCGCCAGGCCTCCGAGGAAGGCAAGCTGTTCGGCTCCGTCACCTCGCAGGATCTCGTCGATTTCCTCGAGAAGAACGGCGTGAAGGTGGAACGGCGGCGCGTGCAGCTCGACGAGCCGATCAAGACGCTGGGGGAGACGAGCGTGCCCGTGCGTCTGCACACGGAGGTCATCGCGCAGCTGCGCGTGAGCGTCGTGCGCGAGTAGAGACCACTCAGCTTCGTCGACAAGGCGTGAGCGCGGCCCTCGACGACCATGTGTCGTCGGGGGCCGTTGTGCTTGTCCACCGACCGTCCCCCTCGATGGCGCGTGAATTCACACGTTGTCCACACGCCGTGCACACAAAGGGGCATCGCGCTCAATTTTCTTGACGGCGGATGCGCGACCCGCCGAAGATGCCGCATGCCTCGCCGGTGCGGTGAGCGATGAGTCCGCTGGACATTCCGTCCCGGATTCCACCGCACAATCTCGACGCCGAGCGCGCCGTTCTCGGCGCGATCCTTCTCGAGGGTCGGGAGGCCCTGCCGCGCGTCGTCGAGGTGCTGCGCCAGTCCGACTTCTACACGGAAGCCCATCGCGCGATCTACCAGGCGATGCTGACGCTCTTCGATCGCGGCGCGCCGGTCGACTCGCTGACTCTGAGCGAAGAGCTCCGGCGCACGGACCAGATCCAGTTCATCGGCGGCCCGGCCGCCATCGCCCTCCTCATGGAGGAGGCGTCGATCGCGGCCCATCTCGGCTCGTACACGGCCATTGTCCGCGACATGGCCGTGCTGCGCGAGCTGATCCAGACGTCGACGCAGATCATTACGCAGGCCTTCGACGCCAAGGACGAGGTGCAGACGCTCGTCGACGACGCGGAGAAGCGGATCTTCAGCCTGGCCGAGCGGCGGCTGGAGGGCAGCGCGCTGCCGGTCGGCAAGATTCTGAAGAACACGTTCGAGTACATCGAGCGGCTCTACGAGCGCAAGGAGCACGTGACCGGGGTCGCCACCGGCTTCGAGAAGCTCGACCTGGAAACGTCGGGATTCCAGCCGTCGGACTTCATCATCATCGCCGGACGACCGAGCATGGGCAAGACTGCATTCGCGCTCAACATCGCGCAGCACGTGGGGGTGACGCTCCGCGGGACGGTGCTGGTGCTGAGCCTGGAGATGTCGGCGCAGCAGCTCGTGCAGCGCATGCTGTGCTCGGAGGCGAAGGTCGACGCGCAGGCCGTGCGCACGGGCTTTCTGTCGTCGTCGGACTGGCATCGGCTCACGGCCGCCGCCGGCCGGTTGTCGGAGGCGAAGATCTTCATCGACGATAGCCCCGGCGTGACGGTGCTGGAGGCGCGCGCGAAGGCGCGTCGGATGAAGGCCGAACACGGGCTGGACATGCTCGTGGTCGACTACCTGCAGCTCATGCGCGGCCGGGCGTCGCTCGACAATCGCCAGCAGGAGATCTCGGAGATCTCGCGCTCGCTGAAGGCGCTCGCCAAGGAGCTGAACGTGCCGGTGGTCGCGCTGTCGCAGCTCTCACGCGCCGTCGAAGCGCGGGCGCAGCGAGACTTTCGGCCGCAGCTCTCCGATCTTCGCGAATCCGGAGCGCTCGAGCAGGATGCGGACGTCATCCTTTTTCTCTACCGGGCCAAGGTCTACAAGGAAGACGTTCCGCCGGACGAGGAGAACATCGCCGAGGTCATCATCGGCAAGCAGCGCAACGGGCCCATCGGCACCGTGAAGGTGGTGTTCCTGCCGCAGTACGCGCGCTTCGAAAACGCGGCGGACTCCCACCGGCAATCGCCGCAGCCCTTCTAGCCGCGCCCAGGCGCGGATTTTGCGTAGCGGCCGAGGGCCGCCGTATGATGGCGCGGTGCGCGTTCACGTGCTGAAGCGGCTGCTCGTCGGCGAACCACTGTCCACCGCGCAGGCGCGGCACGAGCGGCTGTCGAAGGTCACCGGGCTCGCCATCTTCGCCTCCGACAACCTCTCCTCGGTGGCCTATGCCTCCGAGGAGATCCTGCGCGTGCTGATCATCGCGGGACCGGCGGCTCTCCAGCTGTCGACGCCCATTGCCGTCGCCATCGCGGTGGTGATCGCGATCGTCATCTATTCATACCGGCAGACCATCCTCGCGTATCCGCAGGGCGCCAGCGACTACATCGTGGCCAAGGACAACATCGGCGCCGCCGCCGGCCTGACGGCGGGCAGCGCGCTGCTGATCGACTACACACTCACCGTGGCCGTGAGCGTGTCGGCGGGCATCGCTGCGATCACCTCCGCGTTTCCCGCGCTGTTTCCGCTGCGCGTCTGGTTGTGCGTCGGCGCCATCACCTTGATCGCCGTCGGCAACCTGCGCGGGCTGCGGGAGTCGGGACGGCTGTTCGCGCTGCCGTCGTATCTCTTCATCGCGGGGCTGCTCGCGCTGCTCGGCGTGGGCTTCGCGCGCTACCCGGCCGCGGGGCCGCCGCCGGACGCGACGGCGGCGGAGCCGCTGGCCGCGCTCAGCGCGTTTTTGATTCTGCGCGCATTCGCGTCCGGCGCCGTCGCGCTCACCGGCATCGAGGCCGTCGCCGACGGCGTCACCGCATTCAAGCCGCCGGAGGTCGTCAACGCGCGCGCCGTGCTGGCCGCCCTCGCCGTCATCATGACCGTGCTCTTCGTGGGCACCACCGTTCTCGCGGACGTCTACGACATCATTCCGCAGGAGCACGAGACGGTCGTGTCCCAGCTGGCCCGCCAGGTCTTCGGCAGCGGCGTCATCTATTACTACATCCAGGCCGTGTCGATGCTGATCCTGATCCTCGCGGCCAACACCGCCTTCGCCGACTTCCCGCGCCTCGCGTTCTTTATGGCCCGCGACGGCTATCTGCCACGGCAGTTCAGCAACCGGGGCGACCGGCTGGTCTTCTCGAACGGCGTGGTGATGCTCACGGTGGTGGCGGCGGTGCTCATCGTCGTCTTCGACGGCGATACCCACGCCCTCATCCCGCTGTACGCGGTCGGCGTCTTCACGTCCTTCACCCTCTCCCAGGCGAGCATGGTGCGGCGCTGGCTGCGGCTCCGTCCGCCGCGCTGGCCGTGGCGGGTCGCCATCAGCACGCTCGGCGCGGCCACCACCGGCACCGTCCTGGTCGTGGTGGCGGCCACCAAGTTCCTCGACGGCGCGTGGATCGTCATCGCCCTCATCGCGGTGCTCATCATGATCTTCGTAACCATACGGCGGCACTACGAGGACGTCGCCGGACAGCTCTCGCTGGACGGGTATGGCACGCCGGAGGAGATGTCGCACACCGTCCTCGTCCTCGTCGGCGACCTCCACCGCGGAGTGGTGGAAGCGCTCCAGTATGCGCGCACGCTGTCGCCGTCCGCGAAGGCGGTGTACGTGGAGACCGATCCGGAGCGGACACGGAAGCTCGAGGAGAAATGGGGCCGGCACGGCCTCGGAGTGCCGCTGGTGGTGCTGAACTCCCCGTATCGCTCGCTGCTGGGGCCGCTCCTCGAGTACGTGGAGCACCTGACGGGCCGGCCGGGCAAGCACGTGGTGACCATGGTGATCCCGGAGTTCATTCCGGCACGCTGGTGGCAGCACTTGCTCCACAACCAGACGGCGCTCCTCATCAAGGGCGCCCTCCTGTTCCGCCGCAACGTGATCGTCACCGACGTCCCGTACCACCTGAAGCACTGATGGCCCTCGGGCGGTTGCGCGCAACTCTGGTACACTCGACCACCGCGTGACCAGCCGATGAAGATCGCTCTCGTGGCTGACGGTCCGCTCGACGCGGCCGCCACCCTGGCCCGCTATCATCTCTGGGGCGAGGATCCCGCGAACCGCCTGGATGGCGACGTCTTCCGACGTGTTCTCCGCCTCGACGGCCGCCTGCTGCCGTACGAGGTCCGGTGGTCGGGCGGCGCCGATGACCTCCGGCTCAGCGTGACCGTCCCCGATGCCGTGGACGCCGCCGTCGAGCGCGCGGTGACGGCAGAGGTCCGCCGCATCTTCGGCCTGGATTTCGATCTCGCCGGCTTCTATCGCGCCGCCAAGGCCGATCGCGCGCTGGCGCCGCTCATCGAGCAGCTGTACGGCTTGCGGCCGACGCTGTCGCCGACGGCGCTGGAGATGCTGGTCGGCTCGATCACCGCGCAGCAGGTCAATCTCGCGTTCGCGTTCGCCTGCCGTGCGCGCCTCGTGCGTCGATGGGGGACGCCGGTGCGCGTGCCGGGGGGCGAGGTCCACGCATTTCCGGATGCGGTCGCCCTTGCCGGCGCCCGCGTGCGCGAATTCCGGGCGTTGAAGTACTCCACGCGCAAGGCGGAGTACATCCGGGATCTCGCGCGGGCGGTGGTGAGCGGCGCCCTCGATCTGGAGGCGCTCGCGGTCGCTCCGAATGCGGAGATCATCGCGCGGCTGACCGGCCTGCGCGGCCTCGGCCGCTGGACGGCGGACTGGTTTCTCGCGCGGTGCTGCGGCCGCGGCGACGCGTGTCCGGCCGGCGACCTCGCGGTGCGCAAGGCATTCGAGCATCACTATGGGCGCGGCCGGCCGCTGAGCGAGGACGCGATTCGCCGGCGGGCGCGCGCGTGGGGCGAGCACCAGAACCTCGCCGTGCACTACCTCCTGGCCGGCATGCGGCTCACGGCGGCGGCGCGCGGAGGCGAAGCGTGAAGGGCCGGTTGCCGATTCTCGGCCAGCCGAATCCCGACGTGCCGAAGGACGTGCACCTGGTCGGACGCTACGCGCTCGGCGTCACCTGGGGCGACGGGCACGGGTCCATCTATCCATTCGAGCATCTCCGCCGTGGCTGTGGCTGCGGCGCCTGCGCGGAGATGACGGCGCTCGAGCCGGCCATGATCTGGCCCGCGGAGATCAAGCGCACCGACGACGGGCTCGCCCTGCGCTGGTCGGACACGCACGCGAGCTTCTACCGCTACCCCGACCTGCGCACGCTCTGTCGCTGCGCGGCCTGCACGGGCGGTCATTAGTGGACAATCGCCGCAAGCGCCGCGCGCTCTACGGCGTGATGCTCTCGGTCTTCCTGGCCGCGATGGAATCGACGGTGGTGGCGACCGCCATGCCGACCGTCGTGCAGAGCCTCGGCGGCGTCCACATCTATTCGTGGGTCTTCTCCGGATTCCTGCTCAGCTCCACGGTGACCATGCCCCTGTGGGGCCGGCTCTCCGATCTCCTCGGCCGGCGTCCGATCTACCTCACCGGCTTGGCGATCTTTCTGGCCGGCTCCGCGCTCGCCGGCGCCGCGCAGACCATGCAACAGCTGATCGCCTTCCGCATGCTGCAGGGGCTCGGCGCGGGCTCGCTCATGACGCTCGGGATGACGATCGTCGGCGAGCTGTTCGGCCTCGAGCAGCGCGCTCGAAAACAGGGCTACGTGTCCGGCGTGTGGGGCGTGGCCTCGTTGCTCGGGCCCCTGCTGGGCGGGCTCCTCACCGACCACGTCTCGTGGCGATGGGTGTTCTACGTGAACCTGCCGTTCGGCGCCGTCGCAATGCTGCTCCTGTACGGGGCGCTGCCGGAGGGGCAGCGCCGCCCACATCGGCTGGACTACACGGGCGTCGCCCTGTTCTCGGTCGGCGTATCGGCGCTCCTCTTCGGAATCATGGAGGCGGGGCGCGTCGGCCACTGGACGGGGCTGGACGTGCTGCTGCCACTGGTGGTGGCGGTGGCGACCCTGACGGCGTTCGCGACGGTGGAGCGGCGGGCGACCGAGCCGATCGTGCCGCTGCGGCTGTTCCGCTACCGCATGGTGACGGCGGCCGCCGTGAACGGCCTGCTGTCGGGCATGGCGATGTTCGGCGCGATCTCGTTCGTCCCCCTGTTCTTGCAGCACGTGAGCGGCCTGTCGGCGACGGCCGCGGGCTTCGTGCTCACGCCGTTCGTGCTGGGCTGGGTGGCCATGTCGATCATCAGCGCGCGGCTGGCGCTGCGCGTCGGCTATCGTGTGCTCGTCGTCTCGGGCATGGCCTGTCTGGCCGTCGCGTTCCTGTTCCTGGCGCGGTGGGGACCGGCTCTCACGCAGGCGGTGGCCATGCGCGACGCGCTGGTGGGCGGCATCGGGATGGGGCTGACGTTCGTGCCGATGCTGATCGCCGTGCAGAGCGCCGTGCCCCGAGCGGATCTGGGCGTCGCCACGTCGATGACGCAGTTCTGCCGGACCATCGGGGGCGCCGTCGGGCTGTCCGTGATGGGCGCCGTGATGATCCGGCGGCTGGCCGGCGGTGCGCCGATGGCCGATGCGCTGCATTCGGTCTTCACGGTGGGCTTCATCATGAGCGTGATGGCGCTGATATCGGCGTTCCTGGTGCCCCGCGGACGGGCCCACGAGCTGGCGGCCGCCGAGATGCGCGGCGAACCGACCCGCGCCGGCGGATAAGGAGAGTCCATGGCTGGTGACGTCCCGTTCCTCGAGCGTCTGGCCCAGATGGCGCCCGTCGCGGCCAGCGAGGCGGCCGCGCTGCTCGAGCGCCTGGACGAGCCGAATACCGATCCCGTCATCGGGCCGCTCTTCGGCGCCGACGACGACGGCGAGACCGTGGTCAACCCGCTGGTGCCGATGGTCTTGCAGAACCTCGTCCAGAAGGAGGGCCTGACGTGCTACGCGGCCCTCATCGAAGGGCTCACCGGCATCTGGAATGCGGCCGTGCGGGCGGCCGTGGTGGAGCGGCTGCGCGCGGCCGGACTGCCGCAGGACGATCTGCTCCTCCGGTTGCAGAAGCTCTCGCCCACGCTGGGGTTCGCCTCGGAGAACCGCGAGTGGGCGCGGGAGTGGCTGGCCGATCCGTTCACGCAGGACGCCCTGCTCGTCCAGCAGTGCGTCGTACGGATGCTCTTCGCGCTGCGCGCGATGGCCGAATCGCGTGCGGCCGAGCTGACACATTCCTAGGCTTGGAGCCTGTCGGGATAAAGAGGAGCGCCGCGGCTTCGCCGGGGCGCTCCGAACGTCGGGGGTCTGGGGGCCATTTTCGGGGCCCCCATGTCCCTTAGGAGGCGATCCATGCACGTGCACGAGCGCAACATCGAGAAGAAGCGGCTCAACGGCGTGATGCTGAAGTCGCCCATGCGCGTGTTCCGCGCGTTCGGCGAGCTGGGCAAGGAGGTCTTCGCCAACGGCGCCCTCAGCAAGAAGCACAAGGAGCTGACGGCGCTGGCCGTGGCCGTATCGCAGAACTGCTTCGACTGAGTGGATCACCGCGTCGAGGAGGTCCTCGACCAGGGCGCGTCGGACGCAGAGATCGCGGAGACGCTGGACATCGGACTGTTGATGGGCGGTACGCTGGCGGCGAAGTCGGTGCGGCACGCGTTCTCGGTACTGGAGCAGCTGAAGGCAGGAAGGAGCTGAGCGATGGCGGGACCTCTCGACAAGTATCGTGACATCTTCGGCAAGAAGGCGTTCGTGCATCTGGCCACGGTCGGCCGCGACGGCCGCCCCCAGGTGACGCCGGTCTGGGTCGACTTCGACGGCACCCACATTCGGATCAACACCGCGCGGGGGCGCGTGAAGGACCGCAACCTCAAGGCCAATCCCCAGGTGGCGTTGTCCGCCCAGGATCCCGACAACCCGTACCGGTACGTGCAGGTACGCGGGCGGGTCGCGGAGATGACCGAGCAGGGCGCCGACGCGCACATCGACGCGCTGGCGAAGAAGTACACGGGTGCGGACCGCTACGCGCATCGCGCACCGGGCGAGGTGCGGGTGATCGTCAAGATCAAGCCCGAGTCGGTCCAGGGGATGGGGTAGTCCTTCCGGCGTGATCAGCCTCGAGGGGATCTCGAAGTCCTACGGCGGGCAGCTGCTCTTCCGCGACCTGTCGTGGCGGATCGCGGAGCGGGAACGCATCGGTCTCGTCGGCCCGAACGGCGCCGGCAAGACGACGATCTGCCGCATCCTGGCCGGGGTCGAGGAGCCCGACCACGGCAGCGTCAGCCACGGACGGTCGGTGACGGTCGGCTATCTCCCGCAGGAGGTCGCCGGCGCTGTCGCCGGCTCCGTGCTCGCCGAAGCGCTCGCCGGGTTTGCCGACGTGTGGGCGCTCGAGCGCGAGCTGGAAGACATCGCGCGCGAGCTGGAGACGGCGCCGAGCGACGCGCTCACGCGCCGCTATGGCGACGTTCAGCACCGGTTCGAAGCCCTCGGCGGCTATCGACTGGAGACGCAGGCAAGGACGATCCTCACCGGCCTCGGCTTTCGTGCCGACGAGCTGGGGCGGCCGCTCGCGGAGTTCTCGGGCGGCTGGCGCATGCGAGCGGCCCTGGCCCGCCTGCTCCTCCTGGCACCGTCGCTGCTCCTGCTCGACGAGCCCACCAACCATCTCGACCTCGAAGCGCTCGCCTGGCTCGAGAGCTTTCTGGCTGGTTACGACGGCACCGTTGTCGTCGTCTCGCACGACCGGTACTTCTTGAACCGTATGGTGACCTCGATCGCCGACCTCGGCGCGGCCGGCCTCACCGTCTACCCCGGCGACTACGACGACTATCTCGTCGAGCGCGAGGCGCGGCAGGAGCTGCTGGAGGCCCAGGCGCGCAACCAGGCCAAGCGCATCGAAGAGATCGAACGGTTCATCGAGCGCTTCCGGTACAAGGCGTCGAAGGCGCGGCAGGTGCAGAGCCGCGTGAAGATGCTCGCCAAGGTCGAGCGGATCGAGGTGCCGGGCGCCGCGCGCCGGATCCATTTCAAGTTTCCGGAGCCGCCGCGCACCGGCCGCCGCGTGGCCGCGCTGACCGGCGTGCACAAGGCCTACGGAGACAACGTCGTCTACCGCGGCATCGACTTCGCGGTCGAGCGCGGCGACCGCGTCGCCCTCGTCGGCGAGAACGGCGCCGGCAAGTCGACGCTGCTGAAGATCCTGGCCGGCGCCCTGCCGTTCGAGCGCGGCGAGCGGGTGCTGGGTGCTCACGTGGCCGTCCATTACTACGCGCAGCACCAGCTCGACGCGCTGACGCCCACCAACTCGGCGCTCGACGAGGTCGTCGCGGCGGCGCCGGACCTGCCGCACACACGGCTCCGCACCATCCTCGGCGCGTTCCTGTTCTCGGGCGACGCGGTCGACAAGAAGGTGAGCGTGCTGTCGGGAGGCGAGAAGGCGCGGCTGGCGCTCGCCAAGATGCTCGTGCGGCCCGCGGCGCTGCTGTGCCTGGACGAGCCGACCAACCATCTCGACCTGGCCTCGCGGGAGGTGCTGGAGCAGGCGCTCGCGCTCTTCCCGGGCACCATCGTCTTCATCTCGCACGACCGCTACTTCATCAACCGCATCGCGACGTCCGTGCTGCACGTCCACCACGGCGTGTTGACTCCGTATCTCGGCACGTACGACGACTTTCTCTCCGCGCTGGAGAGGCGCGCGGCGGAGGCGGGAGCGGCGCCCGGCGCCGGCGAGCATCGCGCCGAACTTCGGGATCTCCGTGGCCGCGAGGCAGCTGATGCGCACGGCCGAAGCCGGCGCGAGGGAGCCAGGAAGCGCGTGAGCGCTGAGGTGCGCGAGCTCCGGAAGCGCCTCGAAGCGGTCGAGACGCGCGTGCACGAGATGGAAGCCAGGCTGGTGGAGATCACGTCGGCCCTCGCCGATCCCGGACTCTATGCCGATGGCGAGCGAGCGCGCTCCGTGGCGCATCAGCGCAAGGCGGCCGAGGAGCAGCTGGCGTGGCTGATGAGGGAATGGGAGGAGATCTCGACCGCGCTGGCCGCGCACGAGTGAGCGGGGTGGACTTCTACGCGCCGATCGACCCGGAGGTGCTGAAGCGCGAGCGGGCGAAGGCGCGCGAGCTCCGTGGCAGCCAGTGGTGGAAGCGGCGGGTCGCGGACGGCATCTGTTACTACTGCCGGCGGCGCGTCGGCGCCAAGGCGCTCACCATGGATCACATCGTGCCGCTCGGCCGCGGCGGGACGTCGGTCCGCGGCAACGTCTCGCCGTCCTGCAAGGACTGCAACACGCGCAAGAAGTCGCTGCTGCCCGTCGAGTGGCAGGACTATCTCGACCGGCTCGCCCGCACCGACGACTGATCGATCATCGCGGACGGACGGCGCCGCTGTATCTCGCCGGCGTGTCTGAAAGATTGCGCGTTGACCGCTCCGCGCCGCCCGACCTTCAATGACGACGCTCGATGTCGTCGAGCGTGCAGTGCACGTCAACGAAGGAGGACGTCCATGACTCGTCGTCTGGTCACCCTGAGCGTGCTGGCCGCGCTGGCGGCGGCGCCCGCCATCACGGCCGCCACCCCGAATCCCGTCAACGCCGCCTCCGTCGAGAAGATCAACATCAACACGGCGTCGGTGAAGGAGCTGCAAAAGCTCGACGGCATCGGCCGCGGCGTCGCCCAGCGCATCGTCGAGTATCGGGAGGCGAACGGGCCGTTCAAGCGCGGCGAGGATTTGCGCAAGGTCGAAGGCGTCGGGCCGGCCACGTTCGAGCGGAATCGAGAGCGCATCGTCGTGAAATGACACGGCCAATTTTTGTTTGGAGGCGGAAAAAGCCGGGGGTAGGATGAGGGCAAATCGGCCGGAACGACAACAGCGTTCCTCAGCGTCCCCGTCGACAATCCCGTCGGTGGCTGACGTGGCCGAGCCCCGGGCCGGGAGTCGGCATCCGGTTCTGGGTAGGTGGGAACTGGGCCCGCGTGGTGGCCTTGCCGAGAATAGGAGGTGATCCAGCCGATGTGTTCCTCTACGGTGATCTGTGAGGTGGTTGCCTCCTAGGCAGGGTCCACGCTAGCTCCAGGTGGCGCGCCTGGGAGTCCAGGCACCACCGGCCCCGACGATCCCGCC
>DATBJF010000067.1:0-4397 GCA_036556545.1 Candidatus Methylomirabilota bacterium
GCAGGGATCGGTCTCCTTCTCGGAGAAGTATGCGGCCTGGCACGGCGACGAGGTCAGGCCGGTCAGCTCGCCGCTCGACGCGCTGGTCTGCGACACCAACCGGCCCGTGCGATTGACGGCGGCCGAGCTGGAGGCGCATCCGGCGCGGGCGCGCCTCGACGACCGCACGAGCCGGCCGCCGCTGCGAGGCTGGCTGGCCGCGCCACTGCGGGATCGCGACGGAAACAACGTCGGGCTGATCCAGCTCTCGGACAAGTACGACGGCGACTTCACGGAGCAGGACGAGGCCGTCTTGCGCCAGCTGGCGGAGATGGCGTCGGTCGCCATCCACAACGCGTGGCTCTACGAGGAGGGGCAGACGGCGCGGGCCGCCGCCGAGGCGGCCAACGCCGCCAAGGACGAGTTCCTGACCATGCTGGCGCACGAGCTGCGCAATCCGCTCGGCGTCATCCTGAACGGCGTCAGCGTGCTGGACCGCCACGGATCGCGGGCGCCGGAGTCCATCCGGGTCCGCGACCTGATCCGGCACCACACCCGTCACCTGGCGCGGCTGCTCGACGATCTCCTCGACCTGGCGCGGATCAGCCAGGGCAAGATTCCGCTCCGCTCGGAGGTGCTCGACCTCCGCGCCGTCGTCGACATCACGGTGCAGGCGTACCGGGACGGCGTCGAGGCGCGCGGTCAGAAGGTCTCGGTCTCCATGCCCGACGTCGCCGTCTACGTGTACGGCGACCGGACCCGCCTGCAACAGATCACCGGCAACCTGCTCGACAACGCATCGAGGTACACGCCCGCCGGCGGCTCCGTGTGGGTCTCGGTCGAGGAGATCAACGACGAGGTTCTGCTGAGCGTGCGCGACAATGGCATCGGCATTCCGCCCGACAAGCTCGAGTCGATCTTCGAGCTCTTCACGCAGCTCGATGTCTCGGTGGCGTGCAGCGAAGGCGGCCTCGGCATCGGCCTCGCGCTCGTGCGCCGGCTGACGGAGATGCATGGTGGGCGCGTGCATGCGCACAGCGACGGCCGCGGCAGCGGCAGCGAGTTCGTCGTGCGCTTGCGGCGCGCGCGCCCGCCGGTGGCCGCGCATGCGCCGACGCCGCCACGGGCCCGCCGCGCGTACGACATCCTCCTCGTCGAGGACAACAGTGCCGCCCGCGAGACGCTGCGCTTCGTCCTCGAGCTGGAAGGTCACCGCGTGCAGATCGCGGCGGACGGGCTGGGCGGCGTCGACGCCGGTGTTCGCCGGCGCCCGGATGTTGCCTTCGTCGATATCGGGCTACCGGGCCTGGACGGCTACGAGGTTGGCCGGCGGCTCCGCGCGGTTCACGGCGACGGCGTTCGACTGTTCGCGATCACGGGCTACGGGCGGCCGGAGGACATCCGGCGCGCGCGTCACGCCGGATTCGACGGCCACCTGACCAAGCCCGTCGAGGTGGATGAAGTCCTGCGCGTCCTGGGCTCGCTCTAGCGGGCCGGGATGCATCGAGGAAACGATATGCGACTCGTCACAGCGCCGGCGCTCGCCACACTGTTCGCCACGCTCGCGGCCGGACCCGTCCTGGCGCAGACGACGGGAACGACCGGCACCTCCGGCAACGTCCTGCGGCCGTCGGACCCGAGCCTGCCGCCGTCGACCCGGCAGCCGACGCCGTCGACGCCGAACACCGGCATCGGCGGCTCGGTGACGGGCGGCATTCCCGGCACGCTGGGCGGCTCGCCGTACAGCACCGGCGGCTCCGTCACCGGCGGCATCCCCGGCACGCTCGGCAGCACGCCGTCGGGCGGCGGGAGCTCGCAGAGCAACACGTCGATCGGCGGCGCCGGGATCTCGACGACGCCGACGACGCCGTCGACCCTCGGCGGCTCGTCGACGGGCGCCCTCGGCACCTCGCCGACCGCGCCGCTGGGCGGCCCGTCGAGCGGCCCGCTGCGCGGCACCACGGGCGGCGGCGTCGGCGGCGGCATCGGGGGGTCGACGGCGCCGATTCGCTGAGCGGCCGACGCGACGGTCGGTCAGCCCGTCCCGCGGGCGGTGCTACCATGGCGGCGTTCGTATGGGGCCGACCCTGTTCCGGCTGCGCGACCGCCACGTGTTGCCGCTCGCGATGTTCTTCGGGACGTTCTCGTGGTCGTTCGTCTACATCAGCCTGCCGTTCCACATCCACCGCATCTCCACGTGGGACGAGGTGACGACGCTGACGTGGAGCGGCTGGATCCTCGGGATTCCGAACCTCGTCACCGTCGCCGCCGCACCGTTCTGGGGCGGGTTGGCGGAGCGCCGCAATCCCAAGCGCCTCTACGTCATGACGCAGGCGCTGCAGGGGATTGCGTTCCTCGGCATGGCGGTGGCGCGCACGCTGCCCGAGCTCCTCGTGGTGCGGCTCGTCCTCGGCTTCATCGGCGCCTCCTCGACGTTCGCCTTCGTCGGCGCCGGCCGTAGCGCCGATCCCGTCGAGGTGCGGCGACAGGTCGCCGCGGTGCAGTCGGCGATGACGGTGGGCCAGGTGGTCGGTCCCCTCGTCGGCGCCGTGGCGGCGGCGCGGCTCGGCTTCCGGGAATCGTTCGTGGTGGGCGCCCTGATCCTGTTCGGGTGCGGCGCGCTCGTTCGCTGGGGGCTCGGCGATCCCGGTGAGTCCGGCGGTCGGCGCGCGGTCGCGACGCCGGCGCGGTGGCGCGAGGTGCTCGTCGTCTCCCTGATCGTCCTCGGGGGCTCTGCGCAGGTGTTCTTCCTCGCCTCGATCCTGCCGCAGATCCTGCCGCCGCTCGGCGTGCCGGACGATCGGATGCTCGAGATCGGTGGCGTGTTGATGTTCGCCTCCGGCGTGGCGGCCGCGCTCGGCTCGATGCTGGCCTCCCGGCTGGCCGACCTGCTGCCGGAGCGCCGGCTGATTCCGGGGCTGCTCGCGCTCTCGTCGCTGTTCGTGCTCGCGCTGGCGGCCGTGCGCTCCGTGTGGCCGTTCGGCGCGCTGCGATTCGTCCAGGTGGCGTGCATCGCGCCGGTGTTTCCCATCGTCGTGGCGCGCGTGGCGCAGTCGGCCGGCGGGCGCGCCATCGGCGTCATCAACTCCGCCCGGATCGGGGCGGCCTTTCTGGGACCCGTGATCGCCACCAGCCTGCTCGCATGGACGTCGATGCCCGTGGTGTACACCGCGCTCGCGCTGATGGGGCTCGCCTGCGTCCCGCTGGCGGCGTGGTCGCTCGCGGCAGGGCGGGAGGGACGCGTCTGAGCCGGCCGCTCGTCGATATCCGTCTCGAGTCCGTGAGCACCCGGGGCGGGGCGCCGCCCGGGCTGGCGCAGGTGAGCGTTCACGTCCGCTACGGCGAGTTCTTCACGTTCCTGGGACCGCCGCACTCCGGGAAGACCGACGTCCTGCGTGCCGTCGCGGGCTTCATGCCCATCTCGGCCGGGCGCGTGCTGGTCGACGGCCAGGACATCGGCGGCCGGCCGCCCGGTGCCCGCTCCATCGGCTACGTCTTCCAGGAGGGCGCGCTCTGGCCGCACCTGTCCGTGCGCGACCATGTCGGCTTCGGCCTCCAGGCGCTCGGGATGGCGTCGGCCGACGTCGAGCGGCGTGTCGCCACCGTGCTCGGCCGCCTCGGGTTGACCGACGTCGGCGCGCGACGGCCCGCCGCGCTGAACCTCGAGCAGCGGCGTCGGCTCGCCCTGGCCCGCGCGCTGGCGCCCGAGCCGCACGTGCTGCTGCTCGACGAGCCCCTCGCGCACCTGGACCCCATCGCCCGCAAGACGCTCCGCATCGAGCTGGCGAAGCTCCACCGCGACCTGGCGGTGACGACGATTCACGTGACGCGCGATGCGGCCGACGCCCTCGCGCTCTCCGACCGGCTTGCCGTCCTCAACAGCGGCCGCATCGAGCAGCTCGGCGATCCGCCGGACGTCTATCAGCATCCGCGCTCCCGCGCGGTCGCCGAAGCGCTCGGCCCGGCGAACTTCCTCCCCGTGCGCGTCGTGGAGGTTCGTGATCTCGGGGTCGTGGTCGAGACCGAAGGCGGTCACCGCGTCCCCGTGGCCGGGGTGGGGCAGTACGCCGGCGGCAGCCAGGGTCTGCTCGTCCTGCGGCCGGAGATCCTGTCGCTGACCGATGCCGCCATGGCGCGCGGACCGGGCTTGCCCGGCATCGTCACGCTGCGCGTCTTCGAGGGCGCCCGCCAGCTCTACGAGGTCGACATCGGGGGCACGCTTCCCGTTCGCGTCGAGCTCCCCGCCCAGCACGAGAGCCGCCTCTTCCGCGTCGGCGAACGCGTCCGCGTGGAGCTCAGCAGCGACACCGTCGTCCTCGTCCCCGACGCGTGAAAACCCCAACGGGAGGCCAGCGGCGCCAGCCGCGGAGTGCCCGGCGCGGGTGGCGGGTGAGCGGCTCCGGTCCGGACGCGAAGAG
>DATBJF010000068.1:0-17799 GCA_036556545.1 Candidatus Methylomirabilota bacterium
CCGAGCGTTGGGGGTGTGGGGGCCATTTCGGGGCCCCCACGTAAGAAAGGCCGGCCCGGGATGGGCCGGCCCTCGTGTGTTGATCTCGGATCGCGTCGACTAGCGGGCTACCACTTCACCGGCTTGGAGGGTCGATGCGCGTAGCCGCTCTCGCGGCCGCCTCCGCCGCCTGGACGACCCCCGCCGGGACGCCCGCCACCCGGCCGCCCGCCGCCGCCACCACCACCGGAGCGCGGCGCCTGCGGGTTGGAGATCTCGACGGTGATCCGCCGACCGTCCAGCTCGCGTCCATTGATCTGGCTGATCGCGTTCTGCGCGTCCTCTGCGGAGCCCATTTCGACGAAGCCGAATCCGCGCGACTGACCCGAAAATCGGTCGGTGATCACGGTGGCCGAGAGGACGTTGCCGCTCTGGGCGAAAAATTCGCGCAGCCCCTCACTCGTGGTCGAGTATGCAAGACCGCCGACGTACAGCTTGGACGCCATAGACTTTCCCCCGAACTCTCTTCCGCTGTCTTCACGCCCCGCGAACCGGAAGAGCCCGTTCTACGTCGGGGGCGAGGTCTGACCGATCGTCGGTCTCGACGTTAAAAGTTTACACGCGGTTCCTCACGACGCAACCCGTGGATCACACGACGACTACCAGGTGAGGGCCGGGGCCGTGGTCGGCATCGGCGCGTCGACCTCGGAAGCCTGTGGCACCGTCGTGTCCAGCTCGCTCACCGAGGCCGACGGCGCCACCGCCGATTTCGCGCGCGGGCGCACCCAGGTCGAGAGCTCGATTGCCGAGATGATGATGACCAGCGCCAGCAGCATCGCCATCGTCGAGCGAAGGGTCATCGGACGGCGGTCACCTTGTGCAGGAGATCCTCGACGGCCACCGGCTTTTCGATCACGGGAAAGCCCGCCAGCTCCAGGGTCACGCGCTGATCGAGCGCGGCCGGCGACTTCATCGCGATCACCACCGGCACGCCCGGGGCGACCCGATCGAAGAGCGTGGCCGTCTCGCGAGCGGTGAGCCGCATCTCGGCCGCGTCGACGACGATGAGGTCCACCGACGTGCTGAGAAGAACGCGGACTCCCTCGCACAGGTTCTCGGCGATGGCGATGCCCAGGTCACGGTCCAGGCAGGCGAGGCCCAGCGCGTGGGTCGCCGGACGGTCTTGATCGATCACGAGTACTCGATTCATTTCATCTCCCTGTCGAATGATCGGCCGAAGCCGCGGCGAGAACAGCAAGGTGAGTGCCAGACAGGAGCGAACGCTAAGTGAGCGAAGTGGCGAGAGCGGGCCGTCGCGAGCGCTCGACGACGCGCGCGTCATCGGGCAGAACGCCCGAACAAAACGTCACGCGTCCGCCGTCAGCGGAACTCTTCGCTCTTGATCTGGTAGCCGATGATCTTGCGATAGAGGGTCTTCGGATCGATCCCGAGCAGGGCGGCCGCCTTGCCACGGTGGCCGTTCACCTGCCGCAGCGTGGTCACGATGTGCACGCGCTCCATCGACTCGAGGCTGCCGGTCGGCGTGGCCGGCGGCGCCCCGGTCCCCAGCACCTCGGGCGGCAGGTCGCTCGGCTCGATCTCTTCGCCCTTCGAGAGGATCACCCCGCGCTCGATGGCGTGCAGCAGCTCGCGCACGTTACCCGGCCAGGCGTACGCCTCCAGCACGGCCAGGGTCGCCGGCGGCAAGCGCTTGGCGCCGTAGACGGCCTTGGACTCCGTGAAGTGCTGCGCGAGCAGGGCCACGTCCTCGGGCCGTTCGCGGAGCGGCGGCAGGGCGACGGTGATGGTGTTGATCCGATAGTAGAGATCCTGGCGGAACTCGCCGGCCCGCATCGCCTCGGCGAGGTCCCGGTTCGTGGCGGCCACGATCCGGATGTCGACGCACCGAGGCCGTGTGCCGCCCACGCGGAAGAACATGCCGGTCTCGAGCGCGCGCAGCAGCTTCACCTGGCTGTCCGGCTCCATCTCGCCGATCTCGTCGAGAAAGAGCGTGCCGCCGTCGGCGAGGTCGACCAGTCCGGGCTTGGCGTTGACGGCGCCCGTGAAGGCGCCCTTTTCGTGTCCGAAGAGCTCGGACTCGAGCACCTCGCGGGGCAGCGCGCCGCAATGGATCGGCACGAACGGCCGCGTCGCCCGGGCCGACCGCTCGTGGATCGCCCGCGCCACCAGCTCCTTGCCGGTGCCGCTCTCGCCCAGGATGAGCACCGAGGAGTCCGTGGGCGCCACGCGCTCGACGATGCGCAGAACCTCCTGCATCTTCGGGCTTCGCGTGAGGATGCCGCCGTACGCCTCGTCGGCGCCGGGAGCGTGCGCGCGCAGCGCGACGTTGTCGCGCATCAGCTGGCCCTTCTCGGCCGCCTTTCGGATCACGATATCGAGCTCTTCGATCTTCGTGGGCTTGGTCAGGTAGTCGTAGGCGCCGAGCTTCATCGCCTCCACCGCCGTGGCCACGTCCTGGAAGCCGGTCATCACGATGACTTGCGGGTGCTCGGGAAACGACTGGAGGTCGCGCAGGACCTCGATGCCTTCCTTGCGCGGCATCTTCATGTCGAGGACGACCACGTCGTATTCCCGCTCGCGCAGGGCGACGAGCGCGCTCTCGCCGTCGCCGACGCCCTCGAGCTCGTGCCCCTTGCGTCCGAGCTCGCGCACCATCAGCTCGCGCAGCTTCGTCTCGTCGTCTGCCACCAGGACCCGGATCGGTCGCGTCATGGTAGCGACGGCTGGGAGGCCGGCCCGAGCCGCAGGTGGCCCGCTCGAGATGGGCGTGGCTGCGCTCTGCAGTCAATCGTCCTGCAATCGACCGTTCGCGGCTTGCAGTCAGCCGTCCTGCAGTCAGCGGTCGTGCCGTCGATCGTCATGTGGGCAACACTACCCTGAAGACTGTTCCGACCGCCAGCCGGGAGTCGACCTCGATGCGGCCGCCGTGGTCGGCGACGATCGACTGCGCGATGGCGAGGCCGAGGCCGGTGCCCTGCCCGGGCGGCTTGGTAGTGAAGAACGGATCGAAGATCCGGGCGAGGACCTCGTCGGCGATGCCGGGGCCCTCGTCGGCGAACTCCACGTGCACGTCGGTGCGGGCGCGGCGCGTGCGGATGGCGAGGCGGCCGCGGCCATCCATCGCCTCCAGCGCGTTCGAGGCGAGGCCCAGGAACACCTGCCGGAACTGCCCCTCGTTGATGACCACCAGCGGCAGCTCGGGATCGAGCTCGGTGGCGAATCGGCTGTTGACGAAGCGGGACTGGTGCGAGAGCAGCTCGATGGTCTTGTGCACGAGCGCGTTGACGTCGGTCGGCGCCCGGCGATGGCCCGGCTCCCGCATGAACTGTAGCAAACTCCCCGTGATCTCCTTGCAGCGGAACGCCTCCTCCTCGATGAGGCCGAGATATCCGGGGAAGTCGGCCAGCTCCGGACGGCCGGCGAGCGCGTGCTCCTTGAGGCGCGCCACCAGCGACTCCGCGCAGCCCGCGATCGTCGCCAGCGGATTGTTCAGCTCGTGGGCGACGCCGGTTGCCAGCCGTCCGGCGGTGGTGAGCCGCTCGGTCAGCAGCATCTGCCGCTCCAGGTGCTTGGCCCGGGTCACGTCCTCCACGAGGAGCACGGCGTGGCCGCCGCCCTCCCCCGCGGCGTCGAGGGGCGCCGCCGTGAATCGCAGCATCTTGGTCTCGCCGCTCGCGCGCAGCTCGTGCTCGACCACGTCCACGGCGCCGCGCTCGCGCGCCGCGCTCACGAACCGCCGCAGCTCGCCGGCCAGCGTCGGCGGCAGCAGCTCCTCCAGCGGTCGGCCGGCGGTGGCGGTGCACGCCAGCGTGCGGGCGCCCTCGCGATTGCCGCGGACCACGCGGAGCTCGCCGTCGAGGACGAAGACGCCGAGCGGCAGCGTCTCGACCACGACCTCGACGAAGCGCTTCTGGCCGTCCAGCTCACGCGTCCGCTCGGCCACCATCCCTTCGAGATTCTCGTAGAGGCGCGCGTGCTCCATGGCGATGGCCGCCTGATCGGCCAGCGCCAGCAGCAGCTCCTCCTCGGCCGCGCTGAAGACGTGGACGTCCTGGCGGAGGGCGACCAGGGCGCCGATCGCCTTGGCGCCGATGCGCAAGGGCACCGCCAGCATGGAGCGGAACCCGCTCGTCCGGGACAGCTGCGGATACGCGGCCCGCGGATCCGACCAGAGGTCGGCGCTCTGCATCGGCCGGAGCTGCGCCACCGCCTGGCCCGTGATGCCTTCGCCCTCGGTCACGCGGACCTTCGATCGCATCTCCTCGGGAACGTCGAGGCTCGCCACCAGCGACAGGATGCGGGTCTGCGGATCGAGCATCATGATCCCGCACGAATGGGCGCCGAGCACGGCGCGCGCCTGCTCCAGGATGACGGTGATCGTGCGGTCGCGATCGAGGCTCGCGGTGACGGCACGGCCGGCCGCCAGCAGCGCGCGCGTCTCGCGCGTGCGCAGGACGCTGTCCTCGAAGAGCTGCGCGTTGTGGACGGCGATGCCCGCCTGCTCGGCGAAGGCTTCCAGGACCTGTTGATGGTGGGCGGTGAACGCGGCCGAGCGCGTGGAGAAGGCCGAGATCACGCCGAGCAGCTTGCCGGCCACCCGCAGCGGCACGCACAGCATGGAACGGATACCTTCGCGCTCGTCGACATCGCGCCGCGCCGAGCGTGGATCGACGCGCACGTCGTCGACGCGCAGCGGCGCCCCCGTCTCCGCGCAGCGGCCCATGATCCCTTCGCCCACCGGCAAGGCGAGTGCGCGCCACTCGTCGCTCTTGTAGCCGTGCGCGGCCGCGTTCACGAGGCGCTCGCCGCCCGGCTCGAGCAGGCCGATGCCGCAGCCGGTGCTGCCGATGAGCGCGGTCACCGAACGCGCGATGCGGTCGAGGACCGAGGCGACATCGAGCCGCGAGGTGATGAGCTGGCTCGTCGTGTAGAGCGCCGCCAGCTCCTCGGCGCGCCGCCGGCTCTCGTCGAGGAGCCGCCGCTGCACGAGGGCGGACGCGAGCGGCCGCGCCAGCTCGGCGGCGGTCTCGACGTCCCGGTCGTCGAAGGCGGCGGGGCGGGTGGCGAGCAGGGTCACGGCGCCGAAGACGCCCTCGCGGCTCACCAGCGGGACCACGATGGCGGAGCGCCAGCCGCGCGCGGCGAGGGCCGAGCGACTGGCCGCCGGCACGGCCGGATCGGCCAGGTCGTCCACGCGCAACGGCGCCGCGGTCGCGACGACCTCGGCCAGCAGCGTCTTCTCCACCGGCTGTCGCTCGTCGCGCGGCAGCCCGCGCGGCGTGGGGCGCGCGGCCACGTCGATCTGCTCGAACTCGTGTCGCTCGCTGTCGACGAGCGCGACCGTCAGCGCGCCGAACGCCACCAGCTTCCCGAGGCCCTCACCGAACACGCGGAGGATGTCGTCGAGCGAATCGCTGGAGACGAAGAGGCGGGTGAGCTCGTCGAGAACCCGCAGCCGCAGCGCGCGGCGGTGAAACTCCCAGGCCGGCTCGAGCGCGGCGCCGAGATCGCGGGTCAGGCCGGGCGGGAGCGCGGCCGGGCGCAGCGGTCGGCGGCCGGCCAGCGCCACCTCGCCGCCGACCTGGGCGCGCGCGCCGAGGACCGCACGCAGGGCGCCCGGCGGCATCGCGGCGCCGTCGAGCAGCGAGGCGCGCAGGGCCGCGGTCTGCACCACGGGCCCGGAGGTCACGACCACGGGGTTGGCGCCGCGGGGGCGGACGACGAGCACGCCGGCGGTGGCGCCGGCCATCGCGACGAGGCGCTTCAGCGTCTGCGCGAGTCCCGCCTCGAGCGACTCCGCGGTGGCGAGCGGCGTGAGGAGCGCGGGGACGACGCGCGCCATTCAGGGCGGCGTGAGGACGCGCCCGGGAAGACTCCCGGTGTGCTGGCCGTCCTTGATCACGAAGCGCCCGTTCACCAGCACGTGATCGATCCCGGCGGGATATCGGTGCGGATCCTGATAGGTTGCGGCGTCGGCAATGCGCCGGGCATCGAAGACGACGAGATCGGCCTTGGCGCCCTCGCGAATGATGCCGCGATTCTTCAGATTCAGCCGCCGTGCGGGCAGGCCGGTCATCTTGTGGATGGCCTGGGCCAGCGACAGCACGCGCTGCTCGCGCGCGTACTCCCCCAGCACGCGCGGAAACGTCCCGTAGCTGCGCGGATGCGGCTTGCCCTCGCCGAGCGGGCCGTACGGCGCCAGCGCCGAGCCGTCGGAGCCGATCATCACGTGGGGATGCACGAGCGCGCGCCGCAGGTCGGCCTCGTCGAGCTGGAAGAGGATCATGTAGGCCTTGCCCGCTTCGTCCACGATCAGCTCCAGTGCCGCGTCGAGGGGGTCCATCCCGCGGGCGGCGCCGAGCTCGGTGAGCCGCTTGCCCTCGGCGTCCTTCCGCCGCGCGCAGTAGGAGATCATCACGTTCTCCCAGCCGATCCGATCGAGCAGGCTCTGCCCCGTCCCGGGCGCCTCGATCTCCTTCCGGATGCGCGCCCGCGTGTCGCCGTCGGCCAGCCGTTTCATCATCGCGTCCACGCCGCCCTCGAGCGCCCAGTCGGGCAGCAGCGTCCTGAGCGTCGTGCTCGACGCGGTATATGGATAGACGTCGCCCATCACGTCGAGGCCGTCGGCGCGCGCGGCGTCGATCAGCGCCAGCGCGGCCACGACCTTCCCCCAGTTGGGGCGGCCGGCGGCCTTCACGTGGCTGATCTGGACCGGCAGCCGGCCCTCTCGCCCCACGCGGATCGCCTCGGTCACGGCGTCGAGCAGGGTGGCCCCCTCGCCGCGGATGTGGCTCGCGTAGAAGCCGCCCTGACTGCCGGCCACGCGCGCGACCTCGACGATCTCCTCCGTCGTCGCATAGGAGCCGGGCGCGTAGATCAAGCCCGTCGAGAGGCCCCACGCGCCGGCGTCGACGGCGGCGCCCATCAAGCGCTGCATCGTCGCCAGCTCGGCGGCGGTCGGCGCCCGCCGCGCGAACCCCATGGCGGCGATGCGGAGCGTCCCGTGGCCGACGAGCTGCACGACGTTGAGCGCGGCGCCGCCCGTGTCGAAGGCGCGCAGGTAGTCGGCGAAGTCCCGCCACCCGAAGTCCATGCCCGGCGGGATGTAGAGCGCGAATCCGCGGAGATCGTCCCGGAACTCCGGCGTCACCGGCGCCGGGGAGAATCCACAGTTGCCCACCACCTCGGTGGTGACCCCCTGGCGGATCTTCGACTCCGCGCGCCGGTTGGCCCAGAGCCGCCAGTCCGAGTGCGAGTGCATGTCGATGAAACCGGGCGCCAGCGCCTTGCCCGCGGCGTTCAGCGTCGTGCCCGCGTGCTCCCGGTTGAGGTCGCCAATGGCCACGATCGCCTCGTCGCGGACGCCGACGTCGGTACGACTGCCGGGGGCGCCGGTGCCGTCGAAGACGGTCGCGCCTTCGATCTTGAGGTCGAGCATCAGGCGTCCGGCGGCGGCGGCATCGGGCCCAGCACGCGCTCGCACCACGCGGCGACACCGAGGAGCCGGGCGTCGGCGCCGGCGGCCTGGACGATTTGCAGGGCGAGCGGCAGCCGTGAGCTGTCGGCGACACCGCTCGGCAGGGAGATCGACGGCACGCCGGCCGACGACCACGGCGCGCACAGCGACGCGTCGCCCGTGAACGCCAGCCCCTCGGGCGGCGTGGACGGCGCCGTCGGCGAGAGCAGGCCGTCATGTGCCGCGAGCAGCGGCATGACGGCGTCGCGGAAGGCCAGTCGCGCGCGGTTGGCGGCGACGTAGTCGACGCCGGTGTGGCGGAGGCCGACGCGGATCATCTCGGCGAGGTGCTTGCCGTACTCCTGCTCGTGCCGGGCGAACGCCTCGCGATGATAGGCGGCCGCCTCCACCTCGAGCACGCGCTGACCGGCGGCGTGCAGTGTCGCGAACTCCGGCGGCAGCTTCACCTCGGCGAGCTTGGCGCCCGCGGCCACGAGGCGGTCGGCCAGCCCACGGACGTGCGCGGCCATCTCCGGCGTCGCGCGCTCCAGCAGCTCGGGGACGAGGGCGAAGCGTGGCGCGCTGGCCGGCACCGGGTCGAGCCCGCGGCCGGTGAGAACGCCGAGCACGAGCGCCACGTCGGTCACCGAGCGCGCGAACACGCCGACGTGGTCGAGCGACCACGCGAGCGGGATGACGCCGTCGACCGGGATCAGCGCGTGCGTGGGCTTGTAGCCGACGACACCGCAGTACGCGGCGGGACGCAGCACCGAGCCGACCGTCTGCGTGCCGAGGGCCGCCGGTACCATGCGCGCGGCCACCGCGGCCGCCGATCCCGACGACGAGCCGCCCGGCGTGTGGCGCGGGTTCCACGGGTTGCGCGTGGGGCCGGGGTCGCGGAAGGCGAACTCCGTGGTATGCGTCTTGCCGACGATGACGGCGCCGGCCGCGCGCAGCCGCGCGACGGACGTCGCATCCACCGATGGGCGCGAGTGGGCGAACGGCCGCGAGCCGGCCGTGGTCGGCATCCCCTGCACGTGAAAGATGTCCTTCACACCGACCGGCACGCCGCGCAACACGCCGCGCGCCGGTCCGGCATCCAGCGCGCGCGCCGCCGCCCGCGCTCCCTCGGCATCGACGTGCGCCCACGCCTGGAGCGTCGGCTCGAGCGTGCGGATCCCGTCGAGACAGGCGTCGAGCAGCGCCTCCGCCGTGATGCTGCCCGCGTGCACGCGCTCCGCCGCCTCGCGTACGCCGAGGGCGGCCAGCGTCGATCTCTCAGTGGAGGACATCGAGCACCTCCGCCACGACCTCGAATCGCCCGAACGACGGCATGAGGTACGCGCCCGCGTAACGGCCACGCACCTCGTTGACCAGGTGCTGCGCCATGTCGATCCCCGCGCGGAGCGCCGACTCCCCGGCCTGGCGCATCCGCGCGCGGACGGCGTCCGGGATGGTAATCCCGGGCACCTCGTTGTGCAGGAATTCCGCGTGCCGCGAGCTGTGGAGCGGCAGGATCCCCACCAGCACGGGAACGGGCGAGCCGCCCGCCCGCGCCAGGAAGCGCTCGAGCTGCTCGAGGTCGTACACGGGCTGCGTCTGCAGCCAGCGCGCGCCCGCCTCGATCTTGCGGTGCATCCGCTCGATCTCGCGCTCGACGTCGTCGGCGGCGGGGTTGAGCGCGGCGCCGACGCAGAAGAACGTCGGCTCGCCGATCGAGGTCCCGGTGGCGTCGAACCCGTCGTTCATGCGCCGGAGGATCTCGATGAGCCCGACGCCGTCGACGTCGAACACCGCCGTCGCGTTCGCGTAGTCGCCGGCACGGGGCGGATCGCCGGTCATGGCCAGGATGTTGCGGATGTCGAGCGCGTGCGCGCCGAGCAGGTCGGCCTGGATGCCCATGAGGTTCCGGTCGCGACACGTGAAATGCATGTTCACGTCGAGGCCGGTGCCGTCGCGGACGAGCAACGCCGTGGCCAGCACGGACATCCGCACCCGCCCGAGGGAGCCGTCGTTGATGTCGACGATCTCCACCCCTTTTTCCTTGAGCAGCTTGGCGCCCTGCACCAGCTTGTCGACGGTGTGGCCGCGGGGCGGATCGAGCTCCACGGTGACCACGAACTCGCCGGCGTCCAGGCGGCGCTGCAGCAGCGTCGGCGCCGGCGCGTGGGCGACGCCGGGCGCCTCCGACGCCGCCGGACGCGCAGGACGTGCGACGGGGACGCGCGCCTCGCGACGGCGCGTGCCGGGCGTGAGCCGGTCCAGCGTCTCACGCATGGCGGCGGTGTGGGACGGCGTGGTGCCGCAGCACCCGCCGACGAGCCGGGCGCCCGCCTCCACCATCCGGCCCGCATACTCGGCCATGTAGCTCGGGGACGAGAGGTAGATGAGGCGCTCGCCGATGCGGCTCGGGAGCCCGGCGTTGGGCTGGATGGCCAGCGGCAGGCCGCCCGCCTCCGGCGTCATCCGCTCGAGCACGTCGTAGAGTGTGGAGGAGCCAACCGAGCAGTTGGCGCCCATCGCCTGCACGTCGAGCGCGCGCAGGTCCCGCGCAACATCGGCCGGCGACCGCCCCATGAAGGTCACGGCCTCGTCCGTGAACGCCATCTGCGCCACGATCGGCAGGTCGGTCACGGAGCGGATCGCCTCGATGGCCAGCCGGATCTCGGCGAGATCCGAGAACGTTTCCACGACGAAGCCGTCGACACCGCCCTCGAGCAGCGCCTCCGCCTGCTCGCGGAACGCGTCGCGCGCGTCGTCCGCGGTGACGGTGCCGAGCGGCTGCAGGTACTTGCCGAGCGGCCCCACCGAGCCGAGCACCCACACGTCGCGCCCGGCCGACTCGCGCACGTCCCGCGCGAGGCGCACGCCGCGCCGGTTCACCTCCCGCGTCTGGGTCTCGAGGCCGTGGATCGCGAGCTTGAACCGGTTGGCGCCGAAGGTGTTGGTCTCGATGCAGTCGGCGCCGGCCGCGATGTAGTCGGCGTGAACGCCCTGCACGAGGCGCGGGTTGTTCAGGTTGAGGACGTCGAAGCAGGCGTCGAGGGCCACCCCGCGCGCGTAGAGGACGGTGCCCATGGCGCCATCGCAGAGCAGCGGGCCGTGCCCGAGGCGCTCGCTAAACGCGTGCGGCATGGACCTCCCTCAGCGCGGCCAGCACGCGCGACACGACCTGATCGACGCCGAGCCCGGCGGTGTCGACGGTGACGTGGGCCCGCGCGTAGTAGACCTCGCGGCTGCGATAGAGGGCTTCGACGTCGGCCGGCGAGCGGTCCAGCATCGGACGGCCACCGATGCGGCCGGCGCGCTCCAGCTGCACGTCGAGCTCGCCGCGCAGCCACACGACGGTGCCGAGCGCGCGCAGCGCCTCCATCCGGCCCTCGCGGCACGGCAGCCCGCCGCCCGTCGCGATGACGTCGCCCGACTTCAGTCGCAGCGCGTCCAGCGCCTCGGCCTCGAGACGACGAAACGCTTCCTCGCCATCCTCGCGGAAGATCGTGGGAATGGATCGGCCGGCGCGCGAAACGATCATGTCGTCGGTCTCGACGAAGCAGCGACCGAGCCGGCGCGCGAGCAGGCGGCCGCAGACCGACTTGCCGGCGCCCATGAACCCCACGAGAACGATGTTGTCGGCCGCCATGACACGCCATCGTACCACCGCGGCCGGGGGCGGATCAGCGACGGCCGGTGACTGCCTCGATCAGGCCACCGGCGGTTCCAGCCGCACGAACAGCCGTCGTTATAGATGACGGCGCTTGATGAGCCCCCACGCCGACACCGCGGCCCAGACGCCTTCCAGCAGCACGAACCCCCATTGGCGACCACGCCAGGCGTCGACGGTCAGGATCACGGAGCCGAGGAGATTCAGCCACAGGTATGGAGGGGAGTCGGCGCGCAGCAGGCCGAGCTGACCGGCCACGAAGCCGGTCAGGATCAGCAGCGCGCCGAGAATCTGGACGAGCTGCTCGGTCACGTCTCGCGGCGCCGGGGTTCGACCCACAGCGTCCGCACGACTTCCCACGCTCCTGCCAGCAGCGGGACGGCCACCAGGCCGCCGATGAGGCCGTGGAGCTTGAAGCCGGCCAGCAACGCGAGCAGGACGGCGAGCGCGTGCAGGCCGGTGGCGCGGCCGACGAAGTAGGGTGCGAGGAATTTCGCTTCGATCGTCTGGCACGCCCACATCACCGCCAGCGCGATCACCGCGAGCAGGAGGCCGTCGTTCAGCGCCGACAGAACGGCCAGGACGGCGGCGATGGTGGCGCCGACGAAGGGCACGATGTTGAGGACGGCCGCGACCGCGCCGATCAACAGCGCGTACTTCACGCCGAGCAGCGACAGGGTGACCGCAATGAGCACGCCCACGAAGAACGACGAGACGAGCTGACCCCGGACGTACCCCCCGATGCGCTCGAGGACGGACGGCGCCAGGCGCGTCGCCGTCGGGCGGTGCTCGCGCGGCAGCAGGCTCACCAGCGTGTGACCGATCTCACGCGAGTCGATGACGAGATACGCGGCAACCACCAGCACCGCCAGCACCTCGACCACGGCGCCCACGGCGCCGGTGGTCACGCGCAGCACGTTCCCGAGCAGGCTGCCGGCGAGTCCCTGGACGTTGTCCGCTTTCGGCTGCGGCAGTGAGGCGCCCCACTGGGCGAGCCAGTAGTCGAACCGTCCGAGCCAGGTACGCGCGTTCTCGATCAGCTTTGGCAGCTGCTCGGTGAACTGCCTCCACTGCTCACTCAGCGCCGGCCACACCAGACGGCCCATCAGCACGAAGAGACCGACGACGCCCACGTACACGACGAGTACGACGACACCGCGCGGGATCCGGCGCCGCTCGCCCCAGCGTGCGGCGGGCAGGATGGCGGCGGCGATGATCAGCGCGGTGAAGAACAGGAGCCAGATCTCCCAGGTGGTCACGAGCAGCCCGACGGCGGCGACCACGCCGAGGATCTGGAAGACCATCGGCCATGGCAGGCGCGACGGCAGGGTCGTCATCGATGGACGGTCCGGCGCGCGGGCACGCGGCGATACGCGCAGTCGCGCATCCAGCACCGCGCGCACTGGCTGAAGTAGTGATCCACGCGGGCGGCCACGCCCGCGCCAACCAGCAGCGAGATCGACTTGCCCGGCATCATGACGCAGGCGTCGTTCAGGCTGACGCCCGCGGGCGTGCCCGCACACAGCCGGAAGAGCTGCGCCTGCTCGGCCACGTCCCAGTCGCCGTAGCCGGGGCTGATGCGGTTGGTGACGTTCAGGCCGGCCGCGAGGCCCTGCTGGCAGAGCAGGTCGTTCACGTACTCGGCCAGGCTCTCCACGGCGCCCGAGCCGACGCTGTCGAGCATCGACGCCAGCGGCAGCTCGCGCGCCTCCCAGAGCTCGCTCACCTGCCGCTCGAGCGCCTCACCGATCGTGCACACGGCGGCCGCCACGTACTCCACGGCGCCCCAGCGGGCGCCGATGGCCGGGATCGTGAGCACCACGCCGCCGACATCCAGCATGTCGGGGCCGCGCCGATCCACGGGCAGCCATCGCATCACCGCGCGAGGCGACATCAGGCGGCCACCCGCCTCCAGCGCGCCGTCGAACAGGGAGAGCACGTCCGGAGTCGGCACGTCGACACCCTTCTTGTAGCCCTGGAACCGCAGGACCTCGTCGGGATCGATGGCAAGCGGCAGGTCGGCGAGGACCTGCACGCCGGCCGGGAAGCTCACCGCTTGCGGCTGCGCACGACCTCGGCGATGCGGCGAATGTGCTCCGGGTTGGAGCCGCAGCACGCGCCGACGATGTTGCAGCCGGCATCGAGCAGCGCCGGGTACTCGCGCGCCATCGCCTCCGGTCCGAGCTCGTAGGTGACCGTGTCGCCGGTCGTGATCGGCAGGCCGGCGTTCGGATAGGCGACCAGTGGTGCGTCGGTCACCTTGCGCATCTCGCGGATGATCACGATGGCACGGTCGGGTCCGCGCCCGCAGTTCATGCCGACGATGTCGGCGCCGGCGGCCAGGAGGTTCGTGGCCACTTCGGCCGGGCTCTCGCCCCACATGGTCCGGTCACGGTCGTGGAGCTCCTCGAACTGGAAGAACATCGTGGCCATCACCGGCAAGTCGGTCACCGCCTTGCAGGCGCGAATGGCGGCGGTGGCCTCCTGGGGGAACATCATCGTCTCCACCGCGAAGATGTCGACGCCGCCCTCGGCGAGCGCTTCCGCCTGCTCGCGGAACGTCGCCTCGTACTCCTCGTCGGTCACGCCCTCGTCGAGGGCGTAGTCGACGGGAAGCCGGCTGGTCGGCCCGATCGAGCCGGCCACGTAGCGATCCAGCGGCGCCGCCTCGCGGGCCAGGCGCGCGCCCTTGACGTTCAGCTCGCGCGTGCGATCCCCGATCTTGTACTCGTTGAGCTTCAGGCGGGTCCCGCCGAAGGTGTTCGTCTCGACCAGGTGGCTGCCCGCGTCGTAGTAGCCGCGGTGAATGCCGCGCACGACGTCGGCATGGGTGTCGTTCCAGAGTTCAGGGCAGGCCCCGTTCAGCAGCCCCGCCGCGAACAGCATGGTGCCGTAGCCGCCGTCGAACACCATCGTCTCGCCGGCCTTGACGCGCTCCACGAACTCCCGGCCGCGCACCGTCATCGCGTGACCGCCACGCCGAGCAGCGACTTGGCCTTCACCACCGCCAGCGTCGAGTCCTTCGCGTAGCCGTCGGCGCCGATCTCGTCGGCGAACGCCTGGCTCACCGGCGCGCCGCCGACCATCACCTTCACCTGCTCCCGGAGGCCCGCCTTCAGCAGCGCGTCGATGGTGCGCTTCATGGCCGGCATCGTGGTGGTCATCAGCGCCGAGATGCCGACGACGTTGGCGTGGTGCTCCTCGACGGCGGCGACGAACTTCTCGGGCGCGACGTCGCGGCCGAGGTTCACGACCTTGAAGCCGGCGCCCTCGAGCATCATGGCCACCAGGTTCTTGCCGATGTCGTGGAGATCTCCCTGCGCGGTGCCGATGACGACGACGCCGTGATAGTCATCGGCCTTGGCGCCGGCCGTGATGAGCGGCTTGAGAAGGTCGAGGCCGGCGTACATCGCGCGCGCCGACAGCAGCACCTGAGGCACGTAGTACTCGTTCCGGCGGAACTTCTCGCCCACGACATCCATGCCCGGGATGAGCCCCTTGAAGATGAGCTCCTTGGGGTCCATCGAGAAGCCGAGGCCTTCGCGCGTCTTCGCCGCGACCGTGTCCTTGTCGCCGACGATCAACGCTCGTGACATCGTCGGAAAATCGAAGTCCTGCGCGCTCATGCGCCTCCCGCGGCGGTGATGGTGTTCAGCCGAGTTCTATCATGCCGGATAGATGGCGGCAACTCACGAGCGTCCCGCCTGGCTCACGTCGTCGGCCTCGGTCGGCGCCGAGTCGGCGTCGAGGGTCGTGAAGACGACCCCCGCCTCGTCGCCCCGCCGCCAGCCGATGGTGGCCTCGGCCACGATCGGCTTCGGCAACGCGCCTCCCTCGCACCGGACCTGGACCGTCTGCCCCACCGTCCACTCGTCGGGCACGCCGCGGAGCGCCAGGCCGCCTTCGCCGATGTCGCGCGTGGCCACCCGGCACGCGCGGCCGTCGCCGGCAACGGACAAGAGCGCCGCCGATTCCAAGATGGCGCGTGGATGCGTGCGAATGTCGCTGGGCAGCACGGCGTAGATCTTCACCGGCCGGCTCTTGCCCTTCACGGTGACGTCGCCGAGCTCCTTGGTGACGAAGTGGTCCTTCACGTGCGCGTACGTGAACTCGCTGATGATGATGTTCGTCTTGTAGTCCTTGGTGATCGACTCCAGCCGCGACCCGAGGTTGATGGTGTCGCCGATGGCCGTGTACTCCAGCCGCTGCCGGGAGCCGAGCGTGCCCACCACGGCCTCGCCCGTATTGATGCCGACGCCGTTACGGATGGTGACGCCGAGCTTCGCTTCCCAGCGCCGGGAGACGGCGATCGTCCGCTCCTGGAACTCGAGGGCGGTGCGGACGGCATTCAGCGCGTGCTCGGAATCCGCGAACGGCACGTTGTAGAGCGCCATGATGCAGTCGCCGATGTACTTGTCGACGGTGCCGCCGTACTTGAAGACGACCTCGGTCATCTCCGACAGGTATTCGCGGAGCATCTCGGCCACCTGCTCCGGCTCGAGCTTTTCCGAGATCGACGTGAAGCCCCGGATGTCGCTGAAGAGCACGGTCACCGTGCGGCGGCCGGTGGTCAGGCTGCCCTCGTCCTTGTAGCGGACGACCTCTCGCACGACGTCGGGCGAGAAGAACTGCGAGAGCCGCCGGCGCTCACGCTGCTCGCGCACGAAGTGTTCGATCACGGTCGCTCCGTAGCCGAGCACGAGCGCGAGCGTGGGCGCCATCACCCGCACCCAGACGTCCAGCAGCGCGAAGCCGAGATAGGCCGTCGCCGTGAGCGCCAGCCACACGCCCACGGCCGCCAGCAGGGCGCGAAGCGCGTGGAGCCGCACCACCAGGATGGCCCCCACGAGCGCGGCCGCCGCCGCCGCGACCGCCGACAGCGCGCGGGGCACTTCGCGGATCGGGTTGCCGCGCAGCAGCGTCTCCAGGGCGTTGGCGTGAACCTCCACGCCCGGCATGTCGCCGCCGCGCGCGAACGCGGTCGGAAACTGGTCGTGCAGGATCTCCGTCGTGGGGCCGACGAGCACGATCTTGTCCTTGAAGTACTCGACCGGCACCTCGCCGTTGATCACCCGATAGTACGAGACCCAGGGATAGGTGCGCGGGCCGCCGCGAAAGTTGATGAGCACGCTCGACGCCGCCGGCAGCGGCGCCACCGGCACGCCGGCCCGCGCTACCACCGCGTGGAGCTGCGCGTCGAGGGCGGCGATGCGCTCGCCGCCGAGATCCACCGCGACCGGCACGCGGCGGATCTCGCCATCCGCGTCGGGATACATGTTCACGGGCGCCACGCCGGCGGCGCCGCGGCGGATGACGGCCACCGGCTGATTGAGCGTCTCGCGACGATAGAACGGCTGGATGTCCTCGGCCACGGCGGCGCCGAGGACCACGTTGCCCGCCTGCGCCACCGCCGCGCCCAGCGCCGTGTCGTCGGCGGGTCCACGTGACGACGGCGAGTCGAAGATGAGGTCCACGCCGATCACGTGCGGCCGGCCGGCGGCGAGCTTCGTCAGCAGCTCGGCGTGCAGCGCTCGCGGGAACGGCCACTGGGTGTCGAGCTCGGCGAAGGTCGACTCGTCGATGCTGACGATGACGATCGGCGAGACCGGCGCCCGCGCGCCGCGATGCTCGAAGAGCCGGGACAGGGACCAGTACTCGAGCGCGTCGAGGAACCCGAAGCTGACGAGGCCGACGGTGACGACACCGGCGACGATGCCCGCCAGATGCTTGCGCGCGACGTCCCGCACCCGCGGCGAGCGTACGGCCATCACCGCTCAATGTATGCTAGGATGCGGCGATAATGAAGATTCGAGTGCTCGGCGCCTATGGAGCCGAAGGACTCGGTCAGCGCCCGACAGCGTTTCTCGTCAACGATCGAATCCTCGTCGATGCGGGTACCGTCGGCGGCGCGCTCACCACCGCCGAGCAGCGCCTCGTGCAGCACGCCCTCATCTCCCACGCCCACCTCGATCACGTCGCCGGTCTCGCGTTCCTCACCGAGACGCTGGCCTTCGCCGGCGAGCCGCGCGAGCCCCTCACGATCGCCAGCGTGGAGCCCGTCGTGGACGCGCTCCGCACCGGCGTGTTCAACAACGTCGGCTGGCCCGACTTCGCGCAGATTCCGCCCGAGGCGCCGGTGATGAAGTACCGCACGCTGGTCGAGGAGGCCGAGCAGCGCGTGGGAGATCTGTGGGTGACCCCGGTCGCCGTCGCCCACAGCGTGCCGACCAGCGGCTTCATCCTCCACGATGGCAGCACCGGGTTCATCTTCTCGGGCGACACCGGTCCCACCACCGCCATCTGGAAGGCGGCCCGCGGCCTGCGCGGTCTGCGCGCGATCGTCCTCGAGTGCGCCTATCCCAACCGCCTGGCGCCGCTCGCCGACGTCGCCATGCACATGACACCTGAGCGCATCGCGCGCGAAATCGACAAGCTGCCGCCGAACGTCCCCGTGTGGATCTACCACATCAAGCCGCAGTTCCACGACGAGATCGCCGAGCAGCTCTCCCGCATCGACCCCGCCCGCATCACGCTCCTCGAACAGGACAAGACGTACACCTTGTAGCGTGGGACACGCGCCGCTCCGGCGCGTCGGATGTCGCCAGAAGCGCTTCGGGTCACCGCGCTCGAGCGCGGGCTTCGCCCGCGCAATCTACTTCGAGGGGGAGGCATCGGAGGGGGC
>DATBJF010000069.1:0-14014 GCA_036556545.1 Candidatus Methylomirabilota bacterium
GGCTCCGGCCGGCGATCTTCGCCGCCCCCGACGCGGCGACGGCCCAGGCGATCTTTTGGCAAGCCTGACCCGGCAGCTCTACTTCGAGGACTTCGCGGTGGGCGACCGCTTTCGCAGCCCGTCCCGCACGCTGGTGGACGCCCACTTCCTGTTCTTCGCGGGCATGACCGGCGACAACCACCCCATCCACTACGACGACGAGTACGCCAAGCAGACGCGCTTCGGCCGCCGACTGGCCCACGGCCTGCTCCTGACCTCGCTCACCGCCGTCGGCGCCTCCTCGCTGGCCCCGCTCATCGAGCGCTCGATCGTGGCGTTCGTCGAGCAGTCCACGCGCTTCTTGGGACCCGTGTTCATCGGCGACACCATTCTTCCCGAGCACGAGGTCGTGGCGCTGGAGCGCAAGAGCTCGTCCGGCCTCGTCACCCTGCGAGTGACGCTCACCAACCAGAAGAACGCGATCGTCCTCGAAGGCCAGCACAAGTACCTCATTTCCTACCGTCCGGCGGCTTGACTCGGAGGGGGCCTCGACGGCCCCCTTCCGACGCTCCGCAGGCCTTCGGCCTGCTCCGCTGCCTCCCCCTCGAACCAGGATTGCGCGGGCGAAGCCCGCGCTCGAAAGCGGCAAACGACCGGCTGAGGTGCGTCAGCGGGCCGTGAGGTCGGGCCAGAGGGCGTCGGCGCCGCGCGCGGCGATGCGCTCGCCGAGCTCGCGGGCCCACGCGCTCTCGCTGCCGAACTCCGCGCGCCATGACCAGAGGCGGCGCGTCGCGAAGTGCAGCGCGTGCTCGTAGGTGAAGCCGATCGCCCCGTGCGTCTGGTGGGCGATGCCCGCGCCGACGCCGGCCGCCTCCCCCACCCGGATCTTCGCCACCGCGATCTCGAAGCGTGCGTCGCCGCGGTCGGCGGCGCGGAACGCCGACTCGGCCGCGATGCCGGCGGCGGCGACGTGGCCGGCCAGCACGGCGAGGTTCTGCTGGATGGCCTGGAAGCTGCCGATCGGGCGTCCGAACTGCCTGCGCTCCGTGGCATAGCGAACGGCCTGCTCGAGACACGCGTCCAGAGCGCCGGCCATCTGCGCGGCCCGCGCCATGGCGCCGTGGAGGCGGATCGTGTCCGCCGTCACGCCGGCCGCGGGCGCCGCCGCCAGCACGGGCGCGCCGTCGAAGACCAGCGTGTCGCGCGGCTCGCGCGCCAGGTTCGCGCCCTCGGTGATGCGGGCGCCGCTCGCGGCGGCCACCGCGACGGTCGGACGCCCCTCGACGTCGGCCACGATGACGACGTGCCCGGCGTGGCGTCCCCACGGCACACGCGTCGCGGTGCCGCTCAGGGTGAGCGCGCTGCCGCGGCGGCCGAGCGTCAGCGTGTCCGTCCCGTGAACCGGCGCCAGCGTGAGCGGGCCCAGCGGCACTTCCAGCCCCGCGCGCGAGAGCAGCGCGCCGGCGATGATCGTCTCCGCCAGCGGAACCGGCGCCGTGTGGCGGCCGGCCGCGCGCACGACGACGTGGGCGTCCAGCCACGTGCCGCCGGCGCCGCCCGCCGACTCGGGGACGAGCGGCAGCGTGAGGCCACCCTCCTCGAGCGCGCGCCAGAGCTTCTCGGGCCACGCGCCCTGCTCCGCCGACTCGATCAGCTCCTTGGTGGCGAGGGCGCCGAACAGGCGCGCGACGGTATCGGCGAGCAGGGACCCCAGCTCGGTCATTGTAGCGACCGCTCGGCGTCCAGCGTGAGCCGCGGGTGGCCCGTTCGAGACCGTTCTCCCTGCGTCATCTCAGTCCCAAACCGCGGGCGATGATGCCGCGGAGGATCTCACGCGTGCCGCCGCGGAGGGAGAACGACGGCGCCGTCTGCGTGATGTAGCCGAGCACCTGCTGGAGGTCGGAGCCGCTGTCGATCGTCGGCTCCGTGTCGAGGAGCGCGTGCGTCAGCTCCGGGATCGATTGCTCGAACGTCGTGCCCACGTCCTTGACGGCGGCCGCCTCGAGATAGGTATTCTCGCCGGCCTGCAGCATGCCCGCCACCGACGTCGACATCTGCCGCAGGGTGGCCAGGCTCGCCACCATGCGGCCGATGGCCTCCGTGCCCCGCGGCTCCGGCCGCGCGCTCACCTCGCGCACCAGCTCGCGGATCAGCGCGATGCTCGAGAGATAGCGCTCGGGACCGCTGCGCTCGTAGCCGAGCTCCGCCGTCACCTGCTTCCAGCCGTCGCCCTCGTTGCCGACGCGCGCCTCGTCCGGCACGAACGCGTCGGTGAAGTTCACCTCGTTGAAGTGGTGCTTGCCGGCGAGATCCACGATCGGCCGGATCGTGATGCCCCTGGTGTTCCGCAGATCGACCAGGAACTGCGTGAGCCCCTCGTGCTTCTTGTCCGGCACCACCTGCGTCCGGAACAGCGCGATGAGGTAGTCGCTCAGGTGCGCGTTGCTCGTCCACACCTTGGTGCCGTTCACGAGATAGCCGCCGTCGACCCTGGTCGCCCGCGTGCGAATGGAGGCGAGATCCGAGCCGGAGTCGGGCTCGCTCATGCCGATGGCGAAGGCGAGCTCGCCGCGCACGATGCCGGGCAGGATCTTCTCGCGCTGCGCCTCGGTGCCGAATCGCAGCAGCAGCGGGCCGCTCTGGCGGTCGGCCACCCAGTGCGCGCTGACCGGCGCCCCGGCCGCGAGCATCTCCTCCAGCACGACGTAGCGCTCGAGGTAGCTGCGCTCGTGGCCGCCGTACTTCTTGGGCCACGTCATGCCGATCCAGCCGCGGGCACCCACGCGCCGCGAGAACTCGCGATCGAAGCCGCCCCAGGACTTCGCGCGCTTGAGGGGCGCGGCCCCGCTGAACTGCTCCTTCAGGAACTGCCGCACCTCGTCGCGAAGGCTCTCGGCTTCGGGCGGCAGGTCGCGCAGGGCGAAGCGGAACGTGGCCGGCATGCCGGGAAGTTCATCACACGGCGCGCCGAGGCGCAACCCGCGTGACAAGAACGCGGGCGGGAGCTATAGTCCGCCGACATGAAGGTCGGCATCGCGCTCAACATGCTCACGAAGGAGGGACGCTCCGACGCGTCGGTGGTCGGCGAGCACATGGCGCTCGGCGACCTCGCCGAGCCGCTCGGCTTCGACTCGCTGTGGGCGCTCGAGCATCACTTCACCGGCTACGCCATGTCGCCGGCGCCCACGCAGCTGCTCGCGTACTACGCCGGGCGCACCCGGCGCATCATGCTCGGCACCGCCGTCATCGTCCTTCCCTGGCACGACCCGATCCGGGTCGCCGAGCAGATCGCGCTGCTCGACATCATGAGCGGCGGGCGATGTCTGTTCGGCTTCGGCCGCGGCGCCGCCACCGTGGAGTACGCGGGCTTTCGCGTTCCGATGGAGGAGGCGCGCCCCCGCTTCGTGGAAGCGGCCAGGATCGTGGTGAAGGCGCTCACCGACGAGGTCTTCGAGTGGGACGGCGAGTTCTTCACGATCCCGCGCACCTCCATCCGGCCCCGCCCGATCTCGCATCCCGAGCGCCGCTTCTATGCGTCGTCGGTCAGCCCGGAGTCCGCGGAGATCATGGCACGGCTCGGCTTCGGCGTGCTCGTGGTCATGCAGAACGAGTGGCCGAAGGCCGCCGAGGACATCCAGCGCTACCGTGAGATCGCGGCCGCGGTCGGCCACACGCCGCGGCCGCCGATCATCCTCACCAATGTCTCCGTCGCCGAGAGCCGCGCCGAAGCGCGGGAGCGCGCGGTGATCTATCTGTCACGGAAGTGGGACTCGATCGACAACCACTACCACTTCTCTGACGGTCACCTGGCGACGGTGAAGGGCTACGAGTTCTACGGCGGCATGGCCAAGACATACTCGAAGATGAAGGACGCGGGCTTCCGCCAGAAGGCCACGGACTTCTACGTGAAGATCCAGATCGTCGGCACGCCGGACGACTGCCTGCAGCAGATCGCGGAGCTGCAGCGGCTCACCGGGGTCGACCATCTGGTCACGGAGTTCGCGTTCGGCGGCATGCCGCACGAGCAGGCGGAGCTGAACATGCGGCTCTTCGCCGACCGCGTCGTGCCGGTGCTCCAGCGCGATCGCGCCTTCGGCGGTCCGGCCAACGGCGCGCCCACCACCGGCCCCGGCGTCGAGGGCGCGACGGGAATCTTCGCGCCGGCGTGAGCGCGGCTATCGCGGCGGCGGCGGCGGAGGGGGCCCGGGCGGGGGCGGCGGAATGTGCGACGGCATCGTGTGCGGCGGACAGCGGAAGACCTGGGCGTCGATCTTCTCCAGGTCGTCGGGCGGAAACGACAGGAGCGCCGTGTCGCCGCCGGCCTTGAGCACCTTGCGGCGCAGGTCCTTTACCGAATCGTCGCGGACGAGGCCGATGCGCGTGCAGCCGACGGGGACCGTCGGGTCGGTGGTGAGCCGTATGCGGCCCAGGGCGGAGCGGTCGTCCTGGGCGGAGGCGGCGGACGTCGCGGCCACCACGACGACGGCGGCGAGCACGGCCCATTTCGTCATGTCCGTACTCTACCCCGCTCCGGCGCTTCGTGGCTGATCCTATCGTCGTCGAGAAGTTCGCCGTGGGACAGTCGGTGCGGCGAATCGAGGATCCCCGCCTGGTGCGAGGGCTCGGCCGGTACTCGGACGACGTCACCCTGTCGCGCGAGCTCCACGCGGTGCTGGTGCGCTCTCCCCACGCCCACGCGCGGGTGGACGGAGTGGACGCGCGCACGGCGCTCGCGATGCCCGGCGTGCGGGCGGTGCTCACCGGCGCCGATCTGGCGGCGGACGGCGTGGCGGACTTGCCGACCGATCGGAGCCGCAAGCGCCGCGACGGCGCCTCGGCGTTTGCCACGCCGCGGCCCGCGCTGGCAGGGGCGCGCGTGCGACACGTGGGCGACCCGGTGGCGCTGGTGGTGGCCGAGACGCGCGAGGCCGCCGTGGACGCCGCCGAACGCGTGGCCGTCGAGTACGCTCCGTTGCCCGCTGTCGCGGCGACCGCCGAGGCCACGCGGCCGGGAGCGCCGCTCGTCTGGGACGAGGCGCCGGACAACGTCGCCTTCGTCGCAGAGGCCGGCTCCCGCGACGCGGTGAGCCGCGCCTTCGAGCGGGCCGCCCACGTGACGCGGCTCGATTTCGTGGTCACCCGGGTGGCGGCGGCGCCGCTCGAGCCGCGCAGCGCCGTGGGCGCATACGACGGCCGCTCCGGGCGCTACACGCTCTACACCGGCATCCAGGCGCCGCACGGCACCCGCACGCTGCTGGCCGACGTGCTGCGCGTGCCGCACAGTCGCGTCCGCGTCGTCACCGGTGATGTCGGCGGCAGCTTCGGGATGCGCAGCGGCCTCTATCCGGAGATGGCGCTGGTGCTCTGGGCGTCGAAGCGGCTCGGCCGGCCGGTGAAGTGGACGTCGGATCGACGCGAGGGCTTCCTCACCGACGAGCATGGGCGCGACAACGTCTCCTGCGCGGAGCTGGCCCTCGATGCCGACGGGACGTTTCTCGCGCTGCGCGTGGCCGTCACGCTGAACGTCGGGGCCTATCTCACACCGCGGAGCGCCGGGCCGGGGACCAACAACATCGGCGGTGTCGCGGGCGTGTACACGACCCCGGCCATCCATCACGAAACCACCGGTGTCTTCACCCACACCACCCCCACCGGTCCCTACCGCGGCGCCGGGCGACCGGAGGCGACCTACGCGATCGAGCGTGTGATCGACGTGGCCGCGCGCGAGCTGGGGGTCGACCCGGTCGCGCTGCGTCGTCGCAATCTGATCCCGGCCTCGGCGATGCCGTTCAAGACGGGCCTGGTCTTCACCTACGATTCGGGCGACTTCGCGCGCGGCATGGATCTGGCGCTGGCGCGCGCGGATCACGCGAGCTTCGACAAGCGACGTGCGGAGGCGCGTACGCGCGGCCGGCTGCGCGGGCTCGGCGTCGCCAACGCCGTCGAGGTCGCCGGCGGCCCGTATACCGCGCTCAATCCGGACACGGCGGAGATCCGCGTGAATCCCGACGGCTCCGTCACCGTGCTGACGGGCTCCACGTCGATGGGCCAGGGCAACGAGACGGCCTTCGCGCAGATCGTGCGCGAGCGTCTCGGTGTGCCGCCCGCCCGGATCGAGGTCCTCTGGGGCGACAGCGATGCCCTGGGCGCCGGCCGCGGCAACGGCGGCTCGGGCGCCCTCAGCGTCGGCGGCTCCGCGATCGTGCGCGCGAGCGACAAGATCGTCGAGCGTGGCCGGCTCATCGCCGCGCGCCTGCTCGAGGCCGCACCCGCCGACGTCGTCTTCCGCGAGGGTCGCTTCTCCGTCACCGGCACCGACACGGGCGTGGCTTTCGCCGACGTCGCGCGTGCCGCGTATCAGCCGCGGCAGCTCCCGCCGGGCCTGGAGCCCGGCTTCAGCGAGACCGCCGCCTTCACGCCGCCGGCCGTCACCTTTCCGAATGGCTGCCAGGTGTGCGAGGTCGAGATCGATCCCGACACCGGCGCGGTCCGGATCGTGCGGCATACCGTCGTCGACGACGTGGGCCGCATGGTGAACCCGATGCTGGTCAAGGGGCAGATCCACGGAGGCGTCGTGCAGGGGCTTGGTCAGGCGCTCTTCGAGGATCTCGTCTACGACGGCGAGACGGGCCAGCTCCTGGCGGGCTCGTTCATGGACTACGCGATGCCGCGCGCGGAAGACGTGCCGCTCTTCGAGGTCGATTCCCACGAAGTGCCGACGCGGGTGAACCCGCTCGGCGCCAAGGGCGTCGGAGAGGCCGGCACCGTCGGCGCCCTCCCCGCCCTCGCCAACGCCGTCAACGACGCGCTGGCGCCGCTCGGCGTTCGCCATCTCGACATGCCATTCACGGCCGCGCGGGTCTGGCGCGCCATCCGAGACGCCACGGCCGATCGCACGGCGAGGAGCACCCGATGATCACGAAGTTCGCCACCGTCTATCCCGGCCACATCGACCTCCCCGACATGGGGCAGCTGGCGACGCCCGCCAACGAGCGGCGCTACCGCAACGCGCAGCTGGCCACCGTCTTCGACAAGACCGACGCCATCGCCCGGCACATGGACGAGCTCGGCTACTACGCGATCTGGCTCGCCGAGCACCACTTCCAGCACGAGGGCTACGAGTGCCTGCCCAACGTGCTCATGTCGGCCGTGCATCTCGCCCACATCACGAAGCAGATCCGCATCGGGTGCGGCTTCAACATCGCCCCCATGTGGCATCCGCTGCGCCTCGCCGAGGACTTCGCGACGGCCGACATCCTCACGCGGGGCCGCGTCATCTTCGGCGTGGGCCGCGGCTATCACACGCGGGAGGTCGAGACGTTCGGCGCGCCGATGCTGGATGCGGAGGCGAACCGCGAGCTGTTCGAAGAGCAGGTCGAGATCATCCTCAAGGCGTTCGGTCAGGAGTCGTTCTCGCACCAGGGCAAGCACTACACGCTTCCGCCGAACGTGCCTTATAGAGGCTACGAGCTGAAGGAGATCACGCTCGTGCCGCGGCCCATCCACCGGCTGGAGTGCTGGCAGCCGATCGTGAGCGCCAGGCCGCGCGCGCTCGACTTCATGGTGCGCCACGGCATCAAGGGCGTGATCGGCGGCGGCGCGGCCACCATGGCCGAGGGACCGATCCTCCAGTACCGGGAAGCGGCGGCCCGCATCGGCAAGAAGCTCGAGCCCGGCGAGGATCTCTGCCTCGGCATCTTCTTCCACCTCGCCGACACGAAGGCGAAGGCCATCCGGGAGATCACGCCGTTCTACGAGGAGCACGTCAAGATGTTCGGTCCGCTCGGCTTCGTGCCCGGCATCACGCCCGCGCAGATCGAGGCCTCGTCCAGACGCGGCGGCTGGGGGGCGGCCGGCGTGCCGACCGTGGAGCACTACATGAAGAGCGGCGCCTGGTTCGCGGGGCCGCCCGAAGAGCTCGTCGCGTGTCTCAAAGACCTCGAGTCGCGGTACCCGGGCCTCGAGTACGTCAACGTGAGCATCAGCATGGGCACGCCGCAGGCGGTCATGCTGGAGCAGCTGGGCTGGTTCGCGAGGGAGGTCATGCCGAAGTTCGAGCGCGCCGGGTGACCCGGCGCGCTCCTCTGACTCAACGGTAGATGTTCTCGCCGCGGTAGCTCTTCCACTCGCGCTCGAAGTAGTCGGCATCCTCGGGACTCCGCGGTCTCACGCCCATGAGGATGTTCCCCTGCTTGAGCCCGCTCTCGTAGAGCTTCGCCCGGTCCTCCGGAATTCCGGAGCCGACGAGCGCGCCGACGAGACCCCCTGTCACTCCGCCGGCGCCCGCGCCCGCCAGTCCCGCCGCCACCGGACCGAGCGCGACCAGACCGATTCCCGGCAGGGCAATCGCCCCGACGGCCGCCGCGACGCCGAGCGCTGCGCCGAGCGTTCCACCGACGGCGGCGCCGACACCGGCGCCTTCCGCCGCCTTGCTGCCGAGCTCCGACGTGCGCGCGTCGTCGGCGAAGTGGCGCTTGCGCGCCTCCTCGGACATCATCACGTTGATGTCGTCACGCGCGTAGCCGCGACTCGACATCGCCTGGTACGCGCGCTCCGCACTGTCGCGATCCCTGAACATTCCCGTCACCATGCCGCCCGACTGCGACTGGGGCTTCCGCATCTCTGCCATGTCGACCTCCTTGCTGCGTGGCTGTGCGTGAGGGCCACGCCCGGAGTAGCAACGCAGATGCCGGCGGCGCGTTGAAAATACTTCCGCGTTCGTCGGACGGCGCTCTAGAGTGACGACGGATGCTCGAACGCGCCGGGGCCACGCTGCGTGGTGTGCTGGCAAGCCTCAACTGGGCGTGCTGGCTCGGCCAGCATCACTGGCAGGGCTGGTTCGAGCTGAAGGTCTGCATGCGCTGCCAGCAGGTCGGCTTCAGGCCGCGCTCGAGCCGTTCGGAAGTCGAGTCGCAAGAATCCGCTTGACAGACATCACTGCTTGGTGGCGCTTCTCGTCGAGAGCGCTCCATGAATGGCCGTCCAGCCTTCCATCCGAGCCCCCAGAGACGCGAGCGTCAGCCGTTATCGAAGATCCGGCGACTGCACCACGATCGCTTCTCAGGAGCGTTCCGGGGGGCCATCGAAATCGGGGGGAGAGTCGACCCAGCGGAAAGGGGGACTCTCCGATGAAGATGGACACGTGCTCCGTGCTTCCCACTCCGGCGCACATCGTGGAGCTGGAGCGTCTCGGCGACGAGATCGCGGTGCTGTCGGCGCACCTCGACGCCGCCACCGCCGATCTGCTCGATCTGATTCGCGAGTTCGACGCGCGCGGGGGCTGGGGCAACGGCTTCCACTCCTGCGCCGACTGGCTGACGTGGCGGGTCGGGCTCGATCGCGGCGCCGCGCGGGAACGCGTCCGGGTGGCGCGCGCGCTGGGCACGCTGCCGCGGCTGGCCCAGGCCCTCGCCCGCGGCGAGCTGTCGTATTCCAAAGTCCGTGCGCTGACACGCGTCGCGACCCCCGAGACGGAAGAGCGCCTGCTCGCCGTCGGCAAGGCCGGCACGGCAGCGCACGTCGAGCGCATCGTGCACGGCTGGCGGCAGATGGATCGCAAGGCGGAGTTAGCGGAAACCGCCGCGCACCACCGGAGCCGCGCGCTCCAGGTGTATCAAGATGGCGACGGCATGGTGATCGTTCGTGGGCGGCTGACGCCGGAGGCCGGCGCCGTCTTCATGCAAGCGCTGGCGGCGGCGCGCGAGACCTTGTATCAGCAGCGGCGCAGCGGGAACGCTACCGTCGAACCGCCCAGCGACGGCGTCTCAGGGGCAACGCTCTCGATGGCTCAGCAGCAGGCGGACGCGCTCGGGCTCGTCGCGGAAGCGGCGTTGCACGGCGGAATGGATCCCGGTGCCCCCGGCGACCGGTACCAGGTGGTCGTTCACGTCGATGCGGCGGTGCTGGCGAACGCCGAGGCGCCCGGCCAGTCGCTGCTCGCTGACACGGGGCGCGTTTCTGCGGAAACGTCACAGCGCCTGGCGTGCGACGCCAGCCGCGTGGTGATGCGCCACGATGCGGACGGTCAGGTCGTCGAGGTCGGCGCGCGCACGCGTACGATTCCGCCCGCTCTACGCCGGGCGCTGCAGCATCGCGACCGAGGCTGTCGGTTTCCAGGGTGTGGCGTGCGGTTCGGCCAGGGTCATCACATCCGCCATTGGGCTCGGGGAGGGCCGACGACGCTCTCCAACCTCGTCCTGCTCTGTCGCCGGCACCACCGGGCGGTTCACGAGGAAGGCTACGAGATGGAGCGACGCGACGACGGCGAGCTCAGCATCCGACGACCGGACGGCCAGCCGCTACCCGCCGTGCCGGCCCCCATCGCGGTATCCGCGGATCCCTACGAGACGCTGCGCACGCGACACGCAGCGCAGGGCCTGGACATTCACGCGCGCACGGCGATGCCGAGCTGGCTCGGAGAGCGGCTGGACCTCGGCTATGCGCTCGACGTCCTCCATCCGCTCGCGAATCCGCTGAGGCCTTCCGGCTAGCTGGACCGCCAGGAGAACGGCGCGAAGTGGCCGTTGTTGCGGCCCGACGTGTCGTCCCACTTGATGCCGAACGCGTTCATGTGGCTGCGGGACGCTTTTGCCAGCGCGAGACGGCTCGCCGCCGGGTGGCCGACGTTGTCGAGATAGATCGGCTCGTCCTGCTTGGCGCCGGCGATGCCTTCGACGGCGATCTCGAGCGCGCCGGGGATCGACACCGAGCGCTTCATCCCGTTGCCCTCGAGCTTGATCGGCTTCGCTTCGACGCCGGCGAAGCGCCCGACGAGCGGCCCCAGGGCGGCCATGGGTCCGCCACCCTGCCCGCTCGCGATCGCCGTCAACGCCTCGCGCTGCGGCGCCGAGGCGCGCTCGTCCACGATCACGCCCACGGTCCAGTTGCCCTCGATCATCGGTCCCGGCGTGTGGAGGACCACGGCGAAGCTCAGCCCATCGAGCTTCGTGCCGCCGTGCTGTCCGCGCTCCACGTGAAAGACCAGACCGGCGTCACACGAGCCTTTCGTCGGGCGGGCCGCCAAGCCGGAGGTGGGACATGGACACACCGAGTCGCAGCTGCACGCTTCCATGTACTCGCCGCTGATCTGCCATTGGGCGTTCGCCATGTGAGTCTCCCTTCTGTGCGACCGTCCGCTACATTGATGCGCCGCTACTCCGTAACGCAGTCGCCAGCGCCGGGCGTACTGCGACGGCCACGCCGAGCAGCACGAGCGCCACGCCGGTCACCCGCGCGATCGCGTCGCCGTGGGGCAGCACTTTTTCCGCGGCCACCACACACGCGATCAGCAGCACCCACGGCAGTCCCATCGCGCCGGCGACCACGAGCACGAGCATGAGCGCCCAGCAACAGCCCAGACAGTAGACGGCATGCGCCCAGCCCATGGCAAGCGCGCCGCGCCATCCCGCACGCCAGTGTCCGAGCAGGAATCCGATGGGACTGCGGCAATGGCGCAGGCAGACCTGCTTGAGCGGCGTGAGCTGGAACACGCCGGCGCCGATCAGCACGCCGGCCACGACATACACGAGCGTGTCCGCTGTCACTGCCATGAGCCCCAGGCTCGCCGCGTAGACGGGCACCCCGGTCAACGCCCACAGCGCGACATAGACGAGAGCGAAGAGGCCAACGCCGACGACCTTCGTCGGCCACTGCCCTGTCTTCTGGGTCGCGGCATAGAGACCGAGCATCGGCAGCGCGCTCGGAAGCATCATGGCGGCCATCATGATCGCCCACGCGCCCACGTACGCGGCGGCGTCCACCAGCGTCGGCGTCATGACCATGTCCATACCGGCCATGTCACCGCCCGGCATCGCCGTCACGACGTGCACCCACGCGCCCGCGGTGATGAGGAGCAAGACCGCGTAGGTGATCAGCGTCGCGCGGTCGAGCCCGTGCTCGACGCGAGACGGGGGCGTCGAGACGCCGGTCTCCATCTCGCTAGTCGCCCATCACCAGGCCACCGTCCACCTTGATCGCCTGGCCGGTCATGTAATCGGAGTCCGGGCCGGCCAGGAACGCCACGACACCGGCGACGTCCTCGGCGCGCTCGGGCCGGCCGAGCGGGATGCCGGCGATGCGCTTCTTCCATGCCTCGCGCGGCGCCCAGCCATGCAGTGCCGCCATCTCGCCGTCGATCTGCGCCCACATGGCGGTGTCGACCGCGCCGGGGCACACGCAGTTCGACGTGATGCCGTCGGGTGCGAGCGCCTGGGCGGCCGAGCGCGTGAGGCTGATCACTCCGGCCTTGGTGGCCGAGTACGGCGTCATCAGGTGATTACCGCCGCGGTAGCCGGCGATGGAGGCGGTCTGGATGAGCTTGCCGCGCACCTCCGAGCCCGGGATGGGCGGCTGCGTCTTCATGCGGCGCGCCACCGCCTGCAGCACGAAGAAGACGGCCTTGAGGTTCACGTCCATGACCCGGTCCCACTCGGCCTCGGTGACGTCGAGCATCGGCTGCACGCGGATGACGCCGGCGTTGTTGAAGAGGACGTCCAGGCGGCCCCAGCGCCGGTACGCCTCCTCCACCATGCGCGCCACGTCGCCGGCCCGCGTGACGTCCGCCTGAACGCCGACTCCGCCGAGCTCGGCGGCGAGCTTTTCCACGGCGGGGCCGTCGATGTCGGCGAGGACGAGGCGGGCGCCGCCGGCGGCCAGACGGCGCGCCGAGGCGGCGCCGATGCCGCGGGCGGCTCCGGTGATGAGGACGGTACGACTGTCGGGGTGAGCCATGGTTTCCTCCGGTCCACGCACTGTAGTCCACGCCGCCCCGCCGCGCGAGCCCGTCCTTGACGCCGCCGCGACGTGGTATCAGCATGAGACCTGGCCGGGCCGCCCCCGGCGCCGACCGGAGCCGTGCCCGCCTCTCTCGGGCCACCTACGAGAGAGGAGGACACAGCGCTCCGATACAAAGGAGCCGCCATGCCGCGTCACATCAAGGTTGCCGCCGCCCAGATGGGGCCGAACAACGAAGGGACACCGCGGGAAGCCATCGTCGACCGGATGCTGGGCCTGCTCGAGCAGGCGGCGCGCGAGGACGTCGAGCTGCTCGCGTATCCGGAGATGGCGCTGACGACGTACTTTCCGAAGAAGATCCGCAAGGACTTCGACCAGTTCTTCGAGAACGAGGTCCCGCCGAAGTCGCTGGAGCCGCTGCTGCGCCGCGCCGCGGAGGCGCGGATCGCCGTGCACGTCGGCTTCTGCGAGAAGGCGGACGGGCGCTACTTCAACACGGCCCTGCTCACCGATCGCGACGGGCGGCTCTGCGGCACCTTCCGGAAGATTCATCTGCCGGGCACGAAGGCACCCGATGGCTTCGCGCAGGTCTACGAGCCCTACTACTTCGAGCATGGCGACACGGGCTATCGCGTGTGGGACTGCGCCGGCGCCCGCGTCGGCGTCGCCATCTGCCAGGATCGCCGCTATCCGGAGAGCTACCGCGCGCTCGCGCTCCAGGGTGCTCAGATCATCCTCATCGGCTACAACACGCCGGGCTCGGCGCTCGCGCTCGATCTCAATGATCTCTGCATGCGGGCCGGCGCCTACGCCAACGCCTGCTGGGTGGTCGGCGTGGCCAAGGCGGGTGTCGAGGACGGCGTCGAGCTCATCGCCGGCAGCAGCGTCATCAACCCGGTCGGCCAAATCGTCGCGAAGGCGTCGACCACCGGCGACGAGCTGATCGCGGCGCGCATCGATCTCGACCAGATGACGCCGGTGCGCAAGCGCTGGAACTTCCTGGGCCGTCGCCAGCCGCAGCACTACTCCACGCTGTTACAGCCGGTGACGGAGAAGGAGACGCATCGATGAGACATCCGGTGTCAACCTCGAGGCGCGCCACGGCTCCGCCGGGGCGCGGCCGAGCGTCGGGGGGTGTGGGGGGCCATGTCGGGGCCCCCCACGATCACAGATGACTTGCGACGACGCGCGCGAGCTCTTCTCCGGCCTGATCGACGAGACGCTGACCCGCGAGCAGCGCGCCGACGTCTATGGGCACCTCACCACCTGCGCGGACTGCCGGCGCGAGCTCGCCGCCATCGAG
>DATBJF010000070.1:0-3018 GCA_036556545.1 Candidatus Methylomirabilota bacterium
CCCGGCCCACGCCGGGGCGCGCCTCGATTGGCCTCCCACACCAACACGAGTTCTCATCGTCTCAGCTCCGGTGCCGGTCGCAGTACCGGCGCAGCCACAGCTCCGTCATCATCAGCGTCCACAGACGGTCGCTGTGGGCACGAGTGCCGCCGAGATGCTCGGCGATGAGCCGCGCCACGGCGGCCGGCTCGAAGAGACCGCGGGCGCGCAGCTGCGCGGGGGCGAGCAGGTCCTCCATCAAATCGCGCAGGTTGCCGCGAAGCCACCGCGCGAGCGGAATCATGAAGCCGCGCTTGGGCTGCGCCAGGACCGCGGGCGGCAGCACGTCGGCGAAGGCCGCCTTGAGCAGCGCCTTCAGCCGGCCGCCGCGAAGCTTCAGCGCCGGCGGCAGCGCCAGGGACATCTCGAGCAACGCGGGGTCGCAGAACGGGGCGCGCAGCTCCAGCGAATGGGCCATGCTCATGCGGTCGGCCATGACGAGCAGATCCTCCGGCACGTACGTGGCGAGATCGGCGCGGAAGGCGCCGTCGACCGGATCGTCGTGGCCGTGCGCGTCGAACGCCGCGCGCGCGGCCGCCTCGACGTCCTCGCGCCAGCACCCGCGCAGCGCCGAGGTTCCGAGCTCGCCGAGCGCCGCCTCGCCGAAGAAGCGGGTCCAGCCGATGTAGCGGGCGGCCATGCTGCCCTCGCCTCCGCCGACGAAGCGTCGCAGGCGACCGCCCCAGTTCTGGCTGTCCTCGGACTCCGGGACGAGCGCAGCGACGCGCTCGGCCACGGCGCGAAGCCCCCGCGGCAGGCGCGCATAGCGCCCGGCCAAGCGTACGCCGAGGTAACGCGGGTAGCCCGCGAACGCCTCGTCACCGCCGATGCCCGACAGCGCCACCTTCACGTGCCGCGCCGTCGACATCGCGACGGCATAGGTCGGGATGGCCGACGAATCGGCGAACGGCTCGTCGAGCGCCTCGACCACTCCGGGCAGCAGCCCGGCGACGTCGGGCACGAGGATTTCCTCGTGATGGCGGGTCTCGAAGCGCTGCGCGATCCGACGCGCCAGCGGTCGCTCGTCGAACGAGGTCTCCGCCCCGAAGCCGACGGTGAAGGTCGCGATCGGCCCGCTCGTCACGTCCCGCATGCTGGCCACCACGGCCGCCGAGTCGATGCCGCCGCTCAGGAAGACGCCGAGCGGCACGTCGCTCTCCAGCCGTGCCCGCACCGCCTCGCGCACCGCGACGCGAACGCGCGCGGCCGCCTCGCGGAACTCGAGGGCGGCGGCGGGCGCCGGCGACGGCAGTGACCAGTAGCGCCGGGCGCCGAGCCGGCCGTTGTCCACCACCGCGACGTGAGCGGCGGCGAGCTTGCCAACGCCCGCGAGCATGGACCGGTGGCCCGGCGCATAGCCGAACGCGAGATAGTGATGGAAGGCCTCGGGATCGAGCGCGCGCGGAACCGCCGGATGGCAGAGCAGCGCCTTGATCTCGGAGGCGAACAGGAAGAGCCCGTCGCCCTGCCAGTAGTAGAGCGGCTTCTTGCCCAGTCGGTCCCGGCCGAGGACGAGCACGCGCCGCCGCGCGTCCCACAGCGCGAAGGCGAACATCCCCGTCAGTCGCTCGGCGCACGCCTCGCCCCAGGTCTCCCAGGCGCGCAAGATCACCTCGGTATCGCTCTGCGTCCGGAACGCCTGACCGCGTGCCTGCAGCTCGGCGCGAAGCGCGCGGTAGTTGTAGATCTCGCCGTTGAAGACGAGCCACGCTCGGCCGTCATCGGTCGCCATCGGCTGCCGGCCGGTCACGAGATCGATGATGGCCAGCCGCGTCATGCCGAGCCCCGCGTCGCCGTCGAGGTGGATGCCGGAGTCGTCGGGTCCGCGGTGCGCGAGCGCCTTGACCATCGCGGGCAAGAGCTCGAGCGGAGCGCCGCCGACGTAGCCCGCGATGCCGCACATCAGGCGCGCGCCCCCGCGCGGGCGGCCAGCGCGGTCGCGTAGACGCGCTCGAGACCGCGGATCATCGCGTCGAGCGTGAACGCCGTCTGCACGCGGGCGCGGCCGCGCGCGCCCATGGCGGTCGCGTCGGGGGCGTCGAGCACGGCGGCCACGGCGGTGGCGAGCGCCGCCGGATCCTCCGGCGGGACGAGCCGTCCGCTGCGACCGTCGTCCACCACTTCCGGCACGCCGCCGACGCGCGTGGCCACCACCGGCTTGCCGAGGGCCATGGCCTCCAGCAGCGCGAAGGGCAGGCCCTCGGAGCGCGACGCCAGGACCACGAGGTCGGCACAGCCGAAGAGATCCGCCATGTCGGCGCGCGCGCCGACGAAACAGCCCTGCACGCCGAGCTCGCCGGCCCGGCGTGTCAGCGCCGGATAGAGCGGTCCGTTGCCGGCCAGCAGCCAGAAGATGTCGTCGCGCGCGCGCGCGAGCCGCGCCGCCGCCTCGAGGAGCACGTCCCAGCCCTTCTGCGGCGTCATCCGTCCGGCCATGACGACCACGCGGCGGCCGTGGGGAACGCGCATCTCGGCGCGCACGGCGGCGGCGGAGCGCGCGGGACGGAAGGCCCACGCGTCGATACCGTTGTGCACGACCACCGTCCGCGCCGCGTCGATCCCGTAGCGCTCCAGGAGGTCGCGCGCGATCGCCTGTGACACGGCCACGATGCGATCGGCGAGCGGGCTCGTGAGCCGCTCCGCGAGCACGTAGAGGGCGCGGCGCCAGCCGGCCACCTCGTAGTCGAAGAGAGAGTTGTGCACGGTGGAGACGACGATCGGCACGCGCGCGAAGCGCGCGGCCAGGCGCGTGTACACGTTGGAGCGCGCGCCGTGCGACTGCACGATGACCGGCCTGAGCCGCCGGAGCGCGCGCACCAGCGCGAGGAACGCGCGCGGACTGACCAGGCGTTCGTTGAGCGGCACCCGGCACGTCTCGACGCCGAGACCGTGCAGGCGCTCGACGAGCGGCCCGGCGTCGGGAACGATCACCGACAGCGTGAAGCGCTTGCGGTCCAGCTCGGTGGGGGGGGCGGGGCG
>DATBJF010000071.1:0-3739 GCA_036556545.1 Candidatus Methylomirabilota bacterium
TCGTCCACGATGGTCGAGGGGCCGCGACCGCGAGCAGCCGGACCGGAAAGAGCACACGGCTGCCGAATCGCGTCCCGGGCAGGACGCCGCCGACGGCGAGATGCAGCTCGCCGCGCTCCAGCAGATCGAGCAGGCGAACGCCACCGGCCTCGGTGAGCCTGACGTCCACGCGCGGTCGTGCACGGCGATAGTCGGTCAGAAATCGAGCGACGAGACTCTGCAGGGTTTGCGGCGTCGCACCGAGGCGCAGACTTCCGACGGTGCCGCGGGTGAGAGTACGGGCCCGTTCGCCGATCGCATCGGCCCGCGCGAGCACCTCGCGACACAGCGCGAGCAGGTCCTCGCCCTCGGCGGTGAGCTGGATACGACGTCCAATGCGGTCGAAGAGTCGGACCCCGAGCTCGGTCTCGAGGTCACCGATCTGACGGGAGAGCGCGGGCTGACTGATGTGCACCCGCAGCGCGGCCTTCGAGACGCTCCCCGCATCCGCGACGCCCACGAAGTACCGAAGGTGTCTGAGCTCCATCGCGCCGCCATACCTCGGAGGCATCGATTATAGAGATTCTTCGCATTGGACGACATGGACCCGGTCGCGGCATCGTGCCGCCATGACGAAGCCCGCGTGCACGAAAGCGCTCGCGAAGGGCGACAGGAGGTCGGCATCATGAACAGCTCTGCGACAACGTCTGCGGTCGTCATGCTGGCGGGTGCGATCACCATCGGGTGGATCGTGGGTGGCGGCGCGTTCGCCGACGAGAAGAAAGAGGTGTACAAGCCGACGACGGGGGTCAGGACCCTGCTCGAAACGCCGCTTCCCGGCGTCGAAGGCCGGCAGATCACGGTGCTGCACGGCACGTTCCCGGCCGGGTGGACGGGCGGAAAGCACTATCACACCGGCCCGGTGTACGTGTACGTCCTCGAGGGCGACTTCACCATCGACGAAGTCGGCAAGCCGCGCCGGACGATCCGCGCGGGCGAGCTCTACGAGGAGCCGATCGGCACCCCGATGCAGGCACGCAATGTGAGCGCGTCGCAGCCGGTCAAGGTGCTCGTCTTCCAGGTGCACGGCCTCCGGGAGCCGCTGGCGTACAAGGCCGAGTGAGACGCGATCAGACGCGCTCGAAGATGGAGAGCCCGCGCCCGCGGTCGATGACGTAGATCAGGCCGCGGTCGTCGACGCAGACGTCGTTGGCGGAGACGCGGGCCTGCCCCGGCGGCGGCTCCGGCAGGAAGTGCGCGACCTCGCGCGGCGCGTGCGGATCGGCGATGTCCACCACGCGGAGCCCGTGCGCGAACCAGGCGACGGGAACCTCGGTCGAGGTGATCCGCTCCACCGGCTGGTGGCAGCCGGTGAACTCCGGCTGGGGCGTGCCGTCGACGCCGGGCACCTGGAAGGACGCGAACGGCACCGGCCGCGTCTCGTCGGTGACGTCGACGAGCCACAGGAACGAAGGCGGCCCGGGCTCGAGCTTCGCCACGTCCTCGTCCGCCACGAGGAGCACGCGGCGACCGCGCAGCGGGAACGGCACCGGCAGCGCGGTGTGCGTCGGCGTGATGAACGGCGGGCTCCAGTCGAGGCCCGACACGAAGCGCGGGCGCGCCATGTCCGAGATGTCGAGGATCACGAAGCCACCGTGCCAGTAGGAGACGTAGAGGCGATCGCCCTGGCGGATCGGATGGTGGCACCGGTGGTGCCGTCCGCGCCACGTCGGCGTCTCGCCGCCCGCCGTCCACTGCCCGGGCATCCACCAGCGGCCGACCTCCGTCGGCCGCGCGGGATCGGCCAGGTCGAGGATCATCACGATGTTGCCGACCCAGCCCTCCATCTCCGGCGAGATGTAGGCGTAGCGGCCGTCGAACGTGAAGCGGTGCACGCCGGCGCCGCCGCAGCGCCAGAACGTGATCTCCCGCGGCTTCTCGGGGTTCGAGACGTCCCAGATCCCCAGCCCGCCCGCGAAGCCCGGCGGCGCCTCGTGGGCCGGCTGGGCCTCGCGGTTCACCAGCATCACGCCGTTCACCGCGCGCACCTTGTGGGAGTGCGTGCCCGGCGGCACGTCGAGCCGGGCCAGCGCGCGCGGCCGCGCGGGATCGGCCACGTCGACGAGCGTCGTGCCGTGCGGCGCCTTCATGTGCGCGACGTAGGCGACGCGGCCGTCGACCACCACCTGCCCGCCGCCGGGACAGTCGAACCACGCCACCTGCCGCAGCCCCTCGGCACTCACGAGCCCAGAGGCTAGGCGCCCGCGCGCCGATCGTCAACCCGTGGTAACGTCGCCGACTACCACACGAGCCACCCGGGAGGAATCATGAAGCGCGTGCTCTTCCTGATCGCGTTCCTGCTGACGGCCGTATCGTGAGGACGATCGACATCCACGCGCACTTCGTGCCGCAGGGCATGTGGCGCGCCGCCGACGCGCGGCGCGAGTGGTACGGCTACCGGCACGAGCCGGGTGACGGCGTCGGCACCGTCGTCGCCAACGGCAAGCGCACGACCTTCGCGTCACCGAAGGTGCGGCTCACGCCCGACGAGCGCATCAAGGACATGGACGCGCAGGGCGTCGACGTCCAGGTCGTGTCCATCCACACGCCGTTCTTCGGCTACCACCTGGACGCGGCCCAGGGCCGCGCGCTGGCGCGCGAGGTGAACGACGAGGTCGCCGCCACCGTGCGCGCGCACCCGCGCCGCCTGGCGGGCCTCGGCACCCTGCCGATGCAGGACATCGCGGGCGCGATCGAGGAGCTGGGGCGCGCCGTCACCGTGCTCGGCCTCAAGGGCGTGGAGCTCGACACGCACGTCGATGGCGAGAACTGGGACGAGCCGAAGTTCCTGCCGCTGTTCAAGGCGGCGGAGTCGATGGGGGCCCTGCTCTTCTTCCACCCGCAGCCGCAGCACAACTTCATGGTGCAGCGGGCGGGCCGGCACGCGATGCCCAACAGCCTGGGCGTCGTGGTCGAGGACGCCATCGTCGTGGCGGTGCTGATACTCGGGGGGATCCTCGAGGCCTGTCCCGCGCTCAAGGCGTGCGTGGCGCACGGGGGTGGGCCGACGTGCAACGTGATCGGCCGCATCGACCGCAGCTGGCACGGGACGCCGGCCGCGCGCCGGACGATCCCGCAGCCGCCGAGCAGCTACCAGCGCCGGCTCTACTACGACACGGTCGTCGGAGGCGAGAAGGCGCTCCGCTTCCTGCTCGACGAGGTCGGCGCCGACCGCGTCGTCCTCGGCAGCGACTGGCCCTTCGTGCCGTGGCATCCGTCGCCGGTGGCGTGGGTGCAGGGCCTCGGGACGCTCACGGCCGACGAGAAGGAGCAGATCCTCTGGCGGAACGTGGAGCGGCTACTGGGGCTGTAAGCCGTCGAGGAACGCGCGCCACGCCGCCCAGTAGTCCGACCAGCCGGCCTCCATCGCGTAGTGCCGGCCGCCGCGCACCGTGAAGAGCGTCTTCGGCTCCGGCGCGGCCTCGAAGACCGCGCGACCCTGCGCGTACGGCACCACCTCGTCGGCGTCGCCGTGGATGACCAGGAGCGGCGCGCGCAGCGCGCGCACCGTCGCCAGCGTGTCCCAGCGCGTGCGGAAGAGATAGCCGGCGCCGGGCACCACGGCGTTGGCCAGCGCCGGCACGGACGCAAACGGCGATTCGAGCACGATGCCGCGCGGGGGATGCGCGAGCGCCAGCTGGGCGGTGACGGCCGCGCCCAGCGAGCGCCCGAAGTACACGATCTCTTCGGCCGTCACCCC
>DATBJF010000072.1:0-64990 GCA_036556545.1 Candidatus Methylomirabilota bacterium
AGGAGGCGCCTGCCATGAGCGAGCAGCGGGAGATGATGACCAAGATCGAGCGCGGCATCCGTCTGGAGTCCGCCGACGAGATGACCCCGGAGTACCGGGACAATCTCGTCCATCTCATGACGATGCAGGCCGACTCCGAGCTCGCCGGTGGCTACGGCTACGTGCCGTGGATCGCCAAGGCGCCGAGCGTCGAGGAGAAGCACGTGGTCGCCCAGATCGTGAAGGACGAGCTTCGCCACGCGGCCGTCATGTACGGCCTGCTCGCCGACCTCGGCGTCGACGTCGACAGCCACGTGCAGCGCCACGACGAGACCTTCACCATGCGCATCGAGGCGACGGCCGACATCGGAACCCAGCGCATCACGGCCGACAAGCGCGTCAACATCTTCTATTACCCGATCGACACCTGGCAGGACTTCATCTTCTTCAACTTCTGCATGGACCGCGGCGCCGGCCACCAGCTCGAGGACGTCCGCCACTGCTCCTACGGTCCCTGGGTGCGCGCCATCGAGGGCATCTTCAAGGAAGAGAAGTTCCACATCCGCCACGGCGAGTACTGGGTCAAGAAGCTCGCCGAGGACCCGGCCACGAGGGATGAGGCGCAGGCGACGTTCACCAAGTGGTACATCCGCACGATGAACATCTTCGGCCGTCCGGGATCGGCGCGAAACCAGGTCTACCGGACGTACAGGCTCAAGCTGCGTGACAACGACGAGGTGCGCGCGGCCTTCGCGACGGAAGTGGCCGGCCTCTGCCAGAAGTTCGGCCTCCAGGTGCCTGTCTGGAAGCCCGTCTGGGAGAACCTGCCGGAAGAAGCCCAGATCCCGGGCTGACGGCCCGGGGAAGAAGCCGCGTCGACGTTACCCGCCGTGGGCTCCCCGCGGCTGAATTGACATAATGCGCCTTATCGGCACTAACCGAGCCGGGGCGCGCCGCGGGCCGGCAGCCTCCGCTCTCGCTCTCGTGATTAGAATCCGTGTGGGCGATGAGTTACGCGCTTGTCTTTTCCGTCGCACTCCTGGCGTCCTGGCTGACGTTCTTCTCGGGCTTCGGGCTCGGGACGCTCCTATTGCCTGCCTTGGCGTTGTTTTTCCCTGTCGAGCGCGCGATCGCATTGACCGCGGTCGTTCACTTCTTGAATGGATTGTTCAAGCTCGTGGTGGTGGCTCGTTTTGCCGATCTCCGTATCGTTCTGCTCTTCGGACTTCCGGCAATCGTGGCGGCCGCTGCGGGCGCGTGGCTACTGCTGTGGCTTTCCGAGGTTCCCCCGATAGTGACCTATTCGCTGTTGGGCACGACGCGGCAGATAACATGGGCGAAGCTACTTGTTGGTCTATTGCTGATTGCGTTTGGGCTGGCGGAAGTGCTGCCGTATCTCCGTCGTATGACGTTTGGTCGTGAGTACCTGCCGATAGGTGGCGTCTTGAGTGGCTTCTTCGGCGGCCTATCCGGGATGCAGGGTGCGCTGCGCTCCGCATTCCTGGCAAGGGCTGATCTGTCAAAGGAAGCGTTCGTAGCGACAGGAGCCGTCGTCGCGTCGTTGATCGATGTGTCGCGCCTCGGAGTGTACTGGCGTGCGCTCGTGAAAGAGGCGGCAGACATCGACTATGTGTTGCTCCTTGGCGCAGTATTGTCGGCGTTCGCGGGCGCGGCTATCGGTAGCCGACTGCTCGCCAGAGTGACGATGGTCGGCATTCGTCGCGTGGTCGCCGTGATGTTGTTCGCCGTGGCACTCGGGCTAGGGGCCGGTATTCTCTAGCGACAAGAGCATCTTCGTCCAAGAAAATTGTTTCCCCTTGCGACCGCGCCCTACGTAGTTGTACGAATGGCGGCGGTCACCGCCGAATGGCTGCGCACCCGACAGTTCGCGACATCTTCAACGAGGCGCGGCACGAGATCGCGCGCGCCGTGGCGGCATGCAAGACGAGTTTTTGCCTGGTGGAGAAGTCGCGCCGGCTTCGGCGACGGAGGGGGCTGGAAGAACCGGCGCCACTTTCGATCTCCGGATCGCTCGCCGCTGAATCGGCCGGGTGCTCGCAGCCGCTGGCCGGGGTCGACGTGCTTCTGGTGGAGGACGACGAGGATACGCGGTTCATGATGGTCGAGCTGTTGCGATTCTGCGGCGCCCGAGTCGTTGGCGTGAGTACAGCATTGGATGCGCTGACTCATCTCGAAATACACCTGCCGAACGTCATGATTACTGACCTCTCGATGCCCGGAATGGATGGCATCGAGCTTGTCGACCGGATCAAGCAGAATATCTGTACGCGGCGGCTCCCTGTCATCGCGATGACGGCGTTCCCTGCCGGCTACTTGCCGGGGGCACAGCGAAAATTCAACGCATTCCTTAGAAAGCCGGTAGACCTGGATGAGCTTGTCAAACAGATCCGCGCGGTAACGGTCGACGTGCTGTAAGTCCGGCGACTACGAGCGGCGCGGACCCGGCAGCGCGTGGGCTTCGCCGACGCGCGGCGCGAGCGGCACGGGCTCGGGCTCGGTCGTCGTCGGCTGCGGGCGCCGGCGGCGATCCGGATGGAACGGCAGGACCACGCCGCGGCGCGGACGGCCCTTGCCGACCTCGACCGCGAGGCTCACCGCCTGCAGCAGCTGGTCGAACTGGAACGGCTTGCGGATGTAGTCCATCGCGCCCGCCTTCAGGAGCGCACGGGCCATGTCCTCGTCGTCGCTGCCGCTGAGCATCACCACCGGGATGGAGTCGTCGAGCTCGTGGATCCTGGCGAGGACTTCGGCGCCGGTCGTGTCCGGGAGCTTGATGTCGAGGATCACGGCGTCCGGGCGGCTCAGCGAGGCCAGCATCACCGCGTCACCGCCGTTCGAAGCTCCGTCGACGGCGTACCCCTGGGCGATGAAGATGTCGCGCAGCATCTCCGCGACGGCGGGTTCGTCGTCGACGATCAGGATCGAGCCGCGTGACGTCGCTCCGTTGGGCACGGCCGGTATTCGAGCAAGCGGTGTGCCGCACCAATCGGGGTGATAAGTACGCGATTTAGCGAGCCCAACGCCAATCGGGTGGCTGGTTTCCGACCAGCGGCTCCGTCCGGCCGCGGTCGAAGTTTGACCGCGCCCCTTACCGTCCTGCGGGCGTGGTCGTCGGCGAAGAGGATGGCGCGGTGGCCGGTGGCGACGCGGGTGCGGGAGCGCCGAGCGCAGCGAGTCGGCCGCGGACCTCGTCGGCGCGGCGCGCCGCCGGATACTCCTTCAGCAGCCGCTGATAGGTGGCGATGGCATCCGCCGGCCGCCCCGCCAGCTCCTGAGCGCGCGCCAGGTCGAGCAGGGTTTGCTCGTACAGGAAGTCCTTCGGCCCGAGATCCGCGGCGACGGCCTGGTAGGTCTCCACCGCCTTTGGAAAGTTCCGCTCCGCTTCCCACGTGTAGCCGATGGAGGCGCGCGCGAGCGTGCGCACGGTCGGGCTGCCGCCGCGACCGACCGCCAGCTCGTACGCGCTCCGCGCCGCCGCATACTGCTGCGCGGCGTACCGCAGGTTGCCGAGCCCGTAGGCCGCCTCCGCCGACGCGCCGGAAGGATGCTGCGCGATCAGGTTCTCGAGATCCTGTGCGACGCGGGCGCGCGTATCGCTCGTCGCCTGCGGCGCCTGTGCGGCGTACGCGCGCGTCATCACCTCGGCGTATGCGGCGCCCACGCGACGCTGCTGCGTGTCGTACCAGTACCAGCCGCCCACGGCGATGGCCGCCACCAGCGCGAGGCCGAGCCCGGCGGCCACCAGCGTACGCGGCGCCGGCCAGGCCACGTTCACGAGGTCGCCTCCGGCTTGGCCGCGCGCTCGAGCCAGATCTCGCTCTTCACGGTCGCGCCGCTGCTGGCGCTCATGGCCGCGCTCTTCACGCTGCCCGTCAGCGAGCCCGTGGCCCCGATCTCGACGTTGGTGTCGGCCGAGAGATTGCCGCGGACGTCGCCGTCGATGACGATCGTGCCGGCGCTGATGTTGGCGTCGACATACCCGCCCTCCCCGACCGTGATGGTCCCCTCGACCGCGATGTCGCCTTCGAAGCGCCCGAGCACCACGATCGGTCCGCTGCCGCGCATCTCTCCCTTCAACGTCACACCCTCTCCGATGACCGTCGTGGTTCCGAGGTCGAGCCCGAAGCGACGTTCCGCAAGCCCGAGCAGGCGTCGCAGCGCCTTCATCGCAGCCGTAGCCCTTTCCGGTATTGGCGACCGCAGTGCCGGCAACGCTTCCATCCCACGTGAACCCGGGACGCCAGGCGCCCGCAATGGGGACAGCGCTGGTAGAAGCGCCGACCCCACGCGAGCGCCACGCCAATGACCACCGCGGCGCCGAGGACCAGCGGCGGGATCGGCAAGCCGTCCACGGCTGTCACTCTAGCCTTGAACGTCGTTCCTGGGAAGATTCTGGAAGAGAACTACCCAGGACGGCCTCTGGTACGGCCGTCTTCCGTTCACCGGCGCGCACTTCCTCCGCACGGGGATTCCCGTGCTGGAGGCACATGCTTTGCAATTTTCTCCACGGACCTTTCACCGAGGAGGTACGGACGCATGTCGGAGCGGTTGTCCCTCGAAGTGCAGCTGATGTCAGAGCCATGCCTGTGGCGCTGGGAGATTCGCGATCCCGAGCGCGACGTGGTCGTCGAGAGCAGCTGGACCCGTGAGTGGATGGCCTACGAGTCGCCCGAAGAGGCCGAGCGCGCCGGTCGCCAGCGCCTGAGGTCACTCGCTCGCTGAGCCCCCTCCGCCTCCGACGTCGACGAACAGAGCGCCGTCGCGCTCGGTGATGGGATAGCACGCCACCGTCACCGCGGGGTTGTTGACGTTCGCCCCCGTGGTGACGTCCCAGCGCCAGGCATGCCAGGGGCAGAGCACGACCGTGCCCTCGAGATCGCCGTCGCCGAGCGGCCCGCCCCGATGACTGCACTCGTTGTCGATCGCGTAGAAGCTGCCGTCGACGTTGAACACCGCCAGCGTCCGCCCGCCCGCCTCGAACACGCGGCCGGTGCCGGCGGGAACATCCGCCGCCCGTCCGATCCGCAGACCCGGTCCCCCGCTCATCGCCACCTCCGCGCCCTGTCTGTCTAGCGGGCGGCGCGGTCACTGTCAAGGTCGGCCGGCGGCCCGGTTCTTGATGGAAGGACCAGGATCACGCCGGACGACAAGGAGCTTGCGATGCCACAAGGGTCGACGACATTTCACGAGGCGGAAGAGAGGCTGTCGCCGCAGACGCGGGACATGCACCGCGCGATCGTCAGCCTGATGGAAGAGCTGGAAGCGATCGACTGGTACCAGCAGCGCATGGACGCCACGGACGACGGCGACCTGCGCGAGATCCTCCGCCACAACCGTGACGAGGAGAAGGAGCACGCCGCGATGGTGCTCGAGTGGATCCGCCGTCGCGACACGGGCTTCTCGGACATCCTGAAGACCTACCTCTTCACCGAGGGCTCCATCACGGAGCTCGAAGACGTGGTCGAGAAGGGCAACGGCAACGGCGCGGGGCCGGCGCGTCACGGGATGCGCGCCTCGATCGGCTCGCTCCGGGGAGGCGTGCGATGAGCGATTACCTCCGCCGCCACACCGCGCCCGTGTCCGATCGTGTCTGGAAGGCGCTCGACGAGGCGGTCGCGCAGGCCGCGCGCCACGTCCTGGCCGCTCGCCGCATCGCGACCTTCGACGGCCCACACGGCTGGGATCACGTGGCCGCCCGCACCGGCTCGATGACGCCGTGCGGCGCTCCCGAGGGCCGCGCCGTCGTCTGCGTGCCGGAGGTCGTCCTGCTCTGCGAGATCCGCGTCGACTTCTCGCTGCCGTGGTCGTCGATCGAGGTGTTCGAGCGCGGGGCGCCGGTGCTCGATACGGGACCGGCCGAGGCCGCCGCGCGCGAGGCCGCGCTGGCCGAGGACCGCCTGGCCTTCTATGGCGATCCCGTCGGCGGCGGCTTCCTCACCGGCAAGGAGAGCTCGCGCGTGAAGGCGCAGGACTGGTCGCGTCCCGGCGAGATGCTGGCGGATCTGCTTCGCGCCGTCGAGACCCTCGACGAGCGGGGTGTGCCGGGTCCGTACGAAGCGGTCCTGCCGACGGCGCGGTACTACGCGTATCTGCAAGCGGTCGACGACAGCGGCTACCCGACTGCGCGCCAGCTGCGCGACGTCTTCGCCGCCGTCCATCGCTCGCCGGTGATCACCGGCGCGGGGGCCGTGTTCTCGACGCGCGGTGGGGATTTCGTGCTCACCCTCGGCGGGGATCTGGCGGTCGGCTACCGCCTGCACGACCGTGACCTCGTGCACCTCTTCTGTGCCGAGACGATCGCTGCGCAGACCGTTGCGCCGGAAGCCGTGTGCGTACTGGAGGCTATCGTCACGTAGTGCAATAGTTGTAGCAATTACAGCACGCTAGCTGCAAAAACCTATCGCACCACGCGAGGGCCGCATGGTACGGTGGCGACGTTGCGCCCGCGTCGACTGTCGCTCACCATCGCCCTCGTCCTCGCCGTCGTCACGAGCCTGCCCGGCGTCGGGGTGGTCGCGCTGCAGGCCGATCCGGCCGCCCCCGCCCGGCCCGCGCATCACCTGCTCCGCGGTTTCCGCAACCTCGACAGCGCCTATCGCTATACGATCACCGAGCGCGCCGAGCGGATGATCCGCAAGAGCATCGAAGGATGGCCCGCGCGGGGCCAGGCGCCGCGCGTGCTGGCCAACGACGGCGCCGCGCTTCGCGCCAACGGCACGACGCCGACGGTCACCTGGATCGGTCATGCGACGCTGCTGATCCAGATCGGGGGCGTGAACGTCCTCACGGATCCCATCTGGAGCGAGCGCGCGAGCCCGGTCTCCTTCGCGGGGCCGCGCCGGCTGGTGCCGCCCGGCATGCGCTTCGAGGACCTGCCGCGCATCCACGCCGTGGTGATCTCGCATGATCACTACGATCACCTCGACGTCGAGACCGTCGAGCGCCTGGTGCGCGAGCATCGTCCCCGCTTCTTCGTGCCGCTCGGGATGAAGGAGTGGCTCGGCGACCATGGCGCTCAGGACGTCGTCGAGCTCGACTGGTGGCAGCACGCCCAGCTGCGCGGGATCACGTTCACCTGCACTCCGGCACAGCATTCCTCCGGCCGTGGCCTGCGCGACCAGAATCTACGGCTCTGGTCGTCCTGGGTGATCGCCGGGGCCGGCAAGAAGCTGTGGTTCGCCGGCGACACGGGGTACACGGCCTCGCTGCGCGACATCGGCAAGCGGCTGGGGCCCTTCGATCTCGCGGCCATCCCGGTCGGCGGCTACAGCGCGTATGAAGCCAGGCATCCGAACCACGTGAATCCCGAGGAGGCGCTGCGGCTCTTCGAGGAGCAGCGCGCGCGGCTGCTGGTGCCGATCCACTTCGGCACGTTCGATCTCAATCGCGAGCCCTTCGCCGAGCCGCCCTCTCGGCTGATGAGGGCCGCCGCGGCGCGCGGCCTCCAAGAGCGCATCGCGATCCTGTCCGCCGGCCAGTCGATTCACTGGTAGGCGGGCGTCGCACAGCGCAGCCACGCTCGCAGCACCTCGGCCACGCTCCAGGCCTGCGCCACGCAGCCCCGGGGGGTGAACGGCGCCTCCGCGTCGAAGATCTCGCTGACGCTGCCGACGCACGCCTCCTTCAAGTGATCTCTGAAGGCCTCGATCCACCGTCGCGCGCCCTCCCGGTCGGCGGGATGCACGCGGAGCCAGGCGTCGACGAATGGTCCGATGAGCCACGCCCACACCGTCCCCTGGTGATAGGCGGCGTCGCGGGAGCGGAGATCGCCGAAGTAGCGGTCCTTGTAGGACGGGTGGTCGCGCGCGAGCGAGCGTAGCCCGTAGGGTGTGAGCAGCCGCTCGCGCACCACCTCCACGACGCGCTCCCAGCGCGCGGCGTCAAGCACCGGTTGCGGCAGCGAGACGGCGAAGATCTGGTTCGGGCGGCACGCGGCGTCGTCCCCCTGCTCGCCGTCGACGATGTCGTAGAGGTAGTCGCCGTCCTTGTACCAGAACCGCGCGTTGAAGGCACGCGCCACCTGCGCGGCCAGCTCGCCGTACGGCTGGGCGGCGGCGTCGCCGTCGGTCTCGCGGGTCCAGCGCTCGAGCAGGCGGAGCGCGTTGTACCAGAGGGCGTTGATCTCCACCGGCTTGCCGCGACGCGGCGTCACGATCCAGTCGCCGACCTTGGCGTCCATCCACGTCAGCGGCAGCGACTCGAAGCCTTGCCGGAGCAGCCCGTCCGCCGGGTCGGCGCCGATGCCGAAGCGCGTGCCGCGCACGTGGTAGCCGACGATCTCGCGGAGCACCGGCAGCACGAGGCCGAGCGTGGTGACGTCGCCGGTGGCGTCGACGTAGCGATCGAGGGCGTGGAAGAGCCAGAGCGTCGCGTCGGCGGTGTGATAGACGCCTTCGTTCTGGCCCTCGGGAAACAGGTTCGGAATGAGCCCGTCCCGCACCGCTTGCGCGAAGGTTCGCAGAATGTATCCGGCCTCCAGGTGGCGCCCGGTGGCAAGCGTGAGGCCCTCGAGGCTGATCATCGTGTCGCGGCCCCAGTCGGTGAACCAGTGATAGCCGGCGATGACGGTCCGCACGTCGTCGCCCGCCGCACGCGCGCGCGCCGCGTCCTCGACGCGGCCGTTGGGCGTGATCACGAACTGGTCGGCGGCCAGCACGAGGTCGGCCGCGAAGCCCGTCCGCGCGCCCGGCGGCGCCGCCGCCAGCAGCCGTCGCCGCCGCTCGCGCTCGGCGGTGCGGGCGCCCTCCGGTGAGAGCGCCAGCATGACGTTCCACTCCTCGGTGGAGGCGATCAGCGTCGCGTCGTGACCGAGGGCGAGATCGGCGTGGAACTCGCCCGGGCTCCACAGCGAGCCCCTGTCGGCGTATCCCCGGCTGCTCTCGATCGTATACACCACCTCGTCGATCCGCCGGCCGTCGACGGTGAATTCCGCGTGATCCCCGACGAGAAAGAGCCGCAGCGCCGGCAGCGCCGACGGGCCGCGCACCTCGTACCGGTCGCCCGTCACGCTGAAGGTGTACACGGGCTCGGCGTCGCCGCTGACGGGCGCCTCGTGCAGCCGGAAGTGCAGCGCGGGTCGCAGGCCGAGCCGCAGCGAGCCGGCGCCGCTCACCAGCCGATACCGCAGATGGACCGTATTCTGCCGATGCGGCATCAGCAGGTGCTTCTCGACGACGGCGTCACCGACCTCGAGCTGCCACACGGGCAGTCCGCTCTCCAGCCTGAAGTCGAGGAGACGCGGTGCCGGAGCCTCGGTGACGCCGTCCGCCGCCTGAAAGGTCTCGCTCACCTGGTTCAGCATCATCACGCGGCCGAGCGGCGCCGGCAGCGCGGCGACGAGCAGGCCGTGATACCGCCGCGTGGCGACACCGGCCACCGTGCCGGAGGCGTAGCCGCCGAGGGCGTTGGTGACGAGCCACTCGCGCGCGTCGACGGCGTCGAACGTCATCGCGGCCGTGGCACGGGTCGCAGCACGAACGCCGACTGCGCGGGCAGGCGCCAGGGACCATCGGGATCGAAGGGGGCGGCGCCGCCGCCACCGTAGCGCGTCTCCTCGCTCGACCACGCGACCTCCCAGCGCGCGTCGTCCGGCGGGGCGAGCAGCGGCTCGGGCAGGATCGGCAGCGGGAGATCGCCGCCCAGGTTGACGACGAGCAGCCGGTCGTCGCCGTCCGTGCCGAAGAGGCGGACCACGAGCGCCTCGGGTCCCAGCACGGCGCCGTCGACGCCACCGGTTCCCTGCCCGGCGAACACGGAATCCTGTCGCCGGAGCGCGAGGAGATCGCGGTGCAGCGCGTAGGCTTCGCCATGGCGCACGCGCTCGCCCAGATCGAGCTTGCAGCGCTCGAACGTCGCCGGATCGCCCGGGTCGGGAACGCAGGCGCTCACGTCGGACGCGGCGATGCTCGGGAACTGCGCGAGGAACTCGGCGCGGCCCTTGCGGACGAGTGCGGCGAGCTCGGGCCGCTGGTCGGCGAAGTAGACGAACGGTGCCGAGGCGGCGAACTCCTGGCCCTGGAAGAGCATCGGCGTGGCCGGCCCGAGGAGCAGCAGCGCGGTGATCGCGCGCCAGCGGCCGGGGCTCGTCACGGCGTGCAGGCGATCTCCACGCGCGGAGTTCGCCACCTGGTCATGGTTCTGGACGTAGGCGACGAGGGCCGCCTTCGGCACGTCGCGCGCGCCGGCGCCGCGACGCTGACGCTGCCAGGCGTAGTGTTGCCCCTGATAGAGGAATCCGTGCTTGACGGCCGACACGAGCTCCTGCGGCCGCCCGCCGTAGTCCATGTAATAGGCCTCGGCCCGTCCGGTCACCGCCACGCGGGCCGTGTGATGGAAATCGTCGTTCCAGAGCGCATCGAGGCCGTAGCCTCCGCGCGCCGGCGGGCGGACGAGGCGGGCGTGCTGCGGCTCGTTCTCGGCCACGAGGAACACGCTTCGCCGCGGCGCCGCCGCGCGAGCCCGCTCGACGACCTCGCGCAGGATGTGGCGCGGCGAGGCGTCGAACATCTGCTGGGTCGCGTCCAGGCGCAGGCCGTCCATGTGGAACTCGTCGACCCAGTACGCGGCGTTGGCGAGGAAGAACTCGCGCACGGGTCCGGCGTCGGCTCCGTCGAAGTTGATGGCCCGCCCCCACTCGTTCTTGTAGCGGTCCGTGAAATACTCCGGCGCGAAGGCGCCCAGATGGTTGCCATCGGGGCCGAGATGGTTGTACACGACGTCGAGGATCACGCCGAGACCGGCCGCGTGCGCGCGGTCCACGAAGCGGCGGAGGTCGTCGGGGCCGCCGTAGAGGCGTGTCGGCGCGAACAGCGCCACGCCGTCGTAGCCCCACCCGAATCGTCCCGCGAACTCGGCCACCGGCATCATCTCGATCACCGTGACGCCGAGCCGCGCGAGCTCGGGCAGCTCGTGTGCCGCCGCCTCCCAGGTGCCCTCGCGCGTGAAGGTGCCGACGTGCAGCTCGTAGATCACCTGCCCCGATGGCTGCACGCCGCGCCACTCGCCATCGGTCCAGCAAAACGCGTCCGGATCGACGACTGCGGACGCCCCGTGCGGGCCATCGGGCTGCCAGCGCGACGCGGGATCCGGATAGGCCTCGCGATGGTCGAGGCGATACCGGTATCGAGCGCCCGCGCCGAGAGGCGCGATCCCGGAGAAGTATCCGTCGCCTTCGGGCTTCAGCGCCGTGGTGGCGCCGCCGACGTCTTCCACCTCGACGGACCGCGCACGCGACGCCCACACTCGGAAGTGCGTGCCATCCGCCTGCAGCTCGGCACCGATCGGAAGGCGTCGTGTCGGCATATCCCTTGCGTAGACGGTTCAAGGACCATGCCGAGAGCCCGCCGCCGCCTGCCTTCGCCGCGCGTCGTCACCGAGCCCGTCGAGGCCGCCAAACTCGCAGGCTTGACGTACGTCACCGAGGGGCGGCCCGGCATCACCCGGCGGCGAGCGGGAAAATCTTTCACGTACGTGCATCCGGACGGAACACGGGTGCGCGACGCGGAGACGCTCGTGCGCATCCGGTCACTCGCGATTCCGCCGGCCTGGGCCGACGTGTGGATCTGTCGGGCGCCAAACGGCCACGTGCAGGCGGCCGGCCGCGACGCGCGCGGGCGAAAGCAGTATCGCTATCACGCCCGCTGGCGCGCGACGCGCGACGAGACGAAGTACGCGCGCATGCTCGCCTTCGCCCGCGTGCTGCCCACCATTCGCGCGCGCGTCGCCGGGGATCTCGCCCGCCCGGGCTTGCCGCGCGAGAAGATCCTGGCCACGGTGGTGCGGCTGCTGGAGACGACGCTGATCCGCATCGGCAACGAGGAATATGCGCGCGACAACGGCTCGTTCGGGCTCACCACCATGCGCGATCGCCACGTGGCGGTCTCCGGCGCCCTCCTGCGCTTTCATTTCCGGGGCAAGAGCGGCAAGGAGCACGCCGTCGACATCCGCGATCCGCGCCTCGCGCGAATCGTGCGGCGCTGCCAGGAGCTGCCCGGCCAGGAGCTGTTCCAGTATGTTGCCGAGGACGGCTCGCGCCAGACGATCGACTCCGCCGACGTGAACGCGTATCTGCGGACCATCGCCGGCGAGGAGTTCACCGCCAAGGACTTCCGGACGTGGGCGGGCACGGTGCTGGCCGCCATCGCGCTGGCGGAGATCGCGGCGTTCACGTCCAGGCGCCAGGCGCGGCGCAACATCCTGCGCGCGGTGGAATCGGTGGCGCGGCGCCTCGGCAACACACCGGCCATCTGCCGGAAAGGCTACGTGCACCCGGCCGTGATCGACGCCTATCTCGCGGGCGTCACGCTCGACGCGTTTCGCCGGCGCACCGAGCGCGCCATCACGGAAGACGTCGCCGGCCTCACGCCCGACGAGGCGGTCGTGCTGGGCATGCTGCAGCAGCGCCTGGCCCACGCCGCGGAGCGGGCGCGCGCCGCGTGAGGCCGGGGCGGCTCAGCCGTCGCTGGCCAGCTTGCCGTTGTGTCCCCAGTTCGACTTCTCGACGTCCTGGAAGACGATGTGAACCTGGTCGGCGGTGGTCTTGCCGATCTTCACCATCGCCTCGGTGATGGCCCTGGTGAGCTCGCGCTTCTGCTGATCGGTGCGCCCCGCGAACCACTGCACGGTGATGTTCGGCATCGGTCGGCCTCCTGGGGGATCGTGGCTGCCGACAGCCTATCACGACGCCGGCAGCCGCTCGACCTGCCGGCGGCGGAAGCAGTCGACGAGGTGGTCGTTGACCATGCCGGTCGCCTGCATGAACGCATAGCAGATGGTGGGCCCGACGAAGCCGAAGCCGCGCGTCTTCAGATCCCGGCTGAGCCGCCGGGCGGTCTCCGTCTCGGCCGGTACCTCGCGCATGGTGCGCCAGCGATTCTGCACGGGACGGCCGTCGACGAAGGCCCACAGGTAGGCGTCGAGCGAGCCGTGCTCGCGCTGGACGGCCAGCACCGCCCGCGCGTTGCCGATGGCCGCGGCGATCTTGGCGCGATTGCGCACGATGCCCGGATCGCGCAGGAGCCGGCGCGCGTGGTCCGCGGTGAAGCGCGCCACCGCGCGGGGATCGAAGCGCGCGAACGCCCGGCGGTACGCGGAGCGCTTGGCCAGGATCGTCGACCAGCTCAGCCCGGCCTGCGCCCCTTCGAGGATCAGCAGCTCGAACAGGCGGCGGTCGTCGTGAAGCGGGACACCCCACTCCTCGTCGTGATACTTCGCCATCTCGGCGCCGACGGCCCAGGCGCAGCGCTTCACGGCCGCGCCCACACCGCCCACGCGAGCACGACCCAGCCGGCGATGAGCGCCGCGCCGCCGAGAGGCGTCACCGCGCCGAGCCACCGGTGGCCGCTCAGCGAAAGCACGTACAGGCTGCCCGAGAAGACGATGGTACCCGCGACGAAGAGCCACCCCGCCAGCGCGAGGACGGAGGACGGCCAGCGCGCCAGGGCGAGGCCGACGGCCAGCAAGCCGAGCGCGTGGTACATCTGGTAACGCACGCCGATCTCGAATGTCATCAGCATGTCGGGGACGAGGCGGCCACGGAGACCATGCGCGCCGAAGGCGCCGAGCGTCACGGCGATGGCGGCCGACACACAGCCCAGCGCGAAGAAGAGACGATCCACTGCCGCCGAACCTATGGTGACGCCGCGCCGCTGTCAACCGCGGGTGCGCGGCTACTCGAAGGCGATGAAGCCCCGGTAGCCACGGGCCGCGAGGGCTTTCCGAGCCGACGCGGCGGCGGCGCGATTCGTGAACGGCCCGACGAGGACTCGCGCGAGCGGCTCCGCGTGCGGGCCGTCGGTCGCCACCATCACGCGGTGCTCGCGCAGCTGTTCCACCAGGCGACTGGCGGCGTCGGGGTCGCGAAACGCGCCGACCTGGAGCCAGAACGACTTCTGCGGAGACGGCACGGACGCCGCCGGCGGCGTGTCGGACGCCGGGACGGTGGCGGGCTCGGTCGGCGGCGGCGCCGCGACCGGCGGGGCGGCCGGCATGACGACGGCGGCCGCCGTCCTCGCCGCGGCGATGGCGGCCAGGGTCGTGGTCGACGCCTTCTCCCGCAGGCGGTCCACAAGGACCGCATACGTTCCACTCCGCATGACGCGCTGGAATTGGGCGCGATAGCTGTCGGCGAGGCTGAGCCCGTCCACCACGACGTCCACCACCGCCCAGCCGCGGTCGCGTCGAGTCATCCGGTACTCGATCGGGACCTGGGCGCCGGCCCGTGTCTCGAGGATGGTGCGCACCGTCGCGTGCGAGCCCTTCACCCACTCGGCCTCGAAGGCCACGCGGATGCCGTCGGCATCGACTCGGGCGCGAGACCCGATGCCGCCCAGATACGCGCCCTCGATGACGTCGCCATAGAGCCGGCTGAACTCGTCCCGCTCGGCCGGCGTGCGCGCCTGCCATTGCCGGCCCAGGGCCAGCGCCGCCGCCTCGCCGGCGTCGAATGCGCTGCGGACGAGCGCTCGCAGCGCGGTCAGGCGCGCGTCGTCGGTGTCGTGGGGAGCGAGGAGGATGCGGTTGGCCTGGTCGAAGAGCCGGCGAAGCGTGTCGGTCGGCTCACCGGCCGACGCCGACGTCGTCGCCGCGAGGATCACGAGGAGCGCCGCCGCGACGACGCGTCGAACCATGAGTCCACGGTAGCGGGTGCGGCCGGGCGTTCCGTAGCTTTTTGTGCATCACGCGGCCGCCTCGCCGCCCTCGTCCTCCTCGACGTCCGCCCGCTCGTCGGCGCCGGTCTTCATCGCCTCACGGATGGCCAGGCGGGCCATCTCGGCGTCGTAGGGGCGGATGAGGATGCAGGTCGCCCAGCTCACCGCGATGTGCTGCAGATCATCCATGTCGCCCACGGTCAGCACGCACCGGAGCCCCAGCTCCGTGCACACGCGCTGGATCTCCCCCAGCCACCGGCGGCCGTGCCGCGGCCCCGACGCGACGTGGTCGTAGATGACGACGTCCGGCCGGGACCGGACGAGGAAGTCGCGAAGGTCGACGGCACCGGACTGCACTTCCATCACGTAGGCGCCGACGGCCGCGACCCCCGTTTCGCGGAGGCGCAATCGCACCAGGACGCCGTCTTCGTCGGCCGCGAACAGCGCCACGCTGACCATGCCGCCCCTCAATGCAGCCCTCATGCCGGTACCCGGTTGCCGCAGCAACCCCCATGAAATAATGAGTCATGCGTTCGTTGTCCCTGCTCGTGGCCTTGCTCGTCGGCGGGTGCGCCCTCGGTCCCCCCTTGCCGCCCCCGCCGACCGGCCCCATTCCCGACCTCATCGGCACCTGGCGTGGGACGTGGGGCGGTGAGCCGGCCACGCTGCTGATCAGCGAGCAGACCTTCCACAGCGGCTATTCGGGCATCTTCCTCGGCGACTACCAGCTCGGCGGACCCCATCGCCCCGGCATCGCGGGTGTGCTGACGTCGACGATCCGAGGGGACTTCGTCTCGGCCCGCGCGGAGGGCTGGGCGGGCAACGACGCGACCGGGCGCGTGCTCCTGCTCGTGCACTCGGAGTCGCCGGCCGGCGTGCAGCGACTGACGCTGACGCGCGTCGGCGCCGACGAGCTCCAGGGCACCGGCGATTCGACCTTCAACTGGGGTCCCCGCGGACCCGCGCGGCTCACGCGTCAGACGAGGTAGGCGGGTCGGGGTATCATCCTCCGGTGCGCATCGTGTTCCCCGACGGCGCCGGCTGCGTGCAATCGCCGGCCGAGCTCGAGCCACTCCGTCGCCTCGGTACCGTGGATTTCCACGACGGCCCGCCGCGCGACCGCGCCGAGCTGATCGCCCGAGTGCGCGACGCCGACGCGGTGATTCTCGACTACTCCGAGATGGACGCGGAGGTGCTCCGCGCCTGTCCGCGGCTGCGCTTCATCAGCTTCCTCGGGATCGGCTACGCGAGCTGCATCGACGTCGAGGCTGCCACCCGGCAGGGCATCACCGTCGCCAACACTCCCGACTACGGCTCGACCTCGGTGGCCGAGCACGCGCTGGCCATGATGCTGGCGCTGACGCGCCACGTGGCGGCCGGCGATCGCAGTCTTCGCGAGGGCCGATGGGAGCCGGGCCGCTTCCACGGCATCGAGCTCCGCGGCAAGACGCTCGGCATCGTGGGTCTCGGACCGATCGGCGCCGAGATGGCCCGCCTCGGGGCCGGCATCGGCATGCGGGTGATCGCGTGGACGCGGCGCGCCGCGCCGGAGCGCGCCCCTGGCGGCGTCCAGCTGGTGTCGCTGGAGGCGCTCTTCGAGCGGGCCGACGTCGTATCGCTCCACCTCGCCTACACGCGCGACACGGAGGGCCTCGTCTCGCGGGCGCTGCTCTCCCGGATGAAGCCGGGCGCCTGGTTCGTGAACACGGCGCGGGCGCGCATCGTCGACAATGCTGCGCTCGCCGAGCTGCTCGCGGCCGGTCGCATCCGCGGCGCCGCGCTCGACGTGCACGACACCGAGCCGACGCCGGTACCCCACCCGATGGCCGCGCTGCCGAACGTCCTGCTCACCCCGCACATCGGTTACAACACGACCGAGGCCTCCGCCAACATGCTGCGCATCTCGATCGCCACGCTGGAAGCCTTCGTCAAAGGCGAGCGCCTGCACGTGGTGAATTAGACCAGGCCCCACACCTTCGCGAACGGGTCGTGGGCGGCGTCACGCTGCCACTCGTACTCCATGCGGGTGGCAATCTCGTCCCGGGCGGTGGCGCCGGCAATGCGGCCGATCACGTGGAGCGCCATGTCGATGCCGGCGGAGACGCCCGACGACGTGACGACGTTGCCGTCGTCGACCCAGCGCGCCTGCCGCACCCACTCCACCTTCGGTCCCTGCTGGGCTACCCAGCCGAACGCGCGCTTGTTGGACGTCGCGCGCCGCCCGTCGAGGATGCCGGCCCTGGCCAGCAGCGCGGCGCCGGTACACACGGAGGTCGTGAGCTCGGCGTCGCGCGCTTGCCGCGCGATCCAGTCGACGAGCGCGAGATTGTCGACCTCGCGCCGCGTGCCCATCCCGCCCGGCACGAGGAGGACGTCGAGCCGAGGGCAGTCGGCGAACCCGTGATCGGCCACGGCCCGCGGCCCCTGTGAGCTCGTCACCGGGCCCGGCCGCTCGGCGACGGTGAGGATCCGGAACCAGTCCTTCGCGTGACCGAAGGCCTCGAGCGGCCCGAACACGTCGAGCAGCTCGAACTCCGGAAACAGCAGCACGCCGAGCGTCTTCGGCGCCATGTTCAGCCCTCCAGCGGACGCGTCATGTCCTTCGGCTTGACCCAGCGATCGTAGTCCTCCGCGGTCAGGAACCCGAGCTTCAGCGCCGCCTCGCGGAGGCTCAGCTCCTCCCGGTGTGCGGTCAGGGCGATCTGCGCGGCCTTCTCGTAGCCGATGTGCGGCGTGAGCGCGGTCACCAGCATCAGCGAATCGTCGACGTGGCGCTGGATGCGCCGCCGGTCGGGCTCGAGACCGCGCGCGCAATGCTCGTCGAAGGAGCGCGCGGCATCGGCGAGCAGCGCGATCGACTCGAGCACGTTGTGGAGGATCACCGGCTTGTAGACGTTGAGCTGGAAGTTGCCCTGCGAGCCGGCGAAGGCCACCGCCGCGTCGTTGCCGAACACCTGGACGCACACCATCGTGAGCGCCTCGGCCTGGGTCGGGTTGATCTTGCCCGGCATGATGGACGAGCCGGGCTCGTTCTCCGGAATGCGCAGCTCGCCGAGGCCGGCGCGCGGTCCCGAGGCGTGCCAGCGCACGTCGTTGGCGATTTTCATGAGGGCGGCCGCCAGCGTCCGCAGCACCGCGCTCGCGGTCACCATGTCGTCGTGGGCGGAGAGCGCGGCGAACTTGTTCGGCGCCGACTCGAAGGGCTTCCCCGTCGCCTCGGCCAGCTTGCGCGCCACCACCTCGCCGAAGCGCGGGGGCGCGTTGAGCCCGGTGCCCACGGCGGTGCCGCCGAGCGCGAGGCGCTTCAGGCGCCGGGCCGCCCACCGGACGGCGTCGAGCGCGTCGTCGAGCTGCGCGACCCACCCGGAGATCGCCTGTCCGAGCGTGAGCGGCGTCGCGTCCTGAAGATGCGTGCGCCCGATCATGACCACGTCGGCATAGGCACGCGCCTTGGCGTCGAGCGTGTCGCGCAGCGCCGTCACGGCCGGAGCGAGGACGTCCTCGAGCTGCTCGACAGTGGCGATGTGCATGACGGCCGGGAAGACGTCGTTCGACGACTGGCTCTGGTTCACGTCGTCGTTGGGATGAATCCGGCCCTTGTCGCCGGGCGTTCCTCCCGCGAGCTGCACGGCGCGGTTGGCCACCACTTCGTTGGCGTTCATGTTGGACTGCGTGCCGGACCCCGTCTGGAACACGACGAGCGGAAACTCGTCGTCCCAGCGCCCGGCAATCACCTCGTCGGCGGCGCGGGCGATCGGGTCGGCCTTGGCGGGCGGGAGCTGGCCGAGCTCCTCGTTGGCCAGGGCGGCGGCTTTCTTCACCAGTCCGAAGGCCCGGATGACGGGCCGCCCCCAGCGGAACCGGTCCGCACCGATGACGAAATTCTGGCGCGACCTCTCCGTCTGCGCGCCCCACAATCGCTCGGCATCCACCTCGACGGGGCCGAGCGCGTCCTTCTCGACGCGGGTCTTCCGCCCACTCATGGCCCACCTCTGCTGCAGCATACCGCCGGCAGCGATGGCGTGCCCGTCAGTCGCCGGTGGCCGCCTCGGTGGCGAGCGCGTCGGCGCGCGCATTGAAGTGGGCGAAGTCGTCCCGCCCGGCCCACGAGGACTGATGGCCGCGCTGGTGGCGGAACGTGAGCGTCAGCCGGCGGGCCGAGGCCAGCGCCGTGCACGCCGCCACGATCTCCGCGACGAGCGGATCCTTCGTCTTCCAGCGTCCCGTCATCCAGGCACCGACGCCCTCGTAGTCGTGCACGACCGTGAGCGCCGCTCCCTCGGGACCGATCCGGAGCGCCAGGTAGAGCGCGGCGAGCTCGGCCAGGATGTTGCGCAGGCGGATGAGGGCGGTCGCGATCGCCTTCGGCGCGGCCAGCGAGGCGACGCCACCGCCCATGAAGACGTCCCTCACCGTCATGCCGAGGGCGTCGACCACCGTCGGCTCCTCGCCGCCGGCGTCGACGAGGACGACGCCGACGCCGCCGAGATGGTTGCCGTCGACGAAGGCGTAGAGCCCCGGGGCGAGGGCGGCGCCCTCGCCGCGAAGCATGGCTTCCGCCTGCGCCCGGCTCGCCACCGCCTGAAAGCGCGCGCCCTTCACACCCTTCACCGCTGCCTCGCAGGCCGGCCACGAGTCGTACACGCCGCGGATCCGCTCGGGCGCCGTCACGACATACACCTTGGCCACTCGCTACACCGCCACCACCTTGATCTTCACCTCGGTCGCGCCCGCGACCGTGCGGTACAGCGGTCAACGCTGCCGGTAGATCTCCACCAGCGACTCCGCCTGCTGCTGCGTCACTCCGGCCAGCTCGAAGGTCATGGCCACCGAGGCGAAGCGGTTCGGCTCGGCGGCCGTGCGCACGCCCTCGATGACGACATCCATGCGCGCGAGCGGCCACCCCACTTCCCGGGCGTGGCCCTCGATCAGCGTGACGCCGCACGAGGAGATGCCGGCCAGGAAAGCCTCGCTGTTGGTCAGCGCGTCCGCCTGCGGCCTCGCCGACGAGTCGAGCCGCAGCATCTGGCCGCGCACCGTGCTGTGAGCGCGCCCGACGGTTCCGCTGCTCGATGACCGGATAATGTCGATCTTGTCACTCATGGTGGCCTCCGTGACGGGCATCGACGGGATCGGCGCGCCGCGCCGGCACGCTGCCGTCCCGCTTAGCTTCTTCCTCGGTGGCGTAGCAGCGCTCGGGGCTCGCCTCCTCGTAGAAACGATTGCCCGGGACGTAATAGACGCGCAGCCCCGATTCGCGAGAGACGTAGCCCTTGATCGGGTGACTCTCGGGACACGCCCACGGCATGGGCGGCGGGACGCCGGGACGGCCGGCCTGCAGCACCAACAGCATGGCGATCCCGACCGTCAGCAGGCCCGCACTCACGCGTACTGGACGCCGATGAGCTCGGCGACGAGCGCCGGCCGCTCCTGCCCCTCGATCTCCACGGTCATCTCCGACGTCACCCGGATGCCGTCGCCGGACACGCGCTCGACATCGGCCAGGCGTTGCCGGAGCCGGATGCGCGCGCCGGCCGGCACCGCGTTGGTGAAGCGCACCTTGTTGGAGCCATAGTTCAGGCCGTGACGCCGCTTGCTGACCTTCAGCAACGTCGCGGCCAGGCGCGGCACCAGCGACAGCGTGAGGTAGCCGTGCGCGATCGTCGTGCCGCCGGGCATCTCGCGCCTGGCCCGTTCCACGTCGACGTGGATCCACTGATGGTCGCCGGTGGCCTCGGCAAACTTGTCGATCATCGCCTGCTCGACGGTCACCCAGTCGGACGGGCCGAGCTCGCGGCCGACGTGCTGGAGCAGCTCTTCCGGACGTTCGACGGTGAGCGTGGTCATGCCCGGCATGGTAACTCAGGCGCGGTCACTGGCACGACGCCTGCTAAGACAGTGATGATCAAGCGTCCCGTTGCCCTCGCCGTCGCGCTGGTCATGGTGGCGCTGGCGCTTGTGCTCGCCGCCTCCTGCAACCGTCTGCCGCCCGCGGAGACGCTGCCCGCCGTGGCGGCGAGCGATCCATCGTTCCCGGCGACCATGGAGGCGCATACCGACAGCCCCGTCGTCGGCGGCAATCGCATCGACGTCCTCCTGAACGGCGATCAGATCTTTCCGGCGAAGCTGGCGTTGATCCGGGCGGCGAAGACGTCGATCACCTATGCGGAGTACTTCTACGCCGACGGCGGCCCCGCGCGCGAGATTGCCGACGCCCTCGCCGAGCGGTGCCGCGCGGGCGTCACCGCCCACATCCTCCTCGACGGGTTCGGCACGCTCTCGATGCCACGCGACTACGTCGAGCTGCTGAAGACGGCCGGCTGCCACGTGGCGACGTTCCGCCCGCTCGGACGCTGGGTCTCCGTCGGACGGCACAACAAGCGCAACCACCGCCGCGTGCTGGTGGCCGACGGACGCGTGGCCATCACCGGCGGCTCGGGCGTCAGCGACAAGTGGACGGGCGACGGCCGCGTGGAGGGCCACTGGCGCGACACCGACGTGCGCGTCGAGGGCCCCGCCGCGCGAAACATCCAGAGCGCGTTCTTCGAGAACTGGCGCGAAGCCACGGGTGAGCTGCTCGGCGGCGCCCGATACCTCTCGAACGGACGATCGGCGGGCGAGGCGCGCGCGCAGGTCATCAAGTCGTCCCCGGCCGGCGGCTACGACATGTACACCATGTATCTGCTCGCCATCGCCGGCGCCCGCCGGAGCATCTACCTCACCAACCCGTATTTCCTGCCCGACGATCGCCTCGAGGAGACGCTGCTCGCGGCCGCCGCGCGCGGTGTCCGCGTGGTGGCGCTCACGCCGGGAAAGATCGACCACAACGTGGTGCGCGCGGCCAGCCGCCGCGGCTTCGGGCGCCTGCTGCAGGGCGGGATCGAGATCTTCGAGTACCAGGCGGCGTTGCTGCACGCGAAGACCATGGTGATCGACGGTGTGTGGGCCACCGTCGGCTCGACCAACTTCGACAATCGCTCGTTCGTGCTGAACGACGAGCTCAACGTCGTCCTCTACGATCGCCCGGTCGTGCAGCGGCTGGTGACCGCCTTCGAGGCCGATCTCGCGCACTCGCAGCGCGTCACCTACGAGGCCTGGCAGAACCGTGGGCTGAAGACCAAGATCCTCGAGCGGCTGGTGGTTCCGCTCGAGTCGCAGCTCTGAGCGGGTCAGCGGGGCTTGCGCGCGGTCTGAAGCAGCGCGGCGAGCCCGATCACGAGGTCGTCGGTCGTCGGGGGCTTCACGAAGTAGCCGTCGAAGCCGGCCGCCCTCGCCGCCTCGCACGGAAACTCCGCGCCCCACCGGGTCATGGCCACCACCACCGTGGCGCGCTGGTGGCCGGCATCGTAGCGACGGATCCAGCGCACCAGATCCACGCCCGTTCCGTCGGGCAGCGCCATCTCCGTGATCACGGCATCGGGCCGCAGCTGGGCGACGGTGGCCCGCGCCTCGGCGGCGAAGCCGACCTCGAGCACGCCGGCGCCGGCGAGGTCGAGCATCGAGGCGATGATCCCGCGATCCTCGAGCAGATCGTCCACGATCAGCACGCTGGCTCCCCCGAGGTCCGGTAGCGCGTACGCGCCCTGCATGCCTCCACGGCCTGCAGGCGCAATGCCGTTGAGACCGGGAACCGCGACAGCGCCGCGATCGAGCCGCGCCACGGCTTCGCCGGGGCGCGGCGAAGGTCGGGGGGCATTAGAAATGGAAGTGCATGCCGAGGCCGATGTAGTCGAGCTTTTGCTTGTAGAACTGGCCGTTGGGCGAGTGGCCCCGGAAGTATTCGAGGAGTACCTGGAGGTTTCGCGAGGCGAGGACGCCCTCGAACTGGATGCCGGCCCGGGCCGAGACGTCCACCCGCCAGCCGTTCTCCTCACGATTCTGCATGTCGACGGCGGCGACCGGGCGCCAGACGGAGTCGGGCCCGGGCCAGGGACTGCGGAACTCGGCGCCCCACTGCGCGGACCATGGCTTCAGTGAGGCCGGCTCCTGATCGAACAGGTAGCCCCCGCCGCCGTACACTCGGAAGGCATCGTCGAAGAGCTCGTACGAGAGCCGCAGGTCGACGCTCTCGTAACTGAGGTTCACGCGGTTGCGCACGCGATTGCCGATGAGGAACTCGTCGCCGAGATGGCTGCTCTGGTGGAACAGCCGGGCCAGCGCCGACACATCGCCGTAGCGGTAGCCGCCGGTGACCCCGACGACGTAATCGGCATTGATGAGGTCCTTCGAATCTGCGGCGAGGTCGAAGACGGCGAAGACGCCGGCCTGGACGCCGACCTCCCACCATCCGCGCCCGAGACGCTCGCGATAGAGCGTGAAGGTCTCGCCAAAGCTCACCGCGCCCACGTGGGTGACCTCGGGCTCGTTCAGATAGTACTGATAGGCCGCCGCGAAGTGCGGCCATCGCGGGTCGGCGATGAACGGCCGGAAGAGCTGACCGCCTGGGAGGAAGCCGACGTGGAGATCCTTGACGACCTTCGGCGTCAGCGTCGGAGCCGGCTCCTCGTCGGCCGCGGCCGCGGCGGCGGCCGCGAGCACGACCACCGCGACCACCGCCGCGCGAACGATCGCTTTCGTCACGCGTGTCCTCCTTGCTGTGGGCGCTCGTGCAGCTCGTCGGCGCCGTCGAGCCTCACCTCCTATTCTGGGTCGCGGCCGCCTTCAGCCTGCTCAACTTTTTTACGGTGCGCGCCGGCGGCGGGCGTCGCGGTTGGCGCCGTTCGCTCGCCCGCGTCGTGATAGCATCCCGGCATGGCTACCACCAACAAGGTCGCGATCGTCACCGGAGCCGGCAGCGGCATCGGCAAGAGCGTGGCGCTGGCGCTGCTGCGCGAGAATTTCGCGGTCGTCCTCGCCGGACGCCGCAAGGAAGCGCTCGAGGCGACGGCCAACGAGGGCGTCGAGGCCGGCTCGCGGCTGGCCATGGTCGTGCCGACCGACGTCGGCGACCCCGCCTCGGTCAAGGCGCTGTTCGTGAAGACGAAGACCACATACGGCCGGCTTGATCTCTTGTTCAACAACGCCGGCAGCGGAGCGCCCGCCATTCCGCTCGAGGATCTGACCTGGGAGCAGTGGAAGGCCGTCGTCGACGCCAACCTGCACGGGACCTTCCTCTGTACGCAGGAAGCGATCAAGATCATGAAGAACCAGCAGCCGCGCGGCGGCCGCATCATCAACAACGGGTCCATCTCCGCCCACGCCCCGCGCCCGAACTCGGCTCCCTACACCTCCACCAAGCACGCCATCACGGGTCTGACGAAGTCGACGGCCCTCGACGGGCGCAAGTACGACATCGCGTGCGGCCAGATCGACATCGGCAATGCGGCGACGCCCATGACCGAGCGCATGAAGAAGGGCGTCCCGCAGGCGAACGGATCGATCGAGGTGGAGCCGACGATGAACGTCGAGAACGTGGCGAAGGCGGTCCTCTACATGGCCAGCCTGCCCCTCGACGCGAACGTCCTCTTCCTCACGGTGATGGCGACGAAGATGCCGTTCGTCGGCCGCGGCTAGAGGCTGCGCGCGCCGAGCGTATCGCACCGGCCGGGCTCGCCGGTGTCGAAGCCGCGCTTGAACCAGCGCGAGCGCTGCTCGGACGTGCCGTGCGTGAACGACTCCGGCGCCACGCGCCCCTGCGTCCGTCCCTGCAGTCGATCGTCGCCGATCGCCGCCGCGGCCCGCAGGCCCTCCTCGAGGTCGCCCTCCTCCAGCAGCTGACGGCTGGCGTTGGCGTGGTGCGCCCAGACGCCGGCGAAGCAGTCCGCCTGGAGCTCCACCTTCACCGAGAGCGCGTTGGCCTCGGCGCGGCCGAGCCGCTGCCGCGCGGAGGCCACCCGGTCGGTGACGCCGAGCAGCGCCTGCACGTGGTGACCGACCTCGTGCGCGATGACGTAGGCCTGCGCGAAATCGCCGGGCGCGCGGAAACGCTCGCTGAGCGCGCGGAAGAAGTCGAGGTCGAGATAGACCTTGTGATCCGGCGGGCAGTAGAACGGGCCGACCGCCGAGCCGGCCATGCCGCACGCCGACTGGACGGCACCGCGGAAGAGGACGAGCGTCGGCGCACGGTACTCGCGGTTCGCCCGCCGGAACAGCTCCGTCCACGTGTCCTCGGTGTCGGCAAGGACGACGGAGACGAAGTCCTTCTGCATGTCGGGCGTCGGTGATGCCGCGGGCGGCGCATCGGTGACGGACCCGGGTGGCGGGCCCTCGGTGTTCAGGATGGCGCCGGGGTCGAAGCCGAAGAACAGCGCCAGGACGAGAAGGATGACCGTGCCGATGCCGCCGCCCGCCACCAGCGGCACACCCATGCCGCGACGATCCTCGATGTTGCCGCTACGTCGGCCACCGGCCCAGCGCATGGCACGTTCCTCCCTGACGAGGACAGGATGCAAGGGCCGCGCCGGTATGTCAGCCGAGCAGGCCGGAATGGACGGCGCGGACCTCCACGTTCGCGTCGTCGCGAATCCCCAGCATGCGCAGCGCCAGCGGCGCGAGCGCGATGCAGGCGCCGTCGTCGATGGCGGTCACCCACGCCCGCAGCGGCGCGCCGCGCGCGTTCACGATCTCCACGACCGAGCCGACGGCCGCGCCGAGCCGCGCGGCCGTGCTCGCGTCGAGCCGGACGGGGCGGCCGGCGTCGCCCTCGAGCTCGCCGGCGGCCCGCAGGTGCGCGCGGACGCGGCGACCGCGCAGCGTCTCGCGCTGCACGCGCGTGGCGGTCGCGTCGATGCCGCGCGCGTCGGCGACGACGCCGTATCGCGCCTGCGCGGCGGCGGCGCTGACGTAGCCCTCGGCAACGTCGGCCATCACGCGCTCGACATCGCGCGCGAGCGGATCGCCGAAGCCGCCGCCGCCCGACGTCTCCATCAGCACGACGTCGTCGACGCGCAGCGGAAACCCGCCGACCTTGCCGGGAAGCGGCGAGGGCTCGACCACGTCGCCGTCGCGCCGCACACGGAAGCGGTTGGCGGCGCCGGCCTCGCCGCCACAGACGCCGAACGGCGGCAGCACCGCCTTCTCCGCGAGCACGGACAGGCGCGCTCCCGCGGACAGCACGCGAACTTCGCGGATCAGTCCGAGCCCGCCGCGCCAGCGTCCCGGCCCGCCGGAGTCCTCGCGCAGCGCCAGGCGCTCGACGCGGACGGGATAGAGCTGTTCGACGGCCTCGATCGGCTGCACGGTGGTCATGTCACTCTCCGTCCACGTGCGCACCGCGTTGCTGCCGTCGCCGCCCTCGAAGCCGCCGGTGCCGGCGGCCGGGTACTCGTAGAAGATGAACGTCTCGCCCGTGCGCGGGTGCGGGCCACCGACGTAGCAGTGGTTGCCGCCGCCCTTGAGGTCGCCCGCCACCTTGCCGTCGAGCGCCTGCGCCAGCGCGCCCATCACCGCCGACTCCACGCAGTACTTGACCTCCACCATGCCGCCGCACGGCGCCGGCGGGTCGGCGTTGACGATGGTGCCGCGCGGCGTGAGCACGCTGAGCGGGCGGAACGCACCCGCGTTCACGTCGGCCCCGGGATCGAGAAACGCCTTCACGATGGTGAAGACGCCGGTCGGCGCCATGGCCGGCCCGACGTTGGTGGGGCCGGCCGTCTGCGGCGAGGTGCCCGCGAGATCCACGGCGATCGTGTCGCCCGCCACCGTCACGCGCGCGCGGACGCTCAGCGGCTCGAGCCGCTCGCGCCCGCTCTCGAGGTGTGCCTCGTACACGTATTCGCCCGGGCGCAGCGTTCGAATGGCGTTGCGCATGCGGCTCTCGGCGCGGTCCATCAGCTCGGCCACCGCCGCGCGCACGGTGCCGACGCCGTAGCGCCCCGCCAGCGCTTCCACGCGCTCGGCGGCCTTGCGGCACGTGCCGAGCATCGCCTCGAAGTCGCCGACGCGCTCCCGCGGGCCGCGCATGTTGGCGAAGATCAGGTCGAGCGCGGCCTCGTTCGGCCGGCCGCGCTCCACCACCCGGATCGGCGGGATGCGAACGCCCTCCTGGAAGATCTCGGTGGCGTTGCCCGAGAGACTCCCGGCGTTCATGCCGCCCACGTCGCCCCAGTGCGCGCGGACGACCGGGAACACGAACAGCTCGTCGGCGCCGGCGCGCCCGGGGGCGAAGAGCGGATAGATCATGGCCACGTCGTTCAGGTGCGTGCCGCCCGTGTACGGCTCGTTGTGCAGGAAGACGTCGCCGGGATGGATGTCGTCGGCAAACTTCTCGCGCACCGCGCGCATCGACCAGGCGATGGGCACGATGTGCAACGGGTGGTCGTCGCCCCGGGACATCGCCACGATCTGGGCGTGGCCGTCCATCAGCACGCACGAGAAATCCTCACCCTCGTAGAGCACCGACGAGTAGGCCGTCCGGACCAGCGTCACCCGCATCTCGCGGACGGTCGAAACCAGCGCTTCCCGAACGACCTCGAGCGTGATCGGATCGATCACGGCCGCGCCTCGCGCTCGAAGCGGAGATTGCCCTGGGCGTCGACGCGGCCGCCCCAGCCCGGTGGAATCACGGTGGTGGCGCCGAACTCCTCGACGATCGCCGGCCCGTGGAGCTTGGTGCCGGCAACCAGACGGTCGCGCTCCCACACGGGACAGTCGTGCGGCGCGCCGTCGAACCACACCGCGCGTCGGGCGACGGGCGCCGGCGCGGTCGGCGCGCCGGCCGCGTGACGCTCGGCGGCGGGCTTCGGAACCAGCCCGTAGGCGACGAGCCGCGCGTTCACGAGCTCCACGGCCGCCTCGGGATTGGCATGGCCGTACGTCAGCCGATGCTGGGCGTGGAAGTCGGTCTCGATCTGCGCGACGGAGAGTGGCTCGCGCACGGGAATGTTCAGCTCGAATGCCTGGCCCCGGTAGCGGACGTCCACCGAGCGCACGAGCCGCTGCTGCGCCGGCTCGAAGCCCTCCAGCTCGAGCTGCCGCTGCGCGGCCGCCGCCATTTCCTCGAACAAGCCGGCCAGAACGCTCGCCTGCTCCCGCAGCGCCCCCACCCGCGTGCGCACGTCGTCGTGCTTGATGTCGGAGGCCAGGAGCCCCAGCGCCGAGAAGTTTCCCGGATGCCGCGGCACCAGCACGCGCGGAATCCCGATCTCGTCGGCCAGCGCGAGCGCGTGCATGGGGCCGGCGCCGCCGAAGGCCACGAGCGTGAAGTCGCGCGGATCGCGACCGCGCTGGATGGAGATCTCGCGAATGGCGGACGTCATGCGCGCCACGGCGAGGGTGATGATGCCCTCGGCGAGCGCCTCCAGCGACAGACGCCCGCCCATGCGGGTGCCGAGGGCGGCGATCGCGGCGCGGCCGGCGGAGGAATCGATGCCGATGCTGCCGCCGAGCCGGCGCGCGCCGCCGATGCGACCGAGGACGACGTTGGCGTCCGTCACCGTGGGCTCGGTGCCGCCGCGCCCGTACGCCGCCGGCCCCGGCGACGCGCCGGCGCTGCGCGGACCCACCTGAAGACTGCCGTCGACGTCGAGCCACGCGATCGAGCCGCCGCCGGCGCCCACGGTGTGGATGTCGAGCTGCGGCGCCTTCACGGGGAAGGCGCCGACCATGCTGTCGGAGGTCATGGCCGGCGCCAGCTCGTGGACGAGGCACACATCGGTCGACGTGCCGCCCATGTCATAGGTGATGAAGCTGCGGACGTCGGCGGCGGCGCCCACGAAACACGCCTGGCTCACGCCGCCGGCCGGCCCCGAGAGAATCGTCTTGATGGGCACCCGCCGCGCCGTGTCGGTCGTCATCATCCCGCCGCTGCCGCCCACCGTCAGCACACCGTGCCCATAGCCCGTGGCGAGCAGCCGCTCCTCGAGCCCGGTCAGGTACTCGTCCATCAACGGCTGCAGATACGCGTTCAGCACCGTCGTCGAGAAGCGCTCGAACTCGCGGTACTCGGGCACCACGTCGGCCGAGCACGACACGGGAAGCCCCGGCCGGCGGCCCTTCACGGCGTCGGCCACCATGCGCTCGTGGGCGGGGTTGAGGTACGCGTGGAGCAGGCACACGGCCACCGCTTCGGCGCCGGCGCCCAGCGCCGACTCGATCGCGCGCTCGACGCTCGCCATGTCGAGCGGCGCCAGCACGCTGCCGTCGGCGGCGAGCCGCTCGATGACCTCGAAGCGATGCTTGCGCTCGACGACCGGCTTGGGCCGCACGAACGTCGGTATGAAGAGCGCGGGAATGTTGCGCTTGGTGCGGCCGATCTCGATGAGATCGCGAAAGCCGGCGGTGGTGAGCAGCGCCACCCGTGCCCCGCGCCGCTCGAGCACGGCATTGGTGGCGACGGTGGTGCCGTGCACGAGGCGTCGCACGTCGCCGCTGGCGATGCCGAGGGCGGCCAGGCCGGCCAGCACGGCCGCGCCCTCGGCGCGCGGCTGCGACGGCACCTTGGTGACGACCACGCGGCCCGTGACCTCGTCGACGGCGGTGACGTCGGTGAACGTGCCGCCGACGTCGATCCCGGCGATGAACATGCGGGCGATGATACATTAGGCGCCATGACGACGAGCCCGGACGCCATCCGCCATCTGTGGACGCACAAGACGCAGGACCACCCCTGGCTGCCCGACGAGGAGCTGGTCGTCGACCGCGCGGAGGGCGTGTGGGTGTGGACCGAGCGCGGCAAGAAGCTCATGGACGCCTTCGCCGGCCTGGCGGTGGTGAACGTCGGCCACGGCCGCCGCGAGATCGCCGAGGCCATCGCCGAGCAGACGGTGCGCCTGGCCTACTACCCCACCACGCGACAGTTCTCGAATCGCCCGGCCGCGGAGCTGGCCGCCAAGCTGGCCTCGCTGACTCCGGGCGATCTCGACGTCACGATGTTCGCCGTGAGCGGCTCGGAGGCCAACGAGCGGTCGATGCAGATCGCCCGCCACTACTGGATGGCGCGGGGCAAGCCGGGCAAGCACAAGGTCGTCTCGCTCGAGGGCGGTTATCACGGCGCGACCATGGGGACCTACGCGATCTGTGGCCTCCCGCACCTCGCCGCCCCGTACGCGGCGCTCCAGGTGCCCGGCTTCGCCAAGGTCAAGCCGCCGTACCCGTTCCGCGACCGCGGCGCCGGCACCGACGCCGAGCTGGTGGCGCAGCGTGCGCGCGAGCTGCGCGAGGCCATCGTCAAGGAGGGCCCGGACACGGTCTCGGCGGTGATCATGGAGCCCGTGCTGTCGTCGGGCGGCTTCATCATTCCCCCGCTCGGCTGGCTCAAGGCCGTGCGCGCCGTCTGCGACGAGCTCGACGTGCTGATGGTGTCCGACGAGGTCATCACCGGCTTCGGCCGCACCGGCCGCTGGTTCGGCGTCGACCACGAAGACGTCGTTCCGGATCTCATGTCGGTTGCGAAGGGCATCACCTCCGGCTACATCCCGCTCTCCGCCAGCATCGCCAGCCGCCGCCTGGCCGGCGCCTTCGACGAGCACACGACGCAGGAAAACGTCCACCCGAACACGTACGCCGCCCATCCCGTCGCGTGCGCGGCGGCGCTGGCGAATCTCCAGATCATGGAGAAGGACCATCTCGTCGAGAACGCGGCGGCCATGGGCGCACGCCTGCTGGACGGCCTGACGGCCGCGGTCGGCAAGCGCACGATCGTGGGCGAGGTGCGCGGCCGCGGCCTGCTCGTGTGCGCCGAGCTCGTGGAGCCGAACGACTCCCGCAATCCCCTGCCGCAGTCGGAGGTCGCCAAGCTCGACCGCAAGGCCTGGGACCGCGGCGCCATCGTCTACGCGCGCGGCAACGTGGTGCGCCTGGCGCCGCCGCTCTGCATCACGGCCGAAGAGGTCGACCAGCTCGTCGACGTCGTGGCCGCCAGCATCGAGGACCTCGAGCGCGAGCTGACGCGCTGACGGCTCAGCGACTCGAGCCGATGATCGCCTGAACCTCGACCTCGATGAGGAGGCCCGGCCCCGCGAGGGCGGTCACCTCGACCAGCGTCGCCGCCGGCGGATCGACGGAGAAGAAATCCCGGCGCGCGCGCATGTACTCGTCGCGGCGCTTCATGTCGGTGATGAAGCCCGTCATGCGCGCGATGTCGTTCATGCTCCCGCCGGCGGCCTCCACGAGATGCCGGATGCACGTGAAGACGGCGCGCGTCTGCTCGTACATGCTGTCGCCGCCCTCGACGCCGCTGGCGCTGCTGGCCGTCATGCCGGCCACGAAGAGCTGGTCGCCCACCCGGATGGCCCGCGAGAACGTGCCGGGTGGCGGCTCGGGAACCTGGGCGCTGCTGATGCGCCGGCGCTTGCTGTCTGCCATGTCGTTGCCTCCCTTTCCGCGTCACGCGCGCAGCCCGCGCACGAACGCCAGGACCGCCGCGTTGAAGCGCTCCGACTCCTCGAGTTGCAGCGTGTGGCCCGTTCCGGGAAATACCTCCAGCGCGGCGTTCGGGATCGTGCGCGCCAGGAAGCGGCTCGGCTCGAGAGCCGGCGCATCCTCGGCGCCCACGAGAATCAGCGTCGGCACGCGCAGCGTCCGGAGCCCGGCCTCCAGCTCGTACATCGTCGGCCGCTCGAGCTGCACGCCGCGCAGCGTGTACGCCATACCCGTCGGCGACAGCTCGGAGAACTCCGCGTAGAGCTTCTGCCACCGCTCGGGGCTCTTGCGCAGGAGTTGGATCCGCGTCGGTCCTCGCAGATAGGACTCCCCGACCTTGGCCGGGCCCTCGCTCAGGAACCGGTCGGCGATCGGGCCGAAGTCGCGGGCGTTCTGCGCCTTGTCGATCGAGCCGGTGCCGGTGCCGGCCAGCACGAGGGCGTGAACGCGATCGGGATATGCCAGGGCGAAGTTCAGCACGATGCTGCCGCCCATCGAGAAGCCGATCAGAACCGGCCGCTCGGCGCCGACGTGCTCCAGCAGCTCCTTCAGATCTTCGATCGACTGCTCTTGCGAATAGGCGGCCGGATCCTCGGGCACCGTCGACGGCGGATAGCCGCGGTTGTTGTAGACGAGCACGCGGTGGCTCGCCTGGAACGCGCCCACCTGCGGCTGCCAGCTCTTGTAGCCGCCCGAGAATTCGTGGGAGAGCACGAGCCACTCGCCCTCGCCGTGAATCTCGTAGTACAGCTCGACGCCGTTGACCGTGACCTTCACGCCCGATCCTGGCTGCAGAGATCCAGCGCCGTCAACGCGTAAAGCTTGGCGCCGGTGACGAGATCGGAGATCTTCATCCCGAACGTGCCGGCGCCCACGCTGACGCCCGGCCCGTACGTGATGGCCGGAATCCGCATCTCGTTGAAGCAGTTGATGTCGCGCCACATGCTCGAAAACGGCGGCGACGCGTGCGTCGGCGTGGTGCCCACGACGGCCTGGTGGGCGCGCGTGATGGCGGCGGCCAGCGGCTCGACCTTGTGCGGGTCGGCCTCGAACGCGGGCCGGTACGTGTAGAGCTCGACTTCGCCGGCCAGTCCCAGGGCATGCAGCATCCTCCGGAGATCCTCGCGGATGTCGAGCGGGTTCTGCACGGGCGTGATGCGGACGTCGAGATAGATCGCGCACTGCTGCACGGTCTTGGTGATCTTGTAGGGCACGCCGCCGCGGATGGCGCCGACGTTCACGCGCGGGACGATCACGCCGCCCTGGCATTCGTAGCGGTTCTTCCGCTCGTAGTCGTACGCCCACTCCTCGAGGCGTTGCAGCAGCGGCGCCATCCGCACGATGGCGTTCGGGCTCTTGTCGACGGACGTCGGCCGCTGGATGTACGGCGTGTAGATCGGCAGGTCGTTGCCGAACACGGTGAGCTTGAAGAACGCCTTGCCCGCCTCGACGCCCACGAGGCCGAAGTCGGTGCCCTCGGCCACCAGCGCGTAGTCCGCGACGCCGCCGTGGGTGATGGCGAAGCGGGTGCCCGGCTCCTTGGCGAGATACTCCGGCGACTGGAACTCGTCGACGGGCTCGACGCCGATCTCACCCACCACCGCCATCAGCAGGAGGTCGCCCTTGAGCGTCACGCCGCTGTCCTTGATGGCCTTGGCGGCGAGCAGCCAGGTGGCCATGGGCCCCTTGTCGTTGCACACGCCGTTGCCGTACAGCGTGTCGCCCTCGCGCCAGGCGGAGTGCAGGACGGGATCGGCGGCGCGCCGGGTCGTCCACCACTCGTCCTTGTGGATCGTCGTGTCCATGTGGCTGTTGAACACGAGGCTGCGACCGTAGCTCGTCCCCGGAAGCGTCCCGATGACGTTCGGACGGTCGGGCATGAGCGCGACCTTGCGGGCGGCGATGCCTTGCCGGCCAAGCCAGTCGTACACGTAATCCGCCACCGGCCCCTCGCTGCCGGTTGGGCTGTCGATGTTGCCGAGGTCGAGGGCTACCTGGACCAGCTCGTCCTCGTCGATGTGGTCGAGAACCTTTCGGGCACGATCGTCGAGCTTCATGCGCGCTCCTTTGCGGGCCGAGAGAATCGCGGATCTCCGATGTTGTCCTGCAGCATGCGCTGGATGTCGGCGCGAAGACCGGCCACCGTCGCCGCCGGCCGGCTGCGCACGTCGATGTCGGCGAGGAGGCGTCCGGGGCGTCCGAACACGAGGATGCGGCCGCCCATGTCGATGGCTTCCTCCAGCTGGTGGGTCACCAGGATGGCCGTGGTGCCCTCCGTGCGGGCCAGCTCCACGAACGTCTGTCGCAAGGCGGCCGCCGTCACCTCGTCGAGGTGGCCGAACGCCTCGTCGGCGAGCAGCAGCGTCGGCTCGATCACGAAGGCACGCGCCAGCGCCACGCGCTGGCGCATGCCGCCGGAGAGCTCGTGCGGATAGGCGCGCTCGAAGCGCGCGAGCCCGAGCCGCTCGAGCCACGCGCGCGCCTGCGCCACCTGGTCGGCCGGCGGGCGGCCGAGCAGCTCGAGCGGGAGGCGGACGTTGTCGATGGCGGTCCGCCACGGCAGCAGCCGGTCTTGCTGAAAGACGGCGGCCAGGCTGCCGCGGAAGTGATCGAAGTCGTCGTACGGGGCGCGGCCGCCGACCGCGATGCGCCCCTCCGTCGGCCGGTCGAGCCCGATCAGGAGGTTCAGGAACGTCGACTTCCCGCAGCCCGTCTGGCCCACGATGGCGACCATCTCGCCCTGGCTCACCGTGAAGTCGAGCCGCTCGATGGCCACCACCGGCTCGCCCGTGCCGGTCTGGTGGAAGACCTTGCGGAGGCCGGTGACCTCGATGGCGCCGGTGCCCTTCATACGCGCCAGCGCAGCACGCGATCTTCCACGCGCGTCAGCACGGCCTCGGCCGCGAACAGCAGCACGACCAGGATGAGGGTCCACGCGAACACCTCGGAGACGGAGAACAGCTCCTGGGCGACCACGAGCCCGTAGCCGATGCCCGTGACCGCGCCCACCAGCTCGGCGATGGTCACCACGCGGATGGCCAGGCTCAGGTTGATCTTCCAGCTCGTCAGCATGGCCGGCAGCGTGGCCGGCAGCACGAGCTTGGTGAAGAGCTGCGCGCGCGTGGGACGGAACGAGCGCAGCATGTCGCGCAGGTCCTTCGAGACCCCGCGCATGGCGTCGAGGATGTCGACGAGGAAGACCGGCGCACACACGACCACGAGGACGAACGCGATCCGGAACTCCACCCACTTGAACCACAGCACCGCGAACAGGATCCAGCACACGACCGGCACCGCCATGAGGAGCCGCACGATCGGGCGCCCGTAGCGCTCGACCGGCGTCGACGCGTACATGAGGACGGCGAGCCCGAGGCCGAGCGCAAACGAGAGGACGAGCGCCGCCGCCACCCGCGCAAGCGTGATGAGCACGAAGCTCATGGGAAGCGTCACGAGGCTCTTCCCGATCCGCTCCCAGCCCGGAACGATGAACGGCGGCACGAAGAGCGAGAGGACCTGCCACGCCGCCGCCAGCACCAGCAGGCCGACCACCATCTCGCGCGGAAACCGAAACGGCGTGCGCGCCTCCAACGCCTCGACGGTCTCGCTCGCGATCGCCTCGTCCTTCTTCATCAGGGTTTGTAAATCGCGCCCTCGTCCGGCAGCTTCGGCAGGTAGCCGATGTCGACGGCGACCTTGAACATCTCCCAGATGACGTCGCGCTCGCCTTCCCACGCCGGCTGGATGTCGTAGACGAGACGGCCGGATGCCACCGCCTCCTTCAGAACGCCGGGCGGGAGCTTCACGCTCGCCGCCACGATCCTGTCCGCCGCGTCGACGTTGCTCTTCATGAACTGGGCGCCGTCCTGGAACATGCGCGAAAGGCGTGGGATGGCCTGCGGGCTGCGCTTGAGGAAGTCGTCGCGGACGGCCAGGATCAGCTCCCAGCCGTCGGCTCTGGCGATCTGCTTCCACGCCGCGTCGCCGGTGAGGATCGTCCGGTATTCGGGGTTGTCCCGCAGGGTGAGCGTCGCCGACGGCTCCCAGGTCATGGCCGCATCCACCCGCTTCGCCTGCAGCTGCGTCCGCGCGAGCGGCGGTCCGGCCTGCACCACCGTGACGTCCTTGCCGAACACCACGCCCTGGCGGCGGCCGTAGAGCGCCAGGATCTGGTACTCCGACGAGCCCATGTCGGCGGCGATCGACTTGCCCTTGAGATCGGTGATCGTCTTGATGGCCGGATCGGCCGTGATGACCACGAGCGCATTGAGCCGCGCGTACGTCAGCGCGGCCCGGATCGGCACGCCCTCGAGCCGCATCTTCTGCAGCACGTGGGGGCCGGCCGGCAGCATGTCGACCTCGCCGGTGGCGACGGCCGCGTAATACGCAGAAACAGCGCCGAACGTCTGCGGCTCGAGCTCGATGCCGTGCTTCTTGTCGAGCCCCTGGTCCTTCACGACGTCGACCATCAGCGTCGTCAGCGACGGGAACCCGAGCCGGGCGATCTTCACCTTGATCGGCTCCTGTGTCTCCGCCGGCGTCACCACCAGCGCCGCCGCGCAGGCGGCAGCCACCGCGCTCGTCACGAAGGCTCGTCTGTTCATGAATGGTCTCCTTTGTATCGGACCGCTGTGTCCGCCTCCGCCGTGGGTGGCCTGAGAGAGATGGTCCCGGCTCCGATCCGCTACGGCGCGTAATGTTACGGTGCGTAGATGATGGCGTCGTCCGGGAGCTTCTCCAGATACTTGGCGGCGACGGCGCGCTCGAACATGTCCCAGATGCTCTTGCGCTCTCGCGGCTCCCACGCCGGACGGACGTCGACGACCCAGCGTCCGCTGGCGATGGCCTCCTTGAAGATGCCGGGCGGCAGCTTCACCGTGCGGGCGACGATGGCGTCGGCCTCGTCGACGTTCTGCTTGATGTAGCTCTGGACCTCCTGCAGCGCGGCGATCCAGCGCTTGACGGCGGCGGGATGCCGCTTGATGAAGTCCTCGCGCAGCGGCACCACCAGCTCCCAGCCCTCCTCGCCCGTGAGCTCCTTCCAGGCGACGCCGCCGTTGAAGATCATCCGGTAGCCGGCATTCTCCTTGAGCATCATGGTCGCGATCGGCTCGATCACCATCGCGGCGTCCACCCGGCCCGCCGCCAGCTGCGTGCGCGCCAGCGCGAAGCTCGCCTGCACCACGGTGACGTCGGCGCCGAGCGTCAGACCCTTGGACCGGCCATAGATCGCCACCGCCTGGTATTGCTGCGAGCCCATGTCGGCCGCGAGCGTCTTGCCCTTCAGGTCCACGAGGCTCTTGATCTCGGGCTTGGCGGTGATGATCACGAGATCGGACTGCGGCACGATCGTGGCCACGATCTTGAGCGGCACGCCCTCGGTGCGCATCTTCTGGAACACCGTCGGCCCGCCGACCACGGTCGTGTCGACCTCGCCCGTCGCCAGCGCCGCGTAGAAGGCCGCGATCGACGGATAGGCCTTCACGTCCATCTCGAGGCCGTGCCGGGCGTCGATGCCCTTTTCCTTCATGAGATTCACGATGATCGGGTTGAACACCGGTAGCGTGAGGGCCGCGACCTTGACCTTCAGCCTGTCCTGCGCGCCGACGCCGGCGGTCAGGGCGAGCAGTCCAATTGCTGCGATAGCCGCCAGGATTTTCGGGATCATGAGGGCTTCTCCTTGAGAAGTCGGTAGAGGCGATCCGGTGTCATCGGAAGCTCGCGTACCTCGAGGCCCAGTGGCGCGAGCGCGTCCGCGATGGCGTTGGCCACGGCGGCCGTGGAGCCGATGGTGCCGCCCTCGGCCATGCCCTTGAAGCCGGTGACGCTGACCGCGGGCGGCGTCTCGACGTGGATCACCTCCACCGCCGGGACTTCCAGCGTGCCGGGGACGATGTAATCCATGAAGGTCGTGGTGAGCGGCTGGCCGCCGGCGTCGTAGGCGAACTCCTCGTAGAGCGCGTTGCCGATCCCTTGCGCCACGGCGCCCTGGGTCTGGCCGTCGACGATCATCGGGTTCACGATGCGGCCGCAGTCCTCCACGACCACGTGGCGCTGGATGTCCACCTGGCCCGTGTCCGGATCGACCTCGACCACCGCCACGTGCGTGCCGTTGGAGAACGTCGCCGGCGGCGGGTCGTAATACTGCGTGGCCTCGAGAGCGGGATCCACGCCGGGCGGAAGCGTCCCACCGGCGGGCCGATAGGCCAGGTCCGCCACCTGCGCGAGCGTCACGGCACGACCGGGCGCGCCACGCACGGCGATGCTGCCGTTTTCGACCGTGAGGTCCTCCGGGGCCACCTCCAGCATGTGGGCGGCGATGGTGGTGACCTTGTCACGCACGCGACGCGCCGCCAGCACCAGCGCTCCGCCGCTCACGACCATGCTGCGGCTGGCGAACGAGCCGCTGCCATGCGGACAGCGCTCGGTATCGCCCTCGACGATGGTGATCGCCTCCAGTGGAACGCCGAGCTCGTCGGCGAGCACCTGCGCGAGCGTCGTCGCGTGCCCCTGCCCTTGCGACGCGGCACTGACGAATCCACGCACCTCGCCCGTCGGCTCGACCCGCACGGTCGCCGCGTCGTGGCCGGACACCTGCTTCATCCCGCGCCGCCGGAAGGTCCCCGACCCCATGCCGGTGAACTCCGTGTAGGCCGCGATGCCGACCCCGCGCAGCCTGCCCTCCGCCGTGCGCGCCGGTTTCGCGCGCACGGACGCGTAGCCGGCGCCTTCGAGCGCCCGCTCGTGCGATTGCCGCGGGTCGCCGCTGTCGACCACGAGCCCCGAGATCGTCGTGAACGGCAGCTCGCGCGCCTCCACGAAGTTGCGCCGTCGCACTTCGGCGGGATCGAGCCCCGCGCGGCGAGCGACCATGTCGACCAGCCGCTCGCGGACGAACGTGCCGAGCGCCATGCCGACACCGCGATAGGCGCCGGCCGGGCACTTGTTGGTGGCGACGGCGTACGCCTCGTAGGCGAGCGCGGCGAGCTTGTACGGGCCGGGGAGGATACCGGCCGCCGTGAGCGGCTCGAGGGAGGCGGTCACCGGATAGACGGAATACGCCCCCGAGTCGCAGATCAGCGTCGACTTGATCGCCAGCAGCGTGCCGTCCGTGCGGGCGGCGATCTCCACGTGGTTGACGTGGTCGCGCGCCTGCGCGCTCGCAAGCAGGTTCTCGCGGCGGTCCTCGAGCCATCGCACCGGCCGGCGGAGGCGGCGCGCGAGCTCCGCCACCACGATGTCCTCGGGATAGAGGTGCATCTTCGGCCCGAACCCGCCGCCGACGGCGGGGCACAGAATGCGGATGCGGGAATCCGGCAGGCCGAGGGACTCCGCGAGCCCGCTGCGCATGAGGTGCGGCGACTGCGTCGACGCCCAGACGGTCAGCATGCCGTCGACGGGATCGACGCTCGCCATCACGCCGCGTGCCTCCATCGGCGACGACGAGCAGCGCGCGTGGCGGAACGTCTCGCGGAGGTGGATGGCGGCGCGGGCGAAGGTCTGCGTGAGGTCGCCGTTCTGGAAGCGCGTCTGGAAGATGATGTTGTCGCCCATCTCGGCGTGCAGAACCGGCGCCCCCGCCTTCATGCCGGCCTCGGCGTCGACGACGGCCGGCAGCGGCTCGTAGTCGACGTCGATCGCGTCCACGGCGTCCTCGGCGCGGTACTGGTCGCTCGCGACGACCGCGGCCACCGCCTCGCCGGCAAAGCGGACCTTGTCCGCGGCCAGCGGCGGCCAGCCGCTTTCCTTGTACCCGGCGCCGCTCATCACGGCGTGGATGGCCCGGGTGGTCGAGGCCAGATCGCGTCCCGTGACCACCGCCTCGACGCCCGGCATGGCGAGAGCGGCGCGCGTGTCGATGTGCACGACGCGCGCGTGGGCATGCGGCGCCCGGAGGAACTTCACGGCGAGCAGGCCGGGCATCCGCAGGTCGCCGATGAAGTGCGCGCGGCCCATCAGCAGCGGCGGATCCTCGGTGCGCTTGACGCTCTGGCTGACGTAGCGCGCCATCACGTCTTCCGAGCGGCGCGGATGAGCGCCGAGAGCGTGTCCGGCGTGAGCGGCAGCGCCGTGATCGACACCCCGAGCGGCGCCAGCGCGTCCGCGACGGCGTTGGCGATGGCGCCGCCGCAGCCCGAGCTGCCGCCCTCGCCCGCGCCCTTCACCCCGAGCGGATTGAGCGGCGTCGGCGTCTCCTCCAGAATCCGCACGGCGGTGACGGCGGGCATCTCCATCGCCGTCGGCATCAAGTAATCCATGAAGGTGGTCGTGAGCAGCTGCCCCTGTTCGTCGTAGACCAGCTCCTCGTAGAGGGCGCCGCCGATGCCCTGGGCGAGGGCGCCGATCATCTGGCCGTCGACGATCATCGGGTTCACGGCCTTGCCGATGTCGTAGGCGATGGCGTAGCGCAGGATCTTCACCTCGCCCGTCTCGATGTCGACCTCGACCATCGCCGCATGCGTGCCGTACGGATACGTCATCTTGGGCGCCTGGAAGAAGTCTGTGGCCTGGAGCCCGGGGTCCATGCCCGGCGGCCCCGGCACGGCGGCGCGCGCGAGATCCCTGAAGGTCGCGCGGCGCTCCGGAAGGCCGCGCACGTGCACCGCGCCCTCGGCGAGGACCAGATCTTCCGGCGCCGCCTCGAGCGTGGCGGCGGCCACGCGGAAGATCTTGTCGCGGACTTTCCGGGCGGCCGCGGCCGCCGCCGGCAGCGCCACCGAGGCCCCGCGGCTGGCGAAGCCGCCGACGCCGAAGGGCACCCTCGCGCTGTCGCCGTGGACGACCGTGATGGCCTCCGGTCGCACGTTGAGCTCGTCCGCGCAGACCTGGGCCAGCGTCGTCTCGATGCCCTGCCCGACGGCGGCGATGCCGGAGTAGAGCACCACGTGGCCGGTGGCGTCGACCTCGACCCGCGCGTACTCCCACGGTCCCAGGCCCGCCTTCTCCACGAGCGCCGCCACGCCGAGGCCGACATACCGCCCCCGCCCGCGCGCCTCGGCCTGCGCCGCACGGGCCTCGGCGTAGCCCAGTGCGTCGAGCGCCTTGTCGAGGGCGGAGGCGTAATCGCCGCAATCGTAGACGGTGCGCTGGTTCAGCAAGGCGCCGCCGACCTCGTACGGCATCTCGGCCGGCGTGATGAAGTTGCGTCGCCGCAGCTCGATCGGATCGATCGCGAGGCGCCCGGCCGCGATGTCCATCAGCCGCTCGCGCACGAAGGTGCACTCGTAGCGTCCGGGGCCACGATAGGTCCCCGTCGGCGTCTTGTTCGTCATCACGCAGCGGATCTCCGACAGGTAGTGCGGAATCCTATAGGGGCCGGGAAAGAGGGCCGCCGTCAGCTCCGGCACCACGACGCCGTGCGTGCGGATGTAGCCGCCCATGTCCGTGAGGAAGCGATCGACCAGCGCGACGATCCTGCCCTCGCGATCGAAGCCGATCTCGGTCTCGTGCCATTGCTGGCGCGAGTGGTTGGCCGCCATCAGGTGCTCGCGCCGGTCCTCGATCCACTGCACCGGCCGCCCGAGACGCATGGCCGTCCACGGCACCAGGAGATCCTCGGGATAGAACTCGCCGCGGATCCCGAAGCCGCCGCCGACCTCCAGCTCGACGAACTGGATGAGGTGCTCGGGGTACTGCAGCAGGTCGGCCAGCACTCGCCGGTTGAAGTGCGGCACCTTGGCCACGCCCCAGAGCCGGAGGATCCCGGTGCCAGGCTCGAACGCGGCCGACAGGCCACGTGTCTCCAGGGGCACGCCGGTGTGGCGCTGGACGGCGAACCGCTCGCGCACTCGCGTGTGCGCCGCCGCCAGGGCCGCTTCGGCGTCGCCGCGCTTCGTGTCGAGCGTGGCCACCACGTTGCCATCGATCGCCTCGTGCAGCACCGGCGCGCCGCGCTCGACGGCCACCCGCGCGTCGGCGACCGTGGCCAGCGGCTCGTAGTCGACCTCGATGAGCTCGGCGGCGTCCTCGGCGACGTAGCGGTTCTCGGCAACGACGAACGCGACCGGCTCGCCGACGTAGCGCACCTTGTCGCGCGCGAGCGCCGGCTGCAGGCAGGCGACGATGCTCGGGCGCGGGCCGAGCCGCACGGGGATGCGGCCGATGTCGCCGAGGTCGTTCGCGGTGACGACCGCCACCACGCCCGGCAGGTCGAGCGCCGCCTTGGCGCGGATCGCGGTCAGGCGCGCGTGCGCGTGCGGCGACCGCAGCACGGCGCCGTGCACCATGCCGGGCAGGCGGAAGTCTGCCGCGTACTTCCCGCGGCCGGTCAGCAGCCGCTGGTCCTCCTTGCGCCGGACGGAGCTGCCGATGGCCGGGCTCAGCGCCGGCCTCCGAGTCCGAAGAGCCGCGTGGCGTTTTCGCCGAGAATCGCGGCCTCCGCCGTCACGGCCAGCCCGGCCTCGCGCACGATGCGCAACGGCTCCGGATCGCCGAGCCAGAACGGGTGATCGCTCCCGAGCGCCACGCGATCGGCGCCGACGACATCGACCAGGTACTTCAGCGCGGGAGCGAACTGCACGAGCGTGTCGTAGTGGAAGCGCCGGAGATAGCTGCTCGGCACCGCGGCGCCGTCGGCACGCACCTCGGGTCGCCCGGCGTGGCCTCGATCGAACCGACCGATGTGATACGGCAGGAATCCGCCGCCGTGCACCAGCACGATCTGGAGCGCCGGGAAACGGTCCAGCGTGCCGCCGAGGACGAGGCTGGCGGCGGCCAGGGTGGTCTCGAACGGATACCCGACGAGGTTGTGCAGGTAGTGGCGGCCGAAGCGCTCCACGGCTTCGAGCAGGAAGGGATGCAGGATGACCGGCGCGCCGGCGTCGGCGGCCGCGCGCCAGAACGGGTCCAGCGCACGATCGCCGAGCGGCCGGCCCAGGGCGTTCGGATCGATCATGGCTCCGCGCAATCCCAGTGAGCGCACGGCGTGGCGCAGCTCCTCGGCGGCCAGCTCGGGGCTCTGGAGCGGCACCGCCGCGAGACCGGCGTGGGGCCGAGGCGACGTCGCCAGCGATTCGGCGAGGGCCTCGTTCTGCGCGCGGCTCCAGGCCGCGCCCTCAGCCGGGGCCAGCGAGTAGCCGGCCACGTCCATGAGCGGGCCGAAGACGCCGGCATCGATGCCGTGCTTGTCGAAGAACGCCTCGTGAGCCGCCAGCGTGTAGAGCGGCTCGAGGAGCGGCCGCGTGGGCGCCTCGGCGCCGACGACCAGCCGCGGCCGCTCGCCGTCGTCGAGCACGCGCACGCCGTAGCGCTCCGGCGCGCGGCGCGCGGCGACGAGCGCCAGCGGCGACAGATAATGGAGATGGACGTCGACGATCACGGCGTCACTTCCACCGCACGAGCGCGCGATCGCACGCCTGCGCTCCCTGCCCGGCCAGCAGGGCCAGCGCGAGCACGGACAGGATCACCGCGTAGAGCTCGGTGATGAGGAACGTGTTGCCGTAGTAGATCAGGCGCTCGCCGAGGCCGACGAGCGAGATCAGCATCTCGCCGACGACCATGCCCTTCACCGCCTGCACCACGCCCAGCCGCAGCCCGAGCATGATGGCCGGCAGCGCGGCGGGCAGATAGATGCGCCGGAAGAGCGCCAGCTCCCCGGCGCCGAACGCGCGCGCCATCTCCACCAGCGACCGCTCGGTGCCCCGCACCCCGGTCAGCGTGTTCACGACGATGACGAAGAACGAGAACATGAAGACGCTGGCGGCCACCACGGTGTCGCGTACGCCGAAGAGGGCGATCAGCACGGGCACCAGCGCCGAGAGCGGCGCCGACATCAGCGCGTTGACCCAGCCGTCGAGGAGATACCGGACGACCCGGAACCGTCCCATGGCGAGGCCGACGAGAACGCCGAGCACGGCCGCCGGCACGAAGCCCTTCACCAGCGACAGCAGGCTTCCGGAGGCGGCGCGTCCGAGCGTGCCGTCGCCGAGCAGCTGCCACCACGCGGACGCCACGCGGGAGAGCGGTGGGACGAACATCGAGGCGTCGAGGCGTCCGACCAGCTCCCAGCCGAGCGCGAGGCCGACGAGCGCGGCGAGCGTCACTGCAGCTTCCTCAGGACTTTCCAGAGGCCGTCGACGAGCCGAGCGAAGTCGGCGGTGGCCCGCACGTCGCCCGCCTCGCGCGGCCGTGGCAGCGGCACATCGAGCGTCTGGTGGACGCGGCCCGGCCGCGGGCTCAGCACGACCACGCGGTCGGACAGATAGATCGCCTCCTCCATGCTGTGCGTGACCAGCACGACCGTCTTGCGCTCCTCCGACCACAGCCGCAGCAGATCGTCCTGGAAGAGGCGGCGGGTCTGCTCGTCGATGGAGGCGAACGGCTCGTCCATCAGCAGCACGCGCGGATTGACGGCCAGCGCGCGCGCCAGGCCGACTCGCTGCTGCATGCCGCCGGAGAGCTGCGACGGATAGGCGTCCTCGAACCCGGCGAGCCCCACCCTGGCGATGGCGCCGCGCGCCCGCTCCGCGCGCCCGGCGGAGTCCACCCCGCGCAGGAGGAGGCCGAGCTCGACGTTGCGCTGCACGGTCGCCCACGGCATCAGCGCGAAGTCCTGGAACACCACGCTCGATTCGCGACCGGGGCCGGTCACGACCCGATCGCCGACGCTGACGCGGCCGCGGTCCGGCGGAACGAGGCCCGCGATGATCTTGAGCAGCGTGGTCTTGCCGCAGCCGCTCGGCCCGATGAGGCTCAGGAACTCCCCGGCCCGCACGCGGACGTCGACGTCCAGGAGGGCCTGGACGGCGCCGAAGGCCTTGGACACGCCGTCGACCGCGATGGCGACCGCCGCCGCCGCCGGCTCGCGCGCCGGCATCACGATTGCCATCGCAGCAGCCGGGCCTCGAGGCGAGCCACCGCCGACAGCGCCGCACCCGCGAAGAGGAGCGTCCACAGCACGGTGGCGAACATGCGGTCGTGCTCGAACATCGAGCGGGCGGTCATGATCAGCTTGCCGAGGCCGAACGGCGACAGGAGCAGCTCGGCCACGATCAGGCCGACGAACGCCCGTGACAGCGCGTACCTGATGCCGGCCAGGATCATCGGCAGCGCGCTGGGCAGCACGATCCGGGTAAAGAGCTGCCCCCACGAGGCGTCGAACGCGCGCGCCATCTCGAGCAGCCGCGGGCGGACGTCACGCACCCCGCCGTAGGCGTTCATCATCACGAACGGCGCGCTGAAGACGAACACGATGACCGCCGAGGACAGCACGTTGATCCCGAACGACAGGATGACCAGGGGGACCAGCGCGGCCGTCGGCAGTGCGATGAGGAGGTCCAGATAGACGCGGGCGACGCGGCCCACCGGCCGCACGACGCCCATGAGCAGGCCGAGCGGGACGCCGACGGCGACGGCGGCCCCGAACCCCAGCAGCAGGGACTGCAGGCTGACGAGCGTCGCCGTCAGCAGCGCCCCCGACCGGAGCAGGGCCGCCAGCGCCGTGAGCGTCGCCCACGGCGACGGGAAGTTGAAGCTGATCGGGACCCGCGCCGCCCACTCCCACAGCAGGAGGAAGGCGACGACGGAGGCCGCGCGGAGCGTTGGGGCCACTAGTGCCGGCCGACGTCCTTCAGCACGGACTCGAGCGGCGCCGTGTCGAAGAACTGCTCGGACTTCCACTTGGTGACGGGACCGGTGAGGTTGCCGGTGGCCACCTGGAACGCGAGGTTCTCGGTGGCGCCGGCGCCCTTCATCCGGTCGAGACCGCCGTTGACGTCGAAGATCTTCACGAGCGCGCGCAGCTGCGCCTCGAGCTTGACGTTGTCCAGCTCCTTGAGCGCGTCCCCGCGCTCGCGCACCCAGAACTTCGGGTCCTTGACACCTTCGCGGTAGGAGTGCACCAGCCGCCGGACGAGCTTCTGCACGACGTCCGGCCGCTTCTTCGCGAACTCGTTGTTGACGACGAGCGAGCTGGACGAGACCGGCTGGTCGGTGAAGTCGATGAGGATGTGGAACTTGCCGGGCGCGCGGTCGTTCACCACCTGCGCGGCGGACAGGTCGAAGGCGGCGGCGTCGACGGCGCCCCGCAGCAGCGCCTCGGCGCGTGCCGGCGACCCCTCGGGGATGAAGACCACGTTCGGCTGCACGCCCGGCTGCGACTTCAAGTAATACTCGAGGAGCGACTGCGTGGTGGCCTTGGGCGAGTGCGAGGCGAGCCGCACCCCGTTCAACGCCTTGACGCTGGCAATCTCCTTCTTCGCCATGACCACGAACTCCGGCCGCGACAGCTCCATCACGCCGCGCACCGGCGCGTTCTTCTCGATGGCCGGATAGAACGGGGCGAAGCCCGTCCCCACCTGTCCCTGCCCCTCGATCACGGCCAGCATCACGGCCTCCGGCGATCTCAGGTCCTTCACGGTCACCTTGATGCCGTCCTCCCGCTCGAGGAGCCGCAGCCCCACCAGCATGGGCAGGTTGACGACGCGGGTGACGGTGGCCAGCAGCGTCAGCTCCTCGGCCGCGGCGGCCGGCCGGACCGCGGTGAAGGCGAGCATCAAGGCGACGATGACGATCAGCATGTTCAGCTCCTTCGCGCGGCCGCCAGGGCGGCCGTGACGATGTTCTTGTAGCCGGTGCAGCGGCACAGGTTGCCGGAGATCGCCTCCCGCACCTGCGCCTCCGTCGGGTTCGGGGTCTCGCGCAGAAAACAGGTCAGCGTCATGAGGAAGCCGGGAGTGCAGAAGCCACACTGCAGCCCGTGATGCTCGCGGAACGCCTCCTGCAGCGGGTTCAGGCGATCGCCGTCCGCGAGGCCCTCCACGGTCTGGAGCTCGCGGCCGTGCACCTGCGCGGCGAACGTCAAACACGAGCGGACGGCGGCGCCGTCCAGCACGATCGTGCACGCGCCGCACACCCCGTGCTCGCAGCCCAGGTGCGTGCCGGTGAGGTCGAGATCGTCGCGGAGGAAGTCGGCGAGCGTCTTTCGCACCTCGACCGTCCGCTCGTACACGCGTCCGTTCACGGTCACGCGGATGGCGCGCTCGTTCATCGCGACGCCCCCGCGTCCGGCCGGCCGCCGGCCCGCTCGGCGGCCCGGGCCAGTGCCCGTCGCGTCAGCACGCCGGCCAGGTGCTTGCGATAGTCCGCGGAGGCGTGCAGATCGCTGTCGGGCGCCAGCGCGCTCGACACGCGGCGGCCCACCTCGGCCAGGACGTCCGCGGTCGGCTTGACGCCTACCAGCGCGCCGGCCGCCTCGCCGGCGACGACGGGCGTGGGACCGACGCCGGTCACGGCGATCGCGCATCCCGTGCAGACGCCGCCGCCGTCCACGGTGACCGTGGCCGCCACGCCGACGAGGGCGAAATCACCGTGACGCCGGCTCACCTCCATGAACGCCGTGCCCGTTCGCGGCGGCGACACCGGGACCCGCGCCTCCACGAGCAGCTCGTCGGGGGCCGTCGCCGTGCTGAGGTAACCGACGAAGAACTGCGACGGCTTGAGCCGACGCTCCCCTCGCCGTGAGCGCAGGAGCAGCTCGCCGTCGAGCGCGGCCACGACCGCCGGCAGCTCGCCGGCGGGGTCGGCGTGGGCCAGGCTGCCGCCGATCGTCCCCCGGTTGCGGATCTGCACGTGGCCGATCTGCGGCATCGCCTCCGCCAGCAGCGGGCACCGCTCGCGCACGATCGGCGACGTCTCGGCCGCCCGCTGGCGCGTCATCGCGCCGATGGCGAGATGGCCGTCGTCGACGCGGATGCCGTCGAGGCCCGGAATGTCGTTGAGGTCCACCAGATACGTCGGCCGTATCAGACGGAAGTTGAGCAGCGGCACCAGGCTCTGCCCGCCCGCCAGCACCTTGGCCTCCTCGCCGTGCTGGGCGAGCAGCCCGAGCGCCTCGTCCAGCGTGCGCGGGAGCAGATAGTCGAATCGCGGCGGCTTCATGCGATGTCAGGCTCCGAGGTAAGAGACGCGGACGTGCGGGTTGTCGAGGAGCGCGGGCCCGGCGTCCTCGAGGGTGACGCGGCCCTGCTCGAGCACGTACCCGCGATGGCTGACCGGCAGCGCGATATGCACGTTCTGCTCGACGAGCAGCACCGTGATGCCGCGCTGGTTGATGCCGCGGATGGCCTCGATGATGGCCCGCACCAGGCTCGGCTGCAGGCCGAGCGACGGCTCGTCGAGCAGCAAGAGCTCGGGAGAGCTCATGAGCGCGCGGCCCATGGCGAGCATCTGCCGCTCGCCGCCGGAGAGCGTGCGTGCGAGCTGCCGCTGCCGCTCCGAGAGCCGCGGGAACATCGCGTACACCTCGCCGAGGCTCTCCCCCTCGCGGCGGCGCGCGCGCTCGGCGAGCGCGCCCATCTTGAGGTTGTCGAGGACGGACATCTCGGGAAAGACGCGGGCGCCCTCGGGCACCACCGCGATGCCCTTGCGGACGATCACCTCCGGTGCGAGACCGTCGATGCGCTCGCCCTTGAACCGGATGGCGCCGCCGCTGCGCGGCCGCAGGGGCACCAGCCCCAGGATGGCGCGGATGGCGGTGCTCTTGCCGGCGCCGTTGGGGCCGATCAGGCTGACGATCTCTCCCGAGCCGACCCGCAGGCTCACGCCGTGCAGCACCTGCAGCTGCCCGTAGCCGGCGTCGACGCCGTCGAGGTCGAGCAGCGCGTCAGCCATGCGCCTCGCCGAGGTACGCCTTCACCACCGTCGCGTCGCGCATGACCTCCGCCGGTCGGCCCTCGGCGATCTTCTCGCCGTAGTTCAGGACCACCACGCGGTCGGCGAGGCCGAGGATCGCGCGCATGATGTGCTCGGTCACCACCAGCGTCCGCCCGCGCTCCCGCACGCTGCGGAGCAGCGCCACCGCCGCCTCGACCTCCGTCTGGTTCAGGCCGGCCATGTTCTCGTCGAGCAGGATCAGCGGCGCGCCGGTGGCCAGCACGCGCGCGAGATCCGCGCGACGCCGCTCGGCAACCGAGAGCGTCTCCGCCGACAGCGTCGCCTTCGGGCCGAGGCCGACGAAGGCCACCCACTCCTGGGCCTGCTGCCGGGCGTCGGAAAGGCTCGCGCCGTGGCCATAGAGCGCGGCCACCAGCACGTTCTCGGTCACGGTCAGGCGCGGGAAGAGCTGCGGGATCTGGAATGTCTTGGCGATGCCGAGACGACAGACGGCGTCGGGCCCGAGACCGGCGATCGATTGTCCGCGGTAGACCACGTCGCCCGCGCTCGGGGTGGTGAGACCGGCGATCACGTTGAACAGGGTGCTCTTGCCGGCGCCATTCGGCCCGATGATGCCGAGGATCTCGTTCTCGGCCAGCGTGAACTCGACGCCGTTCAACGCCACCAGCGAGCCGAAGCGCTTGGCGATCCCCCGCACCTCCAGAACGTGGGGGGCTCCGACATGGCCCCCCACACGCCCCCACGCTCGGCCGCCCCCCGGCGGAGCCGTGGCGTGTCTCGAAGATGACACACGGTCGCTCATGTCACGCTCTGCGCTCGGCGGTGTCGCGTCAGCTGGATCAGCCCGGCGAGACCCGACGGGGCGAAGAGGGACAGGGCGACGATGATCGCGCCGATGACGATCAGGTAGTAGTAGACGAAGCGCGTGCCCAGGTACTCCGAGGCGAGCGTGAGGAACGTCGCGCCCAGCACCGGGCCGAACGGCGTGCCGAGGCCGCCGAGCAACGCCATCACCACCATTTGGAAGGTGATGGCGGCGCTGAACACCTCGGCCGCGTTGATGTACGAGAGCCAGTAGCCGGCCGTCCCGCCGGTCACGGCGATGGCGAACGCGCTGCCGACGTAGACGCGCCGGCGCAGGCGATGGATGTTCACGCCGGAGGCCTCGGCCAGGCGGTCGTTCTCCCCCACCGCCCGCAGCCCGTACCCGAACTTCGAGCGCTGCAGCCAGAGGGCGGCGCCCGTCACGCCGGTCATGAGCGTGAGCATGACGTAATAGAACTGGATGTAGCCGGCCGCGAGCGGAAACGACACGCCGGCGCTCCCGCCCGTCAGCGGAAACGGCACGAAGCGGTCCCAGGCGAGCGCCGCTTCCTTGGCGGACTCGGCGAGGGCGAGCGTTCCGATGGCGAAGTAGGCGCCGCGCAGCCGCAGCGTCGGCGTGCCGAGGGCGTAGGCGACGGCCATGGCCACCAGGCCGCCGAGCACCACGCTGGCGAGGAACGGCAGCTGCGCCTTCAGCATGAAGGCGGCGGTGGCGAACGCGCCCACGCCGTAGTGAACCACCGGCCCCAGGTCGGTGCTGCCGGCGTAGCCGGCCAGGAGGTTCCAGGCGCCCGCCAGCGCCGCCCACATGAAGATGACGGTGGCGAGGCGGACCGGATAAGGGCCCACGCCGAGCGGCAGGATGAGCAGGACGGCCAGCGCCGCCAGCGCGAGCCACTCGGCCAGAGTCGCACGGCGGCCCACGTTACTCGGTCCGTCCCTTCCCCATGATGCCGGCCGGCATGAATCTCAGAATCCCGTAGAGCAGCGCGAAGGCCACGAGCAGCGAGAGCCCGGCCTCGAGGTAGGTCTCCGTCAGGGCCTGCGCGACGCCGAGGGCGAGGCCGCCCCAGATGACGCCCGCCGTGTAGCCGAGGCCGCCGAGGACCACCACCGCGAAGGCGAACAGCGTGTACGTCAGCCCCATGTTCGGCTCGACCGGCGTGTAGAACGCCACCAGCGAGCCCGCCACGCCCGACACGCCGGCGCCGAGCCCGAACGTCAGCGCGTACACGGCGCGCGGATCGACGCCGAGCATCCGCGCCATCTCACCGTCCTGCGCGGTGGCCCGGATCATGCGACCGAGACGCGTGGCCGCGAGCAGCCACGAGAGCGCCGCCACCATCGTCACCGCCACCACACACGCGACCACGCGCGAGAGCGGCACGATGAAGTCGCCGATGATCAGGCTCTGCTGGAAGTACGGAACGCGCAGCATCCGGTAGTCGGCCGTCCACAGCCGCAGCGCCGCGTTGACCAGGATCAGGGAGATGCCGAAGGTGACGAGCAGCGAGAGGAGGATGGGCCGGCCCAGCGTCCGGTTGAGCAGGAAGTACTGCAGCGCCCAGCCGAGGGCGAACAGTAGCGCGAACGAGATCGGCAGCGTCAGGAGCGCGTCGACGTGGTAGAGCGTGACCAGCCAGTAGGTTGCGAACGCGCCCAGCATCACGAGCTCGCCGTGGGCGGCGTTGAGGATCCCGCTGACGCCGAAGATCAGCGACAACCCCACCGCCGCCGCCGCGTACACCCCGCCCTGCAGGGTGCCGTTGATCAGCGTCTGGACGAGCTCTACCGGGACCGCCACGGCGCCAGCGGATAGAGCAGCTTCCCCGCCTGCGCCCCGCTCACGTCACGCGGGTACACGAGCACGAACTTGCCGTTCTGGATCTGCACGGCGATCGGCGGCTTCTGCACGATGGCGCCGTCGGGGCCGAACTTCACGCGGCCGTACACCGTCATGACGTCCTGCTTGTGCAGCTGCTCCATCAGCGCCTCGCGCGCCTTGTCGTCGAGCGGTGGCACGAGGCCGACCTGCTCGATGGCCATCTGCTGGGCGACGAGGCCGCCGGCCGCCGCCGCCTGCACGTAGTCGGCGGGGTGGCCGTACTTCTGCTGGATGGTCTCGTTGAACTGCGCGGCCGTGCCGAAGACCGGATCCTTGAACGGGAAGGTCGGCAGCCACTCGGAGGCGGCGATGACGCCGTCGGCGTCCTTGCCGAACTCCTTGAGGAAGTCGGGCACCGTGGGGCCGTAGCTGAAGGCGATGCCCTTGGGCGAGAAGTCGACTTCCTTGGTGGCCTTCATGACGCGAAGGGCGTGAGTGAAGAGCCCGCCGACGAGCAGCAGGTCGGGGTTCGCGCGCTTCACCTTCAGGAGGAGCGAGTTGTAGTCGGTGAGGGCGAGCGGAAAGATCTCGAAATGAACGACTTCGAGCCCCATCTCCTCCATGAACTTCTTGAACCCCTCGGCGGCCAGCTTGCCGAAGAGATGATCGGAGCCGATGACGGCCGCGCGCGTGGGCTTGGGCTGGGCCAGCGTGAAGACCTTGGCGGCGCCCTCGACCTCCTCGAACGTCTTGTTGAGGGTGGCGAAGAAGTATTTGTAGCCCTTCTCGAAGAGCGGGTTGGCGCTGGCGGCGCCGGAGATATAGGGGTACTTGTACTTCTCGGCGACGGCGGAGGCGGCGAACGCGATGCTGGAGCCGAAGCCGGCGAGCATCAGATCCACCTTGTCCGCGGTGGCCAGTCGTTCGATCAGCTGGGCGCTCTTCTGCGGGCTGGACTCATCGTCGTAGTAGGTGATGCGCACCGGGTAGCCGGTTCCCTTCACCTTGATGCCGCCGGCCTTGTTGACCGTCTCCGCCCAGAGGTCGTAGACCTCCTTGAAGAGCCCCGCGTCCTTGCTGAAGATGCCGCTGAGCGACAGCGCGACGCCGACCTTGAACTCCTTCTGCTGTCCACTGGCCCGCTGGGCGCCGAGCCAGAGCGGCGCGACCGGCGAAACGAGCGCGAGGGCGATCACCAGTACCGCGGCCAGCCAGCGAGTGCTCATGCGGCTCCTCCGTTGTCGGTCAGTCGAGCAGTGCTTTGCGCTGCGCGCCGTCGAGGTTGATGATGGCGCCGTTCATGAAGCTGGCCCGCGGCGAGGCGACGAAGACGGCGACGTTGGCCACTTCCTCGGGCGTGCAGATCCGTCCCAGCGGGATGCTGCGCTCGGCCCGCTTCTGGGCCTCGGCCACCGGGATGTTGCGCACCTTCGCGATGCCGGCCACCAGCCCGTCCCAGCGCTCGGTGGCGACCGGTCCCGGGTTGATGGCGTTGATGCAGATGTTCTCCCGGCCGTACTGCTCGGCCAGCGCGAGGGTCACCGCGAGGTCCGCGGCGTTGGCCGCGCTCGGCGTGAGCTCCACGCCGATCGGCTTCACGCCGTCGTTGCCGACGATGTTCACGATGCGGCCGCCCTCCTGCTTCAGCATGTGCGGGATGACGGCCTTCATGCAGCGCACGTAGCCCATGAACTTGAGCTGCAGCGCCTTCTCCCAGTCCGCCTCGGTGAGATCGAGCAGCAGGCCGCCCGGAGCGGCGCCGGCGTTGTTCACGAGGACGTCGATGCGGCCGAACCGGCCGATGACGGCGTCGACGATCTTCTTCACGTCCGCCTCGCGCGTGAGATCACCCGCCACCGCGAACACCTCGCCGCCGGTGTTCTTGGCGAGCTCCGTCGAGGCCGCGTCGAGCTCGGGCTTCGTTCGCGCGCAGATGGCGACCTTCGCGCCTTCTTCCAGTAAGCCCCGCGCCACCGCCTTGCCGATACCCTTGCTGCCGCCGGTGACGAGGACGACCTTGCCCTTGAGACCCAGATCCATGGGAGTGGCTCCTTCCGTCGGGCGCGGACGTGCGTCCTCGCCGCCGCGCGTCGACCGCAGGCGGAAGGTAGACAATCGACAATCGATTGTCAAACGCCTTATCATGCGCGCCATGATGAAGCCGATCCTCGAGCACGTCATTCCGCCCAAGCTCGGCTACGGGCTCGTCGTCAAGCGGGGCCAGCACCTCCGGATCACGGACCTCGAAGGTAAGCAGGTCGTCGACATGGCGCTCTTCAACGAGGCCAATCCGCGGGAGAAGCTCTCCACATCGAACTCGCGCACGCGCTACATCCCGAAGCCGGGAGCGGAGTACATCCCCCGCGACAAGCTGACGGAAGGCGACACGCTGATGTCGACGCTGTGCCGGCCGATGATGACGTTCGTGAAGGAGACGCCGGAGCCGAAGGGCGTGCACGACACGCACAACCGCATGTGCAACCGGTATCTCTATGAGTCGTACGGCTTCGGGCCGCGCGACGGCTGCCACGAGAACATCAGCAAGGCGGTGGCGCCGTGGGGCCTGCTCCCGGAGGACATCCCGGACACGATGGACCTCTTCATGAACTATCAGCACGACTGCGCGCGGGGGCGCTGGGTCATCGGCGAGCCGGTCTCGAAGCCCGGCGACTACGTGGAGTTCCGCGCCGAGATGGACGTCATCGTCGGGCTGTCGAACTGTCCGCTCGACGTGCTCAACGCCTGCAACGGCTACCACTGCACCCCGGTGAAGGCCGAGGTCTACCCCGGCGCTCCGATACAATGACCCGCCGCGGCGACTTCGAGAAGCCGATGACGCTGGCGCTCGAGATCGCGCGGCACCTGCGCGAGCAGATCATCAGCGGCGCGCTGCGGGCCGGCGAGCGCGTCAACGAGACGAAGGTCACGCGCGAGCTGTCGCTGAGCCGCTCGCCCGTCCGCGAGGCGCTGCGCATCCTCGAGTCCGAGGGGCTGGTGACGCTGGAGCCGCATCGCGGCGCGCGCGTCCGCGCCGTGTCCGAGGACGACCTCGAGGACATCTTCGACGTCCGGCTGATGATCGAGAGCCACGGCGTGCTTCGCCACCTGCACCGGCTGGCGCCCGACGGACTGACGCCCGTGCGCCGCGCCGTCGAGGACGCGCGGGCCGCCCTCGGCGCCGGCGACATCGAGGGCTGGCACCAGGCCTCGCTGCGGTTCCACGACGGGCTGGTCATGCTCGCCGCCAATCGCCACCTGGCGCGGCTGCACGAGGAGCTGAAGACGTCGCTACGGCGCTACCAGATCTCCGTCGTCGGCGCCGCCGGCGAGCCCGAGCGCTTCCAGGTCGAGCACGAGGCGATCCTCGAAGCGCTCGAGCAGGGTCGCGTCGAGCGGGGCGCCGAGCTGGTGGCCACGCACCTCATGAATCTCAAGAAGGCGCTCTGAGCGCTGCCCCGGGGCCTGCATGCGACTCGTCGATCTCTCGCATCCGTGGAACATGCACACGCCGGGCTGGATCGGCTATCCCGGCTCGAAGATCTACTACACGCAGACGCTGCAGACGAACCGCATCGTGTCGCAGCGGGTGGAGACGTCCCTGCACGTCGGGACGCATCTCGACGGGCCCATGCACGCCGCCGACGGCGCCGGCGATATCGCCTCCCTGCCCCTGACCAAGCTCGTCCGTGAGGGGGTCGTCGTCGACCTCTCCGACTGCGTGGAAGACTGGAGCATCATCACGCCGAAGCACATCACCGACCGCATGGAGGTGAAGCGCGGCGACATCCTCATCCTGCACACCGGCTATCACCGCTACTACGAAGGCAAGCCGCAGCAGGACCTCACGCGCTACTTCTGCATGCATCCCGGCGGCACGCGCGAGCTGGCGCAGTGGATGCACGACATGCAGATCTCCTGGTGGGGGATCGACGCCGGCTCCGGCGACCACCCGATGAACACGACCATCCGCTACATGCGCCCCGACCTGACGCACCGTTTCGAGGAGAAGGTTGGCCGCTCCGTGCGCGAGTTCTTCGGGGAGTACGAGTACCGGCACCACAAGAGCGGCCGACTCGTGAAGGAAGAGATCTTCCCGATGCACTACCTCGCCTTCCCGGAAGGCTGCATCCACGCCGAGAACGTGGGCGGAGACATCGAGAACGTCCTCAACACGCGCTGCATCATCGGCGCCTTCCCGTGGAAGTTCGAGGGCGGCGAGGCGTGCCCCTGCCGCATCATCGCCTTCCTCGACGTCGGGCCGCTCACGGTGGAGGAAGTCCGGCACGCGGTCGGGAAGCGATCCGGCGCTCGGTGATGGTGACCGCGCCGGGTCGTCGCGCTACCAGCCGACGGGACGGTCGAGGACGTAGAAGAACGCGCGCACGCCCTTGTAGTCCGCCTCTCCCTGACGCGCGAAGCCGAGCTTGTCCAGCACACGCTGGGACGGCCGGTTCTCGGGATAGGTGACCGCGACCACGCGCCGCAGCACCAGCGTACCGAAGGCATAGTCGAGGAGGGCCCTCCCGGCCTCGCCGGCGATGCCCTGGCCCCACGCCGTGCGAACCAGGCGGTAGGCGAGCTCGACGTCGTCCCCCGTGGGCATCCGGATGAGGGCCCCCAGGCCGTAGAAGGCGCCGTCGGCCCGTCCCTCGACGCGCCAGAACCCGAGGCCGCCGTGGTCGGCGCCGATCCGCTGCCGCACGCGCTCCACCGTCTCGGCGGGTGGCTTCACGCCGGCCGGACTGCCGACGTAGCGCATCACGTCGGGGTCGCTGTCCAGCGCGACCAGGTCGGGCTCGTCGGAGGGGCGCAGCCGGCGAAGGCGGAGTCTGCTGGTCTCGATGCCCCGGGGTGTACCACAGCTTGACGGCCTCGAGGGGCGCGGATATTGTTCCTGCACTTTCACGCCATCCCGGATACTCGACGAACGCGCACAAGGAGGCCGCCATGCGGCGCACCATCGCCCTTGCATCGGCTGTACTGACGCTGCTCGCCCTGGGCCCGCTCGCTCCCGCCGACGCGCAGACGAAGGACGACACCATCGTCTATGCGCTGCAGTCGGACATTCCCAACTGGGATCCACCGAACTCGGTCCTGCGCGAGTCCATCATCCTCGGCTACCACGTCTTCGACCACCTGGCCGCCCGCGATGTCAAGACCAACAAGGTCGGCCCGAGCCTGGCCACCTCGTGGCGCGCGCTGGATGAGACCACCTGGGAGGTCAAGCTCCGTCAGGGCGTGAAGTTCCACGACGGCACGCCGTTCACCGCCAAGGACGTCAAGGCGTCCTTCGAGCGCGTGCTCGATCCCGAGAAGAAGCTCACGGCGCGCGGTAATCACGCCAAGATCAAGAGCGTGGAGGCCGTCGACGACCACACGGTGCGCTTCAAGACCGACGGGCCCTACCCGGTGTTCGTGGAGCGCATGACGGCGCTCGTGATCCAGTCCGAGAAGCAGATCAAGGAGAAGGGCCACGACCACATGCAGGAGAATCCGATCGGCACCGGGCCCTACAAGCTGGTCCGCTGGAACAAGAAGCAGGAGCACCTGCTCGTCCGCAACGACGACTACTGGGGGGCGAAGGCGGCCTTCAAGCACGTGCGCGTGCGGATCATCCCGGAGCAGGCCACGCAGATCGCCGAGCTGATCTCGGGCGGAGTCGACGTGATCAAGGCGGTACCGCCGGACCAGATGGACGTCATCAACAAGTCCGGGCAGGCGCGGACGTCCACGTCGCCCATCTTGAGGACGGCCATGGTACAGCTGGACCAGGCGGGGCGCTCGGGCAAGAACCCGTTCCAGGACAAGCGGGTCCGCCAGGCGGCCAACCTGGCCGTCGACATGGACGCCATCATCAAGCACGTTCTCAACGGCCTCGGCGACCGCACCGCGACCACCGTCAACCCGATGGCCTTCGGCTTCGATCCGGCGCTGAAGCCCTACAAGCAGGACCCTGCGGCCGCCAAGAAGCTGCTCACGGAGGCGGGTTATCCAAACGGATTCGACGTCGGGTTCCTGACCACGGGGCCGACGGTGGAGCCGGGGCTGATCCAGACCACCGAGGCGATCGCTTCCGACCTCGCGAAATCAGGCATCCGCACCAAGCAGCGGTTCATCGGCGAGGTCGGGCCGTTCACGAATCTCGTCCGTGACAGCAAGTCCGACCCGATGTTCACGTGGTCGTGGGGCTACTACTCGATCTTCGACGCCGACGCCATCTTCTTCGACGTGATGACGTGCGGGCAGCCGTACAGCTACTATTGCAACAAGCAGTTCGACGACCTGGTCATCCAGGGACGCTCGACGCTGGACCAGAAGAAGCGGCAGGAGATCTACGCCAAGGCGCAGAAGATGATCTTTGACGACGCCGCCTACCTCTACAAGTGGGGCCTGCGCGGCGTATGGGGCATCAGCAACCGGATCGAGTACGAAGCCCCGCGCGACGAGGTCGACCGCATGTTCCTGGTCACGCCGCGTAAGAAGTAGGCTGCCGGCCGACGCGGAGCGGCGGCAGCGCCGCCGTTCCGCGTCGCGCCCATCGGTCACCGCATGAGAACGTACGTCATCCGACAGCTCGCCCAGCTCGCCGTCGTCGTCGTCGGCATCTCGATCCTCTCGTTCGCGATCCTCCACGTGCTCGGCGACCCGGTGCTGCTGCTCCTGCCGCAGAACGCCGGCGTGGAAGAGTTCGAGCGCCACCGCAAGCTGCTCGGGCTCGACCAGCCCGTCCCCGTGCAGTACTGGAAGTTCGCGACCAAGGCCGTCCAGGGCGACTTCGGCAAGTCGTGGTACGCCGACACGCCCGCCTTCAAGCTCGTGCTCGAGCGGATGCCGCCCACGATCTATCTGACGCTGGCCGGCCTCGCGGTGGCGCTGGCCATCGCGCTGCCGCTCGGCATCCTGGCCGCCCTGCGTCGCCACTCGTTCGTCGACACGGCGTGCACGGCGGTGGCCGTGGGCGGGCAGGCCATGCCGATCTTCTGGCTCGGCATCATGCTGATCATCATCTTCGCCGTGCAGCTCAAGCTGCTTCCGGCATCCGGCTACGGCACCTGGCAGCACTTCCTGATGCCCGCCTTCACCCTCGGCGCGTTTCTGGCGCCGATCACCATGCGGCTCGTGCGGTCCGGCGTCATCGAGATCATGAACACCGACTACATCCGGACCGCTCGCGCCAAGGGCTTCGGCGAGCGGACGGTGGTGGGCAAGCACGCGTTCCGCAATGCCTGCATTCCGGTGATCACGGTGCTCGGGATCCAGTTCGGCCAGCTGCTGGGCGGCGCCATCGTGACCGAGACGGTGTTCGCCTGGCCGGGCGTGGCCACCCTCACCGTCGATGCCATCCGCAATCAGGACTTTCCGGTGGTGCAGTGCGCGGTGGTGCTGCTGGCGCTGATCATCGTCAGCGTCAACTTCGTGGTCGACATGATCGTGGGGCTCATCGATCCCCGCATCCGGGTCGCCGCGTGAAAGTCGTCAGCGCCGACGCCGAGGTGGCGCTCAAGGCCGAGCAGGCCCGGGCGCTGCCCGCGAGACCGGCCGCCGTCTCGCTCCGCCGGTTGTGGCGCTTCAAGTGGGGGCTGGTGGCGTCGGTCGTCCTCGCCGTCATCGTGGGCAGCGCCGTCTTCGCGCCCTACTTCGCCCCGTACGACCCGCTGAGCGTGAACATCCGCCATCGTCTCGGGCCGCCGGCATGGATGAGCGGGGGCGACCCCGCCCACATCCTCGGCACCGACCAGATCGGCCGCGATCTTCTCTCCCGCATGATCTACGGCGGCCGTGTCTCGCTCGCCATCGGCGTGGCCGCGGTGCTGATCTCCTCGACCATCGGCGTGCTGCTCGGTCTGAGCGCCGGGTACTTCGGCAGACGCCTGGACTGGACGATCATGACGTTCATCAACGTCATGCTCACCTTCCCGTTCGTCCTCCTGGCCCTCGCCGTCATCGCCGTGCTGGGGCCCAGCCTGATCAACATGATCATCGTGCTCGGAGTCGCGGACTGGCCCCTCTACGCGCGCGTCATCCGAGCCGAGACCATGGCGATTCGCGAGCGGGAGTTCGTGCTGGCGGGCCGCGCGGTCGGCATGAGCCACTTCCGCATCATCTTCCGCCAGATCCTGCCGAACCTCGTCTCCATCATCGTCGTCATCGCCACCCTGCAGGTCGCGCGCGTGATCATCCTCGAGTCCTTCCTCTCGTTCCTCGGCCTCGGCGTGCAGCCGCCCACGCCGGCCTGGGGCAACATGCTCGGCGAAGGGCGCGTCTACATGCTGAACTCCTGGTGGATCGCCACCTTTCCGGGCCTGGCCATCTTCATCACGACGCTCGCCATCAACCTGATGGGCAACGCGCTGCGCGACTGGCTCGATCCGCACATGAAGGTATGAGCCCGTGGCTCCTGGGGCTCGCGGTGAGCCTGCTCGCCGCGACCTCGTCGGCCTACGGCCAGAGCCCGACGCCCGCCACCCGCTCCCAGCTCGACAGCGACCTCGCGCGCGCCACCGACATCGGCGGGCTCCTCCAGGTCGCGGATCGGTATGCGGCGTCGGGCTACCAGCAGGAGGCCAAGGCCATCGTCGACCGGGCGGGGCGGAAGGCGCGCTCGCCGGGCGACTGGCAAGCGATCTCCGCCGCGTACCTCCGCCTCGGCTACATCGACGCCGCCAACGCCGCCCAGCGTCGAGCGCGCGACGTCTCTCGCTGACGCCGTCGCCGCGGGCGTTACGTGAGGAGGTACTGCTTCATGACCGGATCGCGCGACCGCCAGATGACGTTGTCGATGAAGTAGTGATGGATGTTGATGAACAGCATCGCGGCGGTGAAGAAGAAGAAGATCCGCCAGGCCTCGAACGTGGCGAGCCACTTGTCGAGCGTGCTCGGCACGAACTCGAAGGATAGCCAGCCCGCCGCGACGAGCGCGATCGCGATGGCCGCCGCGCGGACCTCGTAGCGCGCCGAGCCGCGCAGGCGGGCGTGCTCCAGCTTGCCCGCCACCGCCAGGTACTGCAGCGAGTGAAAGAGCGGCACCAGCAGGAAGTAGAACTCGTGCTGGCGCGTGAACGGCATCCACCAGACGTACATCGCCACGAACGGCACCAGCATGTTCACCGAGGGCACCTGGCCGCCGCCGACGTAGTTGCGGTAGAAGACCTTCCAGAAGACGAGGGCGCCGGTCGCGGCAAGAAAGCACACGCTGAGCGGGAACAGCACGTCCGGCACGTCGACCGAGTAGTAGCTGTAGTGCGAGAACGAGAGAGCCCCGCTCGTCCGACTGCCGTACGCCAGGTTCAGCCCGCCGACACCGAGCAGGTTCCACTTGAGCAATCCCCGCTGGCGGGGAGACAGCGCGTAGCCGTCGAAGTGCGCGTACAGCATCATGCAGCCGAACGCCTGCTTCGTGTAATGCCATCCGACCGTGAAGAACATCAGATTGAACAGCAGCGTGAACAGCAGATCGCCCAGCTGCGGCGTCGTCAGCGCGGCCGTGCTGGCCCCCCACCCCTCCAGCAGCCGCGCGACGGCGGGCATGAACGGCACCAGGACGGCGCTGGGCGCGGTGAAGGCGACGTACGCGACGGCCAGCAGGACGAGGAGGAGCGCGGGGACGGCGGCGAGCTGCCACCAGTGAGCGCGCACGTACCCGAGCCCGCGCGAATAGGCGAGCTTGTACGAGATCAGGAAGTGCGGGTGATTGACGAGCAGGCTCAGCGAGACCGTCGTCACCGCCAGGTTCTTGAAGTGCGAGTCGACCGCCCACAGTGTCCGGTAATCCTCCAGCGCCCACATCACGGCCCAGACCAGCACACTGGCGCCGCCGAGGAGCCAGAAGTCGGCGAAGCGGGTCGTCAGCGCTCTGGCCGCGGGTGCCGGCGTGGCCGTCAAGGGAACCGAGAAGGCCGCCGGCTGGGCGTACCGATTCAACGCCGCACCTCCGTGTAGTCCAGTGTCGACTTCAATTTTGCCGGCGACGCGGCGATCGCCGGGCACGAAATCGCCGGTCGGTGGGGGTGTGCCGGACCTCGGCGTCAACGATGCGACCAGCCATGGCTATTACCTGGCCGACGGGCCGTCCGCGCGCGGAGAAACTGCCCAGGCGCGACACCGGGCCCCGGGCTGTATCGATCGATCTACGGGCAGCACACCCACAGATAGATTGCGCGTCGCCGATCTCACCCTTAGGCTACGGACCCGATTTGCCACCGGGCCAAGGAGAACGCCGTATGGCTGCGCAGCAACGCGATGGCGACCGCGACACCGCCGATTCCGCGGCGCGCATCTGGCAACTCTACGCCGACCACATCGGCCTTCCGGACGCGCGCCCGGCGGAGGACAACGAATCGCTGCCGGTCCCGCTGCAGCCGTCGTCGGCTCCTTCCCGGCCGCGCGCAAGCCGCCTGCGCACCGCGGCCGTGGCCGTCGGCAGCGGCGTGAGCATCGTGGTCGTCGCGCTGCTGGCCGCCGTGGCGGGGACCGCGCTCTGGTCGTCCTGGCCAACGCCGGTGGTTGTCACGGAGCCGCCCGCGCCCACGCAGCCGCCGGTCCCGATCGCCAGAGCCGACAACGTCAAGATCGCCGAGCGCCCGGCGACGCTCGCGGCAGCGCCGGCGCCGCGCGCCGCCGACACCCCTGTCGCTCCGCCGATGAGCCACGGGTCAGCACCGGCGAGCGCGGCGCGTCCAGCGGGCGGCGAAACGCCGAGCGGCATCCCCAGCGCCGTCGTCCCGAAGCCCGAGCGCGCCAGCTTCGGCGACTCGGTCAACTTCGACTTCGGCTCGGACCGACTAGCCGGCGAATCGCTCCGCGCACTCGACAAAATCGTGCTGGCGATGAAGGCCAACCCCGACTGGCAGCTGGCGATCGAGGGGCACACCGACTCGCACGGGCCGCCCGAGTACAACCAGGAGTTGTCGGAGCGCCGGGCCGAAGCGGTCAAGGTGCATCTGGAATCCGCGGGGATCGCACCGCACCGTCTGCGTGCCCTCGGCTTCGGTGCCACCCGCCCGGTCGTGCCCAACGACGGTCGCCGGGATTTCCTCAACCGGCGCGTCGATCTCCGCCGCCGCTAGCCCGATCGCCTCAGCACCCGGCGAAGGCCACCTTGACGCCGAGGCAAAGAGAGCGCCGTGGCCGGTGAAACGACGACAATCATCGACGGCGGGAGAACGTGGATTCCCACGGCCGCGTCCCATGGACGAACGTGAAAAGGAATGGTGCCCCCGGGGTGACTCGAACACCCGGCACGCAGTTTAGGAAACTGCTGCTCTATCCACCTGAGCTACGGGGGCACGCGCAGTTAGCGTGAACTTCTCGTCATTGTACCGTGCGGGCGCTCGCTGGCCACGCGCTTGCAACCATCGGAGACACGACGGGCCGGGCGGACGTGCTGATGCCTCACGGTGAGAAGTCAAGGCCGGGAGCCGCAGCATGACGCGGGTTTCGCCCGGTCCGTCCTTTCCATCCCGCTACATCAGATCGGACGCGTCGATGCCGCGCGCTGCCAGGAGGGCGCGCAGCTTGCGGAGGCCGGCGCCCTCGATCTGGCGTACGCGCTCGCGGCTGAGCCGGAGCCGCTGGCCGATGGCCTCGAGCGTCTCCGGTGGATCACCTTCGAGGCCGAACCGGCGTCGCAGCACCGTGCGCTCGTTGGCGGCGAGATCGTCGAGCACGGAGACCAGCTCGCCGCGCGATTGAAACAGCGAGGCGAACGATGCGCCCGGATCGGCGGTGCGGTCGGCGATCATGTCCCCCAGCGTCGACTGGCGCTCCTCGCCCACCGGCGCGTCGAGTGACACCGGTTGCTGGCGGACTTCCTCCAGCTCCTCCACTTCTTCCTCGGTGATGCCGAGTGCCGCGGCCAGTTCGGCCGTGCGCGGCGTGCGCCCGAGCGTCTGCGTCAAGCGGCGCTGCTCGCGCACGTAGCGCGACAGGAGCAGCTCAACGTGCACGGGCAGGCGGATCGTGCGCGCCTGGTTGGCGAGCGCCCGTACCACGGCCTGGCGGATCCACCACGTCGCATACGTGGAAAACCGCGTCCCGCGATGCGGATCGTACTTCTCCACCGCCCGCAGGAGCCCGAGGTTGCCTTCCTCGATCAGATCCGGCAACGGCAGGCCGCGATTCAGATAGCGCCGCGCGATCTGCACGACCAGGCGCAGGTTCCCCTCGATCATGCGCTGCTTGGCCGCCTCGTCGCCCGCGCGCACGCGGGCCGACAGCACCTGCTCCTCCTCGCGCGAGAGCAGCGGGATCCGCTTGATCTCGTCCAGGTAGACGCCGAGATTGGCGCGGCTCTGCTCGCGCGTCTCGTCGCGGACGTCCTCGTCGACGGCGTCGAGCAATGGCTCGAGCGGCTCGTCCGGGACGGCCTCCTCGGCCTCGCGGCTACTCATGATCTTCTTCCTCGTCGGTCTCCTCGACGTGAGCCACCCGCGCGGGGAGCGGCAGCATGTACAGCGGATTGTAGACCCGCCCCTCGCGCCGGATCTCGAAGTGGAGATGGTAGCTGGTGGCGCGCCCGGTACGGCCGATGCTTCCGATGCGCTGGCCCGTCACCACCCAGTCGCCGACGTCGACGACGTTGTCATCGTTGTGCGCGTACACGGTGGTGAAGCCATGCTCGTGCTCGATCTTCACCACCCGGCCGTACCGCGGCTCCACGCCGCTGACGACGACCACGCCGGCCGCGGCGGCGATGATCGGATCGCCCCGCTCGCCCTTGATGTCGATGCCGCGATGCCAGCCAAGACGGCGCCGGCCGAACGGGGAGGTGATGGCGCCTTCCGTCGGCCAGATGAAGGCCGTCAGCGTGTCCGCGAAATCCGGCACCGCGAAGAAGAAGTCGCTGGGCGCGCGCGCGGTGGCCGCGCGCGGGGACGCGGCCCCCGCCCTCTTTCCGCCGGTGACTCGCGCGGCGCGCGGCGCCTCGCCGGCGGCCGTCTCGACCGGAGGGATGACGAGTCGCTGGCCGGGCAGGAGCCTCGTGCGCTCGCTCGGCAGACGGTTGGCGGCGACCAGCGCGGCCACGCTCACCCGGTAGCGCCGCGCGAGCGTGTGGAGGTTGTCGCCGCGTTTGACCTCGTGCACGCGTGGCGTGGTGGGCGGCGTCGGCTTCGCCGGTGAGGTGGCCGGCGGCGGCTTGCCCGCCGGCGTCGCCGTCGGCTTCGCAGGCGGCGCCGCTGCCGCGCTCACCACCAGCAGGCTGCCGAGGGCGACGCCGGCCACTGGCCGCGCCTGGCGGATCAAGACTCGAAGCTCGAGTACCGGATGTCGAAGCCCACGAACCGGTTCGTCGGCGGCAGCCAGCGGACGTTCACGCTCTGAATGCTCGACAGGGGCGGGCCTTTCTCCAGCGCCCGCACGAACTCCTCGATCACCGGGCGCGGCCCCTCGACGCGCGCGCGGACGCGGCCGTCCCTCAGGTTCATCACGTAGCCGACGAGTCCGGCGAGCTCGGCGCGACGCTGGGCATAGTTGCGGTAGCCGACGCCCTGCACACGTCCCTCGATGATGATGTCGGCTGCCGACTTGTTCGTCACGAGCGCTACGATGTCGCCGCCGCGCCGACCGGGGTCCGGCCGGCGGGCGGCGGAAGAAGTGGTCGGGGCGAGAGGATTTGAACCTCCGACTTCACGGTCCCGAACCGTGCGCGCTACCAGGCTGCGCTACGCCCCGATCCGACCGGAGTATTGTACATCACGACTCCCACGCGTACTTCCCGACCAGCTTCACGAACTTGCACTCGCCGTACGCGTCCTTCCGGATCTCGCCGCCGACCCGCTCGACGACGGTGAGCACCTGATCCTCCGCGCTGCCCACGGGCAGCACCATGCGCCCGCCCTCCGCCAGCTGAGTCACGAGCGGCGGCGGGATGGACGGGCCGCCGGCGGCGACCAGGATGCGGTCGAACGGCGCCTGATCCGGCCAGCCGAGCGCGCCATTGCCGACGCGCACCCACACGTTGTCGAAGCCCAGGCTCTCGAGGGTGGCGCGCGCACGATCGGCCAGCCGCGGCAGACGCTCGATCGAGCAGACGCGCCGGGAAAGGAGGCCGAGGACGGCCGTCTGGTAACCCGAGCCGGTGCCGACCTCGAGCACCTTCTCCGCGCCCGTGAGCCGGAGCAGCGACGTCATCAGCGCGACGATGTACGGCTGCGAGATGGTCTGCTCCTCGCCGATGGGGAGCGGGTGATCGCCGTAGGCGCTGTGCGCGAGGCCCTCGTCGACGAACCGATGGCGAGGGACGCGGCGCATCGCCGCGAGCACGCGCGCGTCGGTGATGCCGCGGCGCACGAGCTGCTCGTCCACCATGCGCTCGCGCTCGCGCGCCAGCCGTGCCTCGACCCCCGTCTCCACTCAGCGCCTCCGCGGCTTCTTCGCCGCCCTGGCCGCCGACGGCCGCATCCGGAGGGCGGCGTTCAGCGCGGGCTCCCAGTCGGTCATCTGAGCGAGCGCCCGGTGGTGCGTGAGGTCGAGGTGCAGCGGCGTGACGGCCGCGTACCCCTCGTGCACGGCGCCCATGTCGGTCCCCTCGAGCGTCTCCCAGGCGGGCTCGCCGCCGCCGATCCAGTAGTGGACGCGGCCACGCGGGTCGGCTTGCTCGACGATCTTGCCGGAGTACACGCGGTGTCCGAGCGCGGTCAGGCGAATGCCCTTGACCTCGCCGCCCGGCACGTTGACGTTGAGCAGGGTCTTCGGCGGCAACCCGCTCACGAGGGCGCGCATGGCGATCTGCTTGGCGACGCGCGCAGCGGCCGTGAAGTCGCCGCCGTCCGCGAGCGAGACGGCG
>DATBJF010000073.1:0-43667 GCA_036556545.1 Candidatus Methylomirabilota bacterium
ACAACGGCCGCCTCGCCGGCGCCTCAGATCTTGATCTCGTCCGTCACCGACGCGGCCGGCGCCTCGTGGCCCGGGCCCAGGTCGTCGAAGGTCCGCTCGCCCGCCTCGTCCGCCAGCAGCATCCGCACGTAGAGCTTGTTGCCGCGGACGACGGCGTGGGTCAGCACGATGAGGGTGGGCTGGAACGCGATTGCCTCGCTGAGCACGGTGTCCACCGCGCTCTGGAGCGCCTGCTTGAGCTGGCCTCCATCCTCGGCGTCGTCGACGTTGACCGACGTCGTCACTTCCACGACGAAGGCCGCGGCGGGCGCCGCCAGCGACAGCAACAGCGCCGCGCCGGCCGCCGCGGCCAGGCGACGCATGCTCAGTCTCGCCCGAGGAGCTTGCCGAGCACGAAGCCCAGGCCGATCGTCAGCGCGATGGCCTGCAACGGCCGATCCTGAACGAAACGCCGCGCCTGCTCCATGTACGGGCCCATCGATCCACCGAGGTGTGAGAGCTGATCGCCGGCATCCGAGGCGAAGTCCTGCGCGCGCTCGGACACGCGGTTCAGCCGGTGCTGCATCGAGGACGCGGCCCGCGCGGCCGTGTCACCCATGGCTTCCATCCGCCGGTCATCCATCACGTCGTCCTCCTCGGCGTGCGAGGAGTGCGACTTCTATGCCAGCGGGCGCGCCCGTCGCGACCGTCCGCTCTCGAGCAAGCCGGCCAGCGACTGCGGGTCGCGGTAGAAGGCCGCGAACGGATCGGCCGCGCGTGAGAGCCGCTCGCGGATGGTGGCCAGCGTGAAGTCCTCCGGGTACATCGGCCGCTCCAGCTCCGGCCAGTCGACGGGCGTCGATACGGTGGCCGCCGGATACTCGCGCACCGACCACGGGCTCACCAGCGTCGCGCCGCGGTGATTGCGGTGGACGTCGATCAGGATCTTGCCGCGCCGGCGCGCGCGCCGCATGTCGAGCGTGAAGAGGCTCGGCTCGCGGGAGCGCGCCAGGCGCGTGATCGTCTCGGCCGCCGTGCGAACCTGCGCGAACGTGTGCTGCGGCGCGAGCGGGACGAGGACGTGCAGTCCGCGGCCGCCGGAGGTCTTCACCCACGCGCGCACGTGAAAGGCGGCGAGGAGGTCGCGCACGAGCAGGGCGGCGTTGCGCACCTCCCGGAACGCGATCTCCGTCGGATCGAGGTCGAGGGCCATGATGTCGGGACGATCGAGGGCGTCGATGGTGCAGCCCCACGGATGGAGCGAGATGAAGCCGAGGTTCACCAGGTAGACGAGCGTGGCGCGATCGGGAACGAGCAGCGTGTCGGAGTAGCCGAGGGCGGCGTGCTCGCTGCGGACGCGCCGCGTGGGAATCCACGGCGGCAATCCGGCCGGCGCCGTCTTCTGATACGCGCATTCGCCGGTGATGGGATCCGGCGCGCGGAGCAGGCTCACCGGCCGGTTGGCGACGTACGGCAGCAGTCGATCCGCCACGTCGAGGTAGTAGTCGATGAGGTCGGCCTTCGTGATGCCGGCGTCGGGCCACAGCTCGTCGTCCAGCCGATTGAGCAGCAGCTTGCGATCGTCGACCTCGAGCACGCGGCTCGGCGTGGTCATGACGCCCGCCGTCGCGGGGACGCCTTGCGCGAGGCGGGCGGCTCGCGGCGTCCACGGGCGGGCCGGGCCTTGAGGCTCGCCTCGAGCGCCTGCATGAGATCCACCACCTTCGTGGGCGGCTTCCGCGTCGCCGGCGTCGCCGGCGCGCGGCCCTGCAGCTTCTGGTCGATGACGCCGAGCAGCGCCTCGCGATACTGGTCGCGATACTTCTCGGCCTCGAACTCGCCGGCCAGCGTGTCGACGAGCTGCAGCGCCAGATCGATCTCGCGCCGGTCGAGGCCGGCGTCGCCGGGGAGTGTGAGCCCGCGGGGCGGCACGATCTCGTGGGCGAAGCGCATCGTGGTCAACGTCAGCGCCTCGCCCTCGGGCTGTACGGCGGCCAGGTGCTCGCGCTGGCGGAGCACGACCGTGGCCACGCCGACCCGCTCGCTGCGCCGGAGCGCCTCGCGGAGGAGCGCGTAGGCCTTGGTGCCCGTCTGCTGCGGCTCGAGATAGTACGGCTGCTCGAAGTACGCGGCCGGGATGGCGTCCTTGCGGACGAAGTCGCGGATGTCGATGGTCTGGGTCGCCTCCACGTCGGCCTGCTCGAAGTCGGCATCGGTCATCACCACGAACTGGCCCTTTTCGTACTCGTAGCCCCTCACGATCTCGGGCCACGGCACCTCGACGTTCTCCTCCGTGCACACGCGGCGGTACGCGATCGGGGCCTGATCCTTGGCGTGCAGCAGCCGGAACGAGAGATCGCTGCGCGTCGTCGCCGAGTAGAGCCCGACCGGAATGTTGACCAGGCCGAAGGTCAGCGCGCCCTTCCAGAGAGGTCGCATTCACTCACCGCCGCCGAGGCCGCAACGGCTTGCGCACCTGCCCCGGCCGGTTCACATCACGCCGCGCGAAGACGGCGGCGGTCGGCGACGAAACGATCGACGGCCGACAGTGCCGTCGCGAGGGCGAGCCCCGTCTGCACGGTGCCGGCGGCGACGCCGACCAGCCGGCCCAGTGGCATGCGCGAGAGAAGAACACCCACCGCCAGCCCGCCGGCAACGACCGCGTACGGCGCCCACCAGCGGCCCTCGACGGCGCGTCCGAGGGCGTCGATCTGGTGCTCGATCACGCGGCGGGTTACCGCAATGTCAGCTTGGATTTCAGCAGGGTCACGAGCCATCGCCAGGTTTCCTCCAGGGATCTCAGCGTTTGATGCGGCCACTCGAGGTGGGTGAGGCGCCAGGCGCTCCAGGCCAGACCTGCCAGCGCGAGCACGGCGAAGACGCCGCCGCCGATGACGAGGTGCTGCCAGGTGGCGTCGAAGAGCGGGGCGACAGCGCCCGCGAGGAGCACGATGATCGACGCCAGGAGGGCGATGGCGGAGAAGACCGCGATCGCGACGGCGATGGCGACCCTCTTGATCAAGCCCTGCGTCTCCGCCCAGCCGAGCTCGAACTCGAGGGCGACCAGCCGCGTCAGGCGCGCGAACAGCGATTCGTCACGGTGCACTTCGGACGTATCGAGGCGATGCACGGTAGCCATCGCTCGGTGAGGCTGCAAAACGAGGGCCAGCGGCATTAGGCAGCGGATTGCGGGATTCCGTGCGAAGTCCGTGCACGATCAGCCGAAATCGTGCGAAGGCACGACGTGCTCGAGGCGTGCGAGCGGCTCCACGCGCGCGGCGCGAACGGAGACGACGTCGTCCTGGATTTGTAAGATTCCCTCTGCGAGCAGAAACGGCTCGGCGACGAGCGCCCAGCGCTGCCGCGCGAACAATCGCGGCGTCACGATGAGGTTGGCGATTCCCGTCTCGTCCTCGAGACTCAGGAACACGAACCCCTTCGCCGTGCCGGGCCGCTGCCGCACGATCACGCTCCCCGCCACTCGCACGCGCTCGCCGTCGCGGCCGGCCCCGAGGTCGCACGCGCGGCGCACGCCGCGCGCCGTGAGCTCCGCGCGACGCAGCGCCATGGGATGCGGTCCGAGCGTCAGCCCGGTGCCCGCGTAGTCGGCGACGAGGCGCTCCGTGCGATTCATCTCGCGCAGCGGCGATGCGGCCTGGGGTTCCGGCTGCGTGCACGTGAACAGCGGGCCGAGGTTGTTCTCGGCGGCGATCCAGACGTTGGCACGACGGGTTCCACCGAGCGGCGCCAGCCCGCCGATGGCGGCCAGCGTCTGCATCTCGTCGCGCGCCAGCCCCGCACGGCCGGCGAGATCGCGCGCGGACGCGAACGGCCGCTCGGCCCGCGCCGCCACCAGCGCCCGGGCCGCGCTCTCGCGCAGGCCTTTCACGTAGCGCAGCCCGAGCCGCACGACCCAGGCGCCCTCGTGAGACTCGAGCGTGCAGAGCCAGGCGGAGCGGGTCACGTCGATCGGCAGCACGCGCACGCCGTGACGGCGCGCGTCGTTGACCACCGTCGACGAGTGATAGAACCCCATCGGCTGGTTGTTGAGGAGCGCGGCGTAGAACGCCGGTCCGTGGTGCACTTTGAGATAGGCGCTCGCGTAGGCGAGCAGCGCGAAGCTGCTGCTGTGGGAGTTGTGCACGACGAGATCATTGGCGAGGAAGTTGTGATCTCCCTCGACCTCCAGGTCGTAGGTGTCGCGGACGCCGGCCGACTCGATCGACGCCACCGGGTCCCACTCGACCGCTCCATTCGCCTTCGCGCCACCGATCGGCGTCGATGCGATGCGATCCCCGCCCTGCAGAACGATCAACGGCCGCCAGCCGGTGGGGGTCAGCAGCGGATGCTCCGCGGTGGCCATGAGCGCGCGTCCACCGCGAGTGCGAAGGCGGTACACCGGCCGCGGCCCGCTCGAGCGCGCACGAACGACACGGCGAGCCTGCAGCGTCAGGGCCGCGTCGCATGCCAGCGTCGTGCGAATCGTGACGTTTCCGGCGACGACGTCCTCGATGCGGTGCCATCGCTCGGCGTCGGCGTCGAAGATCAGCGTGTCGCCGACCACGCACTCCGGGAAGCCGTACAGCGCGAACGAGGTCACCTGGTGGACGATCTCGTCGGCGGCGCGCCCGGTGATGCCCTGGCGAGCCATGCCCTCGCGCAGCTTGACCTCGACCTCGGCCATGCGGCGCTCGCTGCGCTTGAACCCGAACGCGCGGCGGAGCTCCTCGGCCTCGCTGCCGGTGAAGCCGGCGGCCACCATGGCCATGCGGAGCAACTGCTCCTGGAACAGCGGAACGCCGAGCGTGCGCGCCAGGATCGGCTCGAGTGTCGGATGCGCGTAGGTCACGGGCTCGCGGCCGCGGCGCCGGCGGATGTAGGGGTGCACCATGTCGCCCACGATCGGCCCCGGGCGGATGATGGCGATCTGCACGACGAGGTCGTAGAAGCGCTCGGGATGGATGCGCGGCAGGGTGGCCATCTGGGCGCGGCTCTCGACCTGGAACACGCCGATGGTGTCGGCCCGCTGGAGCAGCCGATAGACCGCGGCATCGTCCTGAGGCAGGTGCGCCAGGTCGACGGCGCCGCCGGTGTCGCTCACGAGCGTGATCGCCTCCTGCAGCGCCGACATCATGCGGAGGCCGAGCAGGTCCACCTTGACGATCCCGAGGGCGGCACAGTCGTCCTTGTCCCACTGGACGACGACGCGACCGGGCATGGTGGCCGGCTCGAGGGGCACCACATCGTCCAGGCGGCCGGCCGCGATCACCATGCCGCCCGAGTGCTGTCCGAGATGGCGCGGCAGATCTTGAAGGCGCGTCCACAGCGCCGCGAACTTCCGGATGCGCGGATGGCGCGTGTCGCAGCCCGCCTCGTCGAGGTGCCGCGTGAGCACGGCCTCGGGATCGTGGTAGCCCCAGTTCTCGACGAGCCGCGCCAGCCGGTCCTGCATCTCCGCCGGCAGTCCGAGCACTTTGCCGACCTCGCGCGCGGCGCTCCGCCCGCGGTAGCTGATGACATTGGCCGTCATGCCGGCGCCGAGGCGGCCGTAGCGCCGATAGACGTACTGGATCACGCGCTCGCGGCGCTCGCCGCTCGGCAGGTCGAGGTCGATGTCCGGCCACTCGCCCCGCGACTCGGAGAGGAAGCGCTCGAACAGCAGCTCCATGCCCACGGGATCCACGGCGGTGATGCCGAGCGCGTAGCAGACGGCGCTGTTGGCCGCCGATCCCCGCCCCTGCACCAGGATGTCGTTCGCCCGACAGAACTCCACGATGTCCCAGACGATCAGGAAGTAGCCCGCGAGATCGAGCCGGCCGATCATGGCCAGCTCGTGCTCCACCTGCCGCCGCGCCCGCTCGGCGAGCGCACCGTGGGCGCCATAGCGGGCGCGCACGCCGCGCGCCGTGAGATCGCGCAGATGCGCGAGCGGGCTGGCGCCCGGCGGCAGCGGAAACTCGGGAAAGCGGTAGCCGAGGTCCTTGAGCGTGAAGCCCAGGCGGAGCGCCAGCTCGCTGCTGGCGTCCACCGCTTCGGGAAGATCGTGGAACGCCTCGCGCATTTCCCCGGCGTCGCGCAGCCGGCGCTCATTGCTCGCGAGCAGACGCCGGCCGGCGTGATCCAGATCCGTCTTCTCGCGCAGGCAGGTGAAGACGTCGGCCACCGCACGGCCGCCGGGACGCGCGTAGAGCGGCTGGTTGGTCGCCACCAGCGCCACCCGCGCCTCGCGCGCGAGCGTCACCAGGCGCTCGAGGTCGCGCTCCTGCGCGCGATCGAAATGGCGCTGCACCTCCACGAACGTATTGGCGCGGCCAAAGATGCGGACGAGGCGATCGAGCGCCTGGCGCGCGTGCGCGCGGTCGCCTCGCCGCACGGCGGCCGCGAGCGGGCCGCGCGCGCCTCCGGTGAGACAGACGAGGCCGCCCGCGTACGGCGCCAGGGCCTCGACCGTGAGAGCGGTGCGGCCTTTCGGCGCGCCGAGCTTGGCGGCGGTGATCGCGCGGCACAGGTTCTGCCAGCCCTCGCGGTCCTCCACGAGCACCGGCAGCCGCGCGCCGTCCGCGAGGGTCAGCTCGCTGCCCAGCAGCGCGCGGATCCCGGCCTCCACGGCGGCGCGGTGGAAGCGCGCGGCGCCGTACACGCCGTCACGATCCACCAGCGCGATCGCGCTCATGTCCCGCCGCGCCGCCTCCCGCGCCAGGATGTCCGGCTGCTCGGCGCCCTCGAGAAAGGAAAACGCGCTCTGCGCGTGAAGCTCGACGAAGCCCATCAGTCGTAGGCCCCATCCAGGTGCCAGGTGGCGTGAAGCGGGTCGTGGACGAGGCGGACGACGGTGGTGTCGTCGAGGGCGACGTCCCATTCTTCGCGCGACCAGCGGTCGGTGTCCCACCACTCGCCGGAGCTGCGCCAGGGACCGGCGCAGCGAAGGACCCGAGCGCTCTCGCTCACGGCGCCGCGGACGGCGAGCGGGCGGCCATCGGCATCGGTCTCCACGCCGACAGGACGGGGCGGACGGAGCCGGCGGAACGCCAGCGTGTACCCGGCGCTCCGATCGGCCACGACATCCTCGTCGCCGTCCGGTCGCAAGGGAGCCGGCCGCCAGCCATCGGGGTGATGGGAGTCGGCGACCGCGGTTGCGCTCACGTTGTCGGCCCCCACGAGGGCGACCAGGCGTGAGAAGACGGTCGCCAGGTCTCGCACGGCGGGCGACTGAGGACGGCCGAGGACACCGGGGACTGCGCGTCGTGGAACGGCGTGAGCCTGCACGGCCACGCCGACCACGGCCCCCTGCGGCGGCCGTGCAGCGAGCTCGTGCATCAGCACGGTCAGCATCGGGCGCGCCTCGTCCATCGGGCACGCGAGCGCCAGCGCCCGCGCGTGATGCGCGCCGGAGAGCAGCGCCAGCCGCAGCTGCAGGCCGTCGGCGGCCAGACAGGCGGCGGTGAGGCGTGACGTGAGACGGCCGAGCACCCGCTCGAGCACCGTTTCCAGCGCCGGCAGCGTGTCGATCTCCCAGTCGAGCGCCTGCGCTTCCTCCCAGAACGGCGGCGGAGTCCACGCCTGGAACGGCCGCGTGTCGCGGCCACACGCGAGGTCGTGCGCGGCCAGGCCGGGGGATCCGAGCCGCGCCGCGAGTCCGTCGCGCGGCAGCGCCGCCAGCTCGCCGAGGGTGGCGATGCCCCAGCGGGCGAGCGCGGCGGCGATCTCGGGCGGCCAGTCGAGGGCCCTCACCGCCACCGCGGCCAGCGCGGCCGCTTCCCCACCAGGCGCCATCACCGCCGTGCGGGCGGCCATCCGCGCCGCGACGCGCGCGGCCGTCCGCGTGGTCGCCACGCCGACCCGCGCCGGAAGCCCGACCACCCGCGAGGCGCGCGCCAGCCGCTCCGCGATCTGCGCCTCGGACCCGAGCAGACGCGAGAGTCCGGCGATGTCCACGAACACGAGGCCTGGCGCGGCGTCTTCGAGGCGCGGCGAGATCCCGTAGCAGGCGTCGAGCAGGGCGCGACGCGCGGCCGCAACGGTTTCCTCCAGGACCGGCCGCCGGACGAGCCCCGGACACCGCGCGACCGCTTCGGCCTCGCCCATGAGCGAGCGCACGCCGGCTTCGCGCGCGGCGGCGTTGGCGTCGACGACGCGGCGGGCCGGCACGCGGCCCTCGACGGCGGCCAGCGGCAGCTCGCGAAGCGTGGGCTCCGAGCGCTCGACCGCGGCCGCCGCGAAGGCTTCCACCCACACGCAGGCGACGCGCGTCATGCCGTCCACCATTGGTGCTCGACGTCGGCCTGTCCCGCACCCTGGTTGCGCACCACGTGCAGCGCCGTGCGCATGCCGACGAGCCGCGTCGGGCGCCGCCGCGGCCCCGCCCACGCCAGGGCCTCGCGTCGCGTCCGCACTGCCAGCGCCGCCCCGGCGCCCGCCACCCGATGGCGGCCCACCAGCACCAGCGCCACGTCGGCGCGGCGCGCGGCCTGACGCAGCCGGAAGGCCTGCGCGAGCGTCAATCGCGGGGGCGTCTCGCCGGCATCGAGCGCGACCAGGGCGAAGCCAGGACAGCGCCCGAGCAGGTCGAGCGCGGCCACGGCGGCGTCGCGGCGTCCGTCGCAGCGAATCCACAGCAGCCGCTCCAGCACGACGCCCGCGCGGGCGGCGATGACCGGGTCGAAGGTCGCATCGGCGTCGACCAGCGCGGCGGCGCCGGCGGCGGTGGCGTCGCGCAGCAGCGTGACGAGCACGCTCGTGCGACCCGAGCCGAGTGGGCCGACGATCTCCGTGATCTTGCCGCGCTGTAACCAAGAACCGCTCGTCATGCCGCTCAAGCTAAACACGAGTTGAGTATTCGACAAGGCCGTAGATGTCGTGGGAGTGAGGCACGCGAGCCACGAGATATTGGGTATGCAGCGCTCAGCAACGTCCGCGCGCGCCGCCAGTGCATGGCCCCTGGCTTGCACCCTTGCCATACGAAAACGCACAGGAGAGAGAGGCATGGGCAAGCAAATCGGGTACGCCCTCGTCGGCGCCGGCGCTCCCTTCGAGCGCGCGCTGCTGCCGGCGTTTGCGCGTGCCGGCGGTGATGCCCGCCTCGCCGCCATCGTCTCGACCGATCGCACCCGCGCGCAGGCTCTCGCGCAGGACCACCGCGTCACCGCGTATCACCTCGACGAGCTCCGGCAGTGTCTGCAGCGTGACGACGTTCACGCCGTCTACATCGCGCTGCCGAACTCGCTGCACTGTGACTACGCGGTCGAGGCCGCGCGGGCCGGCGTACACGTCCTGGTGGAGCGGCCGATGGCCGTGATGGCCGACGAATGTCGTCGCATGCTGCGGACCTGCCAGACCAACCGCGTGAAGCTGATGGTCGCGTACCACCTGGAGTTTCATCCGGGGCACGTGCGGCTCGCCGACGTCGTGCGGAGCGGTGGCATCGGGGCTCCGAAGACGATCAGCTCCGACCACACCCTCCGTGTGCAGGAGCAAGACGACAGCCGTCTGCAGCGCCGCCTGGGCGGCGGCACCGTCTACGACCTCGGCATCTCCGTCATCTTCGCGGCGCGCACGCTGTTCGGCGCCGAGCCCGCGCAGGTGATGGCGATGACGGCGCGCATGACGCGTCGCTACGGCGGGGACGTGGACGAGAGCACGGTGGCGCTGATCCGTTTTCCCGAGGACCGGCTCACGCATTTCCACACGAGCTTCGGCGAGGAGCCGATGGCCGTGTTGACGGTCTTCGGCGAGGACGGCTACGCGCGCCTCCACGGGGCCTACGACGCCTCGCAGTCCTCCGTGCTCGAGATCGTGCGCGGCGGACGGCGCGAGGAGCAGACGTTCGACGCGACCGATGCGTACGCGAGCGAGCTCGAGTACTTCGCGGGCTGCATCGTTCGCGACAGCCCACCCGAGCCCTCGGGCGTGGAGGGCCTTCAAGACGTGCGCATCGTGGAAGCCATCTATCGCTCCGCGCGTGACGGCCGTCCGGTGACGCTGCCGCGACTCGCGCGTGTCGAAGCCCCTCCCGCCGAGCAGGAGACGCGGAAGGTGGCGGACCGTCGCCAGGCCAGCTGAGGCCGGCGCGGACAACATTCAAGCAACGTTCGAACACAAGAGCATCAGGAGGAAGCGATGAAGACATGGATGAGCGCTTTGGCGCTGACCGTGGCCGGCGCCATGCTGGCAACGTCGGCGTTCGCCCAGAGCGGCGGCGCCAGCGGGTCCAGCGGCGCGGCAAGCGGGTCGTCGTCGAGCGCAGGGGCAAGCACGGGCGGCAGCGGCTCCAGCGCCGACACCAAGACGCCGGGCACCACCGGCAGCAGCACGAACGATACGAAGGCTCCGGCGGCCAGCCCCAGCACGGGCAGCGGCAGCACGTCGGGCACGGGCGCTGGCTCGTCGGCGACCGACATGAAGTCCGGCAGCGACAAGTCCGGCTCCGCGATGAAGAGCGAGAAGCCGGGCAAGATGGCCGGCGGCAACGCCGAGCAGGTGAAGGCCGTGCAGCAGGCCCTGAAGGACAAGGGTCACGATCCGGGCGAGGTCGACGGCAAGATGGGCCCGAAGACCCAGCAGGCGCTTCGTGACTACCAGCAGAAGGAAGGCCTGAAGGCGACGGGTCGTCTCGACACCGAGACGGCGGCGAAGCTGGGCGTCCAGGCCAAGGCGGACGCCGCGTCGTCCTCCAGCAGCCCGGCCGCCTCGCCGAGCGGCTCGTCCTCGTCGTCCTCGTCCTCGCCGAGCGGCGCCTCCTCGAGCGCGACGTCGCCGAGCGGGTCGTCCTCGTCGTCGATGCCCAGCGGCTCGTCCTCGACGGGCGGCGCCTCGGGCTCGTCGTCGACCGGCGCCAAGCCGGCCACGAAGTAGCTCGTCGGAGTCGCAGCATGGAAGGCCGGGATGACCTCCCGGCCTTCTCCTTTTTTACAGCGGCGTCGTGCAGGTCGCGGCGAGGGCGGAGACGAGCGCCTTCAGCGTGGGCTCTTCCGGCAGGCGCACGGTGGCGTCGGTCACGGCGCAATCGCCCGCCTTCACGCCCGCCGCGCGCAGCGCGCCTTCGGCGTGACGTAGGTCGCGCGACAGCGCGCCTTGCACGGAGAGATGGCCGTCGGGCCCGATGCCGGCGCGCCCGCTGACGACGAAGCCGGCACCGGTCAGGCGCTCGCGCGATTGCAGCGCCAGCGTCACGCCGCGCAGCGTGATGGGCCCCTCGGCCACGTCGAGCGTCAGCATCCCGTCGACGATCCGCACGCGGCGCAGGACGATCGCGTCGTCGCTGAAGACGTCCAGCAGCGTGGCGAGCATCGGCGGCGGGCGGCGGCGCAGCGAGACGCTGAGACGCGGCGCGCGCAACTCCAGCCGCGAGATGCGGCCGGCGCCGGCGGCCACGTCCCAGCGGTCGACGCCGAGGATGATGGCCGCCGCCGAGAACGGGGAGAGCCGGCGGTCGGTGAAGCGCGCCAGCACGCGCTCGAGCCGCGCCTGGCCGGACACGAGCAGGCCGTGCTCGGCGAAGAGCAGCGTGGCGTCGACGTCCGCGCGGCCTCCCGCCAGCGTCACGCCGCTGTCGGCGGTGACCGACGGAAAGTCGCGCAGCGCGGCCACGGCGTCGAGACCGTGGGCGCGGACGTGGACGGCATAGCCCGGCGCGCCGAGCGGGCGCTGGCCCGTGATGCGCACGTTCGCGCCGTAGAGGGCCATCTCCACCGCGAAGGCGCCGTCGCCGCCGAAGGCCGCCATGCGGTCGGCGCGGACGGCGAGATCGCGGACGACGAGCGGGGCGGGCCGACTGGCGTCCTCGATCACGAGGGCGCCGTGGGTCACGACGAGGCCGTTGACGGCGATCGGCGCCGGCCGCGGCGCGGCGCCGCCGAGGGCGATGAGCTTCAGCACGGGACCGGCCGGGACGACCAGGCGCGGCGAGGCGATCCGCGCGCGCTCGAGGGTGACGACGCCGGAGAGCAGATCGGTCACCGGCGCCGTCGCGCGGATCTCGTCGGCGCGAAAGACCTCGCGCCCGCTCGCGTCGCGCGCGCTGACGCGGCGGACGACGAGATGACCGGTGAGCGGGTTGTAGGCCAGCGTGCCGAAGGCGACGCCGCCGGCGGTGAGCCCGGCGAGGCGCTGCTCGACGAGCCGCGTGGCGATGCCGGCGCCGCCGAGCAGCGCCGCCGCCAGCGCCAGCGCGGCCAGCAGCAGCTTCACGCCGCCCGCGAGGCCACGCGCGTATCGCGCTCGTCGGCGGTGATGGCGTCGCGCAGGTCACGCTCCGTGACCACGCCGACCAGGACGCCCTTGTCGACGACGGCGACGCGGCCGCGCCCGTCGCGCGCGATCTTCAGGAAGGCCTGCCACGCCGAATCGCGCGGCGACACGACCCGGTCGATGTCGGCGACGGGCCCGGCACTCTCGAGCACGGCCGGCGCCGTGTTCATCAGCTGCTCGGTGCGCAGCTGACCGAGCCGCGTACGGATGCGCAGCAGCGCGTGGGCCGAGCGCGAGGCCTGATAGAGGAAGAGACCGATGAGCGCGAACCAGAGTCCGGCGACCGTGGCGCCGCCGAGGGCGCGGACGATCCCGACCGCGATCATCAGGAGCGCCAGCGCCGATCCGACGCGCGTCGCCGCGCGCGTGGCCGACTCGAACCGGCCCGTCCACGCCCACAGCGCCGCGCGCAGCACGCGGCCTCCGTCCAGCGGAAACGCGGGCACCAGGTTGAAGACGCCGACCATCAGGTTGACGGCGGCGACGTAGCCGGCCAGGACATCCGCCCACGGCGGGCCGGCGAGGACGCCCCCGAGGCCGTGGCACAGCCCGCCGATTCCGAAGCTCGTGAGCGGTCCCACGATGGCGATGAGGAATTCGGCGCGCGGCGTCTCCGGCTCGCTGTCGAGCTGCGAGACGCCGCCGAAGATATGCAGCGTGATGCTGCCGACGGGGATGCCGTGCCGGACGGCGACGAGCGCATGCGCAAGCTCGTGCAGCAGCACTGAAGCAAAGAGCAGCAAGGCTGCCACGAGGCCCTGGAGCCAGTAGGCGGCGGGCGACAGCGACGGCAGCACGTGCGGGAAGTACCCGGAGGCCAAAGTCCAGGCGATGAACCCGACGATCAAGAACCAGCCGAAGTCGATCCGGACGGGGATGCCCCGTACGCGGAAGACCTGCATCACCGTCGGACCCTGGAGAGCTCCACGGCGCCATCACCGGGCAGAAAGCCGGTGGCGCCACCGACGGTCACGTCTCCGACGAGCCGCGTGCCGCTCTCCATGATCAGGCGTAGCGCCCCGCCGGACGCCAGCGTCAACCTCGCACCGGCATTGTCGTAGCGACCTGCCAGCCGCGCCATCCGTCGCTCGCGGCCGAGGCCCGATATGACCAGGCCGATGAGCGTCCCCGTGTCTTTGCCCGGAGCGAGCACGGCCTCGACGGGGACGGAGGGACGATCGCCGGGCGCCACCCACTTGCCGCGCCATACACCGGTGACGGGCATCACGACTCCGGGCGCGTGCGAGAGGTGCGGTGACGCGGCGGGCGACCCGTGTCCGCCGCCGAGAGCGAGGAGCAACAGGAGCATCGTTTCCATCATGGCTGTATGCTGAGAGGGAGAGCCGAGCAAACGATGCGCCAGCCACTCGGGAGTCGCCTCCGCGTCGTCCTGGTCCTGTTCGGGCTCCTGATGCTGGCCGGGTGCGCGCGGGTGCATCCCCACATCGTGCTGCCGCCGCTGTCGCTCGGCGAGCCCTCCTTCTTTCCCACCCTCGAGGCGTACGCGTCGGCGCCGATCGTCGGCGGCAATTCGGCGGAGTTCCTGCTGAACGGCGAGCAGATCTTCCCGTCCATCATCCAGGCCATCCGCTCGGCCCGGCGGACCATCACCTACGCGCAGTACTTCTACGAGGACGGCCCCGTCGCCCGCGAGGTGGCCGAGGCGCTCGCCGAGCGGTGTCGCGAGGGCGTCGGCGTCAACGTGCTGCTCGACGCCTTCGGCACCCTCAGCATGCCGAGGGAGTACACGGAGCTGATGTCGCGCTCCGGGTGCCACGTCGCCTACTTCCGGCCGCTCGGCCAGTACTTCTTTCGCCGCTACAACAACCGCAACCACCGGCGCATCCTCGTCGTCGACGGCCGCGTCGGATTCACCGGCGGCTCCGGCGTCAGCCGCAAGTGGATGGGCAACGGCCGCGTCGAGCATCACTGGCGCGACACGGACATCCGCGTCGAAGGCCCGGTCGTGGAGTATCTGCAGGCGGCCTTCGCCGAGAACTGGCTGGAGACGACGGGCATCGTACTGGGCGGGGAGGCGTACTTCCCGCGGCCCATCGAGCCCCGCGGTGAGGTCTACGCTCAGATCGTGAAGAGCTCGCCGGCGGCCGGGAGCTTCGCGATGTACACGACGTTCCTCCTCGCCGTCTCCGCCGCGCGCCGCTCGATCCTCATCACGAACCCGTACTTCGTCCTCGACAAGAAGATGCAGCAGGCGCTGATCGAAGCCTCCCGCCGCGGCGTCCTCGTGAACGTGCTGGTCCCCGGCGCCATCGACCACAACATCGTGCGACAGGCGAGCCGGCGGCAGTTCGGCACGATGCTGCGGGCGGGCATCAAGATCTGGGAGTACAGCCCGGCGTTGCTCCACAGCAAGACGATGGTGATCGACGGCGTGTGGTCCACCATCGGCTCCACGAATCTCGACAACCGGTCGTTCGCCCTCAATGACGAGCTCAATCTCATCATCTACAGCCGCCCGGTGGCCCAGCGCCTCGAGCGTATCTTCGCCGACGACCTCACGGTGTCGAAGGCGGTCACCTACGACGACTGGCGCAAGCGCGGCTTCACCTCCAAGATCCTCGAGGTGATGGCGCTCCCGATCCGCGACCTGCTTTAAAGTCGGAGGGGGCCTCGACGGCCCCCTCCGATGCCTCCCCCGGCAACGAGGTTGCGCCGGCAAAGCCGGCGCTCGAAAGCGGGAAGGGTTAAATCCGCGTGCGGCCGGGAAGAACGAGGCGGTAGATGCCGAGCACGATGATCGCGCCGACCACCGCCATGATGAAGCCGGCCGCCTCCCCTTCGCGGTACAGGCCGAGCACGCGCCCGAGCCAGCCGCCGAGGAGAGCGCCCACGATGCCGAGCACGATCGTCAGGATGATCCCGCCCGGGTCATTGCCCGGCATGATCAGCTTGGCGACCAACCCGACCACCAGGCCGAAGACGATCCACAAGAGAATGTCCATCGCCGAACTCCTTTCACCGGCGCCCGAAGGGTAACGCGCGCCTCTGACGATGGACGGTTGTGCACAGTCGATGCCACCAACCGCCGACGGCTGTGTAGACTTTACTCTTTGTCCCGGTGGCGCCAGGCGTCCAGGACCCGGGTGGCGCTCATGGCGGTCAGGCCGATCAGCGGAAATGTGAGGAGGCTGGGCAACAGGCGCTCGTCGGACGGCAGGGTGACGGCGGCCTTGAGGGCTTCAACGCCAAGCAGATTAGATACAACGAAAAACGCACCCCAGAGCATCAATCGCATCGGCATGATCCCTTTCGAGAAAAATTTCCGCCTGGAATGAACTTTCGCACTCTACGTCATCGCGGGGGCTCGGCCAAGCGCGATTTTGAGGTTGGCACGTCCTTCGCTTTGACGAGGGGCATGAGCCTCTGCGCTTCCTGCGGACTGCAGCTCTCGGGCGACGCCGGCCTCTGTCCGCATCACCATTGCGTGTACGGTGATGACTGGGCCGTCGCCAACCGCATCATGTGCGACTTCTTCCATCGCAAGAAAGTCCCGCCGCGTCTGGTGCAGACCGAGCGCGACGACGACTTCTGGGCGCACACGGGCGAGGCGGCGTAGCGCGCGTCAGCCGGCCATGGCCGTGGGCGTCGGCTCCGCCGCCCGGACGTCCGCGCGCGGCGCGTAGAACGACGACTCGCCGAGGCCGCGCACGCAATCACGGGTGAACTGGATCAGGTGGTGGCTCACCACCGCCACGTGGATGAGCGGCTCGATCCGTCCCGTCTTCAGCGCCGGCCACGCCAGCCGCCAGAACGTGCGGCGATAGTCGCCGCGCACGCCGACTTTCCACAGCAGCCGGGTCAGGATGCCGAAGCCCATCCGCACGTTCGCCCACGAGGCGCGCTGCGAGTTCGTGGGAAACGCGCGCCGCCGCGCGAACGTGTGCGCGACCTGGTGGGCGAAGCGGTCGTACACGGCCTCCGGCTCGTAGGCGGCCGTGATGCACCGCCGCCACATCGCCACCACGCGATCGTACGGCAGGATGAATTCGACGTTCGAGTGCCGGCCGACGTCGGACCGCAGCCGTCCCTCCGCTTCGAGCCGCCGCCAGAGCGGCGTCTTGGGCAGCGCGTACAGGATGTTGATCGTCAGCAGCGGGATGCGCGATTCGCGCACGAACTGCAGAATGTGCTCCGCCGTGTCCTCGGTGTCGGTGTCGAGACCGACGATGATGCCCGACACCACTTCGAGCCCGTGGTCGTTGAGGCGGCGGACGGCTTCCAGGATCGGCATCCGGAGGTTCTGGTCCTTCGACATGAACTTGAGCGCCTGCGGCTCGGGCGTCTCGATGCCGCAGAACACGGTGATGAACCCGGCGTCGCGCATCAGCGCCAGCACGCGCTCGTTCTTGGCCAGGTTGAGGGTCGCCTCGCAGGCGAAGCGCAGCGGGAACTTGTTCTTCTCCTGCCAGGCCACCAGGTGCGGCAGCAGCTCCAGCGCCGCTTTCGCATTGCCGATGAAGTTGTCGTCCACGAAGTACACGGACGTCGCGCCGGCGGCCGCGATCACGTCGAGCTCGCGGCAGATCTGCTCCGGCGTCTTGAGCCGTGGATTCCGGCCGTAGAGGGCGGGAATGTCGCAGAACTCGCACGCGTAGGGGCAACCGCTCGAGAACTGGATGTTGGCGATGAAATACTCGCGCAGCCGGATCCGATCGTAGGCCGGGATCGGAAAATCGGCGAGCGGCAGCCGCGTGGCCGTCTCGAACCGCAGCTGGCTGCGCGGACGCTCCGTGTGGCGATCGAGATACTCGATGAGCCGATCGGTGGCGTCGCCGAGCTCCCCGACGTGGATGAAGTCGGCGTCCGGATAGAACTCCGGGCAGCCGGAGACCGAGGGCCCGCCGAGGGCGACCGCGCGGCCGGCCGCATGAGCGCGCGCGATGATGTCGTGAATCTGCGCGCGCTGCACGTGCATGCCGGAGACGAACACGATGTCGGCCCAGCGCAGATCCTCGTTGCACACGGGCGCCGAATTCTCGTCCACGACCCGCACCTGCCACGCGGCCGGCAGGTACGCCGCCACCGCCAGCAGGCCCTGCGGCGGCATGAACGCGCGCACGCGGCCGCCGAAGAACTCGTAGGCATGCTGGAAGGTGCCGAACGATCGCGCGTATTGCGGATAGACGCAGAGCACGCGACGGAGATTGGACGGAGCGTACGGCGTGCGCATTGAGGTCGAGCCCGAGGATATCATTCCGCGCTAGAATGCGCCCCGCAAGCACAAAGGAGACTCGCATGGACCTCGCATCCGTTCGCGCCGTCGTCACCGGCGGCGCCTCCGGTCTCGGTCGCGCCACCGCCGCCCGCTTCGCGGAGGCCGGTGGACGCGTCGCCATTCTCGACCGGCCGGCGTCGGCGGGCGCCGACGTGGCGACGTCGCTGAAGCAGGCGGTGTTCACGCCGGCCGACGTGACGAGCGCCGACGAGGTGGGGCGCGCCCTCGACAGCGCGCGGGAGCAGCTGGGCGGCATCAACGTCCTCGTCAACTGCGCGGGCATCGGCACCGCCATGAAGACGTTCGGCAAGGCCGGGCCGGCCAGGCTCGAGGAGTTCACGCGCGTCATCAGCGTGAACCTGATCGGCACGTTCAACTGCATCCGGCTGGCCGCCGCGCACATGGCGAAGAACACGCCCGGCCCCGACGGCGAGCGCGGCGTCGTGATCAACACCGCGTCGGTGGCGGCCTTCGACGGCCAGGTCGGCCAGGCCGCCTACTCGGCGTCGAAGGGGGGAATCGTCGGCATGACGCTGCCGATCGCGCGCGACCTCGCCGAGCAGGGCATCCGGGTGATGACCATCGCGCCCGGCATCTTCGAGACGCCGCTGCTCGGGACGCTGCCCGAGCCGGTGCGCGCCTCGCTCGCCAAGCAGGTGCCGTTCCCGTCACGGCTCGGCCAGCCCGATGAGTTCGCCGCCCTCGCCTGCCACATCGTGACCAACGGCATGCTGAACGGCGAGACGATCCGCCTCGACGGCGCCATTCGCATGGCCCCCCGCTGACGCGGCCCGGAGCGCCCGCCATCCGGACCCGACGCTCCTACACGGCGCATGCGGGGTGGTCCGCGCTGTCCGGCCGCATCCGCGTCGTCGACTATCGCCAGCAGCGCCGCCTCATCGTCGCGGGCGCCATCCTGTCCGCCTATCCGCTCGACGGCGACTGGTCGGCGATCGAGCGCGAGTACTGGTGGCAGGGCGTGGCCGGCGTGCGCTTTCCACCACGCCCCCGCGTGCTGCTGGTGGGCCTCGGCGGCGGCACCCAGGCGCATCTGGTCCATCGCTTCACCACGCCGCGGCTCATCACCGCCATCGAGCGGGACGAGGTCATCCTCGACGTCGCCCGGCGCTGGTTCGGGCTCGCCGACCTCGGGCCGATGGAGTTCTACTGCGGCGAGGCCGAGACGACCGCGATGGCCCTCGCGCACGCCGGCCGCCGCTTCGACTTCGTGATGGAGGACGCGGCGTACGCCGACGTGTACGGCCGCAGTCGCGCCGTGGTGCAGTCCCTCGTCCCGCTGGTCGCGCGCGGCGGCACGCTCGTCGTCAACCGGCACGGCCGCGGCGACGCCGCCGCGCTGGCGCGGATGCTGCGACCCCGTTTCGAGACGGTGCGCCTCCGTCGCGTGCGCCGCGAGGGCGAGAACGTCCTCGTCTTCGCCGAACGGCCTGTTCGGCCGTAGCGCGCCTCGAGAACGCGCTAGGCCTTCGGCAGCTTCTTGTAGCGCAGGCGGTGGGGGCGCTCGGCCTCGGCGCCGAGGCGGCGCTTGCGGTCGGCCTCGTAGTCGGCGTAGTTGCCCTCGAACCACACCACCCGCCCCTCGTCCTCGAAGGCGAGCATGTGCGTGGCGATGCGGTCGAGGAACCAGCGATCGTGGCTGATCACCACGGCGCAGCCCGCGAAATCGAGCAGCGCGTCCTCCAGCGACCGTAGCGTGTCGACGTCGAGATCGTTCGTCGGCTCGTCCAGGAGCAGCAAGTTCCCGCCGGCCGTCAGCACCTTGGCGAGGTGCAGCCGGTTCCGCTCACCACCCGACAGCTCGCCCACGCGCTTCTGCTGGTCGCTGCCCTTGAAGTTGAACGAGGCCACGTAGGCGCGCGACTGCATCGTGCGGCCGCCCACGTTCATGAGGTCGAGGCCGCCCGAGATCTCCTCCCAGACCGTCTTCTTCGCCTCGAGCGCATCGCGGCTCTGGTCGACATAGGCGAGCTTCACCGTCTCGCCCACGCGGAGAGTGCCCTTGTCGGGCGTGTCCTGCCCGACGATCATGCGGAACAGCGTCGTCTTGCCGGCGCCGTTGGGGCCGATGACGCCCACGATGCCGCCGCGCGGTAGCTTGAACGAGAGATCGTCGATCAGCACGCGGTCGCCGTACGCCTTGGCCAGGTGGTCGGCTTCGACCACGACGTCGCCGAGCCGCGGGCCGGGCGGAATGCTGATCTCGAGCGCCTCGGTGCGCTTCTCCGCGGCTTCCTGCAAGAGCGCATCGTAGGCGGCCAGGCGCGCCTTGCTCTTGGCCTGCCGGGCGCGAGGCGCCATCCGCACCCATTCGAGCTCGCGGGCGAGCGTGCGCTGGCGGGCGGCGTCCGACTTCTCCTCGCGGGCCAGCCGCTGTTCCTTCTGCTCGAGCCAGGACGAATAGTTGCCCTCCCACGGGATGCCGTGGCCCCGGTCGAGCTCGAGGATCCACCGGGCGACGTTGTCCAGAAAGTAGCGGTCGTGGGTGATCGCCACCACCGTGCCGGGATACTCGTCGAGGAAGCGCTCGAGCCACGCCACCGACTCGGCATCGAGATGGTTGGTCGGCTCGTCCAGCAGCAGCATGTCCGGCCGGGCGAGCAGCAGGCGGCAGAGGGCGACACGGCGGCGCTCACCGCCCGAGATCGTGCTGACGTCGGCGTCGCCGGGCGGCACCCGCAGCGCGTCCATGGCGAGCTCGACGGTGCGGTCGAGGTCCCAGGCGTTGCTCGCGTCGATCCGATCCTGTAATCGCGCCTGCTCCTCGAGCAGCTTCTCCATCTCGTCGCCGTCGAGTGGCTCGCCGAGCTTGCTCGAGACCTCCTCGAACCGCGTCAGGAGCGCGCGCGTCTCCGCCACGCCGTCCTCGACGTTGCCGCGCACGTCTTTCTTGGGATCGAGCTGCGGCTCCTGCGGCAGGTAGCCGATGCGCAGGCCGTCGGCGGCGAAGGCTTCGCCCAGGAAATCCTTGTCGACGCCGGCCATGATCCGCAGCAGGGACGACTTGCCGGCGCCGTTGGCGCCCAGGACGCCGATCTTCGCTCCGTGGAAGAACGAGAGATAGATGCCGCGCAGAATCTCCCGCTTCGGCGGGACGACCTTGCGCAGATCCTTCATCACGAACGCGTATTCCCCTGCCATGTTCAACATGGGGGCCCCGAAATGGCCCCCAAGCCCCCTTCCCTTCGGACCGCCCCGGCGGAGCCGTGGCGGTCCTCTATATTCCTTCTACGCGGCGCCTTGGCCGACCAGGCGACGGTGCTCGGGCATCATGCAGCGGTCCTGGACGACGCGGATGCCGGCCCTGGCGAGCTCGGCGGCGGCGGCATCGTGCCGGATGCCGAGCTGAAACCACACCACCGACGGCTTCCACGGCAAGCGCAGGATCTCCAGCGCGTGCCCCGGCAGGAACTCCGGGCGCCGGAAGATCTCGATGGCGTCCACGCGCTCCGGCAGATCCGCCAGCGTGGCCGCGACCACCTCGCCGAGTATGCGCTCGCCGGCGCGGGTCGGATTGACGGGCAGGATCCGGTAGCCGCGCGCCTTCAGATACGACGGCACGTAGAAGGCCGGCTGGCCCGCCTCGCCCTTGGCGCCGAGCACCGCGATGCTGCGCACCTCACGGAAGATCCGCACGAGGCCGGCGTCGTCGTGTACGAGAAGCGCTCGGTGGTCCATCGACCCGTTACGATCTCACGGCCGCTCGAGCGCCGCAATCAATTCGCGACCGAAGTGCTCGGCGCGCCAGCGCCGCACGCCGTCGAGGGCCATCAGCGCTTCCGTGGACCGCGGCGCGGCCTCGGCGATCACGGAGATCAGCCGGTTCGGGAGGAGCAGCCCGGGCTCGAGTCCGAGGCGCTCGGTGGAAGCGGCGCGCCACTTGCGAAGCGCTTCGATGCGGCGGCTGACCGCACCCGGCACCGACGGCCGCGGCCGCCGCGGCCACTGCGGCAGCGCACGGTCGTCGAGGGCGCGCGCGCGCTCGATGGCCGCCATCAGGGCGTGCCCCCAGCGGCCGATCACGCGCGGGGTGACGCCGCGCACGGCGGCGAGAGCCGCGGTATCGGCCGGCAGCGCGCGCGCGAGCTCGACCAGAATCTCCTCCGACAGGATCTTGAACGGCGGGCGATCGGCCGCGCGGGCCAGCGCCTCGCGCAGCTCGTACAGCTCGCGGAGCGCGGCGAGGCTTCGCGTGCTGAGCTCCCGGGCGCCCTTCAGGTACATCCACGCGTCGGGGTCGGGTGCCCGGTCGGGCACGATCTGCGCGGCCAGCGCCGCACATTCTTCCTCGACCCACGCCAGCCGCCCCGCCGCCCGCAGCTCCTCCGTCAGCCGCGCCTTGAGCGCGAAGAGATGCTGGACGTCGGCCGCCGCATAGGCGAGCTGCGCCGGCGTGAGGGGCCGCGCCGACCAGTCATCGCGCTGGCGCGACGGCGGCAGCGTGACGCCGAGCCAGGTCTCGAGCAGCGTGTCGAGCCCCAGCGCCTTGCCGCCGAGGAAGCGCGCCGCGATGGCGGTGTCGAAGATGGAACGGAACGCGAAGCCGTAGCGCCGCTTCAGGTGCGAGAGATCGTTGTCCCCGGCGTGGACCAGCACCAGCGGGCGCGCCTCCGCCAGCACGGGCTCGAGCGGCGTGAGATCGGCGACGGCGAGCGGGTCGACGAGCCACACGGCCTGCGGGGTGGCGAGCTGCACGAGCGCCAGCCGCTCCGGGTAGTGATGGAGGCTGTCACCTTCGGTGTCGAGCGCCACCTCGGGCGCCGCGGCCAGCACGTCGGTCGCGCGCGCGAGCGCGGCGCGATCACCGACCCAGACGGTGCCGCTCAGCGGGGGCGGCTCCTGAGCGCGCGCTCGAGCCGCTCGGCACGCCGGCGCAGCGGCTCCATCGCCTCGTCGTGCGTGATCACGTACATCTCGTTGCTCCGGATGGCCGCCAGCACCATGTCGGCCACGGTGTCCGGCGCCAGATAGCGACCGATCAGCTCGACCGGCTCGCCGCCGCCGGCGCGCTGGTTGCGCAAGGCGGCCGGGCGATTGCGCTCCGAGTCGCGAATGCGCGTATGCACGCCCATCGGACACAGCACGGAGACGCCGATGCGATAGGGCTTGAGGTCCTTGGCCAGCGTCTCCGACAGCCCGACCACCGCGTACTTGGACGTGTTGTACACGCCGAGGCCCTTGCTGGCGACGAGGCCGGCCATGGAGGCGGTGTTGACGATGTGCCCCGGCTCGCCCCGCGCGATCATGCGCGGCACGAAGGCCTCCACGCCGTGGATCACCCCCCACAGGTTCACGCCGAGCACCCACTGCCAGTCGTGATGGCTGGCCGACTCGAGGCCGCCCCAGGCGGCGACGCCGGCGTTGTTGCAGAGGACGTGCACGGCGCCGAACGCCTCGAACGCGCGCGCGGCGAGCGCCTCGACCTGCGCGAGCTCGCTGACGTCGGTGCGCACCGTGAGCGCTTTCACGCCCAGGCCACGCGCCTCGGCGGCGACGGCTTCCATCCCGGTCGTGTCGAGATCTGCGACCACGACGTTGGCGCCGTCGCGGGCGAAGCGGAGGGTGAGCGCGCGGCCGATGCCGCTGGCCCCGCCGGTCACCACCGCGGTCTTGCCCCGCAAATCCACGCGCGCCTCCGGTCAGGCTTCGAGAATCGGCCGGAGCACCGCCTCCAGGCGATCGACATCGGCGGGCTTGCGCAGGAAGGCGGCGAAGCCGGCGGTCTCGGCCCTCTTCAACGTAGCCGGGCTCGAGTCGCCGGTCAATGCGACGATCGGCGGCCGGGGGGCGTCGTCGAGCGCGGCGATCCGCGCGGCGAAATCGAAACCCTGGATGCCCTTGAGGTGCAGGTCGAGGACCACCACGCTCGGACGGGTACGGCGGATGAGCTCGAGCGCCGCCTCGCCGGACTCCGCCATGAGCACGCGCGTCGTCGGGAACAGTCCCGTCAGCAGCTCGCCGAGAACCTTGCGTGTGTCGGTGTCGTCCTCCACGACGAGGATCAGTCCCACCGCCGCCCTCGGACGCCGCGGGGCTAGCCCGCGGACGCCAGCTCCACGCGACCGAGCCAGGTCGGCCGCCAGCCCGTGCGCCGCATCGTCGCCACCACGCGCTCGGGATGGCCCCAGTCGCTCCACTCCACGCCCTTGACCCGCACGGTCACCAGCCCCTCGGTGGCCAGGGCCAGGATGTGCTCGGAGAATCCCCGCGGCTTCCGTGCGAGGCTCCGATAGACGTGCTCGGCGACCCGCGGCTCGGCGTCGGTTCCGATGACCCGCCGCAACGGCGCCAGGGCGGTGAGCAGATCCGGCGCGGTACGCTCCGTCAGCCCGAGGAACGCGTCGACCCAGCCCACCATCACGAAGCTGTTCCACAGCGCCCCGCGCTCGAACAGGCGCTGGGCCAGCCGGGCGGACGGCTTCTCCCAGAATCGCCGGATTGGAAACGCCGCTTCGCCAGGCACGTCGAGGGCGACCTCGTCCGCCCCGATCCAGCCGTACTCCGTTTCCGGAAACGTCGCCTCGATGCCCATCAGCACCACGACGTCCCGGTGGTGACGGACCACCTCCACGGCGTGAGCGACGGCCCCGACGAACGCCAGCTCATCCGAAACATAATGGTCAGAAGGATAAACCGTGACGGGAACGTTGCCCGCGAGATGGCGGATGCGGAGCAGCGGATACAGCACGCCCGGGGCCGTCCCGGCGTTCTCGGGCTGCACGACCAGCCGGTCCGGCGCGAGATCCCGGGCCAGCGAGCCGTAATACGGCGCGTGGCTGCGATTGACGACCACGACGTGCTCGTCCATCCGGCTCAGGAGATCGGCGCGGCGGCGCGTGCGGTCCAGCAGCGTTTCCCCGTCGAAGATCGGGCAGAACTGCTTGGGTCGCGCGTCGCCCGATATCTGCCGGGTCAGTGGCCGAAGGCGGCGTCCCTCGCCACCGGCCAGCATCAACGCCCACGGGGGCGTCGGGATGGTGCGCATGGTGCCCCTCCGAGATCAAGACGTGACAACGCCGAGGAGGGATTCAGCAATAGCAGTGCCGACCGGACTCCGGCCGCGGGCGCAGGATTGGCCCTGCGAGGACCCGTGCCGCTGGGAAAGCTTGTTCTCAGGTTGGAGGGAAAAAGCTACCGGCGGTCAGCGCGGCGTGAGCGTCGCGCGGTTCTGCGCCGCGTCGAAGGTGACCGTGAACGCATCGAGCACGTCGCGCCCGAGCAGACCGTCCACGTCCCCGGGCACCGCGAACGCGACCACACCGAGCGGTCCGACCTGTGTGCCGGCGATGTCGAGCCGCGGCACGCTCACGAGAGAGGCCGGAGACGATCCCGTCACGCCGCTGATCCGGAACGGCGCGCCGCGCGTCGCGTCGATGCCCGCGCGGCTCAGCGCGATCGGCGAGATCACCGTGCGGTCGGCTCCGGTGTCGAGCAGCAGGCGAAGGAGCACGCCGTTGAGCAGCGCATCCACCATGATCGGCCCGCCGACCGGGAGCGGTACGACCGTGCCCGGCGACGGCGACGCAGAGGGCGACGCCGGAGAGGCCGCCGGCTGCGGCGCGCGCGCGCTCGGATGATCCAGCTCCTCGGCGGCCTTGCGGAAGGCCTCGGGGATCGCCGCGCGATCGCCGGTGTAGTGCACGACGCCGGCCGCGTCGACCCACCGATAGAGCGCGCCGGCCGCGGGCGAGGTCGCCGCCAGCAGCACGGCCGCCACGACGACCGTTCGTGTCACACGACGGCCTTTCGGGCGCGGAGGTCCTGGATCTCGGTCGCACTGTAGCCGTACTCGGCGAGCACCTCGTCCGTGTGCTCGCCGCGCATCGGCGCGTGTCGTCGCACGCCCGGCTGCATGCCGGAGAACGAGATCGGCATTCCGACGACGGGGATCTCACCGAGCCTGGGGTGCTGCACGCGCCGGATCGTGGGCCGCGTCGCCGTCTGCGGGTCGTTGACGACCTGGTCCACCGTGTTCACCGGCGTGGCGGGGACGTCGGCCTTCTCGAGCAGGTTCAGCAGGGGCTCGCGGTCGTGGCGGCCGATCGCGTCGCCCACGCGCTGCTCCAGCTCGGCGCGGTGCTTCACGCGCTCGATGTTGGTGGCGAAGCGCGGATCGTCCGCCATGTCGGCGAGCCCGAGCGCGCCCGCCAGGCGCTTCCACAGCCGATCGTTGGCGCCGGCGATGAAGACCCACTGGCCATCGCGGCAGCGGAAGTTCCGGTAGGGCGAGAGCGACGGGTGCGCCGAGCCGAGCGGTCTGGGCACCGTGCCCGCCAGCAGGTAGCCCTCGACCTGGAAGTTGAGCAGGCCGAGCGCCGTCTCCAGCAGCGAGCCGTCGACGCGCTGGCCGCGACCGGTGCGCTCGCGGAGCCGCAGCGCGTTGACGACGCCGAACGCGCAGAGGATGCCGGTGGTGAGGTCGAGGAACGAGACCCCGCAGCGCACCGGCGCGCCGCCCGGCTCGCCGGTGATCGACATGATCCCGGAGAAGGCCTGCATCAGCGCTTCGTAGCCCGCGCCTTCGGCGCGCGGCCCCGTCCGACCGAAGGCGGAGACCGAGCAGTAGACGAGCCGCGGGTTGTCGGCAGCGAGGCTCTCGTAGCCGAGCCCGAACTCCTCCATGGTGCCGGTACGGAAGTTCTCGATGAGCACGTCGGCGCGCTTCGCGAGACGCCTGACGACGGCCACGCCCTCCGCGGTCTTCAGGTTCACCGAGATGCCGCGCTTGTTGCGATTGTTGACGATGTAGCCGGCCGACTCTCCGTCCTTGTGCGGCGGCCACGTGCGCGACTCGTCGCCGACGGTCGGATCCTCCACCTTGACCACGTCGGCGCCCATGTCGCCGAGCAGCGCGCCGCAGTACGGACCGGCCAGCACGCGGGAGAGATCGACGACACGGATACCGTCGAGGGCGAGCGGAGCGGATGGCGTCATGACCGTACTATACCCGGGGCCGGAATCACGCGCTGCGGCGGGTCAACGAAGCAGACTCATCCCATCGATTCCCGGAACGCCCGCGCCGCCGAGCAACTCGACGATCGTCGGCACGACATCGAACGACGAACGCACGCCCCTGTCACCGGCCGGGATCCCGTCGCCCGCGACGTAGGCCATTCCGTGACGCCCCGTGTGCCCGCCGGTCCTCCGCAGCGGCACGGGCCCAACCAGCCCCAGCCGCGGATGCTCGACGGCGGTCGCAACACCGCGCCACACGACGAGGAGGTCCGACTCGGAAGACGTGAGCGACCTCGGATCGCACGTCCATGGTCGCTCGATCGACTCCACCGCCGGCTCGCCGCTCAGCGGATTGCGGCAATCGCGGAGCAGCGACTCGAGCTCCCGGCACGTCGCCTCGTAGTGCGAGAGCTCCACCATGCCGTGCCGTTCGCGGCCCTTCAGGTTGATGCGAATTCGCCCATCGTAGAACGAGGGCAGCGCGAAGGCCGGCATCCTGGACCAGTACGGGGCATACCGCGCGGCGGGCTGCCAGTCCACTCGCTGTACGAGCCTCCGGGCGCGCGCCGCGCGCCAGGCCGCCGCGGCAACACGCACGCCCGTCAGCGCCGCTTTGACCGCAGGCCGGCGGCGAACGAAGGACCGGGCTGCGTCGTACAGCAGTCGCGGTTTCGCCGGGGCCGCCGGCAGCCAGCTACGGGCGACACCGCCCCACGTCTCGTGCTCGGCGAGATACGGAACGTCGAACGGCGACTGCGTCGAGGCCGCTGGCACGGTGAGCAGCGGCACGCCGAAGGCATGCCGATAGAGCAGCTCCGGCAAGAGCACCATCGATTGCACGTCGGAGTGGTTCGAGCCCATCCCGCCCATCGTGAACGCGACGACGGCCGCCGGATCGGACGCGCGGACGAGCTCGCCGACCATCCGGTCGAGGGCGCGGTGGATGGCGAACAACGCCCCGGCGGCCTCGGGCGCCGACGGATGCTTGTGCAAGGGATGGGCGGCGTCGATACCGTGCCACAGTCCCTCGATCGCCCCGTGGAGCTCCCCGGTCACGGCGATGAACAAGTCCCAGTCGGGAAGCCGTTCGCCGGAAAGCCAGCGTGCGGCTCGCGTACGCGTCTCGAGGGCGCCGCTGAGCGCACGCCCCATCTCGCGCGTCTGGGACGGCGATGGCCACGGCGTTCCGTACGTCCACTGTGATGGGTAGGCGCCGAAACGCCGACGGAACTCCTGGAGCACCGCGCGCGGGCGGCCGGCGAACGGGGCGCCCGGGTCGTGCGCACCCCAGCCCACGATGCCCTGCGTCGCCGGAGTGCGCCGGAGATCGACATACGGAGTGTCGAAGACGAGCACCTGTCGTGGCAGGGTCGTCCACCAGGGGACGAACCGGGCGCCCTCCTGCCAGACGCTGTAGGTCGCGGGGTCGAACTCGACCGCGGCCCACCGGCGCGCCGACTCCGGCGACCGGCCCGACGCCACGTGTTCCCACGCGAGACCGGTGCGCTGCGCTGGTCCGTGGTCGAGCAGGAAGCGGGCGGCGCGCCGGCGCAGTGCCGCCAGCTCCGGCATCTGGCCGCCGGCCATGAGCCGTTCGGCGTACGTGACCTCCAGACCGTCGAGCCCGATTGCGACGATGCGCCGGCGCGGCATCCGTACCTCCGTCGATAGATCACCCACTCTATCGCGCTTCGCGCGCGATGTGTGGCAGTCTTGGACCCGAAAACGGGAACATGACCCACGCCCTGCGCCTGTCGATCGTCGTCTGCACTTATAATCGAGCGCACTCGCTGGCGCTCACCCTCGCCGCCCTCGACGCGCAGGAAACACCGCCGGAGCTGGGCTGGGACCTCCTCGTCGTGGACAACAACTCGACCGACGAGAGCCGCGCGGTGATCGACGCCTTCCTTCGGACCGCAAAGATCACGGCTCGGTCGATCTTCGTCGCCCCGCAGGGTTTGAGCCATGCGCGCAACGCCGCAATCGTCGCAAGCCGGGCGGAGATCGTCGCCTTCACCGACGACGACGTCACTCCCGCTCCGGATTGGGTGGCGCGGATGGCGGCCGCAATGAACGGGCGCCGCGCGGACGTCCTGGGGGGTCGCATCCTTCCCTTGTGGAGCCACTCACCTCCCGAGTGGCTCACCGACCAGTCGTTCCACGGAATGCTGACGATCATGGACCATCCCGGCCGCGTCGATGTCATCGACGCGCACCGGCAACCGTGCGTGTGGGGGGCGAACATGGCGTTGCGCCGGAAGGTGTTCGACGCGGTCGGCCTGTTCGACACCCGTCGCGGGCTGCAGGGAGCGCGGCGTTACGGTGGGGAGGACACCGAGCTCGTGCGTCGCGCCCTCGCGGCGGGGTATCGGGTGGTCTATGACCCGTCGGTTCTGGTGTGGCACCGTATCGGCCGGGAGCGGATGCGCCTGCGGTACGTGTCGCAAGTCGCGTTTCAACGGGCCGAGGGCGAGAGGCGCGTGCGGCCTCATACGCGGGGAGTGTCGGTGCTCGGGATACCTCTCGTGCTGTACCGCTCGCTGGCAAAGCAGGTCGCGCGCTGGTTGACCGCGCTGACGATGCGACGCTCCGACACCGTTCAGCGATGGCTCGACTGTTGCCGCTGTGCCGGCGCCATGTGGGGTGCCCGCCGCCAGCGTCTCGACGAGGCCGCCGATCACCAGATTTCCACCGCGCGCTGACGGCGAGCAGCGGCCCCCTCCTCCTGCTGCGTTACTATGATCGCGATGAGCCGTTTGGCGCAGGTCCTCGCCAGTCGCATCCTCGTCCTCGACGGGGCGATGGGCACGATGATCCAGGCGGCCGGCCTGCGCGCCGAGGACTTCGGCGGCGACCGATACGACGGATGCAACGAGCACCTGAATCTGACCCGTCCCGACGTGATCCGCCGCATCCATGCCGCGTACGTCGACGCCGGCGCCGACTGCGTGTCGACGAATACCTTCGGGTGCGCGCCGTACGTGCTGGCCGAGTACGGACTCGCCGACCGCCTGCACGACATCACGCTCGCCGCCGCGCGCATCGCTCGCGAGGCCGCGGGCGATCGCTTCGTCATCGGCGCCATGGGTCCCTCCACCCGGTCGATCACGGTCACCCGCAACGTCACGTTCGACGAGGTGCTCACCGGGTACGAGGCGCAGGCGGCGGCGCTGCTGGAGGGCGGCGTGGATGCGCTGCTGCTCGAGACGGCCCAGGACACCCTGAACGTGAAGGCGGCGGCCATCGGCGTGCTGCGGGCGCAGCGGGCATCCGGTCGACACGACGTGCCGCTGATGGTCAGCGCGACCATCGAGCCCATGGGCACCATGCTGGCCGGCCAGGGCGTCGAGGCGCTCTACATTTCCCTGCAGCATCTCGGACTGTTCTCGATCGGCCTCAACTGCGCCACCGGGCCGGAGTTCATGACCGACCATTTGCGCTCGCTGGCGGGCATGGCGACGTGCTGGACGAGCGTGTACCCGAACGCCGGCCTTCCCGACGAGCGCGGGCAGTACGGCGAGACGCCGCAGAGCCTCGCCCTGAAGCTCCAGCGCTTCGTCGACGAGCGCTGGGTGAACTTCGTCGGCGGCTGCTGCGGAACCACGCCGGAGCACATCCGCGCCATCGCGCACGTCGCGGCGCGCCGCGCTCCGCGGACACCGGCCCGGGTCGAGCCGCAAGGGGTCAGCGGCATCGAAGCCCTCTACCCGGCGGACGACAACCGCCCCGTCTTCGTGGGCGAGCGGACGAACGTCATCGGCTCGCGCAAGTTCAAGGAGCTCGTGGTGGCCGATCGCTTCGAGGACGCCGCCGAGGTCGGCCGCGCGCAGGTGCGCGCGGGCGCGCAGGTGCTGGACGTCTGCCTCGCGAATCCCGACCGGGACGAGGCCGCCGACATGGACCGCTTCATGCGCGAGCTCACCCGCCGGGTGAAAGCGCCGCTGATGATCGACTCCACCGACGCCGCCGTCCTCGAGCTCGCGCTGCGCCACAGCCAGGGCAAGGCCATCGTGAACTCGATCAACCTCGAGGACGGCGAGGAGCGCTTCGAGCGGGTCGCTCCCCTGCTCAAGACGTACGGCGCCGCCGTCGTCGTCGGCTGCATCGACGAGGACAAGCAGCAGGGCATGGCCGTCAGCCGGCAGCGCAAGCTCGCCATTGCCGAGCGAAGCCACGAGCTGCTGACGCGCAAGTACGGGATCCCGGCCCGGGATCTGATCTTCGATCCGCTCGTGTTCCCGGTCGGGACGGGCGACGCGAACTACGTCGGGTCGGCCGTGGAGACGATCGAGGGTTTGCGCGCCATCAAGGCGCGCTTCCCCGAGTGCAAGACCATCCTCGGCATCTCCAACGTCTCGTTCGGCCTTCCGCCCGCCGGCCGCGAGGTGCTGAACGGCGTGTTCCTCTACCACTGCACCAAGGCGGGACTGGACTACGCGATCATCAACACCGAGCGGCTCGAGCGCTATCCCTCCATTCCGGAGGAGGAGCGCCGGCTGGCCGAGGATCTGCTCGAGCATCGCGGCGCCGATCCCGTGGCCGCCTTCGCCGCGCATTTCCGCGATCGCCGCCGCGCCGCCGTCACGCGGGACGCGCTGCCGCTCGACGAGCGGCTGGCGCGCTATATAGTGGAGGGCAGCCGCGACGGTCTCCTCGAGGACCTCGACCGCAAGCTGGCCGAGGCCCGCCCGCTCGATATCATCAACGGCCCCCTCATGCGCGGCATGGACGAGGTGGGCCGTCTCTTCAACGACAACCAGCTCATCGTGGCCGAGGTCCTGCAATCGGCCGAGGCCATGAAGGCCGCCGTCGCGCACCTCGAGCCGCACATGGAGCGCTCCGAGTCGGCGACGCGCGGCGTGATCGTGCTGGCCACGGTGAAGGGCGACGTCCACGACATCGGCAAGAACCTGGTCGAGATCATCTTCGGCAACAACGGCTACCGCGTCATCAACCTGGGCATCAAGGTGCCGCCCGAAGATCTGATCGCCGCGTACCACGCGCACAAGCCCGACGCCCTGGGGCTCTCCGGCCTGCTCGTGAAGTCGGCGCAGCAGATGGTGGTGACGGCGCAAGATCTGAAGTCGGCCGGCGTCGACATTCCGCTGTTCGTCGGGGGGGCCGCGCTCACGAAGCGATTCACGGCGACCCGCATCGCCGCCGAGTACGGCGGCGTCACGCTCTACGCGAAGGACGCGATGGAGGGCCTCGACCTCGCCAACCAGCTGTTCTCGGCCGTGACCCGCGAGGGGCTCGTCGACCGCATCCGGGCCGAGCAGGCGGCGCTGGTGGCGGGCGCCGCCGCGGCCGACGCGCCGCGGCCGGCCGCGCCGCCCGTGCGCGCGCGCGCCGACGTGCCGCCGGTGACGCCGCCCGTCCCGCCCGATCTCGACGCCCACGCGCTGCGACACGTGCCGCTGACGCATGTCTATCCGTACCTGAACCTCCAGATGCTCTACGGCAAGCACCTGGGCCTGCGCGGCGTCGTCACCCGCCTGCTCGACGAGGGGGATCCGAAGGCGCACGAGCTACGCGACGTCATCGCGGCGCTCCAGCGCGAGGGCGTTCTGCGCGCCGACGGGCTCTATCGCTGGTATCGCGCGCGCGCCGCCGGCGAGACCGTCGTGCTCTTCGAGCCGGGCGGCGCCGAAGCGGCGCGGTTCACGTTCCCGCGGCAGCGGGACGGCGAGCGACTGTGCCTGGCGGACTACGTGCGCGAGGACGTGGACGACTACGTCGCGCTGTTCGCCGTGACGTGCGGTCGGGGCGTGCGCGAGCGGGCACAGGCGCTGAAGGAGGAGGGCGCCTATCTGAAGTCGCACGCGCTGCAGGCGCTCGCCATCGAGTCCGCGGAGGCGTTCGCGGAGATGCTCCACGCACGGCTGCGCACGCTCTGGGGTTTTCCGGACCCTCCCGAGCTGACGCTCGAGGACAAGCTGAAGGCCCGCTACCGCGGGCTCCGCGTGTCGTTCGGCTACCCGGCGTGTCCGGAGCTCGCCGATCAGGCGACGCTCTGGCGGCTGCTACGCCCCGAGCAGATCGGCATCCAGCTCACCGAGGGATTCATGATGGATCCGGAGGCGTCGGTCTCCGCGGTCGTCTTCCATCATCCGAGCGCGAAGTATTTCAAGGCGGACTAGAAGGCTCGAAACCACACGCAGTTCTTGCGTTGTGCCGATCGGTAGTCCGAAGGAATCGCCACGCTCGAGCGAGCGCCACGCACCCCGCGCCAAGCGGCGCGCGCCCGCGTCGCGCCCTCTGTAACTCGTTGATTCCGGCGAGCGAAAACGATGGCGCCTCGCGCCGCATGATTCGCTGCCGCCGCGTGGGCGCCGCCGGCGCCTCCCTCCGGGCGGACGACGAGGCTTGGCACACACCCTGCTCTGGCGACGACTCTGTGACGCTCACATCATCGCTTCATGGGACGCGGCCGTGCGTGTGATCTGCGCCTGGTGTCAACGCGAGGGTCGTTCGGGACTGCTGCGCGTGCGCGAGCCGCTCGACGACCCGACGGACACCCACGGAATCTGCGACCGACACCAGCAGGAGGTGTTCGAAGCGTTTCCGGCGCCGTCGTTTCCGTCGACGCGATGGTTGTTCATCGTACCGAGCGGCGACGCCAGGGGATACGAGCACCTGTTGAGGCTCCTGAAGGACGTCCCGGGGGCGACGGTCATCATGGACCGCCGGCGAGAGGAACGTCGCCGGTCCGCAGAGCGACCCGGCCAGGACCGGCGCCGATTCGATCGCCGGGTCAGGCGCCCGGAGCTGAGCAGCCTCGGATACCGATTGGTTCGGTTCGCCGTTCGCGAGTCGACACCCCCGGCGATACCGTCGCACCCCCCCGGGGCACCGAAGACGACGGCAGGAGGGACCGAGCCCGGCTAGAGAGCATCCAGGCCGCCGCCGGCCAGAAATTGCCCGTAGACGCCGCTCCACGTCGGCGGCGACGGCGGGCGAGGCGTCGCGAGGTATCTGACGGAATCTGTTGACGTGCATCTGCTCGGACGGGGTGGTATCCAGGCATGGAGTCGGCATCGATTCGCACGCTGTTCATCGTCTCGCGGCAGCATCGCGATCTCTACGGGTACCTGAAGGAGCGGTTCGCCGGCGACGAAGCGGTCGAAGTGATCCTCGACCGTCGCACTGCGAAGGCGGCCGTCATCGCTGTCAGTGCCAATCGGCGCGCGCGACCGGAGGTCGAGGCGGAGCTGGAGACCCGGTCCCACGCCATTCTGACGCTACCGGCATAGCCGACGGCATACGACTCGAGTCGTACCCGCTTTGCCCGTTGACTGGTGTTGGAACATTTGCCATCATCATCTGCCCAGGCCCCGGAGTCGATCCGTGAGATTCACGGACACGCATCAAGGAGGCATCGCCCGCGTGCAGGTCATCGTGTTCGATCCAACGCAGGTTCTGACCCGTCGTGCGGAGGAGCACCTTGCCGTCGGCAACGTGGCCGTCGCCGCCGCCGCTTCGCTTCACACGCTGGCCTTCGCCCTGACGACGGCCACCGCGGACGATGTCCTCATCGCGCGGATTCGCCGCGACGACGACGGCGTCCGCATCGCCGATTGCCTTCGCAGTCGCGCCTTCGCCGGCAAGACGTACATCGTCGTGGACGATCCGACGCAGATCGGCCTCGAGCATCGGCTCGAGGTCCCGCGCGCCGAGTCGCTGCCGTTCTCACCGGCCGCGCTGGAGGCGCTGTTCGTCGGCGTCGTGGCCGGACACCGCGCGGCGCCCGCCTCGCGCGACGCCACGTTCCACGGCCTCGTCGGACGGTCGAAGCCGATCCTCGACGTCTTCGCGCGAGTCGAGAAGGCCGCCCGCGGTGACGCCAACGTCTGCATCTACGGCGAGAGCGGAACCGGCAAGGAGCTGATCGCTCGCGCCATTCATGCGATGAGCGACCGCCGCCGCGGTCCGCTGGTGACCTTCGATTGCGCGGCGGTGCCGGAGAGCCTCGCCGAGAGCCAGCTGTTCGGCCACGTCAAGGGCGCCTACACGGGCGCCATCGAGAATCGCGACGGCGTCTTCTCCCAGGCCGATGGCGGCACGCTGTTCATCGACGAGCTGTGCGAGCTCACCATGCCGCTGCAGGCGAAGCTCCTGCGCGTCGTGCAGGGCCGCGAGTTCGTCAAGGTCGGCGGCACCAAGCCGCTGCGAACGAATATCCGCCTGGTGACGGCCACGAACAAGGATCCGAAGGCCGCCGTCGACGCGGGCCTGTTCCGGGCGGATCTCTATTACCGCGTCGCCGTCGTGATGATCAAGGTGCCCTCGCTGCGCGAGCGGCGCGAGGACATCCCGCTGCTCGTCGAGCACTTCCTCGAGCGCTACTCCCGCGCCTACAAGAAGCCGATTCGCAGCGTGCAGCCGTCGGCGATGGAGCGGATGAAGCGGCTGCCGTGGCCGGGCAACGTGCGCCAGCTCGAGAACTTCCTGGCCCAGGCGGTCGTCCTCGCCGAGGGCGATCTCCTGACCGAACGCGATCTGTTCGTCGACGACGGGCCCGACGCGGCGGCGTCGACCACGTCGACGACCCACGGCGACGCGATCCTGCCGCTGCGTGAGGTCGAGCGCCGACACATCCTCCAGACCCTCAAGCGCGTGCACGGCAACCGTACCGAGGCCTCGAAGCTGCTCGGCATCAGCATCCGCTGTCTGCAATACAAGCTGAAGGCGTACTCGGAGACGGAGCCCGTGCCGGTGGTCAACCGTCCCGCGGCGGCCTCCACGTCGGAGGCGCCGCTGCTGACGAGGAACCAGATCCTGGCGTAAGCGGCACGTCTAGAACCTGTGGCATAGACCGCCGCCGCATGGAGACCGCAACCGCCGCGAATGAAGTGCGTCGTGCCCATGACGACGGGCAGTGCGTCAGTCAGCCGTTGGACACTTCCGATCACGATTCACCGCCGCCGCCGCTAGATACCGCGCACTTTACGCCGCGTCGGGCTGTGGCACGTCTTCTGCAATACTTCCGCGTCACCTGTCGAAGGAATCCGTCGCGCCGATGTGCCGGAGGACAGAGATGCCGGACCTGACGATGATGCAGGGATTGGCGACTGCGGCCGCCCAGCTGTGTGCTGCGCACGACGAGCTCGCCGCGGCCGGCTACGAGAGCTGGAGCCGTGAGATCAGAGCGCTCATCGACATCATCGACGCCGAGGTCGATTGGCTCCGCAGCGACGGCGTCGCGATTCGGCTCGCTTCCAGTCAGTAACGGCCGCTACGCCGGCAGCCGCACGATGACGAAGCCGCGGACCTCGAGCTCGTCGTAAATCGTGGTGGCGTTCCGGCGGTCGCTACGCTCCTCCGCGCGCCCCGCTGGGCGCTCCCCGATACGACGGTCGAGGATCACCTCCACCCCCTCCACGCCGGCGAAGCCCGCCGTGAAGTACTGAAAGAGGTCCGCGCGGCTCTTCGCCACGACCAGGAAGACACGCATCGCAGCACAGTACCTCGGCGGCCTGCCCACGTGGTGCTCGATTTTTCTCGTCGAATCGCCCGCGTCATGACGGGAGGTCTGGGGTCAGACCTATCTCGCCGAAGTGAGATACGTAAGGAAACTCGACACGTCACGCCGGCGGCCAACTTCTGAATATCCCGAAATTTCGGTGACAGGGTCGGGAAGCTTTACACTAACGCCGGATGGTGACGCCGGCGACGCGCTATATGGCTGTTCGTCAACGCTACTCGATGATGGCACTTTGTAAGCTTGGTCCAAGCCGGCGGTGGAGTATCTCCAGTGAACGCTATGAAATCGATGGCAGTTCCCCGGCATCTAGACCGAGGAGCAAATGGGACGCAACCTGTTTGTCGTCTCCCGCCGCTATCCCGACCTCTATGAGTATCTCCGCGAGCGCTTTGCGTCGGACACTGCCGTCGAGGTGATCCTGGATCGTCGAATTGCACAGCGCCGCCGCGCGCAGGCGCCTCATGGCGTCGAGAGGCGGCGCGGGGATCGGCGCGGCCGGCCCGAGGTCGAGGTGGAGCTCCAGACGAGGTCCCACGCCATCATCACTATTCCAGACGAGCCGCCCGACTAGCAGACGCCCGAAAGCCGGCAACAGCCCTGTTGACTGGTGTCGGAAGTTTTGTCATTATCGGCGCCCCAAACCCGGCTCGGGCGCGAGACGACGCCGCTTCAGGAGGGTGCTTCAGACGTGCTGTCGATGAATGAACGCTCCGTCAGTCATCGAAACCTCGGCCTGTGATAAGCGCCCGATGAGATCGACCGCGCTTTCCTTCGAGCACACCGAGATCGCGCCGAACGGCGCGAGCGCCGTTCGGCAGCACACCGACGTCCTGCACGGTCTCGTCGGAGGCTCGAGGCAAATGCGCGAGGTCGTCGCGCGCGCCGAGAAGGCAGCGGCCGGCGACGCCAACGTCTGCATCTACGGGGAGAGCGGCACCGGTAAGGAGCTCATCGCCCGGGCCATCCACGCGCTCAGCGACCGCCGGCACGGTCCGCTGGTCACGTTCGACTGCACGGCCGTTCCCGAGGGCCTCGCGGAGAGTCAGCTCTTCGGCCACGTGCGCGGAGCATTCACCGGCGCCATCGAGAACCGTGACGGCGTCTTCACGCTGGCGGATCACGGAACGCTCTTCATCGACGAGCTCTGCGAGCTCAGCCGGCCCCTGCAGGCCAAGCTGCTCCGCGTCGTGCAGGGTCGCGAGTTCGTCAAGGTGGGCGGGACGAAGACGCTGCGCACCAACATCCGCCTCGTCACCGCGACCAACCGGGATCCGAAAGCGGCCGTGGATGCCGGCCTCTTCAGGGCCGATCTCTACTACCGCCTCGCGGTCGTGATGATCAAGGTGCCGCCGCTGCGCGAGCGGAGCGAGGACATCCCCGCCCTCGTCGAGCACTTCGTCGCGCGGTACGCGGCCGCCTACAAGAAGCCGATCCGAGGAGTGGAGCCGTCGGCGCTCGCCCGCATGCTGACGCTGGCGTGGCCCGGCAATGTCCGTCAGCTCGAGAATTGCCTGGCCCAGGCCGTCGTGCTCTCCGAGCGCGACGTGCTGACGGAGCGTGACCTGTTCACCGACGACTCGGCGGCGCTCGCCGGCGCTGGCTCGACGTTCGAGCCGCTGCCGCTGCGAGAGGTGGAGCGCCGGCACATTCTCCGTGCCCTGCACGCGGTCCACGGCAACCGGACCGAGGCGGCGCGGCTGCTCGGCATCAGCGTTCGATGCCTGCAGTACAAGCTCAAGGCCTATGCCGGTCCCCTCTCTCCCGAGGCCGGCCGGGAGCCTTAACCCGCCCCACCGAGGACCGCCGGGGCCGCCGCCGGCGGCTCCGCATCGCCCGCTTTGCCCGGTTTGATCACGACTTCCGCGTCGCGCAAATATTGCGGCCACGACAGCCACGTCTCCCATAGTTGCGTACCGGGCGGGGACGGTTGCCGCCAAGTCGCGAATATATCGCGAGTTACACGCCGGCGGGACAGGCATGTCCCTTGCGTTGGGTCACCCACCGCGACGCCGAGGAGCCCGGAGCACGCGCGGCATTCGGGACCGAGGCACGGACGACGACGTGGGGCGTCGAGGACGGCAAGAGCTCGGAGACCGACGACGATGACGCGGACGAAGCTTCTGATCGTAGAGCCCGATGCGGCGATTCGCGCGCAGATGGAGCGCGCGCTGCGCGAGCGGTATGCGCTGGCGTTCGCCGACACGCGGCGCAAGGCCCTCGCGGCCATCAAGGAGTTTCAGCCGGACGTGGTGAGCCTCGATCTCGCACTCGCCGGCGGCCCCGATGAAGGTTTCCGGACGCTCGACGACGTGCTGCGTGTCGCGCCGCTCACCCCCGTGATCGTCGTCGGCGCCACCAGCGACCGGGGCGACGCGCAACAGGCCGCCCAGCGCGGCGCCGCCGGCTACGTATCGCGGCCGCTCGACCTGACCGAATACGAGCTGGTCCTCAAGCGCGTCGTCTACGCCAGCGACGTCGAGCCGGACGCGGTACGGCCCGCGCCGGTCGAGGGCGAGTTCGGGCTGGATCGCATCATCGGGAGCACGCCCGGCATGCGTGACGTGTTCAGCACCGTCTCGCTGGTGGCGAAGACCGATGCGACCGTGCTGATCCAGGGAGAGAGCGGCACCGGCAAGGAGCTGCTCGGCCGCGCCATCCATCACGAGAGCCGCCGGCGCGCCGCGCCGTTCGTCCCCATCAACTGCGGCGCCATTCCGGAAGGCCTGCTGGAGGCCGAGCTGTTCGGCCACGAGAAGGGTGCCTACACGGGCGCGCACGTCCAGCGCAAGGGCAAGCTCGAGCTCGCCGACACGGGCACCGTGTTCCTGGACGAGATCGCCGAGATGAGCCTGCCGCTGCAGGTGAAGCTCCTGCGCTTCCTCCAGGAGCGCGAGGTCGAGCGCATCGGCGGCCGCCAGCGGATCGCCATCAACACTCGCGTGATCGCCGCCACCAACAAGGACTTGAAGGCCGAGGTGGCCGGCGGACGTCTTCGCGAGGATCTGTACTTCCGGCTGTCCGTGGTGACCATCACGCTGCCGCCGCTCCGCGATCGCGGCGAAGACATCGGTCTGCTCGCCAACGAGTTCCTGCGGCGCAACTGCCAGCAGTACGGCCGCACGCTCGAGTTCACCCACGCCGCGCTCGACGCCATCGTCCGCTACCAGTGGCCGGGGAACATTCGCGAGCTCGAGAACGCGATCCACCGTGCCGTCATCCTGACCCGCGGGCGGTTCATCGGGCCCGCGGATCTCAGCATCGCGACGGAGCCGATCAGCCGCGTCTCGCTTCGTGAAGCACGGAACCGCGTCGAGCGTCAGGTAGTTGTGGAGGCATTGACACGCACGAAGGGCAACATCAGCCGGGCCGCGCTGGAGCTCGGCATCAGCCGCCCGACCATGCACGGGCTACTGAACAAGCACGATATCCGGGGCAAGGGCACGGGCCCTGGCCGACGACGGATCAGCGGATGTCCCGCGACTTCGAGCATCTCGGGGAGTGATGGACCACAATGAAAACGCAAGTTTCGACACTGAGCGCCGTCCGCAGGAACGGAAACCATCGGCACTCGCCGGGCACCAACGGGTCGGCCCGGCGCGCGCCGGCGCGGATTCGGATCGTCATCGCGGACGACCATCCCATCACGCTCGCGGGCCTGAACATGCTGCTGTCGGGAGAGCGGGACGTCGCGATCGTCTCGCGGTGTGCCGACGGTCACGCGGCGTTTCGCGCCGTCGAGAGCTACGAGCCGGACGTCCTCGTCGTCGATCAGGACATGCCGGTCGTGGACGGCGTGGCGATCCTCAAGCAGCTCCGGACCGCCGGCAATCAGACGCCGGTGGTGCTGCTGGCCACCGCCAACAACGAACGGCTCGGCGAAGCGCTCGCCCTGGACGTGGAGGGCATCGTCTTCAAGCACTCCGATCCAAAGAATCTCGTCCGGTGCCTGCGTGAGGTCCACGCCGGCCGCAAGTGGCTGGACTCCAGCGTCACGGGCTTCCCGCCCATCGCGGCTCCGCAGCCGGTGCTCGACACGCTGACCCGCCGGCAGATCGAGGTGGCGCGAGCGGCCGTGAGCGGGCTGAGCAACAAGGAGCTCGCCCAGCGGCTCGGCGTGTCCGAGGGGACGATCAAGAACCACCTCCATGCGATCTACGAGCGGCTGCAGCTGGACGGACGACTGGCGCTGCTGCTCTACCTCAAGGAGAAGGCGCTCGCCTAGGCGAGGCCGTGGCGGCGGGCGACGAGGATCAGTCCGAGCCGGCCGGCGACGTTGAGCTTGTCGTAGATGCTGTGCAGGTGGATCTTCACGGTCCCCTGCTTGACGTCGAGGCGGGCGGCGATCTCTCGCGTCGACACGCCACGCACGGCGAGCCGGGCGATCTCCGCCTCGCGCGGCGTCAGCTGACGGGCGGCGTGCCGCTGGGTGGCCCGCCCCCTGGACAGCCGCGGCACCAGGACGTTGCTGGTCGGGCTGTCGAGGGCCAGGTCACCGTCGTAGACTTTCCGAACACAGGACACGAACGTCTCCGGAGGCCACTCCTTCAGGACGACGGCGCGTGCCCCGAGGCGCGCGGCGTCGAGAATCTCGTTGTTGTCCGACGCCGCGGCCAGCACCACCACGTGGCCCTGTAGACGCTCGCGCTGGATGCGCCGCAGCACGGTGAACGTGTCGTTGACGTCGAGATCGAGGATCACGATGTCGGGCTGGAGCCGCCGCACGGCCTGCAGCGTGCTGTCGACGTTGGAGCAGACCGACAGCACCTGGAAGTCGGGCTCTTTCTCGAAGACCTGCGCCAGGCCGCAGAGGGTCAGCGGATGATGGCCGGCGAGGACCAGACGGATGGCCCTGGCGGCGCCGTTGGTCATCGCCTCGGCCGCTTGCAGCACCGGCCCGTTCGACTCCAGTGACGTTTCCGAGATGCTCACGCCCTTCCCTGCTGTTTCATGGCGCCGCTACCCCTTCGATCGCGGGGTGTGATACGCGTGGTAATAGTGGTGCGCTCCCGCATCGGCCGCCCGCGGGTCGAACTGGTTCAGCAACACCCCCAGCACTTTCGCCTTCACCTGCGTGATCTGGCCGATGGCGCGCCGGAGCGTGCCGAAGGAGATCCTCCCCGCCCGGACCACCAGCAGCACACCACCGCACACGGCCGCCACGCTCAGCGCATCGGACGAGATGACCGGTGGGCAGTCGAAGATGACCACGTCGAAGTCCGCCTCGGAGTCCTCGAGAATCCTGCTCAGGCGCTGAGGGGTCAGGATGTCGTGAAACGTCTCGCTGCTTCCGCGTCCGGCCACCACGACCGAGAGGTTCTCGATGTCGGCCGATCGGGCGACGGACGGCAGCGGCTTGGCGTACTCCAGCGCCGCCGCCAGCCCGTCGACGTTCGGGAGGCCGAACATGTCGTGGAGGGTGGGACGGCGGAAGTCGGCGTCGACCAGGCACACGCGACGGCCGCCCTGGGCCACCACGATGGCGAGATTGGCGGCCGTGGTCGACTTCCCGTCGCCGCCGGTGGCCGACGTCACGACGATGTGTCGGGCGCTGCCGTTCGCCGACATGAGCTCCAGATTGGCGCGGACGGTACGGTACGCCTCGGCTTCGATGGAGGCCGGGTGCGTCTGCGCGACGAGCACGGGGATTCGCCGGCCAAAACGGCGCAGGACCCCTGAACGCTGGGTGGTCCGCAGCGACGGACGGAACGTGCTCGAGGGCGCCGCCGTCGGTATGGCCATCACGGGCGGCGGCGTTGGCTCGGTCACGGGTGGCGGCGCCGCGGGCTTCGTCGCCACGGGCGTCGGCGCCGTGGGCTTGGTAGTCACGGCCGGCGGCGCCGTGGGCCTGGTCGTCACAGCCGGCCGCCTGGTCACCGCCGGCTCGCGCGGCACAGCCGCGGGCGGAGCAGCACTCTGAGGCATTGCCGCAGGGGTGTCCGGCACGACCGCGGCCGCTACAACGGGTTCGGGCGCGGGTATGCCGTTCTCCCGCGCCTTCGGCTTCTCGGCCGGCGCCGGCGCGGCGTCGGCCTGCTCCTGACGCGCGCGATCGCGCTCTGCCTGCTCCAGGGCTTTGAAGAATTCGCTCATGATCCCCACCAAGTCGTGAGCCAGCGGACGACCCCGCTTATCGGACCCCCCATCGTCGCGGACACAGCATCGATGGCCGAGTGAACCACCGACGGCGAGACCGCCCCGGCCGCCAGCGCGGCTCCCGCCACCGCGCCGGCCGAGCACGCCAGGACGGCGCGCCTGCCGTACCGGCCCAGCGCGGGCCGGGCGCTACGCAGGCGCCGGCGCCAGCCGTCGGGCGCGTCACCGTCGTCGAGATACCCGATGGCGCGCTCGGCCGTGTCGGCGTCGACCTCGCGGATCTGGTTCGCGTACGCCGACAGCAAGCAGTAATCGCACAGGATGTTGACGATGCGCGGGACCCCGCCCGAATACCGGGCGATGCGGCGGATGGCCGCGGGCGTGAACGGCTGGTGACGGGCGCCCGCCACGCGCAGGTGACTGACGATGTACTGCTGGATCTCGTCCTCGTTCATCGGCGTCAGCGCGCAGCGCAGGGCGATCCGCTGCTTCAGCTGTCGCAGGGCCGGCGACTGGAGCTTGGCGTGCAGCTCGGGCTGCCCGGCCAGGATGATCTGCACGAGCTTCTCCGACGTCGTCTCGAAGTTCGAGAGGAGACGGACCTGCTCGAGGAGCTCGACGCTGAGATTCTGCGCCTCGTCGATGATGAGCACGGTCTTGCGCTTCTCGCGCTTCTGCGAGATCAGGAAGCGGTTCAGCGCGATCAGGCGCTGCGCCCGTGTCCCCCCGGGATCGTTCACGCCGAAGTCGGCCAGCGCGTACTCGAGGATCTCGTCGAAGGGCAGCGTCGAGTTCGTGACGAACGCGCAGTCGACCTGATGGTCGAGACGATGGACCAGCGTGCGGAGCAGCGTGGTCTTTCCCGTGCCGACCTCACCCGTGATGAGCATGAAGCCCTTCTGTTCCTGGACCCCGTAGGTCAGCTGCGCCAAGGCTTCCCGGTGCCCCGGCGTGAGGAACAGGAACTTGGGATCGGGGGTCAGCTCGAACGGCTTCTCCGCCAGCCCGAAATACTTCAGGTACATCGCTCAACCATGCTTCCGCGCACGGAACACCGGGACCATGCCGACGATCGGGAGACCCAGCACCCGCTCGATCTCGTCCGGCGTGCGTACGCGGTTGTCCAGCGAATCGGCGAGGAAGGCGACGCCCACCCCGAGCACGAGGCCGGCGATGGCGGCCAGCGGCCAGATGAGCCACGTTTTGGGCTTGATCGGCAGCACCGGGCGCGTGGCCGGCTCGACCACGCGGATGTTGCTCGCCGTCAGGGCGCTGGTCAGGCCGGTCTCCTTCAGCCGCTTGAGGACCGTCGCCTGCAGCTCCTCGACCGAGTCCTTCTCGCGCTGCAGGGACAGCGCCTGCGCCTCGCGCTCGTTCAGTGTCCGGGCCTCTCGCCGGAGCTCGTTCATGTTGGCGAGCAGCGTCTCCTCGCGGCCGCGCGCGACCTTCGCCTCCGTGTCGACCGCCCGGATGAGCTTCTGGAGCTCCTCCGTCAAGCGCACGTTGACCTGCTTGATCTGCGCGTCGAGCTGCTGCAGGTCCGGGTGCTTCTCGCGATAGATCTGGGCCAGCTTCGACCGCTCGATCTGGAGGTCGGAGGCCTCCCCCTTGAGCTTGGCGATCAGGGGATCGTTCGCGACCAGGGAGATCGTCTCG
>DATBJF010000074.1:0-36593 GCA_036556545.1 Candidatus Methylomirabilota bacterium
CATCAACGGGCACGATGCGGTCGTGCGGCAGCGCCGAGCCGGCGACAGAAGACTCCGCGCGTCGTACCGGCGCCTCCGGGCCAATCTGTGGTCCGCGGCCCGCCGGATCGCCGCCCAGCGCGGCGCGGTCGGGCTGTCGCGCGGCGGCGCGTGCGCGGCCCTGGCGATCGCAGCCAGCTACTACCTCGTCTCGTTCGGCGCCGAGCTGCTGACGCGGATCAGCCCTCGTCTCGTCCATCGCCTCTATGCCCTCTGACGACGCCGGCGCGTTGCGCCCCGGCGTAGACTACCCGCCGGGGCGCCCCTTGCTGCCGGACGTCGGTGTCCTGGGCCTCGTGCCGGATCCGTGGAACCTCGTCTTGCAACCTCGCCAGCAGGTGCTGTTGCGACTGGCTCGCTACTTCCACGTCGTGTGGATCGACCCCCCGCGCGGCTGGCGCTGGTGGAGACGCCGGGACAGCGGCCGGCTGGTACCCGGACCGGCGCCCGTCGAGGGCGGCGACCGGTTCGTCGTTCACAGACCCTGGCTTCCGCTGTTCCACCGCCCGTCGCGCCTCGCGCGGCGGATGCTGGCCCTGCGGGTGAACCGCGCACGGGCCATTCTGGTCCGCCGGCGGTGCACGGCGATCCTGCTCTATCTCTGGCGCCCGCAGTTCGCGGCCGTCCTCGACCGCGTGCCGTTTTCCAAAAGCCTCTACCACATCGACGACGAGTATTCCTTCTCGGAGGACGAGGTGCCGCCGAACGAGCAGGAGCTGCGGTTGATCGGCGCCGTCGATCAGGTGTTCGTCGCCTCGCGGGGACTGCTCGCCAGGAAGGGCGGGATCAACCCCAACACGGCCTTCGTCCCCAATGGCGTCGACTTTCACGCCTACGCGGCGCCGGCGCCCGAGCCGGCCGAGCTCGCCACGATCCCGCGCCCACGCATCGGCTACACCGGCGTGGTGAAGCCGCGGCTCGACTGGTCCCTGCTGGACCGCTTGACGGCCGCGCGGCCGGACTGGTCGTTCGTGTTCGTGGGGCCCATCCAGCGCGAGGCGGCCACGCTGGAGGCGGTGGCCACGCTCGGCCGTCGCGCCAACGTGCACTTCCTCGGGTTCAAGCCGGCCCCGGCACTCGCCGGCTACCCTCAGCACTTCGACGTCTGCATCATGCCGTACCGGGTCAATCACTACACGAACCAGATCTACCCGCTGAAGCTCCACGAGTACCTGGCCAGCGGGCAGCCGACGGTGGGAACGCCGATCGCCACGCTCACCGCGTTCGCCGAGGTCGTAACGCTGGCACGCGGCGCGCCGGCATGGGTGGAGGCCATCGAGAGGGCCCTGGCGCCGGCCTCCACGACCGCCGAGAAAAGAGCGCGACGGCAGCGCGTGGCCCAGGATTACGACTGGGAACTGATCGTGCAAACGATCGCGCGAACCATGGCCGAACGTCTCGGGCCGGCCTGGGTATCCCGGCTCGATCGGGCGCTGGACGAGCAGGAGGCCCTCGCGGGCCCCGGCGGTGCCCGACCGATACCGGTGGTGCGTAGAGGGCCGCACCGGTGAAGGTGAGTCGACTCACGAGCGAGAAGAAGCGTTCCTTCTCGGATTCTTCGGATTGCAGGTCAGCCTCGATCAAGTCGACGAGCACTCGATTGGCGCTCGTCTTCCTCGTCTCACCAGGGTGCGAGAAGTCACGCGCGTGACCGAGCAGCCGGCACCGCCGCTGCCGCGCTGTCGCTGACCCGACCGCTGCCGCGCTTGACGTCGCACGAGTCGCGGCTCTACCCTTCGCAGCGAGGTTTCGGATACAGAAACTGGCCAAGGGACTGCGGGTCCTCGAGACGCTCGAGACCGCCGAGCGTCCCTCAGCATTTCCGGCCCGTGTACCCGGTTCGACGATGCGCCGGAAGAGTTCTCCCGACACGTCCGCAGGGCGGGTGACGAAGTGCAAAGGACAGAGCCATGAAGAACGGATTCAAGGTACTGGACAGTGATCTGCACACGATGGAGCCGGACGGGCTCTGGGAGAAGTACCTCGACGAGCCGTTCAAGAAGTTCGCCCCGCGCTTCATGCGAGGCACCGACGCCGCACCCAACCAGCCGGTGATCAAGGTCGGCGACCTCGAGATCGGCGAGATGTCGCGTCGGCCGCGCACCGCCGTCGTGGGCAAGGACCTCCAGCGGCGCACGTTCGCCCGACATCCGCACTACGAGGTCGCCCACGCCCGCGGCTACGACGCCGAGAGCCACCTTCAAGCGATGGACATCGAGGGCATCGACGTGGCGGTCATCTACGGCACCCGCGGACGGCAGGTGCTGATGCACGACGAGCTCGATCCCGCCGCCGCGGCGGCGCTCGCGCGCGCCCACAACAACTGGACTCACGACTACTGCCAGCGCGATCCCCGGCGCCTGAAGTTCGCCGCCCAGGTGGCGTTCCACGACGTCCCCGCCGCCGTGACGGAGGCGCGGCGCGCCGTGCGGGAACTGGGCGCGGTCGCAGTGATCGGCAATCCCAACCCGGTTCGGGGCCGCCACGTCCACGATCCCGCGCTGGAGCCGCTGTGGGCGGCGATCGAGGAGCTCGGGGTGCCTGTCGGCTTTCACCCCACGGGTCACTCCTCGCTGCGCGACGATCTCGCCCGCCGCTACCTCGACACGCCGAACGGCCGCGTGATCGGCGTGGCCGGCCGCAATCCCGTCGAGCTGATGATGGCCTTCGCCAGCATGGCCGCCGGCGGCGTGCTGGAGCGACACCCGCGCCTGCGCTGCGCGTTCCTGGAGGGCACGTGTGGCTACCTGCCCTGGTGGCTCTGGCGCCTGGACGAGGCGTGGGAGAAGTTCGGCCCCGGCTCCGAGGTCCAGCTCTCGCAGCTGCCGAGCCAGTACTTCTTCCGCCAGTGCTACATCGCCACCGATGCCGACGAGAAGCCGCTGCGGCAGGTGATCGAGGCCATCGGTGACGACAGCATCGTGGTCTCGACCGACTACCCTCACGCCGACGGCCTGTTCCCGACGGCCATCGAGGAGTTCACGCACCTGGAGGGCGTCACCGACAAGTCCAAGGTCAAGATCCTCTGGGACAACTGCGCCCGCCTGTACAACCTCCCGACGGCCTAGCCGGGACGGTCCGGCCACCCATCGCGAGGAGAGGAGAGGACCATGGCTACGGACAGCACGTAGGCCCTCGAGCAGTTTCTCGCCGACGCCCGGGCGACGATCAAGACGAAGGGTATCCCTTCTCCTGAAGAAGCACCCTCGCCGGGTAGAATATCCGCGCGCGCTGGCGTCGTCTATCCGGCCCGCGCGAAGATCGACCATGCACCCGATCCGGATCGCTCCGACGTCGAGCCAGGCGGACGAGTGGGCGCTGGTCCTCACGGCCGCCGGGATCCCGAACATGGTCGAGCCCGGCGCCGGCGGCTGGGCGGTGCTCGCGGCCATCGACGATATGGCCCGCGCGAATGCCGCGCTGGCCGCCTACGACGAGGAGCACCGCGGCGAGGCGCGGCGGACACCCGAAGCGTTCGAGCCGTACCCGTGGATGTCGGGCGTTGCTGTCGGCTTGCTACTGCTCTGGCTCTTCAGCGTGACGTCAGGCCGGCCCTGGTTCGAGCACGGCACCGCCGCTGCCGGACGTATCGTGACGGGCGAGCCCTGGCGCGCGGTGACCGCGCTCACGCTGCATGCAGACGTCATCCATGTCACCGGCAACGCGGTCGCCGTGGCGGTGCTGCTTCCTCCGCTCGTGCAGCGATTCGGCGCCGGCTTCACGCTCCTGCTGTTGCTGCTGGCCGGGGCCCTTGGCAATGTGCTCGCCGCGATGACGCATGACGCGCGGCATGTCGCCGTTGGCGCGTCGACGGCAATCTTCGGTGCCGTCGGCGTCCTCGTGGCGCTGCGGCTCGTCCCGGGTGAAGCGCCAGCACCCTACAAGCGGTGGACCGCACCCGTGGCTGGTGTGCTGCTCCTGGCGATCTTGGGCGCTGCACAGGGTGCGGATCTCACCGCGCATGCGTTCGGTTTCGCCACGGGTGTCGCGCTCGGTTTCGCTGCGGGCATCGCCGTGCGGCGGAGCCCACGCGCCGCCGTCCAGTGGATCCTGGGCGCGCTTACGGCGATCGCGGTCCTGGTCAGCTGGCGTCTGGCCCTGCTGTAGCCCGTCCGGGTGACCGCCCCGAAGCGCTGGACGACGCCGGTCTCCTCGGGCTGCACCGTGAACCAGCTCGATTAGAACAGGATCGCGACGAGCACGAGCTCCGTTTCCCTGGCGATCGTCGCCATCACCTCGACGGCGCGCACCGGGTGTTCACCGACCGCGGTCTCTTCCGACAACATCACTGCATATCGACGCTGGGCCTCGACCCATGGGAGATCACGTGCCCGCACGCGGACACGATCTCGAGGCTGCGGTTCAGAAAAGGCGCCGCGCGACGACGGCGTCGGCCGGAGGCGCGTCAGGCAGTCCGACGCGTCCGCGCGCGCTGCTCCAGCTCCCGCCGCCGCCGATCGTATACCGTGCGGCTGATCTCGCCGCGCGCGTAGCGCGCCCGCAGCGTCTCGTATTCGGCGTCATGCGGCGTAGGCTTGCCGTGCCGCAGCCAGAGGATGATCCCGATTGTCAGCAGGACCAAGAAGCCGCCAAGGAGCGCCAGCGGCAGGATGAGGAGCTCCATGATCCCTGCCGATGCAGCGTGCGTGCCGACCAGTTGCGTCCGATCGTCATGGTCACGATGCCGGCGTGGCGTTGTCCGGCCGCCACGAATCGTCTATCATCCTCGCCCATGGTGGGGCCCGGCCTTGTTCCACCGCACGTCCTCTGGCTCGTACGAGTCCTCCTGGTGCTCGGTGTGCTCGCCGGTACCGATCTCCTGAGTCCGGCTTACGTTGACGCACAGAAGTGCGAACTGGATGCCGGCGGCGGTTGCAAGCGTGAGAATCTGCCCTGCTCGCCACCGACCGGTGGCAAGTGTGTGACGAGGAAAAGCGCGGTCGAGCTCACCTGCAACTGCGAGGCTCCCAAGAGCAGTGGTGGTGGAGCGCTCGCGCTCGGCGTCTTCCTGGCCACGGCCGCGGCATGGCACTACTGGCGGCGGCGCTAGCGCGCTCCCCGGTCGCGTCTCCGCTGGGGGTCCGCCTGGCCTGGCGCCTCCCCCTGGTCGCCCTGGCCGTTGGCCTCTGCTACTGCTTTTCCTGGGAGAGCCTGCGGCTCTTCACCTCGGAGGTCGCTCTCCAGTTCGCTCGCGGGCGCGGGTTCGAAGCGCATCGGCTGGCCCCGGACACGATTGCGTGGAGCGGCGAGACGTTCAACTTCGGCATCTCCTGCACCTTCGCGGATGTCTTCTGCGGCGCGGTTCCGCTGCTCTGGCGCAGGCCGCGCGGCCTGCGCTGGAATCTAGCGCTCGTTGCCTCCTTCGGCGTCGTTCTCACGCTGTTCAATCTCGTACGACGCTGCCTGACCGATTCGCTTTTCAGCGCGGGAATCCCGTGGTCCCTGGCCGATGAAGCGATCGCCGGGGTCGCCTATCTGCTCGTGTGGATCTGGGTCGTCCGCCAGCTCGAGGCCCCCATTCCCCACGCGACGGTTTAGACGGTTCGCTGCGCCTCAGCGCGTGGCGGCGGTGGCAGCGTCCACCACCGCCTCCAGGATGTCGGGGTCGATCGAGCAGTCGCGCGCCAGCAGGAGAAAGGCCCGCCCATCTCGGCGATGGGGCACGGCGGCCGCGAGGAACCGTGTGGTATTCAACGGCGCCGTTCGGATAGAGGTCACGCTGTCCAGAGATCGATCGGCGTTTCGCGCCCGCGCAAGACATGCGGGCCCTGCGGATTCAGGCCGTCCAGGACGGCGAGATCGGCACCTTCGCGTCTCACGGCCTGGACGAGCGCCTCGCTGACGACGATCGTCGCGCCCAGATCGCGCGTCAGCGACTGCAGGCGGCTCGTGACGTTGGTCGTATCGCCGACGGTCGCGAAGGCCATGCTGCGCTCGCTGCCGATGTCCCCGGCCACGACCGGCCCGTAGTGCAGGCCAAGGCCCATGCGCATCGGCGCGAGGCCGCGCGCGGCGCGCTCCTCGTTCCACGCCCTCAACGCCGCGAGCATCCCCCGGGCGCACGCGAGGGTGTCCCTGGCGTCGCACGGGCCGACGTCCGGGACCCCGAACGTCGCGAGGAGGGCGTCGCCGATGAACTTCTCCAGGCAGCCGCCGTGCCGGAAGACTTCCGCTTCCATCCGCCCGTGGAAGTCGCGCAGCATCGCCAGCACCTCTTCCGGCGTCATGTCCTCGGCCATCGAGGTGAAGCCGACGAGATCGGCGAAGAGCACGCCGACGGGCTGACGCCGCACGCGTCCCAGCGGCTCGTCGCGCTCGGCGAGCACCTCCACGACCTTGGGCGAGAAGTAGCGGGAGAGGTTGCCGCGGGCACGCTCGGCCTCGGCGCGTTCCGTCACGAGCTCGCGCGAACGTCGCACGAGCAGCGCGAGCCCGACCCCGACCACCAGGAACACGACGATCTCCGTCTGGAATTTGAGATGGGACACGTAGTTCGGAAGGAAATAGCGGACGAGCCGCTCACCCGTGTCTGCCCCGGACGGGTCCGTCACGATACCGGGACGTCCCAGGACCCACGCGAAGCCCATGCTCCACGCGGCGATGCCGCACAGCGTGCTCCACAGCAGGAGCCGCGGCCGGAACGAGAACGCCATCTGCATGAGGAGGACGAAGAAGTAGAGGAAGCTGGCGAATCTGAGCGGCATCGCGGGCGGGACGGGAACGGTCGCGAACGGGTTCGGACACAGGAGCACGGCGGCCAGCAGCAGCGAATCCACGAGGACGAACACGTAGGGCGCCGCCGGCGGGACGATGGCGCGCCAGTAGAGCCAGAGCTGGGCGAGCCCTGTGACGAGGAACAGCGCGGCCGTGCCCACGACCCACGCCCAGGCCGCCCCCTCGTTCGGGTTGACGACGGCGAGCCAGGCGACGACCACGAAGGCGGCCGCCGAGCGGGCGCCGCTCGCCAGCATGAGACCCCGGCGCTCCTCGGCTGCGAACGCCGCATCGAGGCGAACGCGGGCGCTGTGGTCGGGCGCCGTGGCTTTCGTCACGTCAGTGACCGACGCTGACCCGGCTGCCGGCGCGCCCCCGCGCGCAGCTCCACCTTGCGGATCCTGCCGCTCGGGACCATCGGGCAGGCGCCGACGAAGATGACGTGCCGCGGGATCTCATCCACCGTGTGAGGGTTTGGGTGTGTATTCTAGCGCCAGATCCAACGGTCCGATCCTCTAGATACGCGGTCTCACCAAGTTCCTCAGCCGCCTTCGCGCGTTCGGATCTCGCTTCGCCGCACGACGCGGCTCTGCATGATGCGCTCGACGGCCGGGAATGCCTTACGGGCGGCGTCCGGCACCGCCTTCCATCCCGCGGTGCCTGGCCGGCCATGAAAGTAGTCGAAAGGCAAGCTGCCCGGTCCAGACGGCTGCCCGACGACGATCCGGCCAACCATCCCGGCTTGCTCGTGCGGCAGGCAATAGTAGTCGTAGACCCCTTCGACCGTGAGGGTCACGTCGAAGTGGCCACCTGGGTTCAGGAGAAACCCCGAATTCCAGGGCTCGGCGCCCTCCGGGATTCGCAGTGAGTGCTGATCATTCGAAGGGTGATAGGCGGTCGTGGTGTGCACGTCGTGATGGAGCACCCAGCGCACCGTCTGCCCGGGCGGCACCCACAGCCCGATCGGATCGAACCACACCTCTTCACCGCGCGCGCTGGCCCGCATCTGGATTTCCACGGGCCTCGCCGCGCGCGCCACCCGCGGCGCCGTGAGGCCGGCGAGCGCGAGCCCGCCGGCCAGCAGGAACGATCTCCTCGTGTTCATCACCCGTTACTTCAGCGCCGCGGCCTGCTGTGGCGAGACGTACCAGAGGACGACGTGGTAGTGCGGCTCCGCCACGCCCGGATGCCCGGCGTTGTAGTACATGTCGACGTGATCGACCTTCTCCTTCGCGACTGCGAGGTTGTTGAAGGCCTTGTGCGACGTGATGTCCTTGACCGGGATCATGTAGACGGAGCTGACGAGCTTGCCCTGCTTGTCGTACGCGAGGAACGGGCCGGCCGGCAGCGTCGCGGGATCGACGTACAGCGTCCCGAGCCCCGGAACGAAGTCCGGAAGGGCGACGAGTGTGCTGACCTTCTTGTAGTTGGCCGGCGGCGTCGCGGCCTGCTGCGCCGTGACTGATGTGCAGGCGACGGCGCCGACGACGCCGAGGACGAGAGCGATCGAGACGAACCGCTTCATGGTTTTCCTCCCGGTGTGTGAGTGATCACAGACTCTTCAGGTACTCGACGAGATCCACGACCTCGGATCCCGACAGTCCGAGCCTGAAGGCCGCGTTGTAGTGGTCCACCACGTCGCCGAGCGTTGCAAACCGCCCGTCGTGGTAGAAGCCACCCTTGGTGTGCGTCCAGAGGCCGCGGAGCGGCGCCGTCCGGTAGTGGCGGTCCGGCGCCCGATTGGCCTGGAAGTCGTCGATGCCGATCTCGGCTGCGGTGTGCATGTTCCAGCCCGGCTCGGTGAAGAGCGGTGGGACGTGGCACGTGGCACAGCCGGCCTTGTCGTTGAAGAGCGTTTCGCCGCGCGCGGCGGCGGTCGCGTCGAACGACCCGACAGGTGGCGTCGGCGCGGGGATCGCAAGCTGGTAAAGATGCAGCGCGGCGAGCTTCGGCGTGATGAGATCCGGCGTGTTGCGGACGTTGCCGAACCCGGCGCGCGCGGCCACCGGGAACTGCGTCGGGTCGTTCAGGCGCGGATCATAGAACGTTCCCTTGCCGTGCATCTCGAGGTTGGCCACGAACGCGTTCCAGTGCGTGACCGAGCCCCAGCCGGTCCACGTGTGAAGATTGACACCGGCGAGGCCGAACGCCGGCGGGATCAGCGTGGCCGACGAGCGACCGTCGGGCTGAAACGGGATGCCGTCCATGAGCAGGCCGGCGTCGAATTTGCCCGGGCCCCATGAATTGAGCACCGCGCGGACGGTGGCGTCGCTGACCCCGAGAAGATCCGTGACCGGCTGGAGGTTGGGAGCCAGCGCGACGATCGCGCCCACGTCGAGGTCCCGATTGGCCCACCCGTCGAGGCGGCGCCCGACGCCGGGAGCAAGCGAATCATCCACCGTGGAATGGCAGAGTGCGCACTGGATCCCGATGGACTGAAGCCGGCCGGCGGCGTCGAACATGCCGGTCACTCCGACCACGGCGTTCAGGCGTAGCAGGGCCACCGTTACCGACGGATCGTCGAGATCCACCCGACCGCGCTCGAGTGACTGAACGAGCGGCTGCGGGAGCGCCGCCGCGTCGACCTTGAGGCCGACGGCAAGCGCGGTGCGCGGGCTGACGCCGGGTCCGACACCGCCCAGGCGTTCCCCGGCGATCGCTCTGTGGAGGCCGAGCGTGCCGCCCCAGAAATCCTCGTCGCCGAACGTGTCGAAGCGGAAGATCCGACGGCCCTCGTTGACCATGTCGTCCGCGTGCTTCGCGATGACGCGGTCGAAGTCAGGGCGCCGGCCCTCCGCGTCATCACGACGCCCGCCACCCGCCGCCGTGGTGAGCGGCATGAGCACCAGAAGACCGAGCGCGACGCAGTAGCGACGAAACATGAGACGGCCCCGCCTTGCCTTCGGCGGGCTTCGCCCGCCGGTCGTTACCCTTCGCCTCGTTAGTTGCACGCGGGCGAGGATTCTTACCGGGACAGCGGGGCGGGTCCTGGGGGGCGAGGGGCGGCGTCCGGGAGCTGGCGAATCAGAGCGTGCGGCGGAGATCGTCGACGGACGGCGAGCGGCCTTCGGCTTCGAGCCGGGCCAGCTCGCGGACCGTCTCGTACTCTTCCCGGCAGACGGCACACTGCTCGAGGTGCTGCCGGAAGAGTGGCAACTGCTGCTCCGGAGCCGCGCCAGCCACTTCGAGATCGACGTACTGCGGCAAAACGTCGAAGCACTCGGTGCACGACAGTTCCTGATCCTGTGTTCTGGCCGTCAGCCGGAACAAGCGCTCGAAGTTGCGCATGCTCACACGATGCTCCTGAACATGAGTAGCGTCCGTCCGCGAGATCTTACGCCCGTGCTGCGAAGAGATCGAATATTTCCTCCACGTCGAAGCCGCGCTCCGCCAGGTGGCTCTTGAGGTTCCGCCGGGCGTCGTGCAGCAGCTTGTACAGCGCGTTGCGGTTGGAGCCCCAGTGCCGGACCACCTCGTCCAGCGGCACCTGCTCGAAGACCACAGCGCGGAGAAGCTGTCGCTGCTTCACGGTGAGATGCTCGATCCCTTCGCGGATCGCAGCAACGGCCTCGGCCTTCAGCGCATGCGTCTCGGGGTCGATCACCCCGGGGTCGTCGTGGGCCACTGACGGCGTGTCGCTGCCCTCGAGAATGCGATCGAGGGAGACGGATGCCCAACGTTCCCGACGGGCCGCCATCAAGGCGGTATTCACGGCGAACGTGTACGCCCAGGTCGTGAAGTGGCTCTCGGCGCGAAACGTGTCGAGCCGCTGGAGGATGGCCGTCATCGACTCTTGAGCGCAGTCCTCCGCAAGCTGGCCGAGGGCACTGGAGCCGAGGTGCCCGACGTGGTGACGGGCACGCTGAAGCGTGAACAAGGCGGCGCGCAGGACATACGTTCGCAGCTCGCCGAGCGCCACCTCGTCGCTGCTCTGGAGCGCTGCCAGCCATTCGGCGTTAGTCCGTCGTACCATCCTCGCATCCTGCACAGTGGTGGTCATGGCGGGGACACGGTACGTCGGTCGGTCATGCGGCCTGTGCTACCGGCGCGTACCAGGAAGACCGGCGTCTGCGTCCCACGAACGACCGTCTCCGCGACACTACCACGGAAAATCCGTCGGACCCCGCTCCGGCCGCTGGTTGCGATGACGATGATGTCGGGTTCGTGCGTTCGCGCCGCCTCGAGGATAGCGGCGCGCCGCGCCCGCAAATCGGCGGCCACGGTCTCGAGGCTCTCGGCCACCGGCAGTGCGGCCTCGGCCAGCTCAGAACCGTCGAGAGGAATCAGGATCCGGCGCGCGTTCATACCCCCTCCTTGCTTTGTCGCTGCTCCCTCCTTGTACCCTCGACGTTCGACGGCGACGATTAGAAAGTTGTTCCGCGCAGATTAGACGCGATCTCCGATTGTGTGGGCTCGACGTCCGAACCGGATGACGTTGACGTAGCTTTTCGGAGTGGAAGGCGGGCGTGGTCGTTGAGTCGGAATCCGCGCGGTGAAAGACCCAATCCGCGGAAGAGACGGCAGAAGGCGCGGAGGCCATGGTTGATGACATACTGTTCCGCCGGTTGCCGGAACCCGATGTGGCTCTCGCTCGAGACGGGTGTCGAAGCGCTGATGGGCGCGGCACACGCCTGGCTCTCCCGGACAGGGCCGTAATTCGATGAAAACACTGGTACTAGCACTGGATCTTGCCGGCACATTCGTCTTCGCGCTCAGCGGCGCGATGGCAGCTGCGAAGCACCGCCTCGATGTCTTCGGGATTCTCGTGCTCGCGCTTGCTGCCGCAACGTTTGGGGGAGTGGCTCGCGACCTGCTCATCGGATCGGTGCCGCCGGCGGCAATCGCTGACTGGCGCTATATCGCCGTCTCTCTTCTCGCCGGCGGGGCCGTATTCTTCTCGCACTCGGCGACCACGCGATTCCAGACGCCGGTGCTCGTCCTCGACGGCGCCGGGTTGGCTCTCTTCGCCGTCTCGGGGACGTTGAAAGCGCTCGCATTTGGTCTTACGCCGATCGCTGCCATCGCCCTGGGCGTGCTTACCGGCGTCGGTGGCGGCATCGCGCGAGACATGCTTGTAGCCGAAATCCCGACAGTGTTACGCGCCGAGCTCTACGCTGTCGCGGCGCTCGCGGGCGCCTCGGTCGTCGTGCTTGGCGATCGGCTGCAACTTCCATCAGTGCCCGTGGCGGCGGTCGGCGGGGGATTGTGTTTTGGACTTCGTTTCATGGCGATTAGGCGCGGCTGGCATCTCCCCCGCGCGTGGCGCTCTCCGACCGACTGATGTTCGGCGCGTGCGCGAAGACACGCGCTGTGGCTCTCCTCGCGCTTTCTCCCACCATACGACACACTCGCCAGGCTCGCGAGGCATCGTCCCGGCGGTGCGATACGACTTGCAGTAAGCTGAACCGGCGCTTGCGATCCTGCGGCCGCGTCGCACGAAAGGGCATCGTGCCACATCGAGAGGACCGGACATTCCGGTGGCTCGTCGTCGCCGTCTCGGCCGCGATGTTCTTGGCACTGCGGGACATCGTCGCGATGGCGCGGTCAGCAGCGCGCTGACACCGACGGCACCTGTGCCCGCACCGCGGACCGTCCTCGGCCTCGTCGCCGGCGTGCTCGGCATCATCATCTACGCCGGCCAGTTCGTCGTGACCCGCTGGAGCATCCAGCGGACGCTGTCGCTCTGGGACGTGGCAGCGCTGCGGTTCGCCGTGGCGGGCGTCCTCCTGCTGCCGCTCCTGCTCCACTACGGCGTCCGTGACGCGGCCGGCATCGGCTGGCGCCGCGCCATCGTCATCGGCATCACCGTCGGCGCGCCCTACACGCTGCTGCTTTTCGCCGGACTCACGCTCGCGCCGGCGGCGCACGGGGCCGTCATCATTTCCGGTGGGACCCCGATCGTGAGCGCGTTGCTCGTATCGCTCTGGTTCGGGGAACGGCTGTCGGCAGGACGCGTCGCTGGCCTGGCCACGATCCTCGTCGGCCTGCTGCTCGTGGGGTGGCCGGCCCTGCGCGACGGCAGTCATCGATACATCTGGGTGGGTGATCTCCTCCTTCTCGGCGCCTCGACGCTGTGGGGGACGTTTACCGCGCTTACGCGACGGTGGCGCGTGGATCCGCTGCGCGGTGCGGCCGTGGTCTGGGTGCTCGCCCTCGCATACCTGCCCTTCTACCTCGCCTTCGCGCCGATGCGCCTGCTCACCGCTCCGCCGGGCGAGGTCGTCTTCCAGGCGGCGTATCAGGGCATCGGCGTCGCGATCCTGGCGCTCTTCTTCTACACGTACGCGGCCCGCGCGCTCGGCGCCACGCTAGCCTCGCTGCTCATGCCGTTCATCCCCGTGGTGGCCGTGCTGCTGGGCATACCGGTCCTCGCTGAGGTTCCGAGCCCCGTGCAGTTCGCCGGCATCTTCCTGGTCACCGCCGGGATGGTGCTGGCCACGCTGCCGTCAGTCCGTCGGGAGTGACGATCGCGTCACGCCATGCGGCGCACGGTGAGGCCTTCCCCTGCGAGAGCGCCCGCGCCAAAACCTCCTCCTGACGAACTTCGTCTGGCGTCGTCGTACGTCCGGCGCCCGGCGTTGCAGCAGCCAGTGCGATTGCAATCGCTCTAACGATCAGCGTGCAACTTTCTAATGGTCGCGCTCTCGAGAGCGCGGTACACAGGAGCCGACGTCATGATGGTCGCGGGAGGAGCGTGGCGATGAAGGCAGAGAGGATCCTGGTTCCGCTCGACGGTTCGGCGCTTGCAGAGATGGCGCTACCCAAGGCCGTGGCGCTGCTGAGCGACGGCCCGGGGGGGACCTTGATCCTCTTGCGTGCCGCTGAGGCACGGACGCTCCCCGGGGTAGACCCGACCGACGCGCAGGTTACGGCGGTACAAGAGGCCGAGTCGTACCTCGCCGATGTCGCCGACCGACTCAGCGCGCGGGGTATCACGCGGGTCGTGAGGTCGGTCTGGTACAGCCGTGCCGCAGAGGCGATCGTGGAGGCGGCGCATGCGCGACGTGCAGATCTGATCGTCATGAGTACGCACGGCCGCAGCGGTTTGCAGCGCGCGTTGCGCGGCTCGGTCGCGGAATCGGTTCTGCGTCGGACGCGAACACCGATCCTGCTGGTCTCGGCCGCCGGCTCGGTCGACATGGAATCGGGCCGCGATACCGTCGCACACGCGCTGTCTTCGGCCGGCCCGTTCGGCCCGTCCCGATCGGGGTAGCCGGGGCGGCGCCGGCGACACGGAGGCTGACATGGCAGACGCCCTCGTTCCGCTGAAGATCGGAGCTCGGTCGGTGCTGATCGCTCCGATCGCCGGAGTCGTTCCCGGTTTCGATGTCGGCCGGCTGCCGTACACCCTGCGGATCCTCCTGGAGAACGTGGCTCGCGCGGCCGCGCTCGGCATCAATGATGAGAACGACGTCCAAGCCATTGCCGCATGGCAGCCAGCCGCCGAGCCCACGAAAGAGATCTCTTTCCGGCCAAGCCGCGTCCTCATGCAGGATTTCACGGGCGTCCCGGCCATCGTCGATCTGGCCGCGATGCGCGAAGCGATGCACAAGCTCGGCGGGAATCCAGCACGTGTCAATCCCGTCCTGCCGGCCGAGCTGGTCATCGACCATTCGGTGCAAGTCGATGAGTTCGCGATCTCCTCCGCGATGTTCCGAAATTCGGAGCTGGAATTTCAGAGGAACGCTGAGCGCTACGCCTTCTTGCGCTGGGGTCAGCGCGCCTTCGGCAATTTTCGGGTCGTTCCTCCAAATACCGGCATCGTCCATCAGGTGAACCTGGAGTATCTCGCCCGCGTGGTCGACGTCCGTGATGTCCACGGCCGTACGCTGGCGTTCCCTGACACGCTGATCGGAACCGACTCGCATACGACGATGGTGAACGGCCTTGGCGTGCTGGGCTGGGGCGTGGGCGGCATCGAGGCCGAGGCGGCGCTGCTCGGTGAGGCCGTCTCGATGCTCGTGCCGCAGGTGGTCGGCGTCAAGCTGACAGGCAGGTTGCCGGCCGGCGCCACGGCAACCGATCTCGTCCTGACGGTGACGCAGCTCCTGCGGTCGTTCGGCGTGGTTGGAACGTTCGTGGAGTACTTCGGCGACGGACTGGCCGGGCTGCCCTTGGCCGACCGAGCGACCATCGCGAACATGGCTCCCGAGTACGGTGCCACGTGCGGATTTTTCCCCGTCGACGACGAGACCCTCCGCTATCTGCGGCTCACGGGCCGTGGGGACGAGCACGTTCGTCTCGTCGAGGCTTACTGCAAGGCACAGCGCTTATTCCACGAGGTCGGCAAGGAACCGCCTTACACGCGTGTCGTCGAGCTCGATCTCTCCACGATCGAACCGAGCGTGGCCGGACCTCGACGGCCTCAGGACCGTCTACCGCTCAGCGCCGTGAAGCCGTCGTTCGTGACGTCGCTCGGGACATTTGGGATTGGCTATGGCAAGCAGGACCAAGAGCTCGCGACCACCTTCCCGGCCAGCGACCCTCCCAAGTCGGCAGCGCCGGGGGCGACGGCGCCGAGAGAGGATGCCGAGCCGACTGTGAGAACGTCGCCAACGCCGGATCACTCAGCCAGTACGGTGACCGTCCCACTCGGCCGCGGCAGCGTCGAGCTGCGTCACGGCTCGGTGGTCATTGCCGCAATCACGAGCTGCACGAACACGTCCAACCCGTCGGTCATGATCGCGGCAGGTCTGCTGGCGAAGAAGGCGGTGGAGCGCGGTCTCGCGCGGAAGCCGTGGGTGAAGACAAGCCTGGCACCCGGCTCGAGGGCTGTCACCGAGTACTATCGCCGCGCGGGGCTGACACCCTACCTCGAGGCGCTCGGGTTCGCGACCGTCGGGTATGGATGCACGACCTGCATCGGCAACTCCGGCCCCCTGCCCGAGCCCATCTCGCGAGCGATCGCCGACGGTCGTCTCGTCGTGTGCGCTGTGCTCTCCGGCAACCGAAACTTCGAGGCGCGGATCCATCCGGAGGTCAAGGCGAACTATCTCGCCTCACCGCCGCTCGTCGTCGCCTATGCGATTGCGGGGCGGATCGATGTCGACCTGACTGCTGAACCGCTCGGGCAGGATCGGGATGGGCGAGACGTGTTCTTGCGGGAACTGTGGCCCGGTGTCGAGGAGGTCGCCGATGTCGTCCGGCTGAGCGTCGACGGGGATGCGTTCCGAACGACGTATGCCGACGTCTTCACCGGCGACGAGCGGTGGCTGACGCTTCCGGTTCCCGAGGGCGACCTGTTCGCCTGGGACACCACATCAACGTATGTGCGGCGGCCCCCGTACTTCGACGGGATGGCGGCGGAGGCGGGCCCGATCGCAGACATTACGGGTGCACGATGTCTGGTCATGCTCGGCGACAGCATCACGACGGACCACATCTCTCCCGCAGGCGCCATCCATCCGGAGAGTGCCGCCGGTCAGTACTTGCTCGCACACGGTGTGCGACGCCACGAATTCAACTCGTACGGCTCGCGGCGCGGAAATCACGAGGTGATGGTCCGCGGCACGTTCGCCAACGTCCGCTTGCGCAATCTCCTCGCGCCGGACCGGGAGGGTCCGTGGACGGTGCACCATCCCAGCGGGGACACGATGTCGATCTTCTCGGCGGCGGAACGATACGGCAGGACCGGAACGCCGCTACTGGTGCTCGCCGGCAAGGAGTACGGCGCCGGCTCCTCGCGCGACTGGGCGGCGAAGGGACCGCGGCTCCTTGGTGTACGAGCGGTCCTCGCCGAGACTTACGAGCGAATTCACCGATCGAACCTCATCGGCATGGGGATCCTTCCCCTACAGTTCATGAGCGGCTCGTCCGCAATATCCCTGGGGCTGACCGGGCGCGAGACGTTCGCCATCGCGGGGCTCGCTGACGGCACGACGCGCGAGGCGAGCGTCACCGCGGTGTCCGACGCCGGTTCAGCTCTCCGCTTCGCGGTCCGTGTGCGGCTCGATACGCCCCATGAACGCGACTATCTGCGCCATGGCGGCATCCTTCCCTATGCCGTGCGAAGACTCCGCACATGACGAAGTCGACCGTCATGCGACGCGTTCGACGCCGGCGCCGCCGCCGGCCGCTTCAGGCTGGAAGACGACTTCCTCGATCTGAAGGCGCTTCATACCTCCTGGCGTCGGCCATTCGACGCGGTCGCCGGCACGGTAGCCGATGAGCGCGGTGCCGACCGGGGCCAGGACCGAGATCCTCTGCTTCTCGATGTCCGCCTCCACCGGGAACACAAGCGTGTAGACCCGGCTGCTATCGGTATCGAGGTCGAGCACGCGCACCGTAGAGTGCATCGTCACGACGTCGGGCGAAAGCTCCTCGGCGCCGATGATCTCGGCGCGATCGAGCTCGCGGTCCAGCTCGGCGAGATGGCCCTGGTCGCGGCGCGAAGCTTTCCTGCCCTGACGGACCAGCTCTCTCAATCTCGCCATGTCATCCCGGGTGATGACGATATGGCGTTGTCCCTTCATAGCCGTCCTCTCGCGTCTCATTGGTAGTCCTCCCCCGTCGAAATAAGTCACGTCAATTGTCCTAGGCAGTCAACGCAGAGACCATTAGAAACTTCTTCGCGGCCTCGTAGAGGAAACCGACGTCTCGGCGCGCCTATCTCGCCACCCCCGTCTTCCCGTCGCGCAACGAATAGACCAGCCGAAAGTCTCAGCGTGCCGAAAAGATAAACTCGAAGTATGTTTGGCCAATGGAGTGGCTGAATTACCATCATCTCTTTTATTTCTGGACCGTCGTCCGCACAGGCAGTGTCGCCGCCGCGAGCGAGGAGCTGCGCCTGGCGCCACCGACGATCAGCGTTCAGATCCGACGGCTCGAAGAGCAGCTAGGCGAAAAGCTGTTGCGGCGTTCGGGCCGTCGGCTGCTACCGACCGAGATGGGGCTGGCGGTGTTCCGCTATGCCGATGAGATCTTCTCTCTCGGCCGAGAGTTACTGGATATGGTCCGCGGTCGCCCGACAGAACGGCCGATGAAATTGATCGTCGGCGTCGTCGACGTCATGCCGAAGTTCATCGCACACTGGCTGATCGAGCCCGCGCTCCGCCTGGGCGAGCGCGTTCGGATCGTTTGTCGCGAGGCGACACCGGAACAACTGCTCGCGCAGCTTTCCGTGCAGTACCTCGACGTCGTGCTGGCCGATGCGCCGATTGCACCGGGGGTCAACGTCCGCGCATATAGCCATCTTCTTGGCGAGACCGGTCTGTCATTCCTCGGAGACGGCACACTCGCGAAGAAGTACCGGCGGCGCTTTCCCAAATCCCTGCACGGCGCACCGTTCCTCCTCCAGGCAACGAATACGGCGGTTCGTCGTGGCATCGATCAGTGGCTCGACACGATGGGGATCCGCCCCGATATCGTCGGAGAGTTCGAAGACTCCGAACTGCTCTGGGAGTTCGGAGGGGCCGGTGAAGGCATCTTCCCCGTTCCAACGATCCTCGAAAAGCAACTGACACGGCTGCATCGCGTCAAAGTCATTGGACGCACCGACAGGGTTCGCAGCCGGTTCTATGCCATCTCGGTGGAGCGTCGGTTGAAGCATCCGGCCGTCGTGGCGATCTGCGAGACGGCTCGCCGAGAGCTCTTTGGCAAGCGTTGAGGTCGCCTCGACTCGCTCGGTAAGAACTGACCACCTGCCTGCACTAATAGAATGTAAGTCACGCACAGTGGCCGGAATGAAGGAGTACGTATGAGACTGAGCCTCGTAGCGCGGAGATCTGAAACCGAGGACGTGACGTCCTTTATATTCAGAAGCGAGACGCCGCTGCAGTGGCAGGCAGGGCAGTTCCTTCACTACAGCCTCCCTCACGCCGGCGCCGACGACCGAGGAACGACGCGGTACTTCACGATCGCATCGGCGCCATTCGAGAGGCACGTCATGCTCACGACCAGGTTCGCCACTGAACGGAGCAGCAGCTTCAAGCGCGCCCTTCGGCGCTTGCCCTTTGGCGCGGGGGTCGAAGTGGGCGAGCCGGATGGCGATTTCATGGTGGGCGATCCGGGTGACAAGCACGTGTTCATCGCGGGCGGGATCGGCATCACCCCGTTCCGTGCAATGCTTCTCGACCTCGACCACCGCCGGCTGCCGATCAACGTGACGCTGCTCTACGCGAACCGGACCCCGAGCTTCGTCTACAAGGCCGAGATGGACTGGCTGGTCGGCCGGCATCGTGGCCTCGCGATCCGCTACCTGGTATCCCCGCAGCGTGTCACCGAAGCCTCGATCCGCGCCGCCGTCGCCAACGCCGCGGAGCCCACGTTCCACGTCTCCGGGCCGGAGCCGTTCGTCGAGGCTGTGGCAGAGATGCTTGCAGGATTCGACTTGCCGGACGCCCAGGTGAAACGCGACTACTTCCCAGGCTATGACTGGCCGTGGAATGACCGGAGGAAGACAGCCTGAGCACTTCCACGAATCGTCGGCGCGGCGCCGTATACCATGTGGCAGCCACAGATCTATGCGCCGCTTCTTCTACGGCTGGGTTATCAGATGGCTCTCGACCCTTGCCAACATCCTCGCCTGGTCGGTGCGTTCGCCGGTATCGGCGTCCTCGGTATCTGGTGCTTCAGCGTGCTCACGGGTCCGCATGATCTGACGCTGCTGTTCCTCTATTCGGCGTCGGGGCTCGGGTTCAAGATGCGCATTTCCTTGCTCACCGCGATCCCGGCTGACCTGTTCGCGGGCCGGCATTTCGGCGCGATTCTCGGCTTCGCCAACGGCGGCGGCGGGCTCGGCGGTTTCATCGGCCCGTTCCTGGCCGGACACTTATTCGATAGTACCGGGGACTATCCTATGTCGGCGCCGCGAAGATCCTGGCGCAGTGGGGGTGAGTGCCCGTCTCGCCTTGCTCGCTTCATGCCGAGCCTGGCGCGCCTCAGCGTCTGGTGATCAAGACCGTGCACTCGCTTTGCAGCAGCACGCCTTCTGAAACACTACCGAGCACGAGACGCTGGATGCCCCCGAGCCCACGGCTGCCGAGCACGATCAGCTGAGCGTCGGTCGCCCTCGCCGCGGCCACGATCTCGTCGGGCGGATTACCGACCACGCTCCTCCGCTGCACACGCACCTTGCGTTCGATCGTATTCTCGGCCGCGACGAGGATCTGTTCCTTGCGGGCCCTCTCCTCCCCTTCGATCTCGCCAATGATGGCGTGAAGCGGCTCGGCAACGAGACCCGGCGCCGAGCGGGGGAAGTGAATCTTCTCGGCGACCCCGACGAGCAACACTTCGGTGTCGGGCGCCAGGGGCAGCGCCGTCACAAGACGAAGAGCGCCGCGGGAGTCGTCGGAGCCATCGAGGCCGACGACCACGCGCTGTAGCTCCTTCGCGGCTCCTTTGACGATCATCACGGCGCAGCGTGCTTCGCGCGCGACACCGAGCGACACGCTGCCGAGTAACGCTCGCTCGAGGCCACCGAGGCCTCGCGCACCGAGCACGATCATGTCCGCTTTCCAGTCTTCGGCAGCCCGCAGAAGCCCCTCGCGCACATTCGCCTCCAGTAGACGCACGTCGGCCGGCCTCGGCGCGAGCCTCGAGCGTGCGTTTTCGACGACCTCGCGTGCTTGAGCGTGCAAGGCATCCTCGTGCTCCGCCGCGCGTGGGCCCAGTCGAGGAAGAACCGAGACAATCAGGATCGGGGAATCCGGCGGCACGGGAAAGCGGGCCAGCCAGTCCGCGGCGCGAATTGCATCCTGGGAACCATCCGTACCGAGCAAGATTCGCATGTCCGCTCTCCCTCCCGTGTGGATTCTCGACATCCTTCGCCGCAAGACCGGGCCTGCTCCAGGCCTGCACCGACAGCGCAGTCAATGGTACGCGTGATCGCAATGCCCAGACACGCACTGTGATCGTTCGAGCTTTCGGCGAGCGGCGACTGCACGAAGCCGGTCACGCTCCGCAAAGAGGACGATCCAGCAGGGTATAATCCGGCGATCGCGTCACGCATTTCATCGGCACCGCCGCCGGCACAAGAGGGTCCGATCGCCAGACGAATCGCACCACGACTGGTTCAGGACGTCATGTCGTCTCGGCCCAAGACCGTGGGACCTACGATGCCGGTGCGTGAGCTCCAGGGCCTCTTCGCGTCGTACAATTTCAACGCTTTCCCGGTGGTCAACGACGCGAAAATCCTCGTTGGCATCGTCACCAAACTCGACCTGTTGCGGATCTTTCGTCACGACCCGGCACGTCTGCGTCCCAGCCTGACCGAGTTGTGGGCGGAGCACGTGGAGGACATCATGAGGCGCCGCGTGGTCACTCTCGCCCCGCGTGACTCGGTGGCGACCGCGATCGATCACATGCTGGCATCAAAGCTTCGCAGCCTCCCCGTGGTCGAGCGACGCCGCGGAAAGGATCTGCTGGTCGGAATCGTCAGCCGCGGCGATGTGATCAGGTCGCTGATCTTCGAGACCGACAAGGCGAAGTGACGTGGCGTGGAGCGCGGTGGCCACCGCCGTCATCGCCTTCGTCGCGTCTCTGGCAATCTGGTCGGGGGGCGGCGCGGCGATCGACATCCCGTGGGCACCGACGCTCGGCCTACGGCTGAGCTTCACGCTCGACGGCCTCGGAGCGCTGTACTGCCTGCTGGCCAGCGGCATCGGCGCCCTCGTCTTCAGTTACGGCGCCTCCTACCTGCCCTTGCACCTCGAACACGAACGCCGGTCTCCGGGAGAGCGGTGGCGTTTCTGGCCCTGGATGGCGTTGTTCATGGTCGCCATGTTGGGGCTGGCCATCGCGCAGGATCTCGTGCTGCTGTTCATCCTGTTCGACATCACCGCGATCTGTTCGTACTTCCTGATCGGCTTCGACCGCGAGCGGCGTGAAGCCCGCGTGGCGGCGCTCATGGCGCTGGTGGTGACCGGTGTCAGTGCCGTCGCAGTCTTGATCGCCGCCGTCCTGCTCTACACCGAGCACGGCACGGTGTCCATTCCGGCGTTGCTCGCACAACCCGGCAGCGGCACGACGATGACCATTGCCGCGGCGCTCCTGGCCGTCGGCGCGCTGGCCAAGAGCGCCCAGGTCCCATTGCACTTCTGGTTGCCACGTGCAATGGCGGCGCCGACCCCCGTGTCCGCTTACCTGCACTCAGCCGCGATGGTCGCGGCCGGGGTGCTCGTCATCGGCCGGGTGCATCCGCTACTGGCGCGCAGCCAGGTGGTCCTCGACGGGTTGCTCGTCGTCGGGCTCGCTTCGATCCTCATCGGCGGCGCGCTGGCACTCGCCAAAGACGAATTCAAGCAGATCCTCGCTCACTCGACGATCTCGCAGTACGGCTACGTGGTGACGCTGTATGGAATCGGCGGTCCGGCCGGCGCCGGTGCCGCCGGGTTGTACGTCATAACCCATGGCATCGCCAAGAGCGCACTCTTCATGACCGCCGGCGCGGTGACCATGGCCACCGGCGAGGATCGGCTTTCCCGGGTCGGCGGACTTCGGCAGGACATGCCGCTGCTCGCGACGGCCAGCGGCGTGGCAGCCGCCACGCTCGCCGCGCTGCCGGTCACGCTCGGGTTCTTCAAGGACGAGCTGTTCTTCAAGGCGGCGCTCGAGGCGGCGTGGCCGATGAGGGTAGCGGCGGTGGGAGCGGCGGCCCTGACATTCGCCTACATCGGCCGCTTTTGGATGGGACTGTTCCTCGGTCCACGACGCGTGATGGCCCGCCCCGTCCCCCGTCTCCTCGTCGCGCCGGTCGCCGTCCTCGCTGTCGTGGCGCTGTTCGGCGGGGTCGTCGTGGAGCCCTTCGCACGTTTGGCAGCCGACGCGGCCAGCGCGAGTCATGGCTCCCGAGTCGCGCTGGCGCCGGCGTACCACCTCGACGCACGTCCGGAGAACATCATGGCACTGGCGGCGTGGGCACTCGGCGGCCTGGCCCTTGTCTTTCCTCGCGTGTGGCGGTCCGCGGTGCGCGCGCTCGAAACTGTCGGCGATCGCCTGGGTCCCCGCCGCGGCTACGCCGTAGCACTCACGACCATCGATCACGTGTCCGGCGTGCTCCACAGGATGGAGGTGCGTGATCTGCGCAACAGCGTCGCGGCGGTTCTCGTCCCCGGCGGCGTACTGGCCGCGCTGGGATTTGCGGCCACCCCGACGGCCGGAGCCTACGAGACTGGTCGTATCGCGCCGGGCGACGATCTGATGATCGTCGCCCTGCTGGCGCTCGTGATGATCGCTGCCCTCGCGCTCGCCACCGCTCGCGCGCACTTGCACCTGGTGCTGACCCTGTCCGTGGTCGGATTCGCCCTGGCCGCTGTCTACGCCTTCCTCGGTGCCCCGGATGTTGCGCTCGTGGCCGTCGTCGTCGACACGGTGACGTCGCTCGTGTTCGTGGCCGCTGTCGCACGACTTCCGCGGGACATCGCCGCCCCCGCCAAGGCGCCGCCGGCGCCACGATCCAGGCTGCGGTGGCGGGACCCGCTCGTCGGCGCGATCGGAGGCCTCGCAGTGTTCGGCGCCATCTGGGGATTCCTCTCGCGCCCGTCAATTCACCAGGGAATCGCCGCCGAACACATTCGCCTGGCTCCGCAAGCGCATGGCCAGGCCGTCGTCACCGTCATTCTCGCCGATTTCCGTGGACTCGACACCCTGGCCGAGATCACGGTGCTGGCCGTCGCCGTCGTCGGTGTGGCAACGCTGTTGCGACGCGGGAGGCTGTGGTGACGATCGCCGTCAGAGCCATCGCACGGCTGTTGCTCGGCCCGAGTCTCGTGGTTGCAGTGGCGATCATGGTGAAGGGCTACTCGGATGTCGGCGACGGCTTCAGCGCCGGCGTGATTGTGGCGCTGGCTGTCTCTTTACAATACGTTGCCTACGGGCGGCGCCGCGCCGAAGCGGCGCTGCCGCTTCTACGTCTCGCCCCGTTCGTCGCCGTCAGCGGCCTGCTTCTCGCGCTTGCCGTCGGGTTTTTTCCCGTGCTGCGGGGGAAGCCGATCTTCACTCACTGGCCGGCTCCCGGTGTGGAACCGACGAAGATCGGCACGCTGGAGGTGCTGACCGCCGTCGCCTTCGACATCGGTGTGTTCCTGCTCGTCGTCGGCGTCCTCGTCGTGCTCGTTCATCAGCTTGCCGACGACCGGCCTTCGACGCGATGAATCTTGTCTATTCGCTCACGGTCGCCGTGCTGTTCGGCGCCGGCGCGTACCTGCTGCTGAAACGCGATCTCGTCCGTGTCGTGGTGGGCGTCTCGCTCATCTCCCAGTCGGCGATCCTGACCCTGCTCGCCTCGGCCCTTACCCGCGGGCGGGCGCCGATCCATCCGTTACCTGATGCGCCGGTCAGCGATCCCCTTGTGCAGTCCCTGGCCCTCACCGCGCTCGTCATTGGTCTGGCCGTCACGGCGCTGCTCCTCGTCGTCGTCGACCGCGTGTCCCACGCGTACCACACGATCGCCCAGGACGCCGTCGCCGCAAGCGAAGCCGCCCGAGATGAGGCTCTGGAGGGCGGTGGCGAAGACGCCGAGGCGCTGACGGAGTGACATCGCTTGCGCTCGCGCTCTTCGTGCCGTGGGCCGCCGGCGCCGTGCTCGTGGCGCTCGACGGTCGCCGGCGTATCGTCGGCTGGCTCGCCGTCGGAACGCTGGCGGGTCAGATTGCCGCGCTCGTCTCCCTTGGAGTGCAGGTGCTGCCCGGACGCGCGGTTCAGACCGTGACCGGCGGGTGGCCGGCCGACGTCGGCATCGTTCTACGAGCCGACAGTCTCGGCGTGATGTTCGCGCTCGTCTCCGGAGTCATGCTGCTGGCCGCCGCCGTCCAGTCGGTTCTCGAGGGCGTACAGGACCGCACCTTTCCCGGGCTCGTCCTCCTGCTCGCCACCGGGCTGAACGGGCTCTTTCTCACCGGGGACATGTTCAACTTCTACGTCTTCTTCGAGATCGCCATGACTGCCGCGTACGTGCTGACGACGTACGGTGGAGGCCGGCGTGAGCTCAGCGCTGCGCTCGTCTTTGCCGCCGTCAACCTGCTCGGCTCATCCGTGTTCCTTCTGGCAATCGCCGGCGTCTATCGCGTGACGGCCACCCTCGCCATGGACAGCATCGCGCTGAGGATGGCCGATGCGGAGCCGAACGCTGCCATTCTCATTGCCGTAGGTTTCTTCATCGCCTTCGGCGTGAAGCTCGGCCTGTTCCCCTTCCACTTCTGGCTGCCGACCGTCTACACCGGCGCGCGTCCCGCCGTGGCCGCCATTCTGAGCGGCGCGCTGGCGAACATCGGCGCCTATGGGCTGATCCGATTCGGCGCCGGGCTCCTGCCGAAGGAGCTCGAGCTGGGGGCGACAGCGCTCATCCTGATCGGCTGCGCGTCGATCGTGTACGGGGGCGTCCTCGCGATTTCGCGACGTGATCCCGCAGAGACGCTCGCCTATTCTGCGATCGGGCAGGTCGGGTATGTGCTCGTGGCCCTGGGCGTCGGGGGACCGGTCGGCCTGGCGGCGGCCGTGCTCTACGCGCTCGTCAACTCACTCAACAAGACGATGCTGTTTCTCGCGGTGGGCGTGCGGGGGCCCCTCATCAGCGCGGTGTTCGCTCTCGGTGCGTTGAGCGTGGCCGGAATGCCGCCCGCCGTCGGCTTTCTCGGCAAGCTGGCCCTCGTTCACACCGGAATCGTCGCCCGCAGTCCGGCGCTCGTGGCGCTGCTCGTCGCCGGCAGTGCGCTGTCGTTCGTCTACATGTTCCAGATGTACCAGCACGAGTTCTGGCGCACGACAGGTCCCGGTCACGCGAGCCGGTGGCCACTTCAACTGCTACCGGCCATGCTGGCTGTGCTCGTCCTTGCCGCCGGGCTATGGCCGGAACCCTTGCTGGCCCTCAGTCGTGACGCCGCCGCGTTGCTGTCGAGAGGAGGGGACCGATGACTCGGGTCGTGCTCGCTACGGTCGCGCTGACAATCGTGTATCTGCTCGTGCTGACGAGCGTGCACCCCGGTGACGTGGCCGTCGGCGCCGTACTGTCAGCAGCGATCGCCGCGGCGTTCGCGCGGCCGACCGCGCATGTCGGTCCGTCGCTGCCACGGCGCCTGGCCGCGGCGCCGGCGTTCGCCCTCGCGACGCTCGCTGACATGGTGCGCGGCAACTGGCACGTCGCGCTGTACGTGCTCGGCGGCCGCCGCCTGGAGTCCCCCGGTGTCGTGGCGATCCCGAGGGGAGAGCGAACCGCAGCCGGCGTGGCGGCCTGGGGGTACATCACGGCCATCTCCCCGGATGAGATCGTCCTCGAGGCCGACGACGAGCGGGGCGTGTTGCTCGTCCATCTGCTCGACGCCCGCGACGTACCGGCGATCCGGGCCCGCCATGAGCGCACGTACGAGCGACGGCACCGCCGCGTGTTCCCCTAGCGAGCCGCCCATGCGCACGATCATCGTCGGCGTTGCGCTCACCTGGATGACGCTGCTGCTGGTCGCCGGCGGCTTGATGCTCCTCCGGTCACGCGACACGCTGCAGCGCATCATCGTGTCGGATCTCCTGGCCTCGATCGTCATCGCGCTGCTGGCGCTTCTTTCGTACTGGCGCGACACGTCGTACTACCTCGACGCGGCGCTGGCCCTGGCTCTCCTCGCGTTCGTCTCGACGTTGGCCGGCGCCCGGTACTATGCGGCACGAGGCCCCTTCTGATGTTCGCCGCCGTCCTCGACGTCGTTGCCGTCGTGCTGCTGGCGCTCGGCTCGATCATCATGACGATCAGCGTCTACGGGGTGTTTCGCATGCCCGACGTCTACAGCCAGGTGCACGCCGCCGGTATGGCATCGGGCCTGGGCGCGATCACGATCTTATTGGCATCGATCGCCACGCGCGATGCGGCGACCATCACCGACGCCGTCCTCGTGATCGCCTTCCTTCTGCTGACGGCTCCGATCTCCAGCCACGCGATCGCATGGGCCGCCTACCGCCGCCGCGCCAGGCACACGTCACCGTCGGCGGAACGAAGCACCGGCGTCGAGTAGTCCTTCAGCTCTCTGCCTTCGGCCTCTCGACCGACGCCGCAGCGTGTGCGTCAGGAAGCTCGCTTCGTCGCGGCGCCAGGAACCGGCACCAGCCCGGTATCGAGCCGGGGCGCCCGCGGTAACCCGGTGACCTGCAGAATCTCCTCTTCGCTCAGCGTCTCCCTGGTAACGAGCGCGGCTGCGAGCGCGTCCAGTTGCCTGCGATGCGCTGTGAGAAGCCGCTTGGCTTCCTCGTGGCTCTCCGCGATGATCCGGCGCACTTCGGCGTCGATCGCTTCGGCCGTCTCTTCGCTGAAGGGCTTTTCACCCGCATAGCCGCCGGCATAGCCGTTCGGTCCACTCAAGTAGGGGTTCTCGCGTGGCGCGAGCTGGACCAACCCAAGCCGATCGCTCATCCCCCAGCGCGTGACCATGCGGCGCGCGAGCCCGGTGGCTTGCTCGATATCGTTTTCGGCTCCGGTCGTCTTCGTGCCGTAGACGATCTCCTCGGCCGCCCGCCCACCCAGCATCCCGATAATGCGCGCGCGGAGATATGCTTCCGGATAGTTGTAGCGGTCGCTCTCCGGGCGCTGATACGTCACGCCGAGGGCCTGGCCACGCGGGACGATGGTGACCCGGTTGACTGGATCGGCGCCGGGCACCACCAGCCCCAGGATCGTATGTCCGCCTTCGTGATACGCGATACGCTCCTTGTCCGCGTGGCTCAGGATGAGGGGGCGCTCGGGGCCGAGCACGATCTTCTCCAGTGCATCCAGGAAGTCCTTCTGACGGACGTCGTTCTGGTCGCGCCGGGCGGCGAGCAGCGCCGCCTCGTTCACGAGATTCTTCAGATCGGCCCCCGAGAAACCCGGCGTCGTCGCCGCGAGCTGAGCGAGACTCACCTCGCCGGCGAGCGGAACATTCCGCGTGTGAACTTTGAGGATGGCCTCGCGACCCGTCTTGTCCGGCAGATTCACCACGACGCGCCGATCGAAGCGTCCGGGCCGCAGGAGCGCCTTGTCCAGGACATCGGGCTGGTTGGTGGCCGCCAGCACGATGATGCCTTCGCGGCTCGAGAACCCGTCCATTTCGGTCAGGATCTGGTTGAGGGTCTGCTCCTGCTCATTCGCGCCGCCGATGGCCATCTGCCCACGCGCGCGACCGATCGCGTCGAGCTCGTCGATGAAGATGATCGCCGGCGCATGCTCGCGGGCTTGCTTGAACAGGTCCCGTACCCGCGCCGCGCCGACACCGACGATCATCTCGACGAACTCGGCGGCGCTCATCGAGAAGAAGGGCACGCCCGCCTCGCCCGCGACGGCCTTCGCCAGCAGCGTTTTACCGGTGCCCGGCGCGCCGACGAGCAAGACGCCTTTCGGCGCGGTCCCACCCAGGCGCGTGTACTTCTTCGGGGCCTTCAAAAAATCGACGATCTCGACGAGCTCGTTCTCGGCCTCGTCGATGCCGGCGACATCGTCGAATGTCACCTTCGTCTGCGTCTCCTGGTCGTACCGGCGTGCCTTGCTCTTGCCGATGCCCATGAGCCCACCGCCGAAGCCGCCGCCCTGCTGCGCTCGCCTGAACATCCACACGTACAGGCCGATCAACAGCAGGGCCGGTCCGAAACCGAACAGGAGCGAGATCAGCGGATTGCTCTCGTCTTCGATCGGCCTGGCGCTGATTTCAACCTGGTGCTCGATCAAAAACGCCTCGAAGCCGGGATCGACGAACGTCGGCAGGGTCGTCTCGAACGTCAGCGCGGTTTTGGGCTCCGGACGTGCAATCGGGCGGCGCTCGTTGCTCGGCTGAGACTCGCCTTTCGGGGCGGTGTTGCTGCCCGCCGGGGGGTACGTCACCGCCGTCTTGAAGCGGCCCTTGATGGTATCGCCGCGGCTGTAAATCGCCTGGACGTTGCCCCTGGTGACTTGTTCCTTGAACAGGGTGTAGGGCACCGTGACCGATGGTTCGCCGCCCGGCGAGAGCAGTTGCGCGATGAAGTAGTTCACGATCATGGCGACGATGAACCACACCCAGATCCTGCGCGGCGGCAGCGTACCCGGCGGTCCGTCCTTACCACTTCCCGGTGTGGCCTGCCCCTGCCGACCGCGGGTGGGCTGTGCCCCGTCGCTTGTTCGCCGTTCCGTTTTCGTCATGCCGACTCCCTCCGTAGCGACGAGCTGCCGCAGTCGCCAGACCGTTCATGACCATGGCCGCCGGCGCAGTCACGAGACCGCAGGAGCGTTCCCGCGCCTGACCGCCGACGCCACCATGGTACGCGCTGCCCAGATTGGGCGTCCTTTACGACGCGACCATTCGGCGGAACGTGGGCCTTACGCGGCTGCGTACCCAAGGAGATCGAGGTCGGAGCAAGTCGGGCTCAGCGCTTGCCGCCATGCGCCGCGATGAACTTTGCGAACGCGGCCAGCTGCTGGATGATGAAGTCCCTGGTCTGCGTGTCGGTGATCTGGCCCGTCTTCTCGTCGATGCGCTGCGCGCAGTTCCCGATGAAGATCTCGGGCTTGTTGAGGGTCAGCGCGTCGAGAAACACCATCGACCGGCGCAAGTCATATTGCACGCGCGCTCCACCGAGTGGCCCGGGCGACGCCGACTGCAGCGCGACGGGCTTGGCGGCAAACGGCTGGTCCCGCAGGCGCGACAACCAGTCGATGGCGTTCTTCAACGGACCGGGGATACCGAAGTTGTACTCCGGTGTGATGAAAATGAGGCCGTCGGCCTCCCGAATCACATCGGCAAGCGTGTTCACCACCGCAGGAAACCCGCCCGAATTCTGAACGTCGGCGTTGTAGAGCGGGAACTGATCGTAGGGTGGCGCTTCCTTGATCCGCATGCCTTCGGGCGCCAGGCCGGGCAGCGCTTGCATGACGATTCTGTTGTAGGACCCCCGGCGTAGACTGCCGCACATGCTGACAACGTTGAGCGTCCGCTCGGCCATTCTCGTTCTCCTCAGCTGGGCTCTTGGCCACTAACGACGCAGCGACTTGAAGCCGGCGCGAATCTCTTCGCTGAGATACTTCGGCTGCTCCCAGGCGGCGAAGTGCCCGCCCTTGGGGAGCCTGTTGTAGTGAATGAGGTTGGGATACGCCTGTTCCGCCCAACTCCGCACGGCTGGATACAAGTCGTCCGGAAACACACTCACGGCCACCGGGATCTTGACGCCCTTCGGCAGGAAGAAACCGAGCTTGTTCTCCCAGTAGAGCCGGGCCGCGGACACCGCGGTGTTCGTCAGCCAGAACAGCGTGGCATTGTCGAGCACGTCATCGCGCGTGAGGCCCTCGGGCACGCCGTTGAAGCTGCGCGCAATCAGCTCGAGACTGCGTCTGTCGTGGTCGATCAGGAAGGTGGCGAGACCCACGGGAGAATCGGCGAGCGCCGTCAGCGTTTGCGGACGCGTACCCATCAAGAAGGCGTAGTAGACGTCCTTGTAGAAGGCCGCCAGCTGTTCGTAGCCACGCTTTTCATCGTCCGAAAGACCGGCCGGCGCCGGTGCACCGGCCAGGGCCGCGGCGTTGAGCGCGGGAGGCACCACACCAGCCATGTTGGTGTGTATGGCCAACAATTCCGGCGGCGCCTGCACACCCATCATGTCGGTGACGATCGCGCCCCAGTCGCCGCCCTGGGCGACGAACTTCGTGTATTCCAGTCGCTTCATCAGCTCAGTCCAAGCGCGCGCGATTCGCTCGGGCCCCCAGCCGGTGCTGGCGGGCTTGCCCGAGAAGCCGTAGCCCGGCATGGACGGGATCACCACGTCGAAAGCGTCGGCCGCGGTCCCACCATGCGCCGTCGGATTCGTCAGCGGCCCGATGAGCTTGAGCTGCTCGATGACGGAACCGGGCCACCCGTGCGTGATGATGATGGGCAGCGCGTTCTCATGCTTCGAACGCACGTGAATGAAATGGATGTCCAGGCCATCGATCTCGGTGATGAAGTTCGGGACGGAGTTGAGGCGCGCTTCAACCTTGCGCCAGTCGTATTCCGTGGCCCAGTAGCGCGCGAGCTTCTGGACAGTCTCGAGCGGTACGCCCTGCGAGAAATCCGGGACCGTTTCCCGCTCAGGCAGGCGCGCGGCCCGGATGCGTCTGCGCAGATCCTCGAGGTCGGAGTCGGGAAACTTCACGCTGAAGGGACGGATGACGGCGGCACTCATGGCATTGCTCCTTTCGCTAGGGGCGCACCTCGCGTCCAAGATATTCGACCGCGGCCTGCACGCCGCCACGTCCGTGCGGGATGCCCAGGGCGTCGAGCCCCATCTCGATCGCGCCGAGCACGCCGAACACCATCGGCGCGTTGACATGGCCCATGTGCGCGATTCGGAACGCGCGGCCCTGCAGATCACCAATCCCGCGGCCGAGGACGACGCCGCACTTCTCGCGACAATAGTCGCTGAGCACGCTCGGCTCGCGGCCCTGCACGAGCACCGTGGTCACCGAGTTCGCGCGCTCCTCGGCGCGGACGATATTGAATGCAAGCGCACCCGGCTCCGCCCACCGGCTCACGGCGTGGCGCGTGGCCTCGGCGAGCAGCGCGTGGCGGTGGATCGCTCTGTCGAGGCCCTCCTCGAAGAGCATGTCGAGCGCCTTGCGCAAGCCGAAGAGCAGGTGCTCCGGCGGCGTGCCTCCGTACTTCTGGTAATGCGCTTCGCCATTGCGGAACGTCCAGTCCCAGTAGCGCGTGCGAAGGTCCGCATGCTCATGTGCGGCATGCGCGCGCTCGTTGGCAGCGACGAACGCGAGCCCGGGCGGGGTCATCAGCCCCTTCTGCGAGCCCGCCATCGCCACGTCGATGCCCCATTCATCCATCTCGAACGGCATGCAGCCCAGCGACGCAACGGCATCCACCATCAGCAGCGCGGGGTGCCCGACGGAGGCGATCGCGCGATGGATCGCCGCGAGGTCGTTGACCACGCCCGACGCGGTATCGATCTGGACGACCAGAATGGCCTTGATCTCCCGCGCGGTATCGGCGGCGAGGCGCTGCGCCAGAGTCGAGGGATCGACGGCGCGTCGCGGGTCGCCCTTCAAGACCTCGACCTTGACGCCCATCATCCGCGCCATATCGCCCCATCCGAGCGCGAACAGGCCGCTCTCGAGCACCAGTACGGTCTCGCCCCGCGACAACACGTTGGTGAGCGCGGCCTCCCAGCCACCGTGGCCGTTGGCGGCGTAGATGTAGGTGCGCCCCGTCGTCCGGAAGATCCTCGGGAGATCTTCGAGAAGGCTGTTCGTGACAGCGAGCATGTCGCCGGCGTAGATGTCGATGGCCGGCCGATGCATCGCGGCGAGCACTGCGTCTGGAATGTTCGTGGGCCCCGGAATGCTGAGGAACTCGCGACCTCTGGAGACTGTCATGGCGTAGATTCTAAGCCGACTCGGCGCACTTGAGCGATGCCCGAACGAATTCCCGGGTAAAGTCTGCTCCGGCCTCGGTCCGCGCCCGGAGTTGACCCTTCCGCCCGGTGCGCGGCACAATCGCCCTCTCTCGCCGTGATCCAGGCCATGACGCCTGACGACCAACTTGCGGCGCTCGCCCGCCGCGCCGATCAAATCGTCCCTGAAACCGACCTGCGCGCCAAGCTCCAGCGGAGCGCTCGGACGGGCGTGCCGTTGCGCATCAAGCTTGGGATGGACCCGACCGCCCCCGATGTCACGCTGGGCCACGCCGTGCCGCTGCTGGTGATGCGCCAGTTCCAGGACTGGGGCCACCGCGCCGTGCTCATCATCGGTGACTACACCGCACGCGTTGGCGATCCCTCGGGCCGCAACACCACCCGGCCCGTGTTGTCCGTTGAGGTCATCGATGCCAACGCCGCGACGTACGTGGCACAGATCGGTAGGATTCTCCGAACCGACCCGGCCCACTTCGAGGTACGTCGCAACGGCGAATGGCTCGCCGCGATGCGGCTCGTCGACGTGATCCGCCTCGCCTCACGCGCGACGCTGGCTCAGATTCTGCAGCGGGACGACTTCTCTGACCGCTACGCCGCCCACGCCGAGATCCGTCTACACGAGATGCTCTACCCATTGATCCAGGGCTGGGACAGTGTGCAAATCGGGGCCGACGTCGAGCTCGGCGGTCGCGATCAGCTCTTCAACAACCTGGTGGGTCGCGAGCTCCAGCGGCAGGAAGGCGGCGAGAGCCAGGTGGTGATCGTCACGCCCCTTCTCATCGGGCTCGACGGCAAGGACAAGATGAGCAAGTCGAAGGGCAACTACATCGGCGTCACCGATCCCCCCTCCGGGCCGGACGGCATGTTCGGCAAGATCATGTCGCTGCCGGACGCCCTCATGGAGAGCTACTACCGCCTACTCACCGATGAAGCGCCCGAGCGCTACCAGCCGCGCCTGAACACGGACCCTCGCGGCGCGAAGGTCGATCTGGCCCGTCACATCGTCGGGTGGCTACACGGCCCCGCCCACGCGGAAGCCGCCGCGGCCCAGTTCGAGAAGCAATTCGCCCGCGGCGAGACGCCCGACGAGATATCGGACGTCTCGATCGCCGATCTCGGTCATGGTCCGCACCGGTTGCCGCCTCTGCTGGTGCGGGCCGGCCTCGCGGCCAGTAACAGCGAGGCTGCCCGCAAGATCCGCGAAGGCGCCGTCCACGTCGACGGAGTTCGGGTCACCGACATCGCACAGGCCGTCACGATCGACCGGCCAACCGTGGTGAAGCTGGGTCGCCGCTACGCGCGCATAGTGCCGCGATGAGAAGTACGACTACCACCGTTTCCACCCGGATCATTCGCGCAGTCGGGCGGCGGACCACATGAGCAAGAGCCTCGCGAGGTTCGGCATCGAGCGGTCGAGGTTCGCGCGGAAGTCAGCGGCCGCGGTGGCGTTGGCGGCGTCGGTGAGCGCGCGTACCTCGACGAACGGCACGCCACTGAAGCAGGCTGCCCGGGCGGCACCCGCACCTTCCCAGGCGACACATAGCGCGCCCGTCTCCGCGCGAAGCTCGCCGGCTCGCGCCGGATCGATGACGTCCTCGTCTCCGCTGGCGATCGGCCCGAACCGAACGGCGAACTCGCCAGCCACGCGATCGGCGGCCCGCATCAGTTCGCGCACGAGATCGACGTCCGCCCGATGGCACGGCAGCGGGCGCTGGATGAACCTCAGGGTGTAGTCGTGCTCGACGGTCGTGACGCCGACCACGACGTCGCCGACCTTCAGGGCCGGGTCGAGGCCGCCGGCGGCACCGGCGCAGATCACGGCGCGCACCGGCCCGCACTGATCGATCAGGTGCTGCGTCTGCACGGCGTGCTGGGCCTTGCCGTGTCCGCACACCGCGAGCACCATGCGGAGACGCTCGAAACCGTGACACTCCTGGCGGCCGACCTTGAGCCGCGCACCGGCGTGACCGGCTGCAGCGAAGGCGCCGGTGATGCCCTCCAGCTCGACGGCCTGGGGCACCGTCACGAGTGTCTCGGTGGGAATCACACCGGTTTCGCTCGAGGCCTTCCGGGCGCGCGCGTAACCTTACGAGCGAAGACGTACAGCTTGCGGCCTCGCAGACCGCCGACGTCGGAGCCGGCCGTGATGCGTCCGCTGAGATCGGCACGCCGGAACTCGCGGTTGTCGAACATGTCGAGGCGGGCGGAAGTCGTGCGACTCGCCCGAACCGCCGCAGCCCCAGTCTAACTCAAGCCCATGCTCAGCAGCCCGCCTGACCGTGACAACGTCGCCATCGAAGAGCCTCTTCGCGTCTAACGACGGCGCCGCCCTCGAGTCGAACGGCGGTGCTTGCCACGATGCGCTTGAGGCGCCCGCAGCCAGATCGGCAACGATGCCGGCATAAGGAACACGAGGGGCTGGTCGGGGAGTCCGCGACGACGGTAACGGCGGGTGCGCCGGCAGGCTCAGTAGCCAGCGATACGACTCCTGGGTGAAATGTGGGTCCTCGTCGTCACCCGGAGCGTATGATCCGCGCCCGCGCGCGCGCACGCTAGGCGGCAACGCCGCAACGGGGTACAACAGGACGTGGCCTACGACCACCTCGAGATCGAGGCCCGTTGGCAGCGCTACTGGGACGAGCACGGGACGTTCCGCGCCACGCGCCGGAACGGCCGGCCCAAGCGCTACGTCCTCGACATGTTCCCCTACCCGTCCGGCGTCGGTCTGCACGTCGGTCATCCCGAGGGCTACACCGCCACCGACATCATGGCGCGCGCCTGGCGCATGCGCGGCTACGACGTGCTGCACCCGATGGGCTGGGACGCGTTCGGCCTGCCGGCCGAGCAGCACGCGATCGAAAGCGGGCAGCATCCCGCGCGGACGACGGCGAACAATATCGCGACGTTCAAGCGTCAGCTCAAGATGCTCGGCTTCAGCTACGACTGGTCGCGAGAGATCGACACCACCGCTCCGGGCTACGTACGCTGGACGCAGTGGATCTTCCTGCAGCTGTTCCAGCGCGGGCTCGCCTACCAGGCGACGGTGCCCGTCAACTGGTGTCCGGCGCTCGGCACCGTGCTTGCCAACGAGGAAGTCGTCGACGGCAAAAGCGAGCGCGGCGGCCATCCCGTCTATCGCATGCCACTCCGACAGTGGATGCTGAGGATCACCGCCTATGCCGATCGGCTCGCCGAGGATCTGGCGCTCGTCGACTGGCCCGAGGGGACGCTCACCACGCAGCGCCGCTGGATCGGCCGTTCGGAGGGCGCCGAGGTCGTCTTCGGTGTCGACGGTCACCCGGACGCGCGCATCGCCGTCTTCACGACGCGGCCCGATACCCTCATGGGCGCGACCTACGTCGTGCTCGCGCCCGAGCACGAGCTGACGCGCACGCTGGCGACGCCGTCTCGGCGCGAGGCCGTCGTCGCGTACGTCGAGGCGGCTGCCCGCAAGAGTGAGCTGGACCGTGTCGCGCTCGCCAAGACGAAGACCGGTGTGCCGACAGGCGCCGCGGCCATCCATCCGATCACCGGAGCTCGCCTGCCGATCTGGGTGGCTGACTACGTGCTTGGCGGCTACGGGACTGGTGCCGTCATGGCCGTCCCCGGGCACGATCAGCGCGACTTCGAGTTCGCGACCGCCTTCGGTCTTCCGATCGTCGAGGTCGTGAGCCCGGACGGGAGACTGCACGACGCGCTCGAGGCCGCGTACGTCGACGACGGCGTCAACGTCCGCAGCGGCGAGTTCGACGGTTTGGCGACGCCCGCCGCCCAGGGCGCGGTCATCCGCCGACTCGAGACGCTCGGCCGCGGCCGCGGCACGATCAGCTACCGGCTGCGCGACTGGGTCTTCTCGCGTCAGCGCTACTGGGGCGAGCCCATCCCGATCTACTTTCCGGTCGAGCTCGCGGATCCGACCGGCGACCCTCGGCGAGGGGCCGCGCACACGATTCGCTATGACCAGCCGCTCGCGGTCGACGAGTCCGAGCTGCCGCTGCGCCTGCCCGAGCTCGCCGACTACAACCCGGGCGAGGACCCGGCCGGCCCGCTCGCGCGCGTCGGCGACTGGCGCTTCTTCCAGCGCGACGGTCGCTGGTTCGCGCGCGAGACCAACACCATGCCGCAATGGGCGGGCTCGTGCTGGTACTACCTGCGCTTTCTCGACCCGGACGACGACGACAAGCCCTGGGCGATGGACGCGTACGACGCGTGGATGCCCGTCGACCTCTACGTCGGCGGCGCCGAGCACGCGGTGCTCCACCTCCTCTACGCCCGCTTCTGGCACAAGGTGCTCTTCGATCTCGGCCACGTCCGACACCCCGAGCCGTTCATGAAGCTCGTGCACCAGGGGACGATCCTGGGCGAGGACAACGAGCGGATGGCGAAGTCGCGGGGCAACGTCGTGAATCCCGACGACATCGTGCGGGAGTACGGCGCCGACGCGCTCCGGCTCTACGAGATGTTCATGGGGCCGCTCGAGGCCGTGAAGCCGTGGCAGACCTCGCAGATCCAGGGCGTGGTGC
>DATBJF010000075.1:0-18296 GCA_036556545.1 Candidatus Methylomirabilota bacterium
ACCGCCGCCGAGCTGATCAAGGTCGACCAGGAGCATCTCATCCATCCGCTGCACCACCCGATCGATCACGCGGAGCCGATGATCTACGTGCGCGGCCGCGGCGCCACCATCGAGGACCACGGCGGCCAGAAGTACATCGACGGCCTCGCCGGCCTCTGGAACGTCAACGTCGGCCACGGCCGCGCGGAGCTGGCCGAGGCGGCGATGGCGCAGATGAAGGAGCTGGCCTACTACTCGGCCTACACCGGCTCCTCGAACCTGCCGGCCATCCAGCTGGCGCAGCGGCTGATCGAGCTGGGCTACGACAACATGCAGGGCGTCTTCTTCACGTGCGGCGGCGCCGAGGCCAACGAGTCCGCGTTCAAGACGGCGCGCTTCTACTGGAAGGCCAAGGGCAAGCCGGACAAGATCAAGGTGATCTCGCGCGTCAACGGGTATCACGGCGTGACGCAGCAGGCGATGAGCGCCACCGGGATGCCCGCCTACTGGAAGATGTTCGAGCCGCGCGTGCCCGGGTTCTTGCAAATTCCGACCTGTTACCCGTACCGCATGCCCGACGCCAAGCCCGGTGAGACGGCCGGCCAAGCAGGGGCCCGACTCTTGGAAGAAGCGATCCTGCGCGAAGGAGCCGACACCGTCGCTGCCTTCATTGCCGAGCCCATCCACGGCGGCGGCGGTGTGCTCTATCCGACCGACGATTACTTCCCGCTCGTGCGACAAATTTGCACGAAGCACAACGTGCTCTTCATCGGCGACGAGGTCATCACCGGCTTCTGCCGCACCGGCAAGTGGTTCGCGCTGAGCCACTGGAACGTGAAGCCCGACATCATGTCGTTCGCCAAGGGCGTGACCTCCGGCTACCTGCCGCTCGGCGGCATCATGGTGAGCAAGGAGATCAAGCAGGCGATGGACAGCGTGAATCCGGCCGACCGCTGGATGCACGCCTACACCTACTCCGGCCACCCGACGTGCTGCGCGGTGGCGCTGAAGAACCTCGACATCATGGCGCGCGAGCGGCTGTGGGAGAACGCCGCCAAGATGGGCGACCGCCTCTTCTCCGGGCTCAAGAGCGCGTTCAGCGACTCGCCGCACGCGGGCGACGTCCGCGGCGGCAAGGGCCTGCTGGCGGCGGTGGAGCTGGTGGAGGACAAGGCGACCAAGAAGAACTTCCCGGGCGACCGGAAGATCGCGCCACGGGTGCAGCAGGAGATGACCAAGCGCGGCGTGGTCACCCGCGTGCGGCCCACGAGCGGGGCGCACCCGGCCAACGGCGACACGATCTTCTTCTCGCCGCCGCTGGTCATCAACGAGCAGGAGATCGACCGGCTGGTGTCGGTCGCGCGCGACGCCGTGAAGGCCGCGTGCGCCTGATCACCGCGCACCGGATCCTGATCGGGTTCGGCATCGCGTTCTTCCTGTTCTACGCGATGGTCGAGGCGCGGCTCTGGCTGCGCACCGGATCGGGGTCCGCGCTGGTCCAGGCGATCTTCGCGCCGCTGATCGCGCTCGGGTTCGCGCTCTACTACCGCTCGCTCGCGAAGCGGTGGGGCAAGTAGCGACTCTCGTCTACGACGGCGATTGCGCCATGTGTCGCGCCAGCGCGCTCTGGCTCATGCGGCGCGCCATGGCCGCCGGCCAGCTCGAGATCCTGCCCTGCCGCTCGGGGCCCCGGCGCGCGCGCTTTCCGCAGATCACCGAGGAGCGCTGCATGCGCGCCATGCAGCTCGTTCTCCCGGACGGCCGCGTGCTCGAGGGCGCCGACGCGGTGCCCGAGCTGCTGAGGCGCATCCCGCGCTGGCGGTGGGCGGCGTCGGTGTTTGCGGTGCCGGGCGTACGGCCGTTCGCGCGCCGCGCGTACGCGTGGATCGCGGCCAACCGCATGCGCATCTCCTGCGCGGTCAACGACGGCGAGGGCCGCGCCTGAGAGCCGCGCTGGCCCTGGCGCTGGCGCTCGTGCTGGCGCCGCTCGCCACGCACGCCCAGGACGTGTCCGCGCTCTACCGGGCGCGCTGCGCTGTCTGCCACGGCGCCGAGGGGCGCGGCGACGGGCCGGCGGCGCCGCTGCTCACGCCGAAGCCGCGCGACTTCACGACCGGCGTCTACAAGTTCCGCTCCACGCCCTCGGGCTCGCTGCCGACGGAAGCCGACATCTTCCGCACGATCACGCGCGGGCTCTCCGGCACGAGCATGCCGCCCTTCGCGGACTTGCTGAACGAGGCCGACCGCCGGGCGCTGGCGCGTCACGTGCTGGCGCTCGCGCCGGATTCGAAGCCCACCGCGCCGCCGCTCAACGTGCCGTTCTTCAACTGGCGGCCGGCGCTGGCCGAGCGCGGCGAGAAGGTGTACGTGCGCGCCGGCTGTGCCGAGTGCCACGGCGAGGACGGCCGCGGCGAGGCCTGGCGCCCCAGGCAGGAAGGGCCGACGGGCGAAGTGGCGCCGACCAACCTCACCGAGCCGTGGAGCTTCCGCGGCGGCGCCCAGATCGACGACATCGCGCTGCGCATCCTCGGCGGCATCGACGGCTCCCCCATGCCGTCGTTTGCCGGCAGCGTCAGCCGCAACGACGCCCTCGTCATCGCCGCCTATGTGCTGACGCTGGGCCGCGAGCCCATCTGGCGCATCACCGACCCGCCGCGCATCGCGACCGCGGGCGTGGCCACCGATCCGCTCGCGCGCGGCCGGTATCTCGTCAACGCCATGGCGTGCACGCTCTGCCACACCCCGGTCAGCGCCGAGACCGGCGCCTACGATCCGAAGCTTTTCCTGGCCGGCGGCATGCGGGTGAGCGCGTATCCGTGGGGCGTCTGGTACAGCCGCAACCTCACTCCCGATCCGGACACGGGCCTGGGGCAGTGGAGCGAGGCGGAGATCGTCACCGCCTTCACGCGCGGCGTCGCGCGCGACGGCCGGCGGCTCGACTCGATGGCGATGCCGTGGGTCTGGTTCTCACGCCTGACGCCGGAGGACGCGCGCGCGATCGCGACCTATCTGAAGGCGCTGCCGCCTGTCCGCAACGACGTGCCGAAGCCGCGCACCATCCGGATGGGCGAGGCGGTGGGCGGCAAGCTGCTCGCGCTCTTCGGCGCCGAGCGGAGCATCGGCTTCTGGGGCGGCAACGCGGCGGTGGACCGCACGCTGGTCGGCATTCCGGTCTCGCACGCGTGGCGCGTCCTGGCCAACGTGATCGGGTGGGGGAGCGGCGTGGTGATCGTTCTCGTCGCGGCCGCCGGCATCGTGCTGTCCCGCCGCGGCTGGCGGCGCCGGGCGGCGCTGATCGCCGGCATCCTCCTGCTCGGCGCGTGGCTTCTGCTGAGCGCGTGGCCGCCGCTGCGCTTCATGTCGCCCGAGCGAGCGACGCAGCGCCACTTCAGCGGCAAGCCGGAGTTGCCGCGCTGGCTCACCGGCCCCGAGCGCGCCCTGGCCGAGCGCGGCGAGTATCTCGCGACCGTATCGCCGTGCGGGCTGTGTCACACGCCGGCCAGCCCGTTCACCGGGTTCATGGCCGCGAACTGGCTGGCGGGCGGCATGGAAGCGCGCTGGAAGCTGTTCGGCCGCGCGGTGTCGAGCAACCTCACCCCGCACCGCGACGGCCTCGCCGCCGCGTCCGTCCCCGTGCTCAGCCGTGCGCTGCGCAGCGGCATCGGGACCGACGGCCGCGCGCTTCACTGGCAGGCGATGCCGTGGGACATCTTCTCCCACTGGTCGGAGGAGGACCGGCTGGCCATCATCGCCTACCTGCGCGCGCTGCCGCCGGTGGATGGGCGGATCCCGGCGCCGCGCCCGGCGCGGGCCGGGGATCCGGAGGCCGATACGTTCTACTTCGGCGATGCCGCGCGGCGCTGAGCGCGTGGTGCGTTCAGCTCCGCGGACGCGGGCGCGGTCTGCGAGGCGGGCCCCGTCGCGGCGGCGGCTTCAGTGGTCGGGCCACCCGGCGGGTCACGGCGGCGTCGACCGCCACGCCGAGCCTGAGCCCCAGCACGTCGAGGCTGATGCCGAGGCCGACGCCGCCACGGCGCCGCCGCGCTTGCCCGGCTTCGACGGCCTCGCTGACCGGTCGTAGTGCCGTCTGCGCGCGATAGATCTCGTCGTACTGACGGCGCCGTTCCGGGTCGGACAGGACGTCGTAGGCCTCGCGAATCTCCTGGAATCGCCGCGCAATCCGGGCACTCCCGGCCCGGTCGGGATGATGGCGGAGCGCGAGCCGGCGGAAGGCGGCCTTGATGGTCGCGTCGTCGGCCGCGGCGCCGACGTTCAACACGCGGTAGTAGTTCTTGAACTGCACGCGACCTTCTGAAGCAAAGGGCCCGCCAGCGGCCGGTGAATCCCGTTGTCCGTGAGCTTGGACCCTGGTCCACCTGGAACACGAAGAGACTGCCGTCCACGGTCCCCACGAACAGCATGCCGCGGTGCACCTGCAGCCGACGGACCCCGTACGACGCGTGCAACGCTTTCAGCGGGCTGAAGATTTCGAAGCGCGGATAGGTGTCGATGCGGATCCCCCGCTGGACGAGGCCCGTCCTGGCCGCACGAACGTACACGAAGCGCTGTGAATCGCCGGTGAAGACGCGGTCGTGTCCGTCGTCGATGGCGCCGCCGGCGATCATCGGGCGCTGCCCGCCGCCGTTGGCGCCATCGCCGCCGCGCCACACCACTCGGCGCGTGCCGACATCCCATGCGAGCGGCGGCGCCCCCCCGAGATAGATCGTGTCGCCGCGCTTGGCGAACGGCGCGCCCGCCGTCTCGATCTCCTCGCGGATCGTGTGTCCATCCGACAGGCGGACGACGTAGAGGTGGCCACGGTCGGGGCCCGCGCGCGTCGTGGTGTAGAGATATCCGCCGTCGATCAGCGGGCCGGCGGTGTGATACTTCGCCTCGCCGATCAGCCAGGTGCGCCAGAGGCGGCGGCCATCGACGAGAGCCAGGGCGTCGAGCTGCTCGTGCCAGTCACGGGTGCGAGCCCACAGCTGAGAACGGACGATGAGGCGGTCGCCGGCCACGGCCAGCGCCGATTCCGTGGGAAACGCCTCGACGCTCCGGCTCCATGCGAGCCGGCCGTCGGCAAGCCGAAACGCGAACACGTTGTCGGCCTCCTTGCCGATCGCGGCCGCGTAGACGTGCTCGCCGGCGGCGGCGACGGCCAGGCTCGGGCGGAGCGTCCGCTGACGCCACGGCCAGTGGACCTGCCACTGCCAGCGTGGTCGCAGCGATCCCGCGTCGAAGCAGAAGACCGTCCCCGTCTCCGTCGCGAAGTCGTACCAGCCGAAGACGAGCGAATCGCCCGTGACCAGCGCGCCGGGGCCGAGCTGGCCGCGGGTAACGTCGCCGAGATCCGCGGGCAGCGCGGCGCGTCGCCGCCGCCGGCCGGTGGTCGCTTCGTACACGGTCAGGCGGGCGCCGATCGTGACCACCTCGTCGTCGCGGATCACGAACTCGCCCACCTGCCCACGCCGGACGCTCCAGGCAAGGGCGTGGTCGGTCATCTCACAGCCGGCCAACGCCACCGCCGTGGTCAGCAGAGCGAGGCGCACGATGCGGCGGCGATCCGGTCGCGTCCTAGTGCACGATCGCACGTCGGACGAGGGCAATGAGAGCATCGTTCTCCGTGTACGAGCGCGCGGTGTGCGTGGCGAGGATCAGATAGTTGGTGCCGCGCGGATGGAGCCGCAGCGAGCTCAGCGGATCGGCGACGCCGACGAAGTTCAACAGCCGCGTTTGCGCCGGCACCCTGGTCGTCAGCGGGCTCTGGGCGGGCGTGCCCATGGTCACGACGGTGTCGACCTTGGTGCCCCGCGCGCGGAGCATCTCGGCGAGTGTGGCCGACATCAAGCCGCCGCCGCTGAAGCCCACCAGATTCAGCTTCTCGGTGGCGCCGAGTGGGTCGGCGTCGAGGTCGGCCAGGATCTGGTGCATCATCTGCGTGGCGACGGGCTGTGTGCTGGGCACGACGCCGCCGAGAACGCTGCCGCTCCATGGTAACGTCCGCGTCTGCGGATCGGCGGTTCGCAGCGCGGCGGCAAAGTCGTCGAAGGCCGCCCGGTCCGGCCAGACGCCGTGCAGCACGTATGTCCGCAGCCCCATCGGATCCACTGCGTTCACGGGATCGTTGAACGCGTAGACGTAAGCATTGAGGCCGGCCGTGAGGCCCAGCGGGTCCTCGCTGAGGAAGCGGCCGAGCCCGGCGTGATAGTAGCGGGCGCGGTAGTAGTAGAGATCGTCGCCCTCCCGTTCTCGGCCGGTGAATCCGTAGCGGATCGAACCCCAGGCGCTCGAGACGGTGCGGCCGAACGGCTCGTAGCCCACGGCGTCGCGCACACCGCCATCCGGATCGACGACCCGCACGATCGAGCCGAGGCTGTCGACGATCGCCGTCGCGTCCCCGGCCGTGAACAGCTCGTCGGGCGTCGTCGCCCGGAGGTACGCGCGCTGACCGCCCGGCGCCAGATCCTCGACGACATCGGTGAGATCGTAGGCGAACATGGTGACGCCGTCGCCGTCGGCGCGGGCGGTCCGACGGCCGAGCGCATCGTATGCGAACGAGGTCGTGCCCGACGCGCCCGTGATCGCGGCGAGACGGTCCTGCGCATCCCAGACGAACGAGCGCGAGCCGGACGGCGCCGCCAGGTCCGTGAGATTGCCGTTGGCGTCGAAGCTCAGCAGGAGATCCCCCGCGCGTGACGGGCGGTTGGCCGCGTCGTAGACGGCGCCGCCGAACGCCGGCGGCAGCAGTACGGATGCGAGCGAACCGGAGACCGCGACCCGACGATCGAGCGCGTCGTAGGCGTAGACGAGATCGCCCAGCGGTTGGCCGGCGCGCACGTAACTCAAGCCGGTGAGTCGCGCGCCCGCATCGTAACGGTACTCGGCCTCGATACCGCCGGGCAGCCGGACACGGCGCCGCCGCCCGGTGGCGTCGTACTCGATCGCGACCACGCGCGGGCCGTCCGTGACGCGTGTCGGCCGTCCGGCCGCATCGTGCTCGTAGGTCACGACGTCACCGTCCGAGCGTATCCGCGTCGTGCGCCGCCCCCGCGCATCCCAGCCATATCGCGTCGTGCCGACGACCGACGTCTCGGCGGTCAGACGATTCAGCGCGTCGTACTCGAGCAGGATCGTGTCACCGTCGGCGACGCCGCGGACGAGGCGGCCGGCGGCGTCATACGCGAGCGTCGTCGCGGTCCCGTCCGCGTAGCGACTGGCCACGCGGCGACCGAGCAGGTCGTACTCGTGAACGGCGATCTGACCCTTGCGGTCGACGACACGGATCACGTTGCCCGTGGCGTCGTACTCGTACTGCTCGGTGGCGCCGCGAGCATCCGTTCTGGCGATCCGCCGGTCCATCGCGTCGTACTCGTAACGTGTCGTGCGACCGAGCTGGTCGGTGACGGCTCGGAGGTTGCCGTTGGCGTCGTATTCGTAGCGCGTCACGCCGGAGGCGTCGCTGACCTGCACGATCCGATCGAGCGCGTCGTACACGATGTCGACGACGCCGCCGGCCGGATCACGACGACGCACCAGCCGCGACGCCGCATCGTATTCGAGGGTGGTGCGCCGGTCGAGGGGGTCGACGAGCGCGCTCACCTCGCCCGTCCGCGCATATTCGATGCGCGTCGCCTGACCGCTCGGGCCCGCCAGGCCCACCGGCTGCCCGAGCGCATCGAACTCGAGCACCAGCGGCACCCGGGTCGCGTCGAGCGCGCTGGCCAGGCGCCCCGCGCCGTCGTAGGCCAGGCGAATCGTGCCGCCGAGCGTGTCGGCGACCGACTGCGGCCGGTCCGCCCCATCGTAGACGATCTCGCGGGCGCGCTGCAGCGGATCGGTGAGGCGGGTGACGTTGCCGCGGCCGTCGTATTCGAGCGTGACGCGCCGGCCCAGCGTGTCCTCGACCGCGGTGATCCGGCCGGCCGCATCGTGGTCGTGGCGTGTGGTCTGGCCGAGCGCGTCGACGGTGGCGACCGCGCGTCCGGCCGCGAAGACGTGGGTGGTGTTCGCCCCGCGGGGATCGGTGACGCGCGCGCGCGTGTGCGCGCCCGGGGGGCCGTCGTAGTCGAAGCGCCAGACGCCGCCGTCGGCCTGCCGCTGCCGGATGACGCGGCCGGCGGCGTCGTACTCGTTGGTGAGGAAGGTGATGCCGCGCGCATCGGTCACGGTCGAGATGCGCCCGGCCGTATCGTGGCCATAGTGGAGCACGCCGCCCGCGGGATCGGTGACGGTCACCAGGCGCCGTGCCTCGTCGTAACCGTAGCGGACGGAGCGGCCGAGCGGATCGCCGACGCTCACGAGCCGCGCCGATGTCGCGTCGGCCGGGTCGAGCAAGACGGTGGTGAGGGTGAGCGCGCGCCCGGCCGGTTCCATGATGCTGGTGACGGCGCCGAACAGGTCGCGATCGATGGCCAGGGCATTTCCATGGCGATCGCGCTGCTCGACGAGCAGGCCGACGCCGACCAGCTCGATGTGCGGGCGTCCCCGGACGCGCCACCCACCGCGAAAGCGCCAGGAGCTGCCGTCCTTGAAGGCGAGGCGGTGTCCGCCGCCGTCGGCCTGGAGCACGGCTCCGGCGAGATCCGGCAGCGTCCCGTTCGCGAACGTCGACGCGCCCGTCCGCGCGAACGAGACGCGAGAATTCCCGGGCATCACGACGACGCGCGCGTCCGCGCCGTCTTCGATGAGCGCGACGTCGACCGACAGCGTCCAGCCGGGCCCGGTGGGGAGCTGGAAGCCGGCGACGCCGTCGAAGGCGTCGATCGCGTTGAACACGCGATGCACGAAGGCGGGAATCCGTCCCGGCAGCGCAAGGTCGGTCTTGTGCAGCACGAACAGTCCGGTGGCCAGGTCGACCGGGTCGCCGCCGCGGACGCCCTTGAGCGCCACGTTCGGCTGACCCGCCACCTTGCGCCTGATGCAGGCGATGCCACAGACGCCGCAGAACCGCGCGAGCCCCACGCCCGGGTGGGAGACGGCGCGCGTTCCGTCGGCGGTGACGGTGGCGTCACCGGCCAACCGCCAGCCGGCGGCAACCCCCGGAATGGGCGCGGCGTCGTAGTACCAGATCTCGACGGACTCACCCGGCCGTAGCTCCTGATCGTTCGGAATCGCGATCGGTAGCGGCTTCGATGGAATGCCGCCCATCGGCGTGCCGAAGAACACCTGGTAGAACGAGCGCGCCGGAAAGTCCGGCGGCGGAACGGGCAGACCCTCCGCGGTCAGCCGTCCCACCGCGATCTGGCGCTTGGGGGTGCCATCCCAGCCCGTGATCGTGACGCCGGCCGGAAGCGTGAGCTCGAAGCCGGGAAACCGATCGTCGGTGATCGTCTGATCGCGGGTCGCGTTGTCGATCGCGACGAATCGCTCGGCGGGCGGCGGCGGCGTGATGCGGAGCGGAGGGAGCCGCGTCGGCGCGCCGCTCGCGATCTCGACGTCGATGGCGTAGATCGGAAGACCGGGGCGCGCGGCGTTGACGTCGAGACCGAGCATGTGCCGTCCGGCGGGCGCATCGACGAACACGAAATTGCCGGCGGCGTCGCTCTCCAGCGTCGTGCCGGCCAGCGTCAGCCGGGCGCCGACGATCGGTGTGTCCTCGATGAGGACGAGCCGTCCGCCGAGCGCCGTCTGGACGCCCGCCAGGACCTCGACGTGGACGGTCGCCGCTCGCCGGAGCGGCACGCCGTCGAGGACCACGCCGGCCTCGATGACGACGGAGCCCGAGGTGGCGGCGGTCGAGGCCGGCTCGAGCGTGAGCGTCGTCGACTGCCCGCTCGCCAGCGCCGGAGCGCCGACGGTGACACGAACGTCCGGCGGTGCCTGCTTCACCTCGAGCGTCGCCAGGCCCGCGAACGGTCGTGCTCCGGTGTCCTCGAGCGTGAGCGTCGCCGTGACCGGCAAGCCGGCCACGGCCCGGATCGAGGCCGGTCGCGCCGAGAGGCGCACGTCCTGGGCGTGCTCGACGGTGAAGAGGCGTGTCGCCGTGCCGGCCGCAGTCACCACACTGAGCGGCCCCGTCGTCGCGCCGGGAGGCACGCTGGTGAGGAGCGACGTCGCGGACAGCCGTTGCACGGCCGCGCGCACGCCGTTGAACGTGACGCTGACGCGCCCGGCGCTCAACCGCTCGCCGACGATGTTCACCGGCGTGCCCGCCGCGGCGGCGGCGGGCAGGACCGCGGTGATCGTCGGCGCCGGCGACACCGTGAACGTCCGCGTGGCGGCGAGGCCTTCGTTGCCCGCGAGGTCCCGGGCCTTGACCTCGAAGCGGTGCGGACCGGATGCCAGGGGCGCCGTGGTGGCGGCCGTCGCGGCGGCGAACGCGCTGAAGTCGCCGCCGTCCAGGCGCCACGCGAAGACGAGGCTGCTCGCCGGCGAGAGGTTGTCGGCGCCGGTGAACCGGAATGTCGCCACCGTCTCCGCGGTCTCGCCGCCGGGTCCTTCGATGATCTCGGCATCCGGCGGCGTGTTGTCGACCATGACGACGCGGCTTGCGACGCGCTCGTTGCCGGCAGCATCCATGGCGCGAGCGGAAAGCGTTGCCGTCCCGTCGGGTCGTCCGGTCGTGTCCCAGGCCGCCGCCGCGCGGGTTTCCGCCGCCAGCGGCGGCGGTGAGAGCATCGGCTGAAGCGCCTGGCCCGCCGCGTCGAGCCGGACCTGCGCCACGCCACTGCCGGCGTCGCGGGCGAGAAGCTCGACGGCGACGTTGCGGCGGACAAAGGCCGCCACCGGCGGCCGGAGAAAGGCGAGGTCCGGCTCGTTGCCGTCGTGGAGGATCGTCACGCTCGTCGGCGGCGACGTGAGGCCGGCGCCGCGCGCGGCGGTCGCAAAGGCCTCCAGGTGACTCTCGCTGTTCTGGGCGATCACCACCACGGCGCCGAAGGCTCCGTCGACGCCGGCCGTGGTCGCCGTCGGGATCGCGGCGTCGTTGACGTACACGTCGACTCGCGCATCCGGCATCGTCACTCCGCGCAGGCTCAGCGCCGTGCTGCCCACCGCGCCCGGCAGGGCGTCGAGGGCGGGCGGCGCCGGCGGCCGGAACCGGAGCACGCGGCCGGCTCGGGCGTCCGCGACGTAGAGCTCGCCCTCGGGACCGAACGCGAGGTCGCTGGGCTCGTCGAGCCCGTGCGCGAACACGGTCGCGCGGTCGGCGCTCAGCTTCACGACCGCGTCGCGTACTCGCGCGCCGCCGACGTCGGCGTCCAGGGCCGCGATCCACAGCGCGCCGAGTCGGTCGCGCGCCAGGCCGCCGGCGCGACGAAGCTTCGCCTCCCCGCCGGGTGTGGTGGCGCCCGCGCTCGCCGTCCCGTCGGCGGCGATGGCATATCGGCGTACGATCAGGCGGCCGTCCGATCCGCGCGCCAGCACGTACAGCTCGCTGCCGTTCGCGACGAGGCCGGCCACGCCGCGCAGTCCGTCGATGACCGTCGACACGCCGCCCTCGACGCCGATCGTGACGACGGCGTCGCCATCGTCGTCGCCGCCCTCGTCTTCCGACGGCCGTACGACCACGTAGATGGCGCCCGCATCGCCGACGCCGAGCCAGCGCGGACGCCGCAGACCGCTCGCCAGCACGCGCGGTCCGGCCGGGTCGAGGCGCAGCACGCGGCCGGCGCCCTCTTCGGAGACGATCACGCGCGCCTCGGCGTCGACGGCGAGCGCAAACGGCTGCTTCAAGCGTCGCGCGACACTCGTCCGGGCACCGGTGGGCGTCAGCCGCAGCACCGTGCCGGCCTTGCGGTCGGCAACGAAGAGGTTGCCGTCGGGATCCACGGCGAGGCCGCTCGGCGCATCGAGCCGATCGAGGACCACGTCGACGGGGGCAAGGGCGCGCACACCGCCGAGACTGCCGCCCTCGACCGGGAGCAGTGCGGCGAGGACGGTGCCGAGGGCCAGCGTCCGGGGCGTCATGGCGCGCCCGAGAGCGTGAACACGGCGGTGGCCGAGAGCACGGACGGCTGCATGGTCGGGATGGCCAGCGTCGCCGTGGCCGTCGCCGCCGCCGGTGTTCCGATGAGCGGCGTGCTGGTGGCGAGCACGGGCGCCCCCGACAGCGGCGTGGCCGCCACCGTGATCGTGGTGCCGAGCGGAATCTCACGCGCCTCCAGCGTCACGGTCACGGGACTGGTGGTACCGGCCGGCAGGACGATGTCGGGAGTGCCGTACGAGCCGACCGGCGCCGCGGGCGCGCTGACGCCACCGATCGCCGCGATGCGAAGACCGACCACGTTGAACGCCAGAGCGTCGGGCGTGCCGACCGTCAGCGCCCCGGTGGCGGCGCCGTTCACCGTCGCCGCGTTCGTGAACGCCTCGACGCGAATACGTCCGGGGCTGGCGCCTGGACCACCGTTCACATCGATGGTCGGGTTCCCGAGCAGCGTCGTGGCCACCAGGCGGATGGCGCCGCCGCTGCCGGAGCCGCCGGGCGGCCCCGTCGAAGGGCCGCCGGCGCCGCCATTGGCGGCGAGCGTGCCGCTCACGGTCATGGTCCCCGACGAGGCGAGCAGCAGCGCGCCGCCGCCACCGCCGCCACCGCTCCCGGTTGCGCCCTGTTGTGACGCGCCGCCGCCGCCGCCGGAGCCGCCGACGAGCGGCACGAGCCGCGCTTCACCGTAGGCGCGGCCGCCTGAGACGCCACCCGCCGCGACGAGGTGGCCGGCATGGCCGGGAAATGCCGTCGAGCTCCCGGGCAGGCCGCCGCCGGGGCCGAGGCCTGCGCCACCGCTCGAGCTGTGCAGACCATTGGAGCCGGCGCCGCCGTCGAACCCCCCGGGCCCGCCGACGCCGGCGTTGCTGAACAGCTGTGCTCCGCCACTGCCGGCGCCCCCGTTGCCTCCGCTCACGTCGATGCGGCCCGCCACGACGACGTTGCCCGTGGCCAGAAAGGAGATCGGAGGCCGGCGGACGCCGGCGCTCGTCGCAAAGGAAACGGTGACGCCGGCGGGAATGTTGATCGTCGTGAAATTGAAGACGCCGTCGTTCGGTATCGGCAGCTGCACGCTCGTGGTCGGCGCGAACGCGCCGTCGGCGCCGGTGCTGCCGCTGCTGAATGTCTGCGCCGCGGCGGCGCCGTGAGCGACGATGACGAGGCCGAGCACGGCGAACCACCGCCAGACGATCGAGTAGGACATGGAAGGCTCCTTGGATTCAGCGAACGAGGAAGACGTTCTCCGCGTGAACGGCGCCCGCGGATGAGCCGAGCGGCGTCACGATACGCACGACGCGCGGGCCGATCGGCGCATCGAGCGGAATCGTCACGTCGGCGCTGGCCTCGTGTCCTTCCGCGGCGATCACGAGATCCCTGGCCACGAGCGTCGTGTCCGGGCCGGCCGCGGTGCGGAGCTCGAGGCCCGTCGCCCCCTCGAATGCGGTGCCGACGATCACGAGGCGAACCGTTTCACCACGCGCCGCGCTCGAGGGCGAGATGCCGAGGATGACCGGCGCAATTCGGAGCGCCACCGGCGCGGCCGCTGCCAGTGTCGCCATCGGGGCCGCGATCACGACGGCGAGCGGCCTGGCGGTGACGGACAACGGTCGCGCGGCGACGATGCTGACATGTGCCGTCGCCTCCGCCGCGGCATCGACGAGGCTCGCCGCCGTCACGTCGACGCCGCCAGGCGGCGGTGTCGCGGGCGCCACGTACACGCCCTCGGCGCTGATGGTGCCGTGCTGACTATCGCCGCCGACGATTCGATCGACACTCCACCGGACGCCCACCGCGGCGTCGCCGGCGACCGTGAATCGTACGGTGCCGCGCGGAGCGACGACCGCCGTCGCGGGGATGATGCGGAGCGCCCCGAGCACGCGAAACGGCGCCGACGTTGCCACGCCGAGCGGCGTCGCGACGCGGATGGGCCCCGTCGTGGCCTCGGGAGGAACCCGGACGATCAGCCGGGTCGGCGAAGCGGCGAGCACGGCGGTCTCCGCGTCGTTGAACGCGACCACGTTCGCGTCGGCGGTGGCGCCGAAGCCCTTGCCGAAGATCGACACGATCGAGCCGGGCGAGCCGACCTCGGGCGTGACGTACGCGATGACGACGGCGTCCGGCACCTCGCCGACGTCGATCCGCCGGATGGACAGCAGATTGCCGACGGCGTCGTACTGGTACACCGCCAGGTCACCGCGCGGGTCGGCGACGACGCTGAGCCTGCCGGCCGCGTCGTAGGCGTACTGCACCGTCTGCCCCGACGCGACGGCCGGTCCGCCCAGAAGGGCGAGGGCGACGATGAGGCCGAGGCTTCGAATCGGACCGTGCATGACGCGGCGCTGCTGTCGCAACGGCCGCGCCACGGCCGACGCGTGCTAAACGTCCGCGCTCACTGATCCGCGCGGTCGGCCGACGGCCGGCATGCCCGGTCGTCGCGGCACCGTGCCTTGGGGACCGGGCACCCGCATCAGTTCTTGTGCGAGGCGGGCGCACCCCCTGTCGTAGACTTTTTCCAATGTCCCCGGTCCAGGAGGTCAACTACTACTTCCGCAAGGCCGCCCGCCTCATGGACCTCTCCTCCTCGGTCGAGCGCATGCTCGTGAACCCGTACCGCGAGGTGAAGGTCGACTGCTCCATCACCCTGGACAACGGCGAGCTCGCCAACTTCACCGGCTATAGGGTTCAGCACGACCGGACCCGCGGCCCGATGAAGGGGGGCCTCCGTTACCACCCCACGGTCGACATGGACGAGGCCCAGGGGCTGGCCTCGCTGATGACCTGGAAGACGGCCGTCATGAACCTGCCGTTCGGCGGGGCCAAGGGCGGTATCGCCGTCGACCCCAACAAGATGTCGCCGGGGGAGGTGGAGCGCCTCACCCGGAAGTTCGTACAGCTCATCCACGACCTCATCGGACCGCACACGGACATCCCGGCTCCCGATGTCAACACCAACGCCCAGGTCATGGCCTGGATCATGGACGAGTACTCGCGGCTGCACGGCTTCTCGCCGGCGGTCGTCACCGGCAAGCCGGTCGACCTCTTCGGCTCGCGGGGCCGCGAGGAGGCCACCGGGCGCGGCGTGGTGATGGCGCTCGAGGAGTACCTGAAGGATGCCCACGCGGGTGAGATCAAGGACAAGACCTTCGCCGTCCAGGGCTTCGGCAACGTCGGCTCCTGGGCGGCCAGGTTCATTCGGCAGCGTGGGGGCAAGGTGGTCGCCATCTCGGACGTCACCGGTGCCATCAAGTACCGCCCCGGTCTGGATATCCCCTCGCTGATGGAGCACGTGAAGCAGACCCGCTCGGTGCTTGGCTTCCCGGGGGCGGAGACCATCAGCAACGACGAGCTGCTCACGCTCGATGTCGACGTGCTCGTGCCGGCCGCCCTCGGCGGCGTGATCACCATGAAGAACGTCAACGACGTCGGCGCCAGGATCCTGCTCGAGGCCGCCAACGCGCCGACGGCGCCCGACGCCGACGAGATCCTGACCGAGCGCGGGGTGGTGGTGCTGCCCGACATCTACGTCAACGCGGGCGGAGTCACCGTCTCCTATTTCGAGTGGGCCCAGAACATCCAGCAGTTCACGTGGGAAGAGGACAAGGTCAACGCCGAGCTGCAGCGCCACATGCGGGATGCGTATGCGACGCTCGCGCGTGTGGCCAAGGAACGCAAGGTCTCATTCCGCACGGCGGCCTACGTGGTCGCCATCGGCCGCGTCGGCCGTGCGACCGTGCTCCGGGGGATCTGAGCGATGATGCCACCCGCCGACATGGCCAAGATCATCCGCACCGTGCTTTGCCGCGGACTCTCCTTCGAGCAGACGGAGCACATCCTGCGCGTCATGCTGCCCGCCCAGTTCGAGCCCGGCGTGCCGCTCTACAAGGAGGGCGATCAGGCGCAGGGCCTCGTCGTGCTCCTCAAGGGCACCGTGGACGTCATGAAGACAGGCGCCCCCGAGGTGCTCGCCACGATCGAGGGGCCGGCCGTCTTCGGCGAGATCAGCCTGCTGACCGACGGGCGCCACACGGCCACCGTCATGGCCAAGACGAAGTGCGACCTCGCGCTGCTCACCAAGACGCAGTTCGAGCGGCTCGTGCGGGAAGAGAGCGTGGCCGCCTTCAAGCTCCTGCACACGCTGGCGGAGGTGCTCGCCCACCGGCTGCTCAAGATCAACGACAAGTTCATCGAGCTCACCAAGAAGGGCAACGGCGCCGGCAAGCACGTCCAGGAGATCTCCGTGTTCAAGGAGAAGCTCCTGACGGAGTGGAAGTTCTAGCTCAGGCCGCCCGCGCCAGCCGGCCGCGCTCGACCGGCGGCAGCGTGTTGCGGGCATCGGGCGCGGGCAGCGCCGCCCGGTCCACCTTCCCGTTGGTCGTCAGCGGCAGCGCCGGCACTACCACGTAGACGCTCGGCACCATGTGGGGCGGCAGCCGGCGGCGCAGCTTCCACACGAGCGACGCGCGGCTCAGCGCTCCGCCCGCGGCCGGCACGATGTAGGCGATCATCTCGCGCTCGCCCTCCGCACCCGCCGTCGCCACCACCGCCGCCGCCGCCACGCCGGGGTGCGCGCCCAGAGCCGCCGTGATCTCTTCCAGGTCGACGCGGCGGCCGCGTATCGTCAGCTCGTCGTCGTGGCGTCCCAGGAAGGCCAGCGATCCGTCCGGGAGGAGCCGGGCGCGGTCACCGGTGCGATAGAGGCGCGCGCCCGGGACGGTGGGGTGGGGCACGAAACGATCCGCGGTCAGCTCCGGATGATGGCGGTAGCCGCGGGCGAGACCGGCGCCGCCGATGTAGAGCTCGCCCGGCATCCCCGGCGGGACCGGCCGGCGTGCCGCGTCGAGAATGAGCACGTCGACGTTGTCGATGGCGCGGCCGATCGGCGGCAGCGTGCCGTCCGCGCGGCAACCCACCACGCCCGACGTCGACACCACGGTGCATTCCGCCGGCCCGTAGTTGTTCACCAGCGTGAACGGCAGCGACGGCGACGGATAGCGGTGCAGCGTGTCGGCGCCGGTCAAGAGGGCGCGCAGCGGCGTTTGCGCGGGCCACGTGAGGGCCAGCATCCGCTCCGCCATCGGCGTCGGCACGAAGCCGATGCTGATGCGCTCGCCGAGCATCCAGTCGCGCAGCGCCGCGGGGTCGCTGCGCACCGCGTCCGGCGGCAGGTGAAGGCTCGCGCCGGCCGCGAGGTACGGCCACGTCTCCCACACGGAGGCATCGAAGGCCGGGCTCGCATAGACGTGCGCGCGATCGTCGGGCGTGATGACGAACGCGCGGCGGTGCCAGGCGACCAGGTTGGCGAGGCTGCCGTGCGTGACCTCCACGCCCTTGGGCCGGCCGGCCGTGGAGCCGGATGTGTAGACGACGTACGCGAGATGCTCGGCGCGCGGGTCCTTCCACTCGCGGAGGCTGCCGCCGCCCGGCCGGCGCGCCTCGCGCACGTCGATCTCGGCCCACGGCCCGTCGGGCGCCGCGCCCATTTCCGGATCGGCGATGACTGCGTACGGCCCGCAGTCGGTCAGCATGAGCTGCACGCGCTCGGGCGGCGACGCCGCGTCGACCGGCAGGTAGGCGCCGCCCGCCTTCAGCGCGGCGAGGGCGGCCACCACGAATGCCGCCGAGCGGGGCAGGCAGACGGCCACCACGATGCCCGGTCCGACGCCGAGGTCGCAGAGGCGGCCGGCGAGCGCCCCCGCGCGGCGCTCGAGCTCGGCGTATGTCAGGACGTCGTCGTGGGCGCTGACGGCCAGCGCGTCGGGCATCTCCCGGGCGCGGGCGGCGACGGCATGCGGGATCGACGGGCCCGACGGGCTCATACCGGTGTTCGATTTCAAGACGGGTGCCACTCCTGTAGCCGGCGTTCTCGCCGCCGGTCTGCACGCTCGACTACCGGAGTCCTGTAACGCCTTGCAGGGTCAGGACACAACAGGGGCAGCGACCACGCCCTCGGCCTCGAGCCGCGCCGCCACGCGGAACAGGGCGGGCTCGCGAAACGGCGCGGCGACGAGCTGGACGCCGAGCGGCAGCCGGCCGGCCGCCTCGACGGGCACCGACAGCACGGGCAGGCCGATGAACGACAGCGGCTGCGTGAACACGCCCGAGTGCGCGCGCGCCACCACCTCGACGCCGCCGACCTGCGCCAGGCGCGGAGCGCCGATGAGCGGCGCCACCCACGGCGTCGTCGGCGCCAGCAGCACGTCGACCTCCTGGAACAGCGCGGCCACGCGCGCGCGGTACCACGCGCGAAAGCGCTGCGCCTGCGCGTAGAGCGCGGCCGGCACCAGCGTGCCGGCCAAGAAGCGATCGCGCGTGGTCGGGTCGAAGTCCTTCGCGCGCGCCTTGAGATCGGCCAGGTGGAGGTTCGCGCCCTCGGCGGCGGTGATCACCATGGCCG
>DATBJF010000076.1:0-16266 GCA_036556545.1 Candidatus Methylomirabilota bacterium
GGCGCCGACGGCAAACCGCAGCGACGCTTCGATGAGGCTCTCGACGTGTCCCTCGTCCACGAGCGGCTGAAGCCGACGCGCGCGCCGCACGTCGGTCGCGTAGTCGGCGCCCGAGGCGATCGGCTCGGGCGGCGGTGAGGCGATCGGATGCCGGGTCTCCACCCCGCTCAGCGCGCCGCCGGCGGCCGCGCGGATGATGATGGTGCCGATCCCGCGCTGGCCGCAGCGCGGGAGCAGCCGGCTGAAGTCCTGCGCGGGGAAGCTCGGCGGCAGCTCGACAGCCGCGCTGGGGTTGAGGAGATTCAGGCACACCTGCGCGGTGTGAATGCGGCCGTCGCCGACGACGTCGAGCAGGGCCGGCGTGTCGCCGAGCGCGGTGATGCCGAAGAACCGCGCCTTGCCCTGCTCCACCAGCCGCGCCAGCGTGGGCAGCACCGCCTGCACCACGTCCTTCGAGGAGACCCACGTTCCGCGCCGGTCCACGGCGATCGGGTTGTGGAACTGCATCAGGTCCACGCGCTCCATCCCGAGCCGCCGCAGGCTCGCCTCGGTGGAGCGCGCGATGGCGGCCGGGATGGCGGCCAGATCGTCGGCGACCAGGCGGACCTTGGTGCCCACGAGGACCTCCGCGCGCAGCGCGCGGAGCGCCTGGCCCAGATGCTGCTCCGACAGTCCGTCGCCATAGATCGACGCCGTGTCGAAGTAGTTGATGCCGAGCTCGAGGCCGCGGGCGACGGCGCGCTCGCGCTCGGCGGGACTGCCGCGCACGAGGAGGCCGCCGACGTTGCCACAGCCGAAGCCGAGGGTGGAGACGCGGAGATTGGTGCGCCCGAGCTGTCGGTAATCCATGCGGCCTACCATAGCCGACTTAGAAGTAGCTGTCGCCGGGGTGCACCAGCCGCAGCACGGCGGCGAACAGCGGACGCGCGAACTGGGGAAACACCTGCCAGGCGATGAACAGGCCGAGGATCGACAGCGCGGGGTTTGCGTTCACCGCACGCACCAGGAGTGCCAGGCGCTCCGGCAGGATGCCGGTGATGGCCGAGGCGCCGTCGAGCGGCGGGACGGGCAGCATGTTGAACACGAAGAGCAGGACGTTCAGAACCAGCAGCACGGTCAGCAGCTCACCGAGTCCCGTCATCAGCGCGCTGCCGGTGCCCGCGTCCACCAGATGGTGGAAGTTGACGCGGTCCGGCACGGTGAAGATCCCGGTCGCCAGGCCGAGGCGGAGCGCGGCGAAGGCCACCAGCGCGATGAGGAGGTTTCCGGCCGGGCCGGCGGCGGCCATGGCGGCGGCGCGCCGCGGATGGCGCGCGGCCCACATCGGATCGTACGGCGTGCTCGCCCAGCCCACCGACCAGCCCAGCGTGAACGCGGTGACCAGCGGCACGACCAGCATCCCGATCGGCTCGCGGCGGATGTGCGGCAGCGGCGAGAGCGACACCTGGCCGCCGACGTACGCCGTCGCGTCGCCGCCGCGATAGGCGGCCACCGCGTGCATGGCCTCGTGCACCGTGGTGGAAAAGAGGAAGGCGGCGAACCAGAGAAGGCCCGTGAGCAGCGTCGCCGCGTCCATCGAGACGAGCATAGGAGAGCGCCGCTCATCCGCAAAATTCCCCTCACCGCGCGCCGGTGAGCGCGCGCCGCAGCCGCGCCGCCGCCTGCACGAGCCCGCCGGGCAGGAGCAGCACGATGACGATGAAGATCGCGCCGAAGATCAGCAGATGCAGATCGACCCACCGCACGGCCAGGTACTCCTTCAGGACCACGTAAAGCACGGCGCCGAGCACGGGACCATGCAGGGTGCCCACGCCGCCGATGAACGTCATCAAGAGCGCGTCGAAGGTCCAGTGCGGGCCGAACGGGTGCGACGGGTAGTAGCTGATGTGGTAGTACGCGAACAGTCCGCCGGCCAGCCCTGCCAGCATCGTGGAGAGCGCCAGCGCGGTGAGCTTCAGCCCCAGCGCGCCGACCCCCGAGGCCTCCGCGGCATCCTCGTCCTCGCGAATCGCGCGCATGCCGAGCCCGAGCCGCGAGGAGGCCAGCACCGCCACCACGACCACCGAGAGCGCCGCCAGCGCCAGCGCGGCGTAGTAGCGATGCGCGAGCCGGTAGGTGGCGATCGTGGTCGCCGGAAGCGTGGAGATCTCCGGCAGCACGTTGTTCACCGTTGTCCGGAGGATCTCCCCGACGGCGAGCGTGCCGATGGCGAAGTACGCGCCACGCAGCCTGAAGGCGGCCACGCCGATCACCAGCGCGGCGAGCGTAGCCACCGCCGCGCCGGCCAGCATCGCCGGCAGCACCGGCGTGCCCGCCGTCCACAGCGTGCGCGTGAGCAGCGCCCCGAGGCCGAAGAACGCCGCGTGGCCGAGGTTCACCTGGCCCGCGTAGCCCGCCACGATGTTCCACGACTGGGCGAGGGTGATGGCCAGCAGCGTGAGGAAGAAGAAGTTCAGCACGTCGTCGCGCGGCCGCGCCAGCGGCAGCGCGGCCAGCGCCGCCAGCGCCAGCAGGATGGCGGCCGCCCACGCGCGCTCGGAGCGGCCCGGTCCGAGCCTCACCGGCCGAACAGCCCGCGCGGGCGCAGCACGAGGACGACGACGAAGATCACGAGGCCGATGACTTCACGGTAGGGGCCGCCGAAGGCGGCGGCGCTCGCCGCCTCCGCCATCCCGAGCACGAGGCCGCCGACGAAGGTGCCGAGCACCGAGCCGAGGCCGGCGAGCACCACGACGATCAGCGCCTTCAGCGTCCACTCGAGCCCGATGGACGGGCTCACCGAGTAGGCGACGGTGACGAGCGTGCCGGCGGCGCCGGCGAGCGCGGTGCCGAGCGCGAACGCCAGCAGATAAGCGCGGCGCACGTCGATGCCCGCCAGCAGCGCCGCCTGCCAGTCCTCGGCGGTGGCGCGGATGGCCTTGCCCCAGCGCCAGCGCGTGAGGAGCTGCTCGAGGGCGAGGATCAGCGCGAACGCCAGCAGGAGGCTGAGCAAGCGCACGGCCGGAATCGAGAGTCCGGCCACCGTGAACACGGCGCCGCCGTACGGCGTCGGCACCGAGCGCTCGTCGGCCGTCCACAGCCGCACGGCGAGGGCGTGCAGGGCGAGGGCGAGGCCGAAGCCGATGAGCAGCGAGTTCTTCACGCGCGTCTCCTCGTCCGCGCGCACGACGAACCCGAACAGGCCGGCGTACAGCACGACGCCCAGGAGCAGCGCGCCGGGGATGACGAGGCCGAGCGAGACGAAGGGATCGAGCCCGAACAGCGTCACCAGCCAGAACGCGCCGTACCCCCCGAGCATGATCAGCTCGCCGTGCGCGACGTTGAGGACCTTCATCACGCCGAACACGAGCGACAGGCCCGCCGCCGCCAGCCCGTACAGCCCGCCGATGAGCAGCCCGAGCACGAGCTGCTGCGCGAGCACGCTCACGCGCGCACCGCCAGCGGCCCGAGGTAGGCGCGGCGCACGTGCGCGTCGCGCAGCAGGTCGGCGCCCGGCCCCTGCGCCACGATGCGGCCGCCCTCGAGCACGTAGCCGCGATGAGCGAGCCGGAGCGCCGCGTGGACGTTCTGCTCGACGAGCAGGAGACCGACGCCGGCGCGGTTGATCGCCACCAGCGCCTCGAGGATCGCGCCGACGAGGCGCGGCGCGATGCCGAGGGAGGGCTCGTCGAGCATCAGCAGCCGGGGGTTCGACATGAGGGCGCGGCCGACGGCGACCATTTGCTGCTGCCCGCCGGACAGCGCGCCCACCGCCGCGCGCCGCCGCTCGGCCAGCACGGGAAACAGCGTCAGGACGCGCGCGAGGCTCGCCTGCCGTCCGGCGCGCGCCCGTGCCGCGAAGGCGCCCAGCTCGAGGTTCTCCGCCACCGTCATGCCGCCGAAGAGCCGGCGGCCCTCGGGCACGAGGGCAATGCCGCGCTCGACGATCCGGTGCGGATCGACACGGGCGAGGTCGGCGCCGTCCCAGCGGATGCTGCCCGCGCGCGGGCGCACGAGCCCGGCCACCGTCTTGAGCAGCGTGCTCTTGCCCGCCCCGTTCGGCCCCAGCAGCGCGACGATCTCGCCGGCGCCGACCGACAGCGTCACCCCGGTGACCGCGCGGACGTCGCCGTACGCGGCCTCGACGTCGGCCAGCTCGAGGCGCGGCTGCGCTAGGTCGCCGGCGTCCACCGGTCCGTCGTCCCGAGGTACACGTCGACCACGCGCGGGTCGGCCGCCACGACCGCCGGCGATCCGTCCGCGATCGTCTCGCCGGCGCTCAGCACGAGGATCCGGCGCGCGAGATCCATCAGGGCCCAGACGATGTGCTCCACCATCAGCACGGTGGTCCCACCCGCCACCAGCGAGCGGATCAGCTCCATCGCGCTCGCCGTCTCGGCCGGATTCAGGCCGGCCATGAACTCGTCGAGCAACAGCAGCCGTGGGCCCGTCGCCAGCGCCCGCGCCAGCTCGAGCCGCTTTCTGTCGATCAGCGTGAGCCGCGCGGCCGGCTCGGCGGCACGGTCGCCCAGCCCGACCAGGCCGAGCAGTCGCCGAGCCTCCGCCGCCGCGTCACCGTCGCGCGCCCGGCCGTAGAGACGGCCGACCAGGACGTTCTCGAGCGCCGACAGCCCGGCAAACGGACGCACGAGCTGGAACGTGCGCGCGACGCCGCTGGCACACACGCGATGGGGCGAGAGGCCGGCGATGTCGCGGCCCTGGAGACGGACGCGGCCGGCGTTCGGACGCAGGGCGCCGGCGATGAGGTTGAACAGCGTCGTCTTGCCCGAGCCGTTCGGGCCCATGATCCCGAGCAGCTCGCCCTCGTCGAGAGTGAAGCTGACCTCGTGCACCGCGCGCACGCCGCCGAAGCGCTTCGACAGCCGCTCCACCTCGAGCAGCGGCATGCGGCCGGTCAGCGTCCGGAGCGCGTCAACGCCTGCTGGCGAACGGCGGCGCCGGGTACGCGATCGGCGCGGTCGCGAACTCCTTCGGGTAGATCAGCTCCTGCTTGCCGTTGATCCACTGGGCGAAGGCGGCCTGCACGATGCCGGTGCCGTCCGGCCGGAACTTCACCGGCCCGATGACGGTGGTCATGTCCGTCGCGGCCACCGCGTCGCGCACCTTCGCCGGCTCGAGCGCGCCCGCCTTCGCGATGGCGGCGGCGACGATCTGCACGCACGCGTACGCGGGACCGACGATGGGGTCGGCCGGGCGCCCGAGCTTCTTCTCGTGCGTCGCGTTCAGCTCCGTCACCGCCGGCGCCTTCATCGCGTGGTGCCAGCCGGCCGCCAGCACAGTGTAGTCGCCGTCCTTGCCGAGATTCTTGCTCCACGGGGCGGAGTCGGGGGCGCGGATCAGCACGGTGAGCCGCGGCGTGTAGCCGAGCTCCTTCATCTGCCGGACGATCGTCATGCCGTCGGGCGGCGTCGGCAGCCCGAGCACCGCGTCGGCGTTCGCGCTCTTCGCCTTCAAGATGAGGTCGGAGAAATCCTTCGAGCCCGGCGCATATTCGCCGTGCACGACGACCGTGTACCCGGCGGCCTTGCCCGCCTCCGTCCACGCCGCGCCCATCTCGGCGCCCCAGTCGGTCTTCTCCTGGAAGATGGCCACCGTCTTCGGGCGATCCGCCGCCGGGATGAGCGCGAGCAGGCCCTGCGTGTGGCGGCCGATGTCCGGCGACTTCCAGAACGGCGAGAAGAGGTACTTGAATCCCTGCTGGTGGATCTTGTGGAGCGCGAAGGCGATGCCGAGGTACGGGATCCGATTCTTTTCGGCCACGGAGGCGGCGGCGGCGTGGAGATCGGAGCCGAAACCGCCGAGGTACGCGACCACCTGCTGCGCCGCCAGCGTCTCCAGGCGCGCGACCGTCTTCGTCGCGTCGGATTCGTCGTCGAGCAGCACCAGCTCGAGCGGCAGCCGCCGGCCGCCCACGCTGACACCGCCGGCGGCGTTGATGTGCTCCACGGCGATCTCGTAGCCCACGCGCACCTGCGCGCCGCCCGGACCGTAGCGGCCCGTGAGCGGCACCACGGCGCCGAGCTTCACCGACTGCTGCGCCACCGCCGCCGCCGGCCAGAGCATGAGCAGCACCAAGACGACCCCGGTCAGCACGCTCATCGAGCTCCTCTCTCTCATCCGCCCCATACCAGCCGCGCGGTCTCGGCGACGCGCGCGAGCTTGTTCCACTGATCGGCCGCGGTCACGCGATTGCCCTCCATGGTCGAGGCGAACCCGCACTGCGGGCCGAGGGCGAGCCGCTCCAGCGGCACGTACTTGGCCGCCGCGTCGATGCGCCGGCGGAGCTCGTCGACGGGCTCCAGGCGCGGCTTCTTGGTGGTCACCAGGCCCAGCACGACCACGCGATCGGCCGGCACCTCGCGCAGCGGCTCGAAGTCGCCGGAGCGCTCGTCGTCGTACTCCAGCAGGAAGCGGTGGAAGCGGCTGCGGGCGAAGACGCGGGCGATGGGCGAGTAGCCGCCGCTCGCGTAGAACTTCGACTGGTTGTTGCCCCGGCAGATGTGCAGCGCGAACGTCACGCCGGGATGCCGGCCCGCGATCACCGCGTTGTCCATCTCGATGCACGCGTCGATCAGCCGGTCGGGATCGCTGCCGCGCGCCCGGTAGCCCTCGCGCAACGCGGGGTCGAGCAGCGCCGCGTACTGCGGCGCATCGATCTGGATGTACGTGCAGCCGAGCCGGACGAGCTCCTCCACCTCGCGCCGCGTGAAGTCGACGACGTCGGTCAGGTACGCGTCGCGGGTCGGGTAGGCGCCGCTCGACTGCTTCGGATCGTAGTAGGCGGCCGCCTGCTGGGTGCTGATCAGCGTCACCTTCGTCGGCTTCGTGGCGCGCGCGCGGAGATAGGCGAACTCCTCGCCGCACATGCTGCGCCGCCAGCGGAGCTTCTCCACCACGACCGGGCGCTTGAAGACCAGCTCCTCGCCCTGCTCGTCGCGGAAGGGCACCGCCCACCCGCCCTGCTTGTCGAACCCCGCCAGCGCCTCGATCATGTGTCCGAAAAACGCGTAGCGCCGCAGCTCCCCGTCGGTCACCACGTCCAGCCCCGTCGTCTCCTGCCGCTGCACGGCGTCGTCGACGGCGCGGTCCTCGAGGCGTTTGAACTCGGCGGCAGTCAGGGAGCCGGCCTCGAGGCTCTCGCGGGCGCTCTTCAGCGCGTCGGGACGGAGCAGGCTGCCGACCACGTCGGCGCGGATGGTCACGCGCCACCCCGCTCGAGCAGCGCCTTGGCCATGATGACGCGCTGGATCTGGTTGGTTCCCTCGTAGATCTGCATGATCTTCGCGTCGCGCATGTAGCGCTCCACCGGATACTCGCGCGTGTAGCCATAGCCGCCGAAGACCTGCACGGCGTCCACGGTGACCTTCATCGCCGCGTCGGCGGCGAAGCATTTCGCCATCGACGCCTCGAACGTGTTGTCGGTGATGCCGGCGTCGACCTGCCGCGCGCAGTGATGGACCATCAGCCGGGCGCCGTGCACGGCCATCGCCATGTCAGCGAGCATGAACTGGATGCCCTGGAAGGCCGCGATGGCCTGGCCGAACTGCTGCCGCTCGTGCGCGTACGCCACGGCGGCGTCGAGCGCCGCCTGCGCGATCCCCACCGCCATCGAGCCGGTGGCCGGCCGCGTGATGTCGAGCGTGCGCATGGCGAGCTTGAAGCCCTCACCCTCCGCGCCGAGCCGCTGCTCGACGGGCACCGCGCAGTCGGTGAAATGCAGGGCCACCGTGGGCGACGCCCGGATGCCGAGCTTCTTCTCCTTCTTGCCGACGGTGAAGCCGGGCGTGCCCTTTTCCACCAGGAACGCCGTGATGCCCTTGGCGCGCCTGGATGGATCCACGGTGGCGAACACCGTCACGACGTCGGCGTGATCGCCGTTCGTGCACCACTGCTTGGAGCCGTTCAGCACGTAGTGGTCGCCCGTGCGCACGGCCGTCGTCCGCAGCCCGGCCGCGTCCGAGCCGGCGCCGGGCTCCGACAGCGAGTACGCGGACAGCAGCTCGCCGGTCGCGAGGCGTGGCAGGTACTTCTTCTTCTGCTCGTCGGAGCCGGCCAGCAGAATCGGCAGGCCGCCCAGCGGCTGATCGAGGTACTGCGTGGCCGTGGCCGCGCAGGCCGCGGCGATCTCCTCCGTCACGAGCGAGAGCGCCAGGCACCCCATCGCGCTCCCGCCGTACTCCTCGGGAACCCAGATGCCGAAGAGCCCGGAGTCGACGATCGCCCGCATCGACTCTTCCGGGTACGTCTCGGTCTCGTCGTAATGGGCGGCGTGCGGCGCGATCCGCTCGCGGGCGATCTTCCGCGCGAGGTCGCGGATCATCCGCTGGTCGTCGGTCAGGTAGAACACGTCGCGCATGCGCCGATACTATACCTGCGCGCGCGCGGCCTCGCGCGCCACCGCGCGGAGCATGGCGCGCCGGATGAGCCCGCTGAACGGCCCGACGAGCGCCCAGTAGATGCGGAAGCGGCGTCGGCTGGCGCGGTCGGTGCAGGCCACGCGGGTCTCGGTCGCGAGCCGCGTGGTCCCGGCCTGCTCCGCGACGCTGAACGTCCACACGGCTTTGGCGTAGCCGGGACGCGCGAAGTCACGAAACTCCCCGGCCGTGATGCGGTGGCGGCCACCCGACGGCGTCCAGAACCGCCCTACCAGGCCGAAGGCCACCTCCCCGTCCGGTCGCTCGTCGAGGCGAACGAAGCCGGCGTCCGGCAGCGTGGCGAGGGTCAGCCTGCGCGCGCCGGGCCGACGCAGGCCGCGCAACGTCAGCAGCGCCCGCGTCACCGGCGAATCGCCGAGATCCGCGCGCTGGAGGGCCGCCCACGCCGTCGCCGCCGGGACCGCCACGCAACGCTCGTGGCGCATGACGACGTCGTACGTCGGCAGATACCGATCGGCGAGGCTCACACGACGCCGCGCCGTCGCAGGTCGGCCACCTCGGAAGGCGAGTAGCCGAGCGCGCCGTAGACGGCCTCGTTGTGCTCGCCCAGGCGGGGGGGAAAGCGCAGCGGCGGAGGCTCGCCCGTGGGCGGGGCCGGCAGCGCGAGCGTGAGCCCGCTGCGCGCATCGCGAACCTGAACCAGCCGTGGCCCCACGAGCGGGTCGCGCAGGACGGCCGGAAGCGCGGCCACAGCGGCGACCGGCACGCCCGCCCCACGCAGGAGCGCGAGCGCGCGCTCGGTCGTGAGGGCCGCGAACTTCACGGCCAGCGCTTCGTGCACGCGCGCCAGGTCGGCGATGCGGCCGGCGTTCACCGCGTACTCCGGCCGGTCGACGCCGTCGAAGGCCGGCAGCGCGGCCAGCGATTTCCACTGCTCGTCGTTGCCGACGGCCACGTAGACGTGCCCGTCCCGCGTGGCGTGCACGCCGACCGGGGCGAAGAACTGGTGCGCGCTGCCGCGGCGGACGACGCGCTCGCCCATGCTCTCGAGGGCGACCGGCGCCGCCATCCAGGACACCGCGCTGCGGAACATCGAGACGTCGAGGCGCGCGCCCTCGCCCGTGCGCGCGCGCCGGTAGAGCGCCTTCATGACCTCGCCGTAGGCGTGCTCGGCGGCGCCGAGGTCCACCATCGGCAGCCCGAACGGGGTCGGCGGGCCCTCGGGCTCGCCGGTGAGCGCCATGAACCCGGAGCGCGCCTGCAGTATGGGATCGTAGGCGGCCTCGTCGTGCTCCGGGCCGAAGCCGCTGATGCCGAGCCAGATCAGCGCGGGGCGCGCGGCCCTCAGCGTGTCGGCGTCGATCCCCAGGCGGGCATAGCTGCGCGGCCGCTGGTTCGTGGCGAAGACGTCGACGGGCAGACGCCGGATCAGCTCGAGCAGCAGCGCGCGGCCGGCAGCATCGCCGAGATTCAGGGTGATCGCCTCCTTGCCGCAGTTGTTCGGCAGGAAGTAGGCGCGCATGTCGGGCTCGCCGAGCAGGTCGCGCCCGACGAAGCGATTGGGATCCGGCCTCGCACGGTTCTCGACGCGGATGACGCGCGCGCCGTCGCAGGCGAGCCGGTACGTCAGGAACGGCAGCGTCGTCGCCTGCTCCAGCGACAGCACGGTGAGCCCGTCGAGCGCGCGAGTCATCGCGTGATCCGGCGATCGATCACGCGGACGGCCTTGCCCTGCGGCCGCTCGATGGTGCCGGGCGCGCAGAGGCGGACGTCGGGGCTGAGCGCCAGCGCTTCGTGGAGATCGCGCCGGATCCGCGCCGCCATCGCCGGTTCGCCGCCCGCCTCCGCCTCGACCACCACCGTCACGCGCTCGCCCTCCTCGAGCACGATCTGATACTCGGGACCGATGCCGGCGTGACGGAGCACGAGGCGCTCCACCTGCTGCGGATAGAAGTTCACGCCCTTGCAGATGACCATGTCGTCGGTGCGGCCACGCAGCCGGTCCAGGCGCAGCGACGTGCGGCCGCACGAACAGGGCTCGCGCGACAGCACACGGGTCACGTCGTGAGTGCGATACCGGACGAGCGGAAGACCCTCGCGCGTCAGCGTCGACACCACCAGCTCGCCCTCGACCCCGTCGGCGCGAACGGCGCCGCCGGCGGGATCGACGATCTCGACGAGGTAGTGGTCCTCCCAGACGTGGATGCCGTCGCGGGCCGCGCAGTCGATGCCGAGCCCCGGTCCACCGGTCTCCGTCATGCCGATGATGTCGAAGGTGCGGATTGCCAGCTCGCGCTCGATGCGGGCGCGCAGCTCGTCTGACCACATCTCGGAGCCGAAGATGCCCACGCGCAAGGCGAGCGTCGACAGGTCGAAATGCTCCTCGCGCGCGACCTCGAGCAGCCGGAGCGGGTAGGTCGCGATGGCGGTCAGCACCGTCGCGCGCAGGTCGCGCATCAGCCGGAGCTGCAGCGACGTGCGGCCGGCACCGGCCGGGATCACCATCGCGCCGAGCTGCTCGGCCCCGTAGTGAAAGCCGAAGCCGCCGGTGAAGAGCCCGAACGACGGACTGATGTGGATGACATCGTCGCGGCTGACGCCGGCCGCCACGTAGCAGCGCGCCATCACCTCGCCCCACTGCGCCACGTCGGCGGCCGTGTACGGGTTCACGATTGGATTGCCGGTGGTGCCGCTCGACATGTGGACGCGCCGATAGCCCGCGCCGCCCGCGAGGCCGAGCGGGTAGGCGTCCCGCAGATCGACCTTGGTGAGGAACGGCAGCCGGGCCCAGTCGTCCACGGAGCCGATGTCGCCGGCGCGCACGCCGTGCAGGCGCTTGGCCCAGGCCGGCTGGCGCCGCACGCGCTCGAGCGACGCGCGGGCTCGTTCGAGCTGCAGCCGCTCCAGCGCGCCGCGCTCGAGGGATTCCAGCCGGGGCTGGAACATCGGCGCCGTCATCGCGGCTTCGCCTCGGCCAGGCCGAGGTAGGCCGCCCGGACGCGCGGATCGTTGACGAGCTCGCCGCTCGGCCCGGCCAGGGCCACCCGCCCCGTCTCGAGGACGTAGCCCCGCGCCGCCACCGCCAGCGCGCGCCGCGCGTTCTGCTCCACGAGCAGCACGGTCACGCCGCCGGCATTGATGCGCTCGATCACGCGGAAGATCTCGCGCGTGAGCCGCGGCGCCAGCCCGAGCGACGGCTCGTCGAGCAGCAGCAGGCGGGGCCGCGTCATCAGCGCGCGGGCGATCGCCAGCATCTGCTGCTCGCCGCCCGACAGGGTCCCCGCGCGCTGCGCCCGCCGCTCGCGGAGCGCCGGGAACAGCGCCCACGCCGCTTCCAGCCGCGCCTCCACCTCGCGGCGCGCCACGAGATGAGCGCCGGCAAGGAGGTTCTCGCGCACGCTGAAGTCGACGAAGATCTCCCGCCCCTCCGGGACGTGTCCGATGCCGGCCGCCACGATGCGGTCGGCGCTCCAGCGCGCGACGTCCTGGCCGCGGAAGACGACGCGGCCGCGCTGCGGGCGCACGAGCCCCGAGATGGTGCGCAGCATCGTGGACTTGCCGCTGCCGTTGGCGCCGAGCAGGGTGACGATCTCGCCCTCGCCCACACGCAGCGACACGTCGTCGAGGGCACGCCGCTGCCCGTACGCGACGCTGAGCGCCTCGACTTCCAGCATCAGTCGTCGGTCCCGCCCAGGTAGGCGTCGATCACGGCGGGGTCGCCGGCGACCTCGCGCGGCTTGCCCTCCGCGATCTTCTTGCCGTGGTGCAGCACCACCACGCGATCGGAGATCGACATGACCAGATCCATGTCGTGCTCGACCACCACGATGGTCAGCCGGAGCTCGTCTCGCAGGCGCACGATGAGCTCCATGAGGGCGCGTGTCTCGGTGGGATTCAGTCCCCCCGCCGGCTCGTCGAGCAGGAGGCAGCGAGGGCCGGTCGCGAGCGCGCGCGCCATCTCCAGCCGTTTCTGCCGTCCCAGCGGCAGGCTGCCCGCCTCGACGTCGGCGACGTCCTCCAGGCCGAGGCGTGCCAGCAGGGCGCGCGCGCGAGACCGGGCCTCGCGCTCCTCGGCCGCCACCCGCGGCAGCCAGGCGAGCGCGGCCAGCGGCCCCGCCCGCAGGCGGCGGTGCTCGCCGACGAGCACGTTGTCGAGGACGCTGAGCGGCTTGAAGATCTCGGTGTTCTGGAACGTCCGCGCGACGCCGTGCCGCGCGATCTCGTGGGGCGCCAGCCCCAGCAGATCGACGGCGTCGAAGGTCACCCGCCCGGCCGACGGGCGATAGAGGCCGGTCACGACGTTGAAGACGGTCGACTTGCCGGCGCCGTTGGGGCCGATCAGCGCGAGGATCTCGCCGTCGGTGGCCTCGAAGCTCACGCCGCTGAGCGCGGCGAGGCCGCCGAAGGCGATCGACAGATCCTCGACGCCGAGCAGCCCCACCCCTACTCCGACGTGAGCCAGTCCGTGAGCTGTTTGAACCGTCCCTTCTCGACGCGCACCCAGAAGCCCTGCCGCTGCGTCTCGTGATCGGCGCCGATGGTGACCGGCGGCAGGATGCCGCTCTGGAATCCGCTGACCCCTTCCAGCGCGGTGATCAGCGACTCGCGCGTGAGGTTCTTGCCGGCGCGTTTCGCGCCCTCGGTGAAGAGCATGGCCGCGAAGTATCCCGAGAGCGAGTAGCGGTTCGGCTCGTTGTTGCCGAAGTACTTCTGCATGGCGGCCCGGTAGGCCTTCATGCCCGACAGCTCCGAGGTCAACGGATCGGGCCACAGCGATAGCCCCTCGACGCCCTCGGCGGCATCACCCGCGAGCGCGAGATACTTCTCGTCGGTCAGCGGCCCCGAGGAGACCATCACGGTGTCCGTCCAGCCGATCTTCTGGCGCTCCTTCAGGGCCTGGGCGCCGGGGCCGGGCGTGAGCACGAGGAAGACGGCCTGCGGCGCGGCGGCGCGCAGCTTGGCGATCTGCGCGCTGACGTCGGTGACGCCGCGCTTCACCGACTCCGTCGCCGTCAGCTTGAGATTGTGACGCGCGAGGTCTTTCTCGAAGGCGGTCAGGAAGCTCTTGCCGTAGTCGTCGTCCTGGTAGAGGACGCCGAAGCTCTTGAGCTTCCGCTGCCGGACCAGATAGTCGACCATCATACGGGACTGCCGGTCGTAGAGCGTCATCCCGCTGAACACGTACTTCTTGCCGCGGATCACCGGCGAGCCCTGGAACGGGAACAGCAGCGGCACGCGGTTCTCCTCCAGGTACTCGAGGGTGGCCATGACCGGCGGCGTTCCCTGCGGCGCGATCACCGCGAAGATCTTGTCCTGCTCGACCAGCTTGCGGGTGTTGGCCACGGCTTCCTGCGGCTTGTAGCCGTCGTCGTAGTAGACAGTGCGCACCTTGCGGCCGTTGATGCCGCCGGCGTCGTTGATGACCTTGAAGTAGAGATCGACGCCGAAGCGCGTGGCCTGCTCGCCGGTGTAGGCGAGCGGGCCCGAAAACGAGTTCGAGCAGCCGAGCACGATCTCCGTATCGGTGACGCCCTGCTGGGCGGCCACCGGCAGCGCAGCCACGAGGGCGAGGGCGAGGCCGGCGAGCGACACGACGAAGCGCATGACGATCTCCTTCACCGGCGCGCGACGCGACTCAGCGCTCGCGCCACGCCGCCCGGCATGAACAGCATGCAGGCGATGAGGAGGGCGCCGAAGATGAGCGGCCGGTAGTTCTGGAACGTGGCCAGCCCGTCGTGCAGCAGCGTGACGACGGTGGCCCCGATGATGGAGCCCGGCACCGAGCCGAGCCCGCCCACGATGATCATCACCACGAAGTCGACGGAGAGGAACACGTCGAAGGCGTCCGGAGACAGGAACCCGACCACGAAGGCGAAGAGACCACCGGCCACGCCCGTGTAGAACGCGGAGATCCCGAAGGCGAGCGCCCGGTACGCGGCCACCGGCACGCCGCTGGCCTGGGCGGCGATCTCGCTCTCCCGGATGGCCAGGAACGCCCGCCCGGTCCGCGTCCGCACGAGGTTCACGGCCGCCGCCACCATCACGGCGGCCACGGCCGCGACCAGGTAATAGCGCGCGGTGTCGGTCGACAGCGCGAGAGCGCCCAGACGCGCCGCCGGCACGCGCAGTCCGTCGGCGCCCCGGGTGAGGGTGTCGAGGTTGAGGATGGCCTCCGTGATCACGAAACCGAACGCCAGGGTCGCCATCGTCAGATAGAGGCCCCCGAGGCGCAGGCACGGCACGCCGAAGGCGAGCCCGACGGCGGCCGTGAGGAGGCCGGCGAGCAGCAGCGTGACGATCACCGGCAGACCGGGCGCGCGCAGCGTCAGCACGGCCGCCGTGTAGGCGCCGATGGCGAGGAAGCCCGCGTGGCCGAACGAGAGCTGGTTGGTATAGCCGGAGAGCAAGTTCAAGCCGATGGCCACGATCGCGTTGACGAGGATCAGGCTCGCCAGGAACACGAAGTAGCGGGGCGCCACCCACGGCCACAGCGCGAGCGCGGCCAGCAGCAGGACGACCAGCGCCAGACGGCCCCGCGTCACACTTTTCTCTGCTCGACCCGACCCAGCAGGCCGGCCGGACGCACGAGAAGGATGGCGATCAGCACGAGGAACGGCACCGAGTAGCGGATGCCCGAGGGCAGATAGAGCGGCGCGAGATTCTCGATCACGCCGAGCAGCATGCCGCCCACCACGGCGCCCGGCATCGACCCGAAGCCGCCGATGACGGCGGCCGTGAAGCCGTTGATCACGATCAGGCCCATCTTCGAGGACAGGAAGATCACCGGCGCCACCAGCACGCCGGCCACCGCGCCCACCATCGCCGCCAGCACCCACGCCCGCGAGTACACCCGCTCGACGCTGATGCCCATGAGCCGCGCGGCGCGCTGGTTCTGGGCCACCGCGCGCATCGCGCGGCCGAGCCTGGTCCACGTGAACAGCGCGTAGAGGCCGGCCATCAGCGCCAGCGAGGCGGCGATGATGCCGACCGACACGGGCGTCAGCCGCACGGCGCCCAGCGCGATCGGTTGCGTGCCGAAGAACGAGGGGAACGGAAACTCGTCGTGCGTCCAGACCACGCCCGCCGCGGCGCGCAGCACGAGCGAGAGCCCGAGCGTGATGATGAGCACGTCCCAGTGGGTGGCGCCGATCGACCGGCGGATGACGATGCGCTCGAGGAGCCAGGCCATGAGGCCGGCCGCGACGACGGCCACCACCAGCGTGAGCAGGAGCGGCAGGCCGAACACGCGGTGGGCGGCCCAGCCGATGAACGTGGACACCATCAGCATCTCGCCCTGAGCGAAGTTCAGCGTCCGGGTGGCGTTGTAGATGATCACGAGCGACAGCGCCATCAGCGCGTAGATCGAGCCGGTGGCGAGGCCGGAGACGACCACGTGGACGAGCGTCGCCGTCGTCACGCGTCCACCGTCTCGAAGCGGCACCGGGCGGCGCCGGCCGCCGCGCACGCCGTCTCGGTCACTCTGACGTGCCGCTCCAGCACCCGCGAGGCGAGCGTCTCGAGCACGCCGCGGGTCAGGTGACAGACCGGCGCGGTGGCGCCCCCGTACGCGCGGGCGAAGGGCGAGTCGGCGACGGTCACGGCCAGCGATGTCGCGGTGAGGCGCTCCAGGCGAAAGCGTCCCCACCCGATGGCCGCGCCCTGCGCGAGCAGTTGCTCGACGCGCTCCGGCGGCGCGCCCGCGAGGGCCGCCGTGGCGCGCTCGCCGCCGGCGCGCCCACCCGCGGCGACGCACTCCGCCGCGGCCGGGCCGAGCGCGGCCTCCACGGCTTTCTGCAGACCGGCGAGCGTCTCCGGCCGGACGAGGATGTAGCCGGGCGGGATCATCTGTCGTCGTGGGGGGCCTCGAAATGGCCCCCCACACCCCCCAGCG
>DATBJF010000077.1:0-2688 GCA_036556545.1 Candidatus Methylomirabilota bacterium
CGACAGGCCCCGACTTTAGGGGCGCCCCGGCCGGCGCGCAATATGACCAACGATATAGCCGGTGCCTATACCGAACGGGCTATTTCCCCGTTGCCGCCCGCGGCGGTAGGCTCTCGCGTGCGGAACAGACGAGACAGCGCGTGAGGGAAACCGAATGAGCCAGATCACTGTCCTGGGCGCGGGCCTGTCCGGGCTCGGCGTGTCGTATCACGCCGGGCACGACCGGTGCAACATCTACGAGGCCCGGGCGTACTCGGGCGGCCACATCCACAGCATCCAGCGGGACGGCTTCACGTGGGACGAGGGCCCGCACGTCCTCTTCACCGGCAACGAGTACGTGCGAAACCTGTTCGCCGAGAGCGTCGACGGCGACTTCGTCGAGTTCGATGCGAAGGCGGCGAACTACTTCCGCGGCCACTGGATCGATCATCCCGCCCAGTCGAACCTGCACCAGATCCCGGAGCCGCTGCGCTCGCAGTGCCTGCAGAGCTTCCTCGAGGCGCGCTCGACGCCGCAGACGAAGCCCGTGGACTACCAGGACTGGATCGAGCAGGCGTTCGGCAAGGTCTTCGCCGAGACGTTCCCCGCCGCCTACACGCGCAAGTACTGGACGACGGAGCCCAAGAACCTCGGCACGGACTGGATCGGCGCCCGCGTCTACTACCCGAAGATCGAGGACGTCGTCCAGGGCGCCAAGGGGCCGCTCACCCGCAACACGTACTGGGTGCAGAAGTCGCGCTATCCCGCCCGCGGCGGATACCTGTCGTTCTGCCGCAAGCTCAGCGACGGCGCCCGCGTCCACTACGGCAAGACCATGGAGTGGATCAACTTCAGCGAGCGCCAGCTCGGCTTCACCGACGGCAGCGAGATCGACTACGACACGCTGGTGTCCACCATCCCGCTGCCGACGCTGATCCGGTGCTCGGAGGACGCGCCGCCCGAGGTCCACGAGGCCGCCGGCCTGCTCCGCGCCTCGAACATCTACCTGGTCGACGTGGCCGTCCGTCATCCGGCCAAGCACAGCAACACGTGGATCTACGTGTACGACGAGGACAAGCTCTCCACGCGCATCAGCACGATGGAGCACTTCTCGCCGCACAACGCGCCCGCCGGCTGCACCGGCATCTCGGTGGAAGTCTACGGCTCCGCGTACCGGCCGCTGCCCGAGGACCGCGAGGACGTGAAGCGGCGGGTCCTGGCCGAGCTGGTCGAGATGGGCCTGCTCGAGGGCCCCGAGGCGATCGCCTACAGCCAGATCCGCTTCATCCCCTGGGGCCAGGTCATCTTCGACCACAACCGTCGCCCGGCGCTGGAAGTCGTCAACGGGTTCCTGGACAGCATGGGCGTCTCGCGCGTCGGCCGCTACTCCGAGTGGAAATACCTGATGACCCACGACTGCGTGCTCCGCAGCCGGCGGGCGGCGGCGCGACTGTGAGCGACGCGGCCGCGGGAGCACCGGCATGAAGGTCGTGCTGTTCTGCGGCGGCTTCGGCACCCGGCTGCGCGAGCACTCCGAGACGATTCCCAAGCCGATGGTGTGCATCGGCTCGCGGCCGATCCTGTGGCACCTCATGCGCTACTACGCGCACTTCGGCCACAACGAGTTCATCCTCTGCCTGGGCTACCGCGGCGACCTCATCAAGCAGTTCTTCCTGAACTACGACGAGTGCCTGTCGAACGATTTCGTGTTCGCGCGCGGCGGCCGCGACGTGCAGCTGTTCAAGCGGGACATCGACGACTGGAAGATCACCTTCGCCGACACCGGGCTGCAGGCCAACATCGCCGAGCGTCTGAAGGCCGTCGAGCCCTACCTGGACGACGACGAGATGTTCCTCGCCAACTACGCCGACGGCCTGTCCGACCTGGACCTGAACGCCTACATCGAGAACTTCAAGCGCCAGAGCGCGGCCGTGGCCGGCTTCATCGCCGTCCGCCCGAGCTACTACAGCTTCCACATGGTCTCGCTGGGCCCGAACGACTACGTGGCGGACATCCGGGACATGAAGAGCTCGGACGTCTGGATCAACGGCGGCTACTTCGTCCTGCGCCGCGAGATCTTCGACTTCATCCATCAGGGCGACGAGCTGGCCGCGGAGACCTTCCGGCGGCTGGTCGGCAAGCAGGCCCTGTACGCCCAGCGCCACACCGGGTTCTGGCAGTGCATGGACACGCTCAAGGACAAGATGGTGTTCGACGACATGGCGGCCAAGGGCGAGACGCCGTGGACGCTGTGGCAGAACGGCGACGGCGCGCCGCGGCGCGCCCCGCGCCGGCGGGTCTAGCCGCGGGATGCTCGGGATCCGCCTGCAGCCCGGCGTCGAGCGCGTGCTGTGTCTCGGCGCCCACAGCGACGACCTCGAGATCGGCTGCGGCGGCACCCTCCTGCAGCTCACCGAGGGCGAGCGACCGATCGAGGTCACCTGGATCGTCTTCAGCGGCGACGGACGGCGGGAGCGCGAGGCGCGTGCGAGCGCCGAGGCGCTGCTGGCGGGCGCGAAGTCCGCGGACATCCGCACCGAGCGGTTCCGGGACGGCTTCTTTCCGCCACAGGCGGCGGCCATCAAGGAATACTTCGAGGCCTTGAAGCCGCAGGTCGCGCCGGACGTGATCTTCACCCACTACCGACACGACCTGCACCAGGACCACCGGCTCATCAGCGAGCTGACCTGGAACACGTTCCGCGACCAC
>DATBJF010000078.1:0-47045 GCA_036556545.1 Candidatus Methylomirabilota bacterium
TCCGTGATCATCGCCATCCCGCTCGGCATGCTGGCGGCGGTCCGCCAGGACACGTGGGTGGACTACGTGGTCCGCGTGTTCAGCATCGGCGGCCTCGCGATTCCCGGCTTCTGGGTGGGGATCCTGACGATCCTGAGCCTCGTGATCTTCTTCGGCTGGGGGCCGCCGCTCGAGTTCACGCCGCCCTGGGTCGATCCGTGGGCGAACTTCCAGATGATGGTGTGGCCGGTGGTGACCGTCGGCTATCGCTTCTCCGCGGTGACCACGCGCATGACGCGCTCCACGGTCCTCGAGGTGCTGCGCGAGGACTACATCCGCACGGCGTGGGCCAAGGGCCTCCGTGAGCGGGCCGTCGTCATCCGTCACGCCCTCAAGAACGCCATGCTGCCGGTCATCACGCTGATCGGCACCGAGTTCGCGTTCCTCATCGGCGGCCTCGTCGTCACCGAGACGGTGTTCACGCTGAACGGCATCGGCCGCTTCGTCGTCGACGCCGTCGCCCATCGCGACTACCCGGTGGTGCAGGCGCTCGTGTTCCTCATCGCCTTCGGCTTCGTGGTCGTGAACCTGCTCGTCGACCTCACCTACGCGTGGTTCGACCCGCGCATCCGGTACCGGTGAGCCATGGCAACGCACGTCGAGGTCGCGCACACCACGGCCAGCGCCACCCTGGCCCCGCAGCTCACGCTGGCGGACGAGGTCGTCAAGTTCATCCGCACGAAGCCGCTCGGGGCCGCCGGTGCCCTCATCATCCTCGTCATGATCGTGGTGGCGGCGCTGGCGCGCCTGCTGGCCCCGTACGATGCCTACCACGCGAACTACGCGCTGCAGTTCGCCCGGCCGAGCGCGGAGCACTGGCTCGGCACCGACGAGTTCGGCCGCGATCTGATGAGCCGGCTCATCTACGGGGCGCGGATCGCGCTGTTCGTCGGCTTCACCGCCTCGTTCATCGGCTGCACCGTCGGCGGCTTGCTCGGCGTAATCAGCGCCTATCTGGGCGGGAAGGTCGATCTGCTGCTCGAGCGGCTGATGGACATCCTGCTCGCGTTCCCGCAGCTGATCCTGGCGCTCGCCATCGCCTCCATCCTCGGGCCCGCCGTCCAGAACGTCGTGATCGCGATCGCCATCCCGATCATCCCGCGCGCGGCGCGGGTGGTCCGGGCGACGGCGCTGTCGGTGAAGGAGAACGTCTACGTCGAGGCGGTGAGCGCCCTGGGCGCGCCGCGGTGGCGGATCGTGTTGCGTCACATCGTGCCCAACGTGGTGGCGCCCTACATCATCATGCTCACGGCGCAGCTCGGCGGCGCCATCCTCGCCGAGGCGGCGCTCAGCTACCTTGGGCTCGGGGCAGCCGAGCCGACGCCGTCGTGGGGGCTGATGCTCTCGGGCTCGGCGCTCTCGTACGCCGAGAAGGCGCCGTGGCTGCCGCTCTTCCCGGGCATCGCCATCAGCCTCGGCGTCTTCGGCTTCAATCTCTTCGGCGACTCGCTGCGCGACGCGCTCGATCCGAAGCTCCGCAAGGGCTGAGCCGTCGATGGCCCGTGGCGGCTATCGCATCTTCGACGCCGACACGCACATCATCGAGCCGGCCGAGCCCATCGAGCAGTATCTCGCCGCCGCCGATCGCCGGCGCCTGGCCGCGCTCGGTCCCGTCGTCCAGCGCGCACCGGCCAAGGCGGGCATGTCGCGCTACCGGATCGGCCGCGTCCCGGCGCTCGACCGCCGTCTCGGCTCGCGCGAGCGCGTGACGGCGCCGTCGGCGGCGAGCCGCGGGCCGAAGGATGGCGGCACGCCCTGGGACGTCCGCTGGAAGGGGCCGCCGTTTCCGGACGAGCGGGTGAGCTTCGATCCGCACGCGCGCGTCAAGGACATGGACCTCGAAGGCGTCGACGTCAACATGGTCCTCCCCTCGGGCAGCGTGCCGGGCTTCTGCGACGTGGACGACGTCGCGCTGGAGCAGGCGATGTACCAGGCGTACCACCGCTTCGTCGGCGACTACTGCGGGGCCTATCCCGATCGGCTGACGAGCTTGATCCTCGTCTCCGCCCGCGACGCCGACGGGTCGGTGGCCGAGATCGAGCGGTGCAGCCGCGAGGCGTGGCCGGTCGGCATCTTCCCGATCTGCCCGCCGGCGCTATCGCTGGACGATCCGGACTGGGAGCCGATCTGGTCCGCGGCGCAGGCGCACGACCTCACCGTCGTGATCCACTCCTTCACGATGACCGTTCCCTATCCGCCCGGCGCCTGGGACACGTGGGGCAGCGTGTTTCTCCAGCGCGCGGCCGGTCACGTCTGGAACGCCCAGCGCAACATCGGCGCCATCATCGGCGCCGGCGTGCTCGATCGGTATCCCGACCTTCGCCTCACCGCGCTCGAATGCGGACACGGCTGGCTGGCGTTCTGGGCGTCCCGGCTCGACGAGATGGCCGAGATGTCGCGCCACGCCCTGCCGGCGCTCGCGCGGCGGCCGGGCGACTACATCCGCGGCCCACGGTACTTCCAGAGCATCCAGCTCCACGAGGGCGAGCAGTCGCTGCGCCACGCCATCGAGGCGCTCGGCGAGGACACCTTCATGTTCGCCACCGACTATCCGCACTCGGAGAGCTGGTTCCCGAAGTCGGTGGACGCGTTCCTCGGCTGGACCTCGATCTCCGAGGACGCCCGGCGCAAGCTCCTCTGGGACAACGCCGCCCGATGCTACCGCCGCGCTGCCTCCGTGGCCACGTAGTCGCCGCCCCCCTCATCGACGAACCGACCGCCCGCGACTAGGATATGCGCCAGCACCGACAGGACGTCCCCGCTCGCACCCGCAAAAGGAGGCAGAGATGAAGCAGCGCACGTGGCTGGTCACGGCCGTGATGGTGGTCATCGTCGTCGCTCTCCTCGCATCGCTGGCGGCGCCGCCCGCGCCGGCGCAGTCGCGCACCTTCACGTGGAAGGTGCAGAGCTCGTTCCCGATCACGGACTATCCGCACCGCTCGCTGCTGGAGATCGCCAAGTCGATCGAGCAGATGTCGGGCGGCCGCCTGAAGATCGAGCCGCTGCCGGTGGGCGCGGTGGTGGGCTTCTTCGAGGTGCTCGACGCCGTGAACCGCGGCGCCCTCGACGGCGGGCTCACGTGGCCGGGTCTGTGGGCCGGCAAGAACTCCGCGGCCGGGCTGTTCGGCTCGCCGCTCGGCGGTCCGTTCGGCATGGGCCAGAACGAGTTCACGGCCTGGCTCTTCTCCGGCGGCGGGCAGGAGCTGTACAACGAGCTGCTGCAGAAAGAGCTGAAGATGGACGTGGTGGCGCACTTCACGACCATCCAGCCGTTCTGGGAAGCGTTCGGCTGGCTGAAGCGGCCGATGAACAATCTGGACGACCTGCGCAAGCTGAAGTTCCGCTCGTCGGGCATCGGGCTCGAGATGTTCAAGCGGATGGGCATCAGCACGGTCGGCATGGCCGGCGGCGACATCGTACCTTCGCTGGAGCGGGGCGTCATCGACGGCGCCGAGTGGGCGATCCCGAGCCGGGACATCGTCATGGGATTCCAGCAGGCAGCGAAGTACTACTACATGCCGAGCTTCCGTCAGCCGCCCACGTTCCACGAGCTGATCGTCAACCGCAAGAAGTGGGCGGAGCTGCCGCCCGACCTCCAGGCGATCGTGAAGTACGCGACGATGGCCGAGGTCACACGCCTCGCCGCCTACACGGTCGATCAGGACAGCAAGGCGGCGGAAGAGCTGGCGACCAAGCACGGGGTCCAGATCGTTCGCACGCCGGACGAGGTGCTGCGGGCCGAGCTGGAAGGCATCGACAAGGCCTTCGAGGGTGAATCGCAAAAGAATCCGTTCTTCGCCAAGGTGCTCAATGCGCAGCGCGAGTACGCGCGAAAGACGGTGGCCCATGCCCAGCGGATGACGCCGCCCATGGACATCGCGGTGAAACACTACTGGCAGAAGAAATAGCGGCGAGGGCCGAGGCCGGCGGCGCGTGGCCGCCGGCCTCGGCCTTCGTCCTCGATGGAGGCCCGCCATGCCGTACGAGTACGTGATCGAGGACAAGTCGAGCCGCCAGGATCTGCGCGTCCTGGAAGACGGACTGTACGACTACAACGTCGAGCAGACGGGCCGTGACGACGGGCGCCGGCTGAACATCTTCGTGCGCGACGCCGACGGACGGGTCATGGCCGGGCTCAGCGGATGGACATGGGCCGGCTGGCTGAAGGTCAACACGCTGTGGGTCCGGGCGGATGTACGGCGCAAGGGCCACGGCCAGGGGCTGCTGAAGGCCGCCGAGCAGGAGGCCGTAGCGCGGGGCTGCAGGCGGGCGACGCTCGATACCTACAGCTTCCAGGCGCCGCTGCTCTATCAACGTCTCGGGTACAGGGTGGTCGCCGCCGTCGACGACTTTCCCACCGGTCACAAGCACTACACGCTGGTGAAGGACCTCTGAGCCTCAGGCGAGGAGCGCGAGCGGCTCCTCGACGAGGTCGGCCAGAGTGCCGAGGAACTGCGCGGCCCGCGCGCCGTCGAGCGCGCGGTGGTCGCACGAGAGCGTGAGCACCAGCGTGGGTCTCACGGCCACCTGACCGTCGACGACCACGGCGCGGTCGACGATGCGACCGACGGCGAGGATGGCCGCCTGGGGCGGATTGACGATCGCGTTGAAGGCGTCGACGCCGTACATCCCGAGATTGCTGATGGTGAAGCCGCCGCCCTGGATGTCGGCCGGGCGCAGCTTCCCCGTCTGCGCGCGGCCGACGAGGTCCTCGCGCCGCGCGGCGATCTCGGCCAGCGTGAGCGCGTCGGCGCCACGGAGGACGGGAACGACGAGGCCGTCCTCGATGGCCACGGCCAGGCCGATGTCGACGCCGCCGTGCTGAAAGATCGCGCCGTCCTTCCACGCCACGTTCACCCGCGGATGCCGCACGAGGGCGGCCGCCACGAGCCGCACCAGGACATCGGTATAGGTGATGCGCGCGCCGCTCTGCGAGCTCGCTCGCTCGCGCCAGGTCTTGACACCGCTGACGTCGACCTCGCGCACCAGATAGAAGTGCGGCGCCGTCGTCCAGCTCGCCGTCATGCGCTCGGCCATGATGCGCCAGACATTGCCGAGCGTCGGTCCGGTGGCCGCGCGCGCCGCCGGAACATCGCCGACGAGCACCGCCCCGCCCGGGCCGGAGCCTTTGACGGCCGCGAGATCGACCCCGCGCTCGGCGGCCAGGCGTCGCGCCTTCGGGGACGCCGCCAGCAGACGGACGGCCACACCGTCGCCGGCTGCCGAACGACGCTCGACGTGCGCCAGGACGTCGGCCTTCTCGATCCGGCCGCTCGACGTGTGCACGCGGGCGAGGTCCACGCCGTGCTCCGCCGCGAGCTTGCGCGCGAGCGGCGAGGCTTTCGCGCCGCCTTCACCGGGCGCCTCGCCGGCGGCGAAGATCAGCGCGATCGTCTTGCCGACGGCCACCACGTCGCCTTCGCGCGCGGTGACGTCGCGCAGCACGCCGGACGCCGGCGCCTCCACCTCGACGGTCACCTTGTCGGTCTCGATCTCGACGATGGGCTCGCCCTTGACCACCGTGTCGCCGGCGGACTTCAGCCAGCGCAGGACCTTGCCGGTCTCCTGCGCCAGCTCGAGCGCGGGCATGATGACGGTCGCGGGCATCAGGCCTTCCGGCAGAGCGCCTTCGCCGCCTCGAGCACCGACTTCTCCGTCGGTACCGTCAGGTCCTCGAGCACCGGCGAGAACGGCACCGGAACATCCATGGCGCCGATGCGCTTGACCGGCGCGTCGAGGTGGTAGAACGCGCCTTCGGCGATCACGGACGCGATCTCGGCGGTGACGCCGTAGCGCTCGTAGCCCTCGTCCACGACGATCGCGCGCGACGTCTTCCTGGCGGACTCGATCAGCGCCTGCTTGTCGAGCGGCCACGTCGTGCGCGGGTCGATGACCTCGGCGCTGATGCCGATCTCGTCGAGCATCTTCGCCGCGCCCTCGGCCACGGCCACCATGCTGCTCGTGGCCACGATGGTGATGTCGCGGCCCGGTCGCTTGATCTCGGCCACCCCGAACGGAATCGTGTAATCCTCGGCCGGCACCGGCCCCTTCACCCGGTACATCATCTTGTCCTCGAAGATCACCACCGGGCTGTCGTCGCGGATGGCCGTCTTCATCAGCCCCTTGGCCTCGTAGGGGCCCGAGGGCAGCGCCACCTTCAATCCGGGGATGTGGCTGACCCAGGCGTGCAGCGACTGCGAGTGCTGGGCGGCCGAGCGGCGCGTGGCGCCGAGGGTGGTGCGGAACACGATCGGCACCTTGATCTTGCCGCCGGACATGTAGTGCGCCTTGGCGGCCTGGTTGACCATCTGATCCATCGTGAGCGTGATGAAGTCGCCGAACATCACGTCGACGATCGGCCGCATGCCGGTCATGGCGGAGCCGACGCCGATGCCCGCGTAGCCGGGCTCCGAGATCGGCGTGTCGATCACGCGCTCGGTCCCGAACTCCTGGACGAGCCCGAGCAGCGTCTTGAACGGATGCCCGGCCTCGGCCACGTCCTCGCCGATCAGGAAGACGCGCGGATCCCGGCGCATCTCCTCGGCGATCGCTTCCTTCACCGCCTCGCCGTACGTCAGCTCGCGCTCACCCATGCTCGCCTCCGGGCGCCCATCCTACCCCAGGCCGATCCATGCGGTCCGGGGTAAGCTTCCGGCCGGGAGGACGAGCATGCCCGACACCACCGACGTCTTCGAGATCATCCGGACGACCCGCGCCATGCGGCGGCTCAAGCCCGATCCGGTGCCGGATGCGCTGATCCGCAAGATCATCCAGGCGGGCATCTGCGCGCCGAACGGCGGCAACACGCAGCGCTGGCGGTTCCTCGTGGTGAAGGACCAGGCGGTCAAGAAGAAGGTGCAGGTCTGGTACAAGAAGGCGTTCGACGAGGTGGTCGGGCCGCGCTATCTGAAGAGCTCGCCGCCGCCCGGCGTCACCAAGGACGCCTACGTCCGCCAGCACGCCGCCGTGGAGTACCTGACCGACCACTTCCACGAGGCGCCGGTGTGGATCGTCGCATGCATCGAGGAAGCCGGCCCGCCGACCCGCTGGTCGGGGGCGTCCGTCTATCCCGCCGTGCAGAACATGCTGCTGGCCGCGCGCGCGCTCGGCCTCGGCGCCACGCTGACGACGCGTCACCTCCTCCACGAGAAGGAGGCGGAGGCGGCGCTGGGACTGCCGCCCGGCGTGCACTCGTACGCGATCATCCCGATCGGCTATCCGATGGGGAAGTTCGGCCCGGTCGGCCGGGGGCCGCTCAAGGACGTCGTCTACGAGGACCAGTGGGGCCGGCCGTTCCTCGGCGGCGAGGCGGGGTCGTGAAGTTCGGCGTCTGGCTGCCGAACTGCCGGCATCTCGCGACACCGGAAATCATCCGTGGCACCGCGGCGCGGGCCGAGGAGCTGGGCTACGACTCCGTGTGGGTGAGCGACCACGTGGTCGTGCCGCGCGCCAACATCCCGAACTTCGGCGAGACCATCTTCGATCCGCTCGTCACCCTCGGCGTCGTCGCCGGCGCCACCACACGGGTGCAGCTCGGCACCACCGTCCTCATCGTCCCCTATCGGAACGCCGTGGTCACCGCGAAGATGGTCTCCTCACTCGACGCGCTGAGCGGCGGTCGCGTGGTGCTCGGCATCGGCGCCGGCTGGGTGGCCGCCGAAAGCGCGATGCTCGGCGTGCCGTTCGCCGAGCGCGGGCGGATGACAGACGAGTATCTCCGCGCGATGCAGGAGCTGTGGACGAGCGCCTCGCCGTCCTTCACCGGCCGCTACACGCAGTTCGGCGATGTCGTCTTCGAGCCCAAGCCCGTCCAGAGGCCGCACCCGCCGATCTGGGTGGGTGGCCACAGCCGCGCGGCCCTGCGCCGCGCCGTGGAGCTCGGCGCCGCCTGGCATCCGATCAACCGCGCGCCGGAGGAGCTGCGCGCGGGACAGGCGGAGCTGGCCCGCCAGTCGGCCGCGCGGGGCCGTGCCGTGCCGCCCATCATCACGCTCCGGAACGACGTCCGGGTGCTCGGCGCCGGCGAGCGCGCGCCGAAGTCCGCACACGCCGGCCGCGTCCTCGCCGGCGAGCCGGCGGCGTTGCTGGACCAGCTTGGCGAGCTACGCGAATGCGGCGTCGAGCATCTGGTCTGCGAGTTCCTCGCCGCCGACGGTGCGGAGCTGGACGCGCAGCTTCGCGTCTTCACCGAGCGCGTCCGCGGAAAGCTGGGCTAGCCGGCGGCGCGAACGATGATCTTGGCGTGCCGCTCGGGCGACGCGAGAGCTTCGAAGGCGCCGGCGACCCCGTCGATGCCGACGTGGCCGGTGATCAGCGGCGCGACCGGGATGCGGCCCTCCACGATGTGCGCGAGCGTCGCCGCAAACTCCTCCTGGGTGTAGCCGAGCACGAACTGCAGGCTCAGCTCCTTCACGATGCCGAGCATCGGGTAGATGGCGTCCGCCTCCATGCAGACGCCGACGACGACGATCCGGGCGTTGCGCGGCGCCGCCGCCATCAGCTGATCCAGGACCCCCCGGACGCCGACGCACTCGAACACGACGGCAGGCCGGGGCCCGGCCGTTTCGTGCCAGCGCACCCACGGCGACACGCAGGCGGGGTCGACGACGACGTCAGCCCCGAGCGCGATGGCCAGCTCACGGCGGCGCGGCGAGAAATCGGCGGCCACGATCGGGCGGATGTCGCGCAGGCGCAGCGCGGCGATCACCGCGAGACCGACTGGTCCGCAGCCGATGACCAGCGGCGCGTCCGCCGGCGTCACGCCGCCTCGGCGGACCGCGTGCAGTCCTACTGCCATCGGCTCGGTGAGCGCGGCGTGGTCGGTGGGCAGTCCGCTCGGCACCTCGAGCAACAGCGCCTCGCTGAGCCGCATGAATTCGCCGTAGCCGCCCGGATGGTCGTTCGAGTAGCCGATCGTCTGCGGCCCGGTGTCCCGCATCAGCACGGGCCGCGAGCAGACGCGGGTGCCGACCGGCAGCGCGCGGCTCGTACCCGGCCCGTGCTCCACGATCTCGGCGCAGAACTCGTGGCCCATCACCACGTCACGCGCCAGGTCCATGACCCGCGGGTTGCCGGCGCGACGCGCGGTGGCCACGAAGGCGTCGGCGTGCTGGAGCGCGTGCAGGTCGGAGCCGCAGATCCCGCACGCGAGCGTCCGCACGAGGACCTCGCCCGGCCCCGGCTCCGGGATCGGCACGTCGGCGACGAGGAGCTTCCGATCGCGCATGACGGTGGCACGCATGAGGCTCTCCTTCCCGGCAGTGCGCCGTCAGGGTAGCATCCGGGGATGGCCATCGACATCGATCTCTACAGCGACACCGTCACCCGCCCCACGCCCGAGATGCGCCGCTTCATGTGCGACGCCGAGGTCGGCGACGAGCAGAAGCACGAGGATCCGACGGTGAATCTGCTCCAGGAGATGGTGGCCGAGCTGCTCGGCAAGGACGCGGCCGTCTTCCTGCCGTCGGGGACGATGTGCAACGAGATCGCGCTGCGCGTGCACTGCCGCCCCGGCGAGGAGATGCTCGCGCATCGCACCGCGCATCCCATCCACTTCGAGAGCGGCGGCCCGGCCGCGCTCGCCGGCGTCAACGTCCGCCCGCTCGACGGTGACCGCGGTCAGTACGACGCCACCACGCTCGAGGCCGGCATCCGGCCCGACTTCCGCCACTTTCCACGCAGCCGGCTGGTGTGGGTCGAGCAGACGAGCAATCTCGGCGGCGGCTCGATCTGGCCGCTGGACCGGGTGCACGCGGTGACCGCGGTAGCGCGCCGCCATCGGCTCGCCACGCACCTGGACGGCGCGCGCCTGATGAACGCGGTCGTCGCCAGCGGCGTCGCCGCGCGCGAATGGGCGGCGCCGTTCGACTCCGCGTGGATCGACTTCACCAAGGGCCTCGGGGCGCCGGTCGGCGCCGCCCTCGCGGGCTCGCGCGGGTTCATCGAGGAGGCGTGGCGGCTGAAGCAGCAAATGGGCGGCGCGATGCGGCAGGCCGGCATCATCGCGGCCGGCGGCGTCCATGCGCTCCGCCACCACGTCGCGCGGCTCGCCGACGATCATGCCAACGCCCGCCGGCTCGCCGAAGGACTGGCCGCGCTGCCCGGCATCGCGCTCGATCCGAAGTCCGTCGAGACGAACATCGTGTTCTTCGAGCTCACGGGCCGGCTCGATGCGGCCGCCGCCGTGGAACGACTCCTCGCGCGCGGCGTCCGAGTGGGGGCGCTGGGGCCGCGCACCATCCGGGCCGTGACGCACCTCGACGTCAGCGCCGCGCAGATCGAGCGCGCGCTGGACGCGGCCCGGGCCGTCTTCGCCGGCGGCTGAGCCAGATCGGGCCGGTCAGGCCCGGACCCTGTCAGGCGGTACGGTGGGCTTCGAGGGCGGCCAGGCGCTCGCGGATATCGATGGCCGTCCGCAGTTCGCGGTCGACACCGTCGATTCGCGCGTCGAGCCGACGGATCTCGGCGATGAGCTCCGCCCGCAGCGAGTCGAGCTTCGTGGTGAGGCGTGCGTCGATACCGTCGATCTTCTGATCGAGCCCGGCGAATCGCTGGTCCAGGACGCGGATGTCCCCCCGGAGCGCATGAACCTCTGGAGCCACGATGTCTTGCAAGGCCTTCGTGACTTGATCGTAGACGCCCACGGCCTCATTCAGCTGGCCTGCGCCACCGTCGGACCATCGCCGACCAGCGTCGTGCGGCGCATGTCGCGCGGCTCGTGGACGGGGAACGGCCGCGCGCGGTGCATGGTAGAGCGGTTGTCCCACATGACGAGGTCGTTGACGCGCCAGCGGTGGGCGTAGACGAACTGCCGCTGGGTGGCGTGCTCGACGAGGTCGCGCAGGAACGCGCGCGCCTCCGGCACGGGCCAACCGACGATGCCGCCCGCGTGCGAGGCGAGGTAGAGCGACTTGCGCCCGGTCGACGGATGGGTGCGGACGAGACGCTGCCGCACGGGCCGGAACCGCTCGCGCTCCTCATCGGTGAAGTCGGTGAAGCCCAGCTGCTGGCGCGAGAAGATCTGCGAGTGCTCGCAGACCAGGTCCTCGATCTCCTTCCTCGTCTCGTCGTCCAGCGCCTCGTAGGCGGCGCGCATGTCGGCGAACTCGGTGTTGCCGCCCTTCGACGGCACGCTCCGCGCGTGGAGCAGCGAGTACTTGGCCGGGACCACCTTGAACGAGCTGTCGGAGTGCCAGAGGCGGTTGCCGAGGCCGAAGAGCCGGCGCCGATCGTCGCGGCCGAACACCTGCTGGTGCTTGTCGAGGTTCGACACGTCGGCAAACGTGGTCGGCAGCCGGAGCTCGTCCGGCCCGCGCAGGCTGGTGCCGATGGCGTGCTCGATCTCTCCGAGACGGCGGCTGAACGCCAGCTGCTGCTCGTCGTCGAGCTTCTGATCGTGGAAGACGAGCACCGCGTGCGTGTCCATCGCGGCGTGGATGGCCGCCACCTCGCCCTCGGACAGCGGTCGCGCGAGATCCATGCCGTCGACTTCGGCGGCGAAGCAGGGGCCGACCTGACGGGTGACCATGCGCATGGCGCCCTCCCTCTCGCGCCCGATTCTAGCCCAACGTAGACTCGGGCGACCAAAGGGGGTCCGTCGATGGGCGAGGCGCTGGCCGGCATCCGGGTGATCGATCTCACGAACAACCAGGCGGGGCCGTCCTGCGGGCAGATGCTGGCGTGGCTCGGCGCGGACGTCATCAAGGTCGAAGAGCCGGGGAAGGGCGACCCCGCGCGTCACCTGCTGAAAGACCGGCCCGACGCCGACGCGCTCTTCTATCTCGCCTTCAACGCCAACAAGCGGAGCCTCACGCTGAATCTCAAGCACGAGCGCGGCAAGGACGTGTTCCGGGCGCTGCTGCGCACGGCCGACGTCCTGCTCGAGAACTTCGGCCCCGGCGTCATCGAGCGTCTCGGGTTCGACGACGCCGCCGTGCGGGAGCTGAATCCGCGCCTGGTGTACGCCAGCATCAAAGGCTTCGGCTCGTCGGGACCGTACCGGGACTACAAGAGTTACGAGCCGATCGCGCAGGCGATGGGCGGCGCCATGAGCGTCACCGGCTTTCCCGACGGTCCGCCGACCTATGCGTGGCCGTCGATCGGCGACTCGGGCACCGGCATGCACTGCGTGATCGGCATCCTGGCCGCGCTGATGCAGCGCTACCGGACGGGGGTGGGCCAGCGCGTCGAGGTCTCGATGCAGGACGCCGTCGTCAACCTGCTGCGCGTGAGCCTCCGAGATCATCAACGCCTCGGCCGGCCCATGGCGCGCAGCGGCAATCAGCTCGGCTCCGGCGTGCCGGGCACCACGTACCGCTGTCACCCCGGCGGTCCGAACGACTACGTGTTCATCTTCGTGCAGCAGCAGATGTGGCACCCGCTGCTCCGGGCCATCGGCCGCGAGGACCTGGTCGGCGACCCGCGCTACGAGACGGCCGAGGCCCGATGGCAGCGGCGCGACGAGGTGAACGCGCTCGTCGAGGCGTGGACGGAGAAGCGCGGCAAGCACGAAGTGACGAAGATCCTGGCCGGGGCCGGCGTGCCGTGCGGCGCCTGCCTCGACACCGGCGAGGTCCTCGACGACCCGCACCTCCGCGCGCGCGAGATGATCGTCGAGGTCGAGCATCCGGTGCGCGGCACCTACGTGACCGTCGGCAACCCGATCAAGCTCTCGTCGTCTCCGACGACGATCACGCCCTCGCCGCTGCTCGGTCAGCACCGGGACGAGATCCTGAAAGAGCTCGGCTACGACGACGCCGCCATCGCCACGCTGGCCCGCGAGGGCGCGATCTAGCCGGTGGTCGTGTAGCCGCCGCTCACGCTGATGGTCTGGCCCGTGACCCAGCCCGCGTGCGCGGACGCGAGGTACGCGACGAACGGTGCCACGTCGGCCGCGCGCCCCAGCCGGCGGATCGGATAGAAGGCCAGGATCTTGTCGCGGTTGGCGTCGAGCCACGCCTGGTCGGAGTGCGCGGTCTCGACGTAGCCGAGCGCCAGCGTGTTGATCGTGATGTTGGAGCGCCCCAGCTCACGCGCCAGCGTCTTGCCGAGGCTGATGACGCCGCCGCGCGAGGCCGCCGTGATCGACAGCCGCGGCTGCCCCACCCGCGCCGAATCGCCCACGATGTTGACGATCCGGCCGCCGCCGCGCTCGGCCATGCGCGGCGCCGCCGCGTGACAGCAGTTGAGGACGCCATAGAGGCCCACGTCGATCTGACGCCGCCATTCCGCCGGCTTCGTCTCCAGAAAGAGCCGCGACTCGAGGAACCCCGCGTTGTTGACCAGCACGTCGAGGCCGCCCGCGTCGCGGACGATGGCGGCGACCATGGCGGTCACCGCCTCGTGATCGGCCACGTCCGCCGGGTAGGCGGTCGCCTGCCCGCCGGCCTGGCGGATGGCCGCCACCGTGGCGTCGGCGTCCGCCTTCGACTTCAGATAATTGACGGCGACGGTGGCGCCCTCCGCCGCCAGCTGCACGGCGATCTCCCGTCCGATGTCGCGCGCGCCGCCGGTGACGAGCGCGACCTTGCCCTTCAGCCCGAGGTCCACGGGCTATGCCACCGCGGCCGCCGGCACGTGAAGATCGACCTGGGGCGGCAGCTCGAGCGACAGCTCGCCCCGCTCGGGGAACCGCAGGCCGCAGCGGGCCATGACCGGCCGGATGCTGTCGATGTACGCCGCCGCCACGTCGCCGCTGTCGCGCGTCTTCAGCCCCACGCGCAGGCAGTACTCGTTGCCCTTGGTGCCGGCGCGGCCAAAAATCCGCATCGAGGCCACGAACCATTTCTTGAAGCGCCGCTGGATCTCCGCGCGCGTGGCCGCGTCCCGGCACATCTCTTCGAGGCAGGCCTCGCCGAAGTTCTTGTGGCCTTCTTCCTCCTTGAGGATGACGTCGTTGGCGCGGGCCAGCGGCAGGTAGCTGCCCTTCGTGTACTCGGTGAGCTGGAAGGTGGCGGCGCGGTCGATCATGAAGTTGAACAGCGTGGCGTCGATCCAGTCCTGGATCTGCATGTCGGCCTCGTCGCCGGTGAAGCGGGCGCCGGCCCGCTGGCGGTCCCGCACGTAGGCGTCCATGTCCACGCCGAGCTCGGACATGATCCGCGCCAGCAGCTGGAAGTGCTTGAGCTCTTCGTGCTGGAACCGCGTGATGCGGATCTTGTCCTCCACCGTCGGGGCGAACAGCACGCACTGCCCGAACACCTCGGCGGTGGCGACCTCCCGGCTGGCCTGCTTGTCCATCAGCGTCAGCACCATCTTCCGGTACGCCTCGTCCGGAATCTCGTCCTTGGAGCGAACCACGGTCATTGCTTCCTCCTAATCGAACATGAGAACCGTGCGGGCGACCTCGCCGGCCTTCATGGCACGGAAGGCTTCGTTGACGTCCTCCAGCTTGCCGCGCCGGGTGATCATCTCGTCGAGCTTGAGGCGGCCCTGCCGGTAGAAGTCGATGTAGCGCGGCATGTCGACCTTGAAGCGGTTGCTGCCCATGCTGCAGCCCTGGATCTTCTTCTCGCGCAGGAACATCGGGCCGTCGAGCTCGACCTTCTGGCCGACCGGGATCATGCCGATGATGGTGGCGGTGCCGCCGGGCCGGATGCAGTCGAAGCACTGCTCGGCGGCGACCTTGAGCCCGATGGCTTCGAACGAGTAGTCGACGCCGCCGCCGGTCATGGCGCGGATCGTCTTCACCGGATCGTCGGCCCTGGCGTTCACGGTGTGCGTGGCGCCGAGCTCGCGGGCCTTGGCGAACTTCGACTCCACGGTGTCGACGGCGATGATCATCCGCGCGCCGGCGATCCGCGCGCCCTGGATGGCCGCCAGGCCGACGCCGCCGGCGCCGAAGACGGCCACCGTGGTCCCCGGCTCGATCCGCGCGGTGTTGAGCACGGCCCCCACGCCGGTGGTCACGCCGCAGCCGATCAGCGCCGCGCGGTCCAGCGGCATCTGATCGTCGATCTTCACCAGCCCGTTCTCGTGGACGAGCATCTGCTCCGCGTAGGCGGAGAGGTTGGCGAACTGGTTCACGGGCTGGCCGTTCCACGAGAGCTTCGGCGGCTCGGCCTTGCTGCGTACCGGCCGCGTCTGGCAGAGATAGGTCTTGCCGGTCAGGCAGTAGTCGCACTGGCCGCAGAAGACCGACAGACACGCGATCACGTGATCGCCGGCCTTCAGCTCCGACACCTGCGGCCCCACCGCCTCCACGATCCCGGCTGCCTCGTGGCCGAGGATGGCGGGCGTGGGAAACGGGTAGTAGCCGTCGACGAAGTGCAGGTCGCTATGACACACGCCGGAGGCGACGGTCCGCACCAGGACCTCGCGCCCGAGCGGCTTGTCGATGTCGACGTTTTCGATGGTCAGCGGCTTCTGCGGTCCGTGGAACACGGCAGCTTTCATGCGAGCCTCCTAGACTTTCTCGAACACCTCGGCCCACTCCTCCAGCATCTCGGGGTGGCCGTGCGCGATACGGATGGCGAAGTGATTGTAGCCGGCGGCGCCGAGCTCCCGGATGCGGTCGCGCAGCTCCGCGCGCGTGCCCGTGAACGTGACGCTCCGGATCAGCTCGGCCGTGCACACCTCCTGCTCCTCGGGGCGGAGAAACATCAGATGTCCGCGGTGATTCTGCAAGTACCGCGCGTCCGCCGGCTCGTAGGCGCGGTAGATCTCGCGATAGCGCTCGACGAGCGGGGTCAGCGCCGGCGGCACCCCCCGCCCGAAGTTGCCGAACTCGTCAGCCTCGACCAGATTGTGCAGCGCGACGGTGGCGTGGGGGCCGGCCTGGGCCCGGGCACGCGGCGAGTCGAACGCCTCGCCCTCCTCGAGCATGCAGCCGCCGGTGAAGGCCATGGCCACCCGGGTGCCCGGATCGATGCCGGCCGCGCGCCACGCCGCCTGCATGTCGGCGACCGCAGCGCGGGCGGCGCCCATGTGGCCGGCCGCCTGGATCCAGCTCGCGCCGAGCTCGGCGGTGAGCTTGCGGCCGCGCGGACCGAGGGCGGAGATGAACAGCGGGATCGGATCCGTCACGTTCACGGCACCGACCTCGGGGTTCAGGAACCGGATCTTCCGGCGCTTGCCCTCGAACGTCCACTCGAGCGTGTCGCCGGCCAGGAGGCTCTGCACGATGCGGATGTACTCACGCATGTCCTCGAGCTTCACCGGGCCGAGGCCCATCGTGCGCCGCGCCGTGAAGCCCGTCGAGATTCCGAAATCGATGCGACCGGGCGCCAGGGCATTGAGCGACGCCAGCGCACCGGCGGCGACGGGCGCGATACGGTTCGACGGGATCAGCACGCCGGTGCCGAGCCGGATCCGGGAGGTCTGCACCGCGGCCGCGCCCATCGCGACGAACACGTCGGCATTGAGAAGCTGCGTGTCGTAGAACCAGGCGCGCGAATAGCCGAGCGCCTCCGCCCGCTTGACGACCTTCCAGGAGTCGGCCGAGGTCGCGAGGTTGATCCCGAAGTCCATGATTCGGGGCATACTGCCACAAGCCGAGGGCATTCGCCGAGGGAGGTCGAGGACCATGATCGTGCCGCTGACACTGGGCGACTTTCTGGAGCGCGCGGAGATCGTCTACGGAGAGCGCGAGGCCGTCGTCGACGAGCCGAACCCTCCCGGCGGCGGCCTCGGGCGGTTCACCTACACGCGGTTCGCCGAGATGGCGCGGAGCCTCGGCGCTGCCCTCGACGACCTCGGAGTCGGGGCCAACGAGCGCGTGGCCATCGTCTCCCCCAACGCGGCGCGGTTTCTGCTGAGCCTCTTCGGGGTCAGCGTGTTCGGGCGCATCCTCGTGCCGGTCAACTTCCGCCTGAACGCCGAGGAGGTCCGGTACATCCTCGAGCACTCGGGGGCCTCCGTGCTCCTGGTGGATCCGGAGCTCGACCCGTCACTGCGCCACATCCCCATCAAGCATCGGATCGTGCTCGGCGCCGCGTCGGATCCGCAGCTCTTCCTGCGCGCCGGCGCCCGGCCGCACCTTCAAGTGACCGACGAGAACGCCACCGTGTCGATCAACTACACGTCGGGGACGACGGCGCGGCCGAAGGGCGTGCAGCTCACGCACCGCAACTTCTGGCTCAACGCCGTCACCTTCGGCTGGCACCTGGCGCTGACCGACCGCGACGTCTACCTGCACACGCTGCCGACCTTCCACTGCAACGGCTGGGGCATGCCATACGCGCTCACCGCGATGGGCTGCCGGCAGGTCATCATCCGGAAGATCGACGGCGAGGAGATCTTGAAGCGCGTCGAGGCCGAGGGCGTGACGATCTTCAACTGCGCGCCGGCGGTGATGGCGGCCGTGCTGGACGCCGCCGCCGCGCGCCGCCAGCGCGGCGACGCGGCGCCGGGGCGTGGCCGTGTCCGCGTGGTCATCGCCGGCGCCCCGCCGCCCTCGAAGACCATCGAGCGCATCGAGACGGAGCTCGGCTGGGAGTTCATCCAGATCTACGGGCTGACGGAGACGGCGCCGCTGCTCACGATGAACCGCGCGCCGGCGGAGTGGGACGGCATCGATGCCGCCGAGCGAGCCCGCCGGCTGGCGCGCGCCGGCGTTCCGGCGGTGGGCGTGCGCATCCGCGTCGACGACGAGGGCGAGGTGCTGGCGCGCTCGAACCACGTCTTCGAGGGCTACTGGAACCAGCCCGAGGAGACGGCGAAGGCCATCGGCGACGGCTGGTTCCACACCGGCGACGGCGGCTATCGCGAGGGTCCCTACGTGGCCATCAGCGACCGCAAGAAGGACGTCATCATCACGGGCGGCGAGAACGTCTCGTCCATCGAGGTCGAGGACTGCCTCTTCCAGCACCCGGCCGTGGCCGAGGCGGCCGTCATCGGCGTCCCCGACGAGAAGTGGGGGGAGACGATCAAGGCGCTCGTCGTCCTCCGCCCGGGCGCCGCCGCCACCGAGCGCGAGCTGATCGACCACTGCCGCAGCCGGATGGCCCACTACAAGTGCCCGACGTCCGTCGAGCTGCGGGACGCGCTCGTGCGGACGGCGACGGGCAAGCTCCAGAAGTTCAAGCTCCGCGAGCCGTACTGGACCGGTCGGGCGCGGCGCGTGAACTGACCGACCCAAGAAACCGTAAAGGCGTCGCGCCTCCGCGGGCACTGAGAGGTGACCGTGAGAGGAGATCTTGATGGACCTGGTGGCGCTGGTGGAGCGGGCCCGTGGAGGCGACGTCGATGCCTTCACCGTGCTCGTCGAGTGCTACCAGCGTCAGGTCGCATGCACGGTGGACTACACCGGCGGTGGTCGGGGAGAGACATGCCGACGTTGCCGAACGCGTGCGCCATTGCCTGGCGGAGGCCGATGGGGCTGCGGCGCTGGTGACGGTGGCCCGCGCGCGCCGGCTCCGACGGTTCTTCAGTCAACCGTTCTTCATCGCCGAGCCGTACACGAATCTGCCGGGCTCATTCGTGCCTCGAGCCGAGACGGTGGCCGCGTGCGCGGCGATACTCGATGGCGCCTACGACGACGTGCCGGAGGAAGCGTTCCGCTTCACGGGCGGGATCGAGCAGGTCCTGGCGCGGGCGCGCGGCACGCGCTGACGCGGCCGATCAGGGACGGCAGCCGGCCGGCGGCGCATCGGGGGCCTTGCGCGGAACGAGCGAGCACCCGAACGTCGCCCGCTGCTTGGCGAACTCTTCCAGCGTCGCCTCCAACCGCGCGAGCGTGCGCTCGCGGCGCGCCAGCCCGACGCCATAGATGGCGAGGTCGTTCACCAGGCGCGTGTAGAACCGATGGCCGGCATCGCCGTTGTTGCCCACGCAGGGCGAGGGCTTGACTGCGTGACGCAGGAGATCGCCGAAGGCGTCGACGTACCGGGCGAGCACCGGCTCGTCGCGGAGGTCGCGCGGGACCTCGGGAAAGCGCGCGAGGAGCTCGTCGACGCTCATGCGGCCGGTGGCGGGCGTGGTCCGGGCGACATGGGCGGGAACGCCGATCTGCATCGCTGTCTCCTCCCGCGTCGAGTATAGTCCTCGGTGACGCCGCCACGGGCATGCGCGTTTGACAGGGGGCTGGCGCGCCGCCTACTGTAACGGCGCGTATGGCCAGCACGCGAATCGTCCTCAAAGACCCCGGCCGCTTCAAGGACCCGGCAAATCTGAGCTGGGAGCGATACATCGGGCTGCAGGCGCGGGAGCGCGAGCGCTACCTCGCAGAGCGCGCGGCGCTGCCGGCCGACGCCCTCGCCTACAAGACGGTCAGCGCGCGCTATCTCGAGCGGGCCGTCGATCAGTTCGCGAACAACTACTACTCGGAGCTCTCGGCCACCCACTACATCGCCACCGCCGCCGCCAACGCGCCCTTCGACGAGCTGAAAAAGTGCTGCCTGTTCCAGCTCGCCGATGAGCAGCGTCATCTCGAGATGGACACCGAAGTCTGGCAGCGCGCGGGCATCCCGGAGCGAGACTGGCTGCCGGCCTGGGAAGCGCCGGGCACGACGTGCCGGTTCTTCCGTCACGTGCTGGAGCTGGAGGACACGTTCGAGATCATCGTGAAGGCCAACTTCGTGGCGGAGGGCGCGGCCGGGCCCGGCACCTTCGCCGTGCTCGCCGACGGCGCCGAGGAGCGCGGCGACCTGTTCTCGGCGCTCAACCACCGCGCCCGCGTCCGGGACGAGACGCGTCACATCAGCTTCGCCCGGGCGCTCGTGAAGGCGCTCATCGACGACGACCCGGCCAACCTCGACGTGATCCAGCGCTGGCAGGACGAGAGCCTGCAGCTCTTCCTGGAGGTCGCGCGGGGCGGCCACCGCCAGGAATGGTGGGAGGGGTTCCTCGCCTCGTACTACAAGATCGCGCTCCCGCTGGGGCTGAAGCCTACGGCAGTAGGTCCGTGACGCTGATCCGGGCGGACGGGAACGCGAGAGGAACCACGACATCGGCCCGCGTCAACGACACGACGGAGCGATACCGCCAGCCATAGGCCGCCGACGGATCGGGACCGGGATCTCGGTGGACTTCGAGGACTCCGTCGGGGATGTTGGCGATCCAGTAGTCCTGGATGCCGGCCCGTGCGTAGAGGCTGCCCTTGTGATGCCGATCGAAGGAAAGGCTGGCGTCGGCGACCTCGATCAGCAGCGCCGGACGCGCGGGATGCATCTCGCGGTAGTCCATTGGCCGACCGGAAACGACCGCGAGATCGGGCTCGGGCTCGGACTCGTCGTCGAGCGACACCGGCGCCTGAGTTCGGACGATCCAGCCGGGCGGCAGGATCGCTCGAACGGCGTACTCGACGGCGCTGATCGAGGAGGCATGGTAGGTGCCCTGCGGCTCGGCCACGATGAGCTGACCGCCGATGAGCTCGAGCGGCTCGCCTTCGAATACGCCGAGATCGACGAGCCTCTCGTATTCGACTCGCTTCCACCGCCGCACGGTCAGCGGAGCCTGGGCCATGTCGCCACTCTAACGAGACCTGCACCTCGCGGCAATGTCACGCCGCGGATACGGCCGCTCGGATGACAGCCCCCGCGCCCGACGCGCCTCCCGTCTCTTCCACCCGCAAGTGGCTGACGACGCTCACGGTCATGGTCGTCGCCTTCATGCAGATCCTCGATACGAGCGTCACCAACGTGATCCTGCCGCACCTGCAGGGATCGCTCTCGGCAGGGCTCGACGAGGTCTCGTGGGTCATCACGTCGTATCTGGCCGCCAACGCGGTGGTGATTCCGGCGAGCGGCTGGCTGGCGGGCTACTTCGGCCGCAAGAAGTTCTTCCTCATCTGCTGCACGGTGTTCGTGCTCAGCTCGTTCGCCTCCGGCGCCGCGCCCGACCTGACCACGCTCATCATCGCGCGCATCCTGCAGGGCCTCGGCGGCGGACCGATCATCCCGCTCTCGCAGGCGATCCTCTGGGAGATCTTCCCGTTCCACCAGCGCGGCCTCGCGATGGCGGTGTGGGGCCTTGGCTTCATCCTCGGCCCCATCCTCGGCCCGACGGTGGGCGGCTACCTGGCCGACGAGTGGTCGTGGCGCTGGATCTTCTACATCAACCTCCCGGTCGGCATCGTCGGCTTCATGCTGGCGAGCGCGTGTCTGTTCGATCCGCCGTATCTGCGGCGCGCCTCGCGCATCGACTGGTGGGGCCTCGGGCTCATGGTGGCGGGCTTCGGCTGCCTGCAGCTCGTCCTCGACCGCGGCGAGCGCGAGAACTGGTTCGACTCCCCCGCCATCATCGGCATGTCGATCATCGCCGTGTGCGCGCTGGCCGGCTTCGTGATCCGCGAGCTCCTGACCACCGAGCCGATCGTGGACCTTGCCGTCTTCTCCGACCGCAACTTCGCCACCGGCGTCACGCTGATCTCGATCGTCGGCTTCTGCATGTTCGCCGGCATGCTGCTGGTGGCCGTCTTCACCCAGAAGCTCCTGGGATACGACGCATGGACCTCCGGACTCGTGCTCGCGCCCGGCGGCCTCGGCAACATCGCCTCGCTGTTCGCCTCGGGACTGGTCACGCGCGTGGACCAGCGGTGGATGCTGGCGTTCGGCTGCCTGCTGAACGCGATCAGCCTCTACATGATGTCCTTCCTGACGCTCGGCATGGACTACTGGGCGCTCGCCCTCCCGCGCTTCATCCAGGGCTTCGCCGTCGGCTTCATCTTCGTGCCGCTCTCGACGCTGACGCTCGCGACCGTGCCGCGCGACAAGCTCGTCAACGCCACCGCGGTGTACGGGATGATGCGCAACGTCGGCGGCAGCCTGGGCATCGCGGTGGCGACCACGCTGCTGGCCCAGCGGAGCCAGTACCACCAGTCGACGCTGGTGAGCCACATCACCGCTTTCGACGGCGAGACGCGCGAGCGGCTGGCCGGCTGGGCGCGTCACTTCATCGCCCATGGCAGCGACGCGTTCACGGCCGAGCGGCAGGCGGTGGCGATGCTCTATCGCGAGACGGTGACGCAGGCGCAGCTGCTGGCGTACGCCGACGACTTCTGGCTGCTGGCGGTGATGTTCGCGTCGATGACGCTGCTGCTGCCGTTCATGCGGCGGATCCGCCTGGCGAAGCCGGCGGAAGCGACGGCCAAGGAGCGAGCGACGGCACCCGTCGAGGAGGGCGCGGTCTAGCCGGGCACCGGGCTACCGCGGCGCGCTCAGCTCCAGCTGGATGTTGTCCGGGTCGCGGAAGATCAGGATGACGATGCCGAAGGCCTCGCCGAGGTCACGTACCTCGCTGTGCGGCACGCCATGGCGGTCGAGGACGGCCACCGCATCCTCCAGGACCCGGCGCGACGGCACGGCAAAGCTCATGTGGTCGAGCCCGATGCGGTTCTCGTCGAACCGGTCGTTCTTCTGCGCGCGCGCCGGCTCGGGATGGGGACCGATGCCGAGCCCGATGGCGCCGTTGCTCAGGAAGGCGCCGGGGTTGAGGTCCATGAGCTTCCGAAAGCCGAGCACGTCGGTATAGAAGGCCACGGAGCGGTTGACATCGCTCACCGTCAGACGAAAGTGGTGTACGCCGCCGGTCGCGATGGAATCCGCCATGGGGCCTCCCTGTTCGAGGCACCGAGTCTCGATTGGCCGGCGTCCCTTGTCAAGCGTTTCGCCGCGATGCTACCCTCCGCTGGCCCGCGGGAGGTGTCATGCAGTGTCCGCGCTGTCGCCACGAGACGCCGCCTCGAGCGAAGTTCTGTCCGGAGTGCGCGGCGCCGCTGCCCGCCGCGTGTGCGAAGTGCGCCACCCCGCTTCCGCCGGCGGCGAAGTTCTGTCCGGAGTGCGCGCATCCGGCGACCGCGCTCGCCGCGCCGACCGCCAGCAGCGCCGCGCCGCGGTTCTCCTCGCCGGCCGCGTACACGCCGAGGCACCTGGCGGAGCGGATCCTCACCTCGAAGGAAACGCTGGAGGGCGAGCGCAAGCACGTGACCGTGCTCTTCGCCGATCTCAAGGGCTCCATGGAGCTCCTCGCCGACCGGGATCCCGAAGACGCCCGCGGCCTGCTCGACACCATCTTGCAGAAGATGATGGACGCCGTTCATCAATACGAGGGCACCGTCAACCAGGTGATGGGCGACGGCATCATGGCCCTCTTCGGCGCGCCGCTCGCCCTCGAGGACCACGCCGTGCGCGCGTCGTATGCCGCGCTGAAGATGCAGGCCTCGGTGAGGCAATACGCCGAGGAGGTGCACCGCAGCATCGGCGTGCCGCTGCACATCCGCGTGGGCCTCAACTCCGGCGAGGTCGTCGTCCGCTCCATCGGCAACGACCTCCACATGGACTACACGGCCATCGGGCAGACGACGCACCTGGCGGCGCGCATGGAGCAGATGGCGATGCCGGGCTCCATCCTGATTCCGGCGGAGACGCTGGCGCTGGTCGAGGGCTACGTCGTGGTCACGGCGCTTGGACCACGGCCGGTGAAGGGCCTCGAGAACCCGCTCGAGGTGTACGAGGTCACGGGCGCCTCGCCCATCAGGTCGCGGCTCCACGCCGCCGCCTCACGGGGGCTCACGCGATTCGTCGGACGCGACAGCGAGCTCGACCAGCTGGCGCGAGCCCTCGGCCGCGCGCGCACCGGCCAGGGGCAGATCGTGGCCGTGGTGGGCGAGCCGGGCGTCGGCAAGTCGCGGCTCTACTGGGAGTTCACCCACGCGCATCACGTCGAGGGCTGGTTGATCCTCGAATCGGCCTCCGCCTCGTACGGCAAGGCCAGCGCCTTGCTGCCGGTGATCGAGCTCGTCAAGAACTACTTCAAGATCGACGACCACGACGACGCGCGCACCGTCCGGGAGAAGGTGACCGGCAAGCTCTTCGCGCTGGACGAGAGCCTACGCAGCATCCTGTCCGCGGTCCTGGCCCTCCTCGGCGCACCGACGGCGGATGCGCAGTGGGAGGCCCTCGGCGCCGCCGACCGGCGGCAGCGCATCCTCGATGCCGTCAAGCGCCTGATCCTGCGCGAGAGCCAGGTGCAGCCCGTCGTCGTCGTGTTCGAGGACCTCCACTGGATCGACGACGAGACCCAGACGATGCTCGACGGCTTCGTGGAGAGCCTGCCGAGCGCGCGGGTGCTGCTGCTCGTCAACTATCGCCCCGAGTACCGCCACGGCTGGGGCGGCCGCAGCCACTACACGCAGCTGCGCATCGATCCGCTCGGCTCACAGAGCGCGGCCGCCCTGCTCGATGCGCTGATCGGCGGCGCGCCCGCGCTGGACCCGCTCAAGCGGCTGCTGATCGCGCGCACCCAGGGCAACCCGTTCTTCCTCGAGGAGAGTGTCCGGACCCTGGTGGAGACGCGCGTGCTGGTCGGCTCCCCCGGCGCGTTCCAGCTCGCCAGGTCGGTCGAGACGATCCAGGTGCCCGCCACCGTGCAGGCGGTGGTCGCGGCGCGCATCGACCGGCTGCCCCTCTCGGTCAAGCATCTCCTCCAGTCGGCGGCCGTGATCGGCAAAGAGGTGCCGCTCGCACTGCTGGAGGCGATCACGGAGTCCTCGGCGGGCGACGTCCGACGCCAGCTCGCGCAGCTGCAGGCCGCGGAATTCCTCTACGAGGTGAGCCTGTTCCCGGAGGTGGAGTACACGTTCAAGCACGCGCTGACGCTCGAGGTCGCCTATCAGAGCCTGCTGCGCGAGCGGCGCCGCATCCTCCACGAGCGTGTCCTCGAAGCGCTCGAGAGCCGTCCGAGCGGAACCGGCCACGACAACATCGAGGTGCTCGCCCACCACGCCGTCCGCGGCGACGTGTGGCCGCGCGCAGCCATGTACCTCTTCCGTGCCGGCGCGCGGGCTCAAGCGGAAGCCCGGTACGCGGCGGCCGGCGCGTTCTACACGGCGAGCCTCGACGCGCTTCAGCGCCTCGGTCCCACCGCCGATCGCGGGCTGGAGCTCGACGTGCTTCTGGAGCTGTGGTCCACGCGCATCTCCACCGGCCAGGTCGACGATCTGAACGAGCTCGGGGCGAAGGTCGAAGCGCTCGCCCGCGCGCTCGACGACGGTCCGCGGCTGGCGCGCGTCCAGGTCCGGCAGGCGCAGGCGATCGCGCTCAGCGCGGCCATTCCGGGCACGCTGCACTCCGCCATCGAGCGCGCCCGTGAGGCGGCGCAGCGGGCCGACGCCACAGACCTGCGAACACGAAGCTACGCGCAGTTCGTGGCCGCCGTCGCGTGCCGCGATCTGGGTCGCATCGACGCCGCCCTCGACGAGTTCGACGCCGGCACGCGGCTGTTCTCGACGGACGCCGTGACGGGCCAGGAGCCCGGGCTGGTATACCCGATCTACGTCAGCCTCTGCGGCTGGCGCGCGGAGGCCCACGCCGCCGTCGGCAATCTCGAAGCCGCCGTCGCCTCGGCGCACGAAGCCCTCCGGAAGGCGGCGGAGATCAAGCATCCCTCGAGCCTGACGATCGCGAACGGGTTCCTCGGCTACGTGCACCTCGTGCGAGGCGACGTGCAGGCGGCCATCCCGGTGCTCGAGAGGGGCCTGGCGATCTCCGAGGAGCACGAGCTCGTGCACGGGATCTGCGCAAACGGGCTCTATCTCGCCTGGGCGCTGCTTCTGGACGGGCAGCGGACGGCCGGGCTCGACTGTCTCGCGCGCGGGCTGGCGCGGCCCGCCGGCGCGCTCCTGCAATGGACGCGGTTTCATACGGTGACGGCGACGCTGTACTTGATGGCGGGACAGCGAGCGGCGGCCCGGACAGAGATCACGCGCGGGCTGGCCGCCTCGGCGGAGCGCGAGGCGCGCGGGTACCGAGCCCCATTACTCCGGCTCGATGCCGAGCTGCTTGCCGCCGAGGGTAACGAGGGCGGCGCCCGGACGCGCGCGGAGGAAGCCCGCTCGCTCGCCGCGGAGCTCGGCACGCGACCGGAGATCGGCCACTGCCACATCACGATCGCGCAAATCGCCGGGCGCGCCGGCGACACCGCGGCCGCGGCCACGCATCAGGCGACGGCCCGCGCGATCTTCCAGGATCTCGGCATGACGTTCTGGGCCGCGCGGGAGTGATGTGAGCTGCGGGCGACCGCGCCCCCGCCGAGGAGGGCGCGGCCTGAAGCAGCGTGCTAGTGCGAGTCGGCGGTGACGCCGGTGATGCGGAAGATGCCGTTGTCCTCGACCAGGTCGATCGTGCCGGGCCCGCGCATCTCGGTGTCGCCCATCTTGAGCGCGAGCTCGTCCACCTTCACACCCGTGATCTTGCCGTCCGTGCGAACCGTGGAGAGGCCTCGAAACGGCAGCGTCAGGCGCACCTCCGACTTCTGGGCGCCGGGCTCGATCATGTACGTGCTCGGCCCGACCTTCACGGCGACCGTGTCCCCGCTGACCGCGCGCAGCTCGTCCCAGCGCTGGTGGCCCCACGTCATCAGGAACGTCTGCGTCGCCTCGATGTGCTGCGGTCGCGTCGGCACCGCCGCCTGCTGGGCGTGAGCGACGACCGGCGCACTGTGGACGCCGAGCGCGAGACCGATGAGCACCCCCACTCGCCCCATCTTCATCCTGACCTCCCCCGAGGACGTGCGTCCTCCGGGGCCGGAGCCAGTGCAACGAAGCTGCCGGGCGGGCCGCCGCGTGCTCCAAGCGCAAGTAGCCGCCACGTGCGCGTTTTTCGCACCGCGTGGTCGGCCGGAGCGACTGGCCGCGCGGGCGAAACGGCACGAACGTCAGCGGTCTGACACCTACGGCGCGAGCGCGATAGCGCGCAGCGGCGACCCGCTCGCACCCTGGACCTTCAGCGGCGTCACGACCAGCACGACGACGTACGCCTTCCCCGCGGACAGCGGCTCGAGGTTGAGGTTCTCGACGATGTAGATGCCGTTGTCGGCCAGCAGCATCATGTGGACGCTGAACAGCTCCTTGCCGTACGCGGCCGGGCGCTTCTCGAACGTCGCCGTGTCGTTGCCGGCGAGCCGCACGCCCTTGGCGATGATCCACCTGGCAGCGTCCTGACCGGGGCCGGGCGACTGCTCGCCGAGATACTTCGCGTTGTCTTTGCCGAAGAGCTGTCCCCAGCCCGTCCGGATCAGCAGGCTGTCGCCCTTGCGAACGTCGACGCCATGCGCGGCGATCGTCTCGTCGAGATGCCGCGAGGTGATCTCGAAGCCCGGGGGCAGCGGATCGCCGGCGCCGCCGGCGACGTGTCGCGCCACGTCGAGGAACACCGCGCGATTGACCATGAGATCCAGCGGGAAGCTCTCGATGCCGAGATTGTTGCCGATGCCGCCCGGCGTCGACGTGGCGGCAACCGCGTCGACGCCGCCGTGCAGCTTCAGATCGCGACCGATGTGACCGATGGCGTCGATCGTCGGCGCGCCGTGCTGACCGCTGAAGTACATGATCTCGGACGCCCACGACACGCGACTGCCCGGCACCTGGCCGAAGATCTCGTGGGTCATCTTGTGCGTCCGGTTCAGCGCGAACGAGTACGGCGGATTGAGGCCGAGCACGGGGACCTGCTCGTTCCACGTGAACGACAGGTCGAACGTGCGCGCCGCCTTGAGCGAGGCGATGAGCCCATCGACGGCACGCGGCTGGGCGCTGGCCACGCCGGGCCCGCGAATCTCCGAGCCTGCCACCGCCGCCAGGGCCGTCAGCCCACCCGCCACTCCCAGCCAGTCTCGCCGCGACACGGTTTCCATGGCGCCCATCCTTTCGTTGGCGGCGGCCATCGTCGCCCGTTCGGGGGGCGTTGACAACCGGTGCGCGTTCATCTCGAATGCGACGAACCTTCCAGCCGGTCGCGGACCTCCTATGGAGAGACGACATGCACGCCTTGATCGACGCGCTGGTCCGCCACGGCTATTCGGTCGTCTTTGGCTGGGTGTTCGCGGAACAGATTGGCCTGCCGTTGCCGGCGGAGCCATTCCTGCTCGCGTCCGGCGGCGTGGCCGGCACCGGCCGGCTGAGCCTGCCGCTGATTCTCGTCGTCGCCTCCGCCGCCTCGTTGATCGCCGACACCATCTGGTACGGCGTCGGCCGCGTCGCCGGCATCCGCGTGCTCGGCTGGCTGTGCCGGATCTCGCTCGAGCCGGACTCGTGCGTGCGGCGCATGGAGCGCGCGTTCAGCGGCAGCGGCGCGCGCTCCCTCGTGCTCGCGAAGTTCGTTCCCGGGCTGAACACCGCGGCGCCGCCGCTGGCGGGCGTGCTTCGCATCCCCCTCTCGCACTTCATCGGCTACAGCGCGCTCGGCGCGGTCGTCTGGGCCAGCGTCTGGGTGGGCATCGGGTACGTCTTCAGCTCGCAGCTCGAGGTGGCCGCCGCGTACGCCAGCCGCCTCGGTGACGGCCTCGTCGTCCTCGCCATCGTGGTCGCCGTGGGGTACATCGCGTGGAAGTACGTCGCGCGCCAGCGGTTCCTCCGTCAGATCCGGATCGCGCGCATCACGCCGGAAGACCTCAAGGCCAGGCTCGACCGCGGCGAGGCCACGCTGGTCGTGGACGTGCGCGACCGGCTCGACTTCGACAAGGACCCGTTCATCATCCCGGGCGCCCTGCACCTGGTGACCGAGGACCTCGAGGCGCGGCACGGCGAGATCCCGCGCGATCGCGACATCATTCTCTATTGCACCTGACCGAACGAGGCGTCGAGCGCCCGGGTGGCGCTGATCCTCAGACGTCGCGGCATCGAGCGCGTGCGGCCGCTCGCGGGCGGCTTTCACGCCTGGCGCGATCGCGGCTATCCCCTGACCGCGCTCACCGGTGCGGACACGACGGGAGGGGTCCATGCGTGAGCCGATCGTCTTCGCGGTGGACGACGATCCCGGCGCGCTCGCCGCGCTGACGTCGGCCCTCGCACGTGACCAATACCGCCACCGGCGTGACGGAACGGCTGGCCGGCGTCGCCCTGTTCGTGCTCATCGGGGCCGGGCCACACACCGCCTGGCTGGAGAAGACGCTGCAGCGTGACGGCCAGGGCCACATCCTCACCGGTCGGCACGTCGTCCGCGATGCGGGAACGCCGGAATGGCCGGAGACCCGCGAGCCCTACATGCTCGAGACGAGCGTGCCCGGAGTCTTCGCCACGGGCGATGTGCGCCATCGCTCGCCGCGGGGCGTGGCGGCCGCCGTCGCCGACGGCGCCATCGCGATTCGCTCGGTGCTCGCGACTATCTGCGCGGTGAGTGAGCGAGCGCCCTGACGACCATGCGCGTGAATACCTGCATCGTCGGCGGCGGCCCCGCCGGCCTGATGCTCGGTCTCTTGCTGGCCAAGCGCGGCGCCGATGTCCTCGTGCTGGAGGGCCACGCGGACTTCGAGCGCGAGTTCCGGGGCGAGGTGCTGCAGCCGAGCACGGCCCACCTGCTCGACGAGCTGGGGCTGCTCGACTACATCAAGGCCCAGCCGCATTCACTCCTGGAGGCCGCCAAGGTCCGGCTCAACGGCCGGGACATCGGCGAGTTCTCGTTCAAGCGGATCGCGCCCGAGTATCCCTACGCCATCTGGATGCCCCAGCCGATCTTCCTGGCCGCGATGCTCCGGAGAGCCGAGATGTTTCCGTCGTTCCGGTGCTGGATGGCGGCCAAGGTCAGCAAGCTGATCGAGGAAGACGGGCGCGTGGTCGGCGTCACCGGGCTGCGGCACGGCAAGGAGCCGTTCGAGGTGCGCGCCGACGTCGTGGTCGGCGCCGACGGCCGCCACTCGGCGGTGGCCCGGCTCGGCGGCTTCACGCCGGAGTACGAGCATCACGACTTCGACGTCATCTGGTTCACCATCGAGCAGCCGCCGGGGTGGTCGAGCACGTTCTACGTCTCGCTCGGGGACCGGGTGCGCGGCCTCATGCTGCCGAAGTACCCGCATGACATCCAGGCGGGCATCCTTCTCCCCACGGGCGAGTGGCGGCGATGGCGCCAGGAAGGGGTCGCCGTGGTGGCCGAGCGCGTGCGACGCTTCGATCGCATCTTCGCCGGCTTCGCCGACGGCCTGCGCGACTTCACGCCGTTCTTTCCGCTGGAAGGCGTCATCCGCCTCATGAAGGACTGGGCGCGCGACGGGCTGCTCCTGATCGGCGATGCCGCTCACACGATGAGCCCCGCCGGCGCCATCGGCGTCAACGTCGCCATCGCGAGCGCGGCCGTGGCCGCCCAGGTGCTGTACCCGCGCCTCGGTCACGGCACGATCGGGCGCGACGTGCTGGCCGAGGTGCAGCGCTTGCGCGAGGACGACGTGCGCACGCTCCACCGGTTGCAGCTCGGGGCTCAGCGGGTGCTGCTGAGCCAGACCAGCGGCAATCCGCTGGTGCGCTGGGTGGTGCCGCGCTTGCTACCGCTGCTCCTGCGGTCGCCGCTGCTCCCGCGCATCCAGCGCCGCCTGTTCTTCGGCGCCCCGCTGCCGCCGCTCGATCCGGCGTTCAGCTTCCGCGCGCCCGCGGCCCTCTCGACTACTCGATGACGCGGTCGGCGCGGAGGAGGATGGACTGCGGCACGGCGAGGCCGATGCTCCGCGCGGCGGCCATGTTGAGAACCAGGCCGATCCGGCTCGCCTGCTCGATGGGCAGCGTGTTGGCGCTGGCACCCTTCAGGATCTTGTCGACGAACTGGGCGAGCGTCTTGAAGTAGTCCGCCAGCCGCGGTCCGTAGCAGACGAGACCGCCGGATTCCACGAACTCACTCCAGCCGTACATGGTCGGGATTCGCTCGCGCGCGGCGAATTCGGCGATCTCGGCGCGGCGCAGGAGCGTCAGCGAGTCCGGAAAGACGATCATCGCGTCGGGACGCGCCGATCGGATCTCGACGTACATGGCGGCCAAATCCTGCGGCGTTTTCACCAGATAGCGCGTGATCGACGCCCCGAGTCGCCGCGCCGCTTCCTCGGTCACCCGGTACTCGTCGAGTTCTCCCGCGTGCTCGGGGTTCGAGAGCAGCGCGATCCGCGACGCCCGCGGCACCAGCTCCTTGAGCACGTCGATCCGCTTGGCCGACAGCTCCAGCGCCATCATCGTGATGCCGGTCATGTTGCGGCCCGGCCGACTGAGGCTGTCGGCGAACCCCGCGGCGACCGGGTCTCCGCTGTAGATGAACACGACCGGCACGCGAGCGCGGAGCCCCTTCGTGTAGTCGCTCGAGGGTCCGCGGGACACCACGACGTCGACCCGCTCGCGGGCCAGCTCCTCCACCAGCTGCGGCAGTCGCGTGAAATCACCGTGCGCGAAACGCGGCACGATGACGACCGACTTGCCTTCGACGTAGCCGAGCTCGCGCAGTCCCTCGCGCAGGCTATCCAGTATGGGGTCGGGGCTCGAGAGATACGAGAGCCATCCAACGCGCCTCGGCGCCGTTGGACGCTGCGCGCGCGCACGCCCCGGAGGAAGGATGATCCCCGCCGACAGCAACGCCAGCCACGCGCGTCGCGATACGCGGTACCGCCGGTCACGCATAGACGTCTTCGTCCACCTGCCGCGCGTCCGGATACGGCGCGGCCAGCGCGTACTGCACGCCGCCGTCGATCTCCGCCTTCACGTCGGCGACGATGCGCTCGAAGGTGTCGCCGTCGACGTAGGGCTTGAGCCGTCCCGCCAGCATCTCGAGCGGGTCGTGGCGGCTCATCCACTCGCGCTCTTCCTCGCGCGTGCGGTAGTCGCGGTTGACGTCGCCCACGTGGTGGCCGTAGTAGCGGTACGTCTTGCACTCCAGGAAGGCCGGTCCCTCGCCGCGGCGGGCGCGCTCCACCAGCCGGCGCATGGCGGCGTTCACGAGCTGCACGTCCTGGCCGTCGACCGTCTCGGCATGGATGCCGAAGGCCCGCGCGCGCGCGAGGATCTCGCCGGCCACCGCCTCGCCGCAGGGCGTGTACTCGCCGTAGAGATTGTTCTCGCAGACGTAGATGACCGGCAGCTTCCACAGCGCGGCCATGTTCATCGCCTCGTACACGAGCCCCTGTCCGAGGGCGCCGTCGCCGAAGAAGCACACGGCCACCTGGCCGCTGCCGCGCATCTTCGCCGACAGCGCGGCGCCGGTGGCGATGCCGGCCGACCCGCCGACGATGGCGTTGGCGCCCAGATTCCCTGTCTCGGGATCGGCGATGTGCATCGAGCCGCCCTTGCCGCGGCAGTATCCCGGCTCCTTGCCGAGGAGCTCCGCGAACATGCGGTCGACGGCGGCGCCCTTGGCCAGGCAGTGGCCGTGGCCGCGGTGGGTGCTGGTGATGAAGTCGTCGCGGCGAAGCGCCTCGCAGACGCCGACGGCCACGGCTTCCTCGCCGACATACAGATGCGCGAGCCCCGGCATCTTGGCGCTCTTGTACAGCTCGTTCACCTGCTCCTCGAAGGCGCGGATCTTCACCATCTGCCGGTACATGTGCAGGTTTTGCTCGAGGGCCAGCCGCGGCTCGATCGTCTGCGTGCTCATGTCGGTCCTTACTCCTTCACGGTCAGCTTCTGGTAGATGGCGCTGAGGATCTCGTCGACGCCCGCCGACGCCCACACGTCGAAGAAGGGCGACTGCTGCATGGCGACGAACTCACGCTGGGCCCGCTCCTTCGTCTGCTCCGGCGTCTCGCCGGGGCGGGCCGCGTTCTGATGACCGCGGATGACGTCCTTGTGATAGATGGCCGGGTACTCGATGTAGCGGTACAGCTCCTCGAAGTCTTTCGTGTAGACGACGGCCACCGGCACCGACGCCCACTGGCCGCCGTTCTTCTCGTTGAGGAACTCCAGCATCAGATCGTGGTTGGCGTCGGGATGGGCCGCCGGATCGGGGCGTCGGGCGCCCAGGATCTTCTTGCCGTCGCGATTGAAGATGCGAAGCTCGAGCCGGGCCGCCTCGGCGAGCCGCGCCAGCATCGGCACGTCACGCCGGCAATCGGACGACCAGTCCTCCGAGATCACGAGGATCTTCGCGGGGCCGTTCGGCTGCGCGGCCAGCCACTTGATGGCGCCGGTCTGGTGATCGCTCAGCCGCACGCGCGCGTACCGCTCGCGGAACACGGCGCTGTTGTCCTTGCGGGCGGTGGGGATGGAGCCGCCGTCCGGGAAGTACCCGCCCCATGCCTCGCGGGCGAGGTTCTCCGGGCTTCCGACGTACCGCACGTACTCGTCGAAGGTCATGCCCTTGGCAAATCGCTCCGGGGTCACGACGCTTTTGGCCATGCCATCCTCCCTGGAACGGTTACGCGCGAAACGACGCGTGCTGCACGGTCCATTGATCGAGCAGGCCGGGGTCGGGCTCCTGCGCGATGCCCGGCACCCGGGACGTCGCGATCTTACCCCGTCCGGCGAGCACGATGTCGGGGGTGCCGAGATCGCGGCGATAGAAGTACGAGGACGGAAAGATGTCGGCGGGATACGTGAAGTTGGGCAGCGTGGCCAGCTCCACGCAGATGGCGGCCCCGATGGCCGTCTCCAGCATCCCGCCCACCCAGCACGGAATGCCATGCCCGGCGCACAAGGCCTGGATCTCGCGCGACGCGGCGAGGCCGCCGACGCGCGCCATCTTGATGTTGATGACCCGACAGCTACCGAGCTCGATGGCCGCCCGGACGTGAGCAACGCTATGACCGCTCTCGTCGAGGCACACCGGCGTCTCCAGCATCGCCTGGAGCCTCGCGTGCTCGACGAGGCTCATCCCGTCGTCGGCCAGCGGCTGCTCGATCATGGCGAGCCGGTAGCGATCGAGGCTCCGGAACAGCTCGGCGTCCGCGAGCGTGTAGGCGGCATTGCAGTCGACGTGAAACGGAAACTCCGGGAACGTCGAGCGGACGGCCGCCACCATCGCGCGATCCCAGCCGGGCCGGAACTTCAGCTTGATACGCGGGAAGCCTTGATCGATGGCCCCCTGGATCTTGGCCATCAGCGCGTCGAGCGAATCCTGGACGCCGAAGTCGGCGCCGACCGCCACCGTCTCGCCCTTGCCGCCGAGCGCCACGTGCAGCGGGACGCCCTGGCGCTTGGCCTCCAGGACCCACCACGTGATCTCGAGGGCGGCGCGCGCGAACTGATTGCCTTTGATGAAGCCGAGGCGGTCGAGCAGATCTTGCGCCGACGGGACGTCCTGGCCCACGAGCCGCCCGGCCATGTGCTCGCGGAGCGTGTGAAACGTCGCCGCCGTGTGCTCGGCGGAGTAGGCCGGGATGTACGGCGGGCAGCTCTCGCCCCAGGCCTGCCGGCCGCCGGACTGCAGCCGCACCAAAATCGTGTCCGTGCAGTGCTGGTCCGCGTAGGATGTCTTCCAGACGAAGGCCAGAGGAACGCGCACCCAGTAGACGTCGATGGCATCGATCAGCATGGGAGTCGCTACGGTAACAGATCAGCGTCGCGTCGTCAGCGACGGGGGAGGCAGGCCACGATGAGCAAGCTGGCACTTGTTCTCACGGTGTGTCTGATCGCGCTGGCGGGTGTGGGCGGTGACGCCGCGGCGGCGGATTCGGCCGCCGACGAGGCGGCGTACGGGGCGGGCGCCGTGCTCGGAACGCTCCTCTACGCTCCCCTCAAGACGAGCTTCTGCATCGCCGGCGGCGTCACGAGCGTGCTGACGTTTCCGTTCGCCGACGCCACCACCGCCGAGAAGGTGGCGACGGCGGCGTGCGGGGGAACGTGGGCGATCACGCCGCAGGTGCTGAAGGGCCGCGAACCGGTCCGGTTCGTCGGCGGCCGCGCGAAGCCGTTGGTGAGCGCCAGGAACTGATTACGTGGGGGGCCCCGAAATGGCCCCCCACACCCCCCAACGTTCGGCGCGGCCCGGCGAAGCCGTGCCGCACCTCTATCTCCCTCTCTTCTCGGTCGCCGGTCAAATCACCGGCGCCGGCGCGCGCGGGATGGCGGCCCATTGCTCGGGGTCGTGGCCGTAGAAGACCGTGGCGCCGGCGCTGTCGCGCAGCTTCCGGAGCGTGGCCAGTGAGTCCCGCATGATCGAGGGGTTCCACAGGATCTTCGGCAGCACGTCGCGGTCCATGTTCTCCCGCGTGTAGCAGGCGTCCGACGCGCAGACGACCTGCGTCCCCTTCCCGGCCCGCACGAGCAGCGACTGGTGGCCGGGCGTGTGACCGTACGTCGGAATCAGCAGCACCGTGCCGTCGCCGAAGACGTCGTGCTCGCCGTCGATCATCCGGTAGTCCAGCGGATGGTCGAAGTCGATCGGGCTCGGGCTGTAGCCGGGCACGAAGCCGGGGCGCCGCGCCGCCTCCAGCTCCGGGCGCTGCACCAGGAACGTCGCGCGCGGAAAAAACTCGTTGCCGCCGCAGTGGTCGAAGTGCAGGTGCGAGTTGGCGACGTAGCGGACGTCGGCCGGCGTCAGGCCCAGCCGCGCGAGCTGCGGCACGACGTCGTCGCCCTCGCCGGACTTCACGGCGAGCCGGCGGGACCGCTCTTCGCCGAGTCGCCCGATGGGATCGAGCAGGGCCTGGCAGTGCACGCCGGTGTCGAAGAGCAGCCGGCCGCGCGGATGATCGACGAGGAAGCTCATGACGGGCACGGTCCACGGCTGGCCCGGCGCGAGGTCCGACAGCATGCTGGCGCGATCCAGCTCGATGTAGCCCGTGCACAGGGCGAAGACGTTCATCGCGCCGGCTGCGCCAGCACGGCCGCCGCCGCCTTCTCGACCGCGGTGCCCTTGAAAAAGTCCGGATCGACCTCGCCCCAGAAGCGCACGGCGTTGGCGAACATGAAATCCCGGAAGTCGGCGTCGTCCAGCAGCCCGTGCTCCACCAGCTCGTACGCCTCCGGCACGACCTCCGCCATGTCCGGCACGTCGAAGTGACCGATGTCGGAGCTGAACAGCGCGTTCAGGCGGGCGCCGAACGGATTGGCGGCCCGGTTGAAGGCCCAGGCGTTCACGGGATCGTCGGCCTCGCAGCCGAAGTAGAACCGCGGCACGAAGAGATCGCGAATGTCTTCGGGCCGCTCGATGCGGCAGCGGAAGTAGTCGTCGACGTCCTCCACACCGCCGGTGAGAGTGGAGTCCGTGTCGCCGTCGAGGCCGGCGCCGCGTCGCACGCCGTCCACCACCGCCGGCCGGCCGTACTTCTCCACCAGGCCGAGCAGCGCCGCGCGGTCGAGGCGGCTCGGATTCGTGCTCTCGATGGCCGCGCGATTGCGCTTCTCCCAGTGGCCGATGAGGTCGGCATAGAGCATCGCGCCCCAGCCGACGCCGCCCTCGAGGAAGGCGAAGTTGAGGTCGGGGAAGCGGCGCGTGACCCCGCCGAAGAAGAGCGCCTTGGCCACGGCGTGGCCGGCGGAGGCGAAGTGGCCGATGTGGTTGTAGCAGAAGTTCGACGGGGAGTTGCGCAGCAGGATCGAGCGGGCGCCGTTGTGAAAGCTCGGCGCCACGTGGAGCTCGCGGCACTTCGCCCACACCGGATCGTAGTCGTGCGGGCTGTCGATGCCGATCACGTCATACCACTCGACGTGCTTCGAGGCCTCCGGATGCTCCTCCTCCAGCGCCGGTACGCGGCGGCGCATCATGCCGCCGATCATGACCACCTTGTAGCCGAGCTGCGTGACCGCGTACTCGAGCTCCTCGATCGCTTCCTCCGGCGTGTACATCGGGATGATGGCGGCCGGGATCACACGGTCGGCGAGTCCGGAAAACTGGTCGGCCGTGAAGACGTTGTACGCGCGGCAGATCGCGCGCCGCAGGCGCGTGTCCTGCATGCGATGGAAGCTCAGACCCGCCGTCGGATAGACGACCGAGAAATCGATGCCGAGGTCGCCCAGCCGCTCGTACATGAGGCGCGGCAGCATCGCCGTCGCCCGGTCGAGCACGTTCTCGCAGGGCGACGCCCAGAACGCCTCCTGGCCGATCCGCCGCCGGGTGCGCTCGGCAACCGACAGCTTCAGCGAGTTCGGATTTCGCTGGCTGGCGACGTCCCACGCCTCCTCCGCCGCATCGCCGCCGATGCGCCGGAACTCCTCGCGCATGACGGGCCCGTACTCGAGCCAGTGGCCGTCGGCGTCGATGATCGGATGACTCAGGCGGGCGCGGACCTCGGTGGCCTTCATGGCGTCCCTCCAGCGGTCGAGTGCGATGGATCATACCGCAGACGTTGCCGCGCCGGCGGCCGGTCGGTATGCTGCGCTCACGGATGGAATCGTGCTTCCCCCCGGTCGAGACGCTTCGGCGCTGGACGCGCGCCGAGTACGACCGTCTCATCGAGCTCGGCGCCTTCGAGCCCGGCGAGCGCGTTGAGCTCATCGACGGCTTTGTCGTGGTCCGCGAGCCGCAGGGCGTGCGTCACTCGGCATCGTGGAGGTGCATCGGGAACCGGCGCGCGACGAGACCGCGCGCTACGGCTGGGGCTATGCGACTGTCTCGGCGCTTCGGCCTCCCTCGAGGATCACACCGCTCCTCGCCCCGACCGTGCCGATCGCCGTCGCCGATCTCCTGCCATAGAGCACAGCGGCACCGCGTGCGCTCCTCGGGCGGGTGGCGCCGCCCGCCACACGCGTCGTCCGAGCTCAGATGCGCAGTGACTTGAGATACGCCCGAAAGGCGTCCGCGAGATCGGGGCGCGCGAGGGCAAACTCCACGGTGGCCTTGAGAAAGCCGAGCTTGTCGCCGGTGTCGTAGCGCTTGCCCTGGAACTCGACGGCGTACATCGCGCGCCGCTTGCGCAGCGTGCGGAGCCCGTCGGTGAGCTGGATCTCGCCGCGCTTGTCGGCGGCCGTCTCGGCGAGGATGCCGAACAGATCCGGGGTCAGCACGTAGCGGCCGATGATGGCGAGGTCGGACGGGGCCTCGTCGGCGCGCGGCTTCTCCACGAGATCGCTGATCTCCCAGACGTTGCCGCCGATGTTGCGGCCCGCGATCACGCCGTACTGGTGGATGCGGTCCCGGGGCACACGCTCGACGGCGATGATGGGTCCCTGGTGGCGATCGAAGACGTCGAGAAGCTGCTTCATGCACGGCGTGTCGGCACCGCCGATGATGTCGTCGCCGAGGAAGACGCCGAACGGCTCCTCGCCGACGAGCGCGCGCGCACAGAGAATGGCGTGCCCGAGCCCGAGCGGCTCCTTCTGCCGCACGTAAGAGACCGAGGCCAGCTCGGAGATCGTCTTGATCTGCGCGAGCTCCTCCATCTTGCCGCGATCCTGCAGGAAGTACTCGAGCTCGAAGGCGGCATCGAAGTGGTCCTCGATGGCGCGCTTGCCGCGGCCGGTGACGATGATGATCTCGGCCAGCCCCGAGGCGACGGCCTCCTCGACGACGTACTGGATCGTCGGCTTGTCGACGAGGGGCAACATCTCCTTGGGCTGCGCCTTGGTGGCGGGGAGGAACCGCGTGCCGAGGCCGGCCGCGGGAAAGACGCCCTTGCGCACGCGCATGATCGTGGACTCCTCGCTGTCAGGCGCCGGCCGCGACCCACTGCTCGCGGTCGAACGCCTCTCTGATGCGCCGGCGGAGCTCGAGCTCCGCGTCCTGGCGGCGGCTGGGCTCCACCCGCGCCATGAGGCGAAGCACCGCGTCACCGCCGCCGCTGAACCGGATGATACCTTGCGCCACCGGCGGCTCGAGCGACGCCCGCGTGTCCCGAGCCCACCCCTCGGCCACCTCGCGCAGCACGGAGAGCGCGCGCTCCGCGTCCACCGTGCGCGGCACCGCCACCTCGACCACGGCGCGGGCCCATTCGGCGCTGTAGTTGGCGAAATCGGTCAGGCTCCCGTTCGGCACCACCCGCACGGCACCGTCGAGCATCCGCAGGCGCGTGACGCGCAGCCCGATCGACTCCACGACGCCCACCTGATCGCCGACCTTGATCTCGTCGCCCACCGCGAGCAGCCCCTCGAACAGCAGGAAGATGCCCGTGAGCAGGTCGCGGATGAGCGCCTGGGCGCCGAGCCCCACCACGATGCCGATGACACCGGCGGAGACGACGACCGCCTGCACGTCGACACCCAGCTCGCGCAGGACGAGCACGAGCAGGACGAACGCCAGCGCCCAGCGCAGCAGGTTGGTGAGCAGCGACCCCAGCGTGCGCGAGCGAATCGCGTCGGGATGACGCTTGGAGACGGAGACCACCAGGCGCTCGATGAGCCGGAGCACGATCCGGTAGGCAAGGATCAGCAGCAGGACGGTGAGGACGAGCGAGGCGGCGTGCCAGAGCTGCGGCGTCACGCGGCCTCCTGCTTGGGCGGCGTCGGGTGATGGCGGCGCCGCCATCGCCGGCGCATCACGCCGAAGGCCACCACATAGGTGACGGCGGCCGCGCCGAGCCCGAGCAGCGTGCTGCCGATGAGCAGCGCCAGCGACCAGTCGGCGATCGAGCGGAGGTCTTGGAGCAGCCAGGCGCCGACCTTCAGCGCACCGGCGTAGACGAACGGCATGAACCACGGGAGGTTCAGCCACGTGCCCGTCACGACCACCGCCGGGTTCAGACGGGCGAGGGTGCCGACGACCAGGGCGAGAAGCGTCTGAAAGCCGAGGAACGGCGTGAAGCTGATGAAGACGCCGACCGCGAGGGCGAGCGCGACGCGCCACGGCGGGTCGTCGAGGTGGAGGAGTGCGACGAAGCGCTCGCGCAGCGCGCGCGCGGAGGCCCTCACCGGCCGCGCCTGCGGCCCACGCCCTCGAGCACGGCGATGATGGCGAGGATGCACGCCGCCTGCACGAGCACGAGGATGGCCTCCGGCGGTGTGGCGAACTTGAGGAGGAGCGCGGAGAGGCCGAGGGTGGCCGCGATGGCCACGATCACCAGCACGCTCTCCGGGCGGTTCAGGCCGAGCGCTTCGAGCCGATGGTGCATGTGATCCTTGCCGGTGTACGCGAGCCACTCGGCCATCGAATGAACCTTACCGGTGACGACGCGTACGATACCGACGTACGTGATGTCGAACAGCGGCACGGCCAGGATCAGCATGGGCGTCAGCAGCGCGACAACCGGGTTGTTCTCAGCCCATTCTCCCATGACGGCCAACCCGGCCAGGGTGAAGCCGATGAAGCTGGCGCCGGCATCGCCGAGGAAGATGCTGGCGCTGCGGCCGGGCCGGAAGTTGTAGGGCAGGAAGCCGAGGCAGGCGCCGACGAGCGGGGCGGCCAGAAACATCAGGTAGCGTTGGCCCGTCTGCAGCGCGGCCAGGCTGAAGAACAGCGCGGCCACGGCGCCGAGCCCGGCGGCGAGACCGTCCATGCCGTCCAGGAACTGCAGCGCGTTGGTCACCGTGAGGAACCACAGGAGCGTGAGCACGACGTTGACCGCGGCCGCCCCGGCGACGCCGTGCGGCACCACGTGCAGGATCACGCCGTAGGCCATGGTGACGGCGGCTGCGAGAACCTGGCCGAGCAGCTTCAGGCGCGCGGACAGATCGTACACGTCGTCCAGCACGCCGACCACGACCACCATGGTCGCTCCGATGGCCACGCCCTTGAGCTGCAGCGAGAAGGAGAAGTTGAACAGCACGGTGGCGGCGAACGCGCCGTAGACCGCCGCGCCGCCGAGCAGCGGCGTCGCCACCGTGTGCACCTTCCGGGCAGCCGGCACGTCGAGCACGCCCCACCGCCGCGCGCACGCGCGCACGACCGGAACGCCGGCCAGGGCCAGCGAGAAGGCCAGCGCCATCAGATAGAGCCACTGCAGCTGCGCCGTCGCGAAGGCCTGCCGCGACGGCGGGAGGAGCAGCAGCAGCGGCAGCGCCAGGCGCGCGACATTGGTCAACGCCGGAGCGACCGCGAGCGGCGCGCTGGGGGCGGTGATCGGTCGGCTCATGCGCGCAGCGCTCCCAGCACGGCCTCGGCCACCTGATCCACGTCGTGGTCGAGCAGCGCGGGATAGCACGGGAGCGACAGCGCACTCGACCACAGACGGTCGGCTTCCGGATAATCGCGCAGCCCGAGCGCGCGATGTAGTGGCCGGAACACGGGCCGCCGCGCCGCGACGCCGCGCGCCGCCAGCGCCGCCTGCACCGTGGCCGGATCGCGCTCGAGGCCGATCACGAAGCGATGGTAGACGTGCTGCCGACCGGCGTCGACCGGCAGCCGGCAGTCGGCACGCGCCAGGCGGGCGCGATAGCGGGCGGCGATGGCGCGCCGACGCGCCACGAACGCGTCGAGGCGCACCAGCTGGCCGCGCGCGAGCGCCGCCTGCATGTCGGTGAGCTTGGCGTTCATCCGTGGCGCCAGCGGCTCGCGCTCGTCGTACTCACGCGTGTCGCGGATCTGCTTCACGAGGCGCGCGGGACCGACCACGGCGCCGCCCTCCCCGGCCGCGATCATCTTGGTCGCGTAGAACGAGCACACGGCCACCGTCCCCTGGCCACCGACGGGTCGGCCCCCGACCTCCGCGCCGAGCGCCTGGGCACAGTCTTCGACGACGGGCACGCCCAGGGCCAGGAACGGGGTGAGGTCGACGCCGAGGCCGAAGGCATGGGGCACGATGACGGCGCGCGTGTGGCCGGTCAACCGCGCTTCCGCGTCCTTCACCGACAGCGACAGCGTGTCAGGATCCGCGTCGACGAGCACCGGCCGGGCGCCTGTCCGCGTCACAGCGTGGTGCAAGGCATCGCACACGTAGCTCGGAATCAGCACGTCGTGACCGGCGCCGACGTCGAGCGCTCGCAACGCCAGCTCCAGGGCCACCGTCCCCGACGCCACCACCGCCGCCGCCTCGACGGCGAGCCGCGCGGCGAGCTCGCGCTCGAGCCCCGCGACCTCGGGCCCCTGCGCCAGCTGCCCCGACCGCACCACGGCCGCCACACGCTCGACGTCCTGCTCCGTGATCGAGGGTCGGGAGTGGGGAATCACAGGTTCAGCAGAAGCCGAATGGATTGGAACGCCTCGGCGTACTTCACGCGGGCCTGGATGCCACGGAAGTTGGCGCAGGAGACGGCGAGCTCGAGGATGGTCAGGTCCTCGATGTTCGTCTTCGCGACCTGCGAACGGTGCGCTTCGAGACAGGCGAGCTTCTTGTCGAGCACCTTCTCGATGTCGGTGAAGCAGTTCGGCGTGAAGTTGACCGTCGTCGGCCCCTCGTAGAAGAGGAAGTTCGGCACGTAGCGCGTGGCCGAGAGCGTGCCCTGGGCGAGGTTGCGGTGGTCCTGGTGGGTGTCCTCCGGGAAGTTGACGAAGATCATCCGCGGCTCGACGCGACGGATGACGCTCTCCAGCCGGACGATGAGCTCCCGGTTCAGCGGGATCTCGGTATCCTGGTACTCACCCCAGAACACCTCGCGCGCCCCGATGATCACGGCGGAGTCCATCTGCTCGCTCCGCCGGACCGATGGCTCGCCACCCAGGCTGCCGTCGGAGGCGATGAACAGGTACACCGAGTGCCCCTTCTCGGCATACTTCGTCAGCATCCCCCCACACCCGTACTCGATGTCGTCGGGATGCGCCCCGATCGCGAGGACGTTCATCCGGCGCGATCGAGGCGCGCTTTGCCGGGGCGCGACGAGCGTTGGGGGGTGTGGGGGGCCATCTCGGGGCCCCCCACGTTAAACGATCGGGCCATTTCGGGGCCCCCCATTCCAACAATCTCCGCGGCGGAGGATCGGGAGGCTTTCATCGCCGTGAGTCAATAATAGGTCCACGCCTGACAAAAACGGCACGAATTCCCCATGTTGCTGCGCATATACGGGGTGGTCGTAATGCTGGTAGCGCACCGCGATCCCGGCCTCCTCGAAGCGCGCGGCGTCCATATATTTACCGCCGTGGCCGCCCGCCAGGTAGGTGTCGGCGCCCACGGCCTTGCAGATCTCGATGAGGCGGCCGGTGGCGTCGTCGCCGTCGACGCCGAGCTCTGACGCCAGCCGCGCCGGTGTGGCGATCCCGATCGCCCGCGCCAGCCACTCTGCGCTCGCCACCGCCAGCGGAGCGAGCCGTGTCCAATTCACGTCGAGGAGCGCCCGGAGCGTCGTCTGGTAGGCGGTCAGATACGGCGCGCCTGCGTAGGCGTGCTCGATGGCGCGCACGTGGCGCGCGCGCCACGGCTGCGTGGTATCGACGGTGATCTCCGTGATCGGCGTGCCCAGGTGCGCGTGAACCGGGACCGTGAGCCAGTGGGCGCCGTCGGTGGTACGGATGCGGTTGCGATTCTGCCAGCCGTTCTTCTCGTACTGGACGGTGTCGAGGAACACGAACAGGTCCGCGGCCGCCCACTTCGCCAGGTAGCCGAGCCACGGCAGATACTGCGGCTGGTGAACGGCGACCTTCATGGGCGCTTCACGAAGATCGGGCTCGACAGCAGGCGGCCGCCGCCGCCGCGGCCCTCCAGGCGAAACGCGGCGGGCCGGCCGTCCCATGTCTCACGATAGGTCGCGCGGAAGGGCGTCCCGCCGGTCCAGGCGTCCGCGACCTCGCCGTTCTTCAGGAGGACGACCTTGAGATCGGCCGCCGCGGATCCCACGGCGTCGATCGCGACGGCGAGCGTCATCCGGTCGCCGGGCGCCAGACGCAGGGTCTCGCCGGACACTGCGCTTGCCTCGTGGCTGGCCGCGACGAACTCGCTCAGCGCCAGGGCGGTCTGCTGGCTGCGATGTCGCGCGTAGAGACGGCCCCGCCGCAAGGCGTCGAGGACACCGGCCTCCGTGCGCTCGCGCACGAGGAAGACCGTCTGCACCCGCGCGAGACGCTTGCCGGCGTTCGTGTCGTGGAACCCGGACTCGCCGAGACCCCACGCGGGGCGGCTGCGCTCGCCGGCGGCGTACTGCAGGAGCAGCCGATCCCAGGCGCCTCCCGGCCGCTCCACGCGAGTGGTCTCCTCGTAGAGCGCGCCGAACGCGGTATAGCGGAACGTGCGCAGGAGGTCGTCGGGATACGGCTCCGTCGACCAGGTCACGCGCACCGGGCCGACGTTCTGCGAGCCCACGTCGCGCGCCTCCGGGAACGACCAGACGGCAACGCCGCCGTGCCGCTCCACGAAGTCGATCACTTCCTGGTGCGGCGCCACGCCATGGTCGGCATACGGCGGGTACGCGCTGCTGGTGAACGGCCACCCCCGGACGAACGAGGCGACCGCGATCGCGCAGAGCAGAAGACCGGCGGTCCACCGCCGCTGCGACACGATCATCACGGCGACGCCGACGCGCTGCGGTCGGCGGCGCTTGACCAGCAGCAAGAAGATGCCGGGCGCCAGCAGCAAGACGGGCAGCGCGTCGAGCAGCGACTGGAGCGAATACCCTCCCCCGCCATCGTTGCCGATGACGGGGATGGCGGCCAGCGTGGCGCGGTCTGCGAGTCCCCACACGAGCAGGTTCTTCTGGGTGTTGGTGACGAGCAGCTCGAGCGTGAGCGGCGAGCCCGTCCACTGATAGTGCGGCATGACTTCGACGCCGGGCAGCAGCAGCACGCCCGGCCGCGCGGCGCGGGCGCGCGAGACGCGCTCGAGGTAGTCGCCGAGGCGGTCGTGCACCGAGGGCGAACCGTGGCTCACCCGGGTGAGGGCGCGGAACGGCGGCAAGCCGTACTCCACCCGGTTCAGATAGTTCTCCGCCAGGAGCAGCGCGCCGATGCCCTGACGCTCGGCCATCGCGGCCAGCTCCTCGAGCGTGAACTCGCCCGTCGAGAGATCCGAATGGAGATGCACCACGGCGGGCACCGAGATCAGCTCCTCGGCGAGCGCCGGCGCCGCCAGCAGCGCGGCGAAGGCCAAGGCGACGGCGCCCCAGGCGCCGCGCATCACGTCAGCCCCTTCTCGCGCACGAGCTCGTCGTAGATCGCGCGCATGGTGGCGTTGGCGCTGCCGGTCGAGAACGCCTCGGCGCGCCGCACGGCGGCCGCGCCGAGCTTGGCGCACAAGGACTCGTCGAGGCCGAATTCGATCAGCGCGCCGGCCAGCGCGCGGGGATCCTCGGGCGGCACCAGGCGGCCGCACTCGCCGTCGGTGACGACGGCGGGGATGCCGCCCACCGCGGCCGCCACCACGGGCACGCCGAGCGCCATCGCCTCCACGAGCGCCCGCCCCATCCCCTCGTTGCGCGACGGCGCGGCCAGCACGTCGGACGCCGCGAGCCACGGCGCGACGTCGGTGGACGGGCCGGTGATGCGGACGCGATCGCCGAGCTCGAGCGCGGCCGCCTGCGCCTCGATCGCGGCGCGGTCCGGTCCGTCGCCCACGAGCAGCAGGCGGGCGCCCGGCACCGACGCGAGCACCGCCGGCAGCGCGCGCACGAGCACGTCGAATCCCTTCACCGGCGCGAGCCGGCCGAGGCCGACGATCACGAAGGCATCCGCGGGCACGCCGAGCGCCGCGCGGGCGGCGGCGCGGAGCGGAGCCCGGGCGCGGAGCTCGGCCGTCGGCACGCCGCTGGGGACCGTGCGGAACTGCGCCGGCCGTCCGATCCCGCGCGCGAGATGCTCTTCGGTGCCGCGCTCGGTGAGCGTGATGATCCGGTCCGTCCAGTGCGCGGCCAGGCGCTCGAGCGTGATGTAGAGCCGCGTGCGCGCGCGGCCGTAGTAGCCGTAGAAGATGTGGCCGTGCGGCTGATGGACCACGGCGGAGACGCGCGCGAGCCGCGCCGCCAGGCGGCCGATGAACCCGGCCTTCGAAGTATGCGTGTGCACGAGGGCCGGCCGCTCACGCCGGATGACGGCGAGGAGCTGGGCGAGAGCCAGGAGATCGCCGGGGCCGACCTCGCGCCCGAATGCGGGCACGTCGATCAGCGTGATCCCGCGGCGCCGCGCGTCCTCGAGGCTCGTCGCGTCGGACGCGCGGCCGCTCACGGCCAGAGGTCCGCCATAACCGGCGGCCGCCAGGCCCGCCATCGAGGCCACCGTGTTCTCGGCGGAGCCCCCGAGGCTCAGCCGCGTGATCACGTGCAGCACACGGACGCTCACACCGACACCTCGTCCGGCAGGACGACCAGGCGCTGCCCCCGCCCGGCGACCGTCGCCAGCGCCTGCTCGAGCGCGGCCACCGACCGATCCCAGCCGTACTGCGACTCGGCGTAACGCCGGCACGCCGCGCGGAGCGCGGTGGCGCGCGCACGGTCGGCGACGAACCCGCGCAGGAATCGGTCGATCCCGTCGGCGATGCCGGCCACCGACGCGTCCCGGAACAGGAGCGACGGATCGAGCGGCGTCAGCAGCTCGGGGGTGGCGCCCACCGGCGTGCCGAGCACGGGGGTGCCACAGGCGAGCGCCTCGACCGTGACGAGGCCGAAGCCTTCCAGCTCGCGTGTCGGCAGGACGAAGGCGTCGGCCGCCTGGTAATAGGCGGCGAGGCGCGAATCGTCGATGAACCCGACGAAGTCGACGCGGTCGTCGATGCCAAGCCGGGACGCCTGCGCGCGGAGCTCGTCGGCGCGCGAGCCGATGCCGGCGACGACCAGATGCGCGTTCGGATGGAAGTAGCGCAGACGCGCCATGGCTTCGAGCAAGCGGTCGAGGCCCATGCGCGCCTCGAGATTGCGCACGGTGAGGAGCAGGGTCGCCTGCGGCCGCAGCCCGAGCGCGGCGCGGGCGGCGGCGCGGTCGTCCGCGGGCCGGAATCGTGCGGTATCGGCGCCGCCGGCGATCTTCACGATCCGGGCGCCCCCCACGCCGTACAGCGCGCGCAGCTGCCGCGCGGAGAAGTCGCTCAGCACGTGCACGAGGGTGGCGCGGCGGAGGCACGACCATTCGAGCAGCCACAGCGCCGCCACTGCCGCCGTGCCGCCCACGCCGCGGCGATGGAGCGCCGTCATGCCGCGCCGCGAGCGGTACTCGCTCGGTGCGGGGGACAGGAACGTGTAGAGCGTCGGAATCCCCCGGGCGCCGGCCGAGCCGAGGACGCCGAAGCCGGCCAGCGGCTGGTGGACGTGGAGGACGTCGGGCCGCCGCTCGGCCAGCAAGCTCGTCCCCGCCGCGCGCGCCCCGAGGACGGCCGTGCGAACGAACGCCAGCGGGCTCCGGCGGTCGACGGTGAAGTGCGCGACGCCGAGGACGTCGGTGCGGTACGACGGCGGCGTTTCCGGCGCGCGGCCGAGAACCCGCACGCGATGCCCGCGCCCGGCGAGGCGGGTCGCCTGCTCCCACAGCACGCGCTCGGCGCCGCCGGCGATCGCAGGCGGCGAGGCATCCGTGACGACGAGAACGTCGAGGGTCATCTGTGGTGGTGGGGGGCCCCGAAATGGCCCCCCACACCCCCCAACGCTCGGCCGCGCCCCGGCCAAGCCGGGGCGCTCCTCGATTGGCCCCCCACACCCCCCAACGCTCGGCCGCGCCCCGGCCAAGCCGGGGCGCGCC
>DATBJF010000079.1:0-4004 GCA_036556545.1 Candidatus Methylomirabilota bacterium
CCGTCAGCGGACGATCCGATCGTCGACATCCGAATCGACCGCGAGATCGCCTCGGAAGGCTTCACCTATATGCTGGCGTCGCGTCGGGAGGGAACGGTTCACGTCGAGCAGGTCCTCGAATACAACAAGGATCCCGGGCTACTGCGTGATCGGCTGCTGTACGCGCTGACGCTGGAGGCCCAGAAGCGGCTAAAGAACACCTTGTTGTCACGGCGCGAGCTCATCCGGCGCCTACGCACGTCGCCGGCGCAGTTTTACCGTCTACTCGATCAGACAAACTACCGCAAGTCGATCGACCAGATGCTCTCGCTCTTGCAGGCGCTCGACTGCGACGTTCGGCTCACCGTCCGCGCGCAAACCGCCTGACGAGCAGGTGATCGGCCTGAGCCGCGGCCGGAGGCCCGACGACCGATCAGCGCCGACGAGCCTGCGCGCCGACGTCACACCGGCACGGACGCGCGGAGGCGTGCCTGCCGCGTACCGAGCGACAGCCCGAGCAGCATCCACGCGACGCGCCACGTGAGCTGGCGCATGCTGTCGCCGCGCCCGCGATAGACGCTGCTGCTGTACCACTGGTGCTCGATCTCTTCGGGGGTGCCGGCGAAGCCCTAGATGGGCAGTCGCTCAGCGCGGGCGGCGGTCCTTCTCCAGCAGCTCGCGGATTTTGCGCTCCGCTCGATTCGTTCATTGAGGCCGACACCGTCGCCATGCCGCACCGCCAGAAGGTGCAAAGGAGTCATGTGACGGCGACGGCGCCGGGAAATCGCGACGATGGCACTCATCACGGCTCGTGATCTCCGCGTGATTCATCGAGCCGTCTCACGAGCTTCGGATGTGCCACCAGCCGATACGCTTCTTCGACGAGCTCGGCGACCAGGGCCCAGTTCGGCTTCGTGTCAAGAACCACGCCGACCCACCCTGACGGGCCGACGTACGGCGGCCGGAAGTAGCGCTTGGGATCGCGCCACACCATGGCCTCTTGCGCGCCGAGCGGCGCCGGGAGCCACACTGAGAGATGTGCCGCGCCGTGATGGTGATCGTCGAGCATGGCGAAGACCTTGCCCTTGCCGGCAAACCAGGTCGGCTCGCCATGGGAGATCTTCTCCACCGCTTCGGGGAGGGCCATGCAGATCGCGCGCAGCCGTGCGACCGGGTCTCCGGCGCCGCGCTGGGCGCGCCGCGTGCGAGTCGGACGGGACTTTCGCGGAGGCCTGCGAGTCGACATTGCGTTCGCCCTCACAAGGGTATGCGATGTTCCGCGGTTCGCGTCACAGCGCGGTTGACACAGCGGGCGCCGACAGTGCCACGGCGCGCCCGTGATCGTGACCGCCGCGCGCGCCGCTCGATCGAGAGCATCGCTCATCGTGGTACGTTCCGCCTGACCTTGATCGGTTCGCGCGCCGGGAGCGTGTGGAAACCGCTCGGTGCGGGAGCGTTCGGTCTGACGCTCGCCGCCTGCACGCTGTCCCGACCCGACTAGACCTCGCCGGATGTCCGCGTCGGCGAGCCCGCCTTCGTCCGGACGCTCAAGGCGCATGCCGACGCGCCGCTCGTGCACGGCAATCGCGCGCAGATCCTCCTCAATGATGACGAGATCTTTCCGGCGATGCTCGCGGCGATCGGCGGGGCGAAGACGACGATCACGTTCGCCAACTTCCTCTACGAGGAAGGGAACATTGCGCGCGACATGGCGGAGCCCTGGCCGAGCGCTGCCGTGCCGGCGTGGGCGTCAACATGACCTCGCGATCAGCGGCACTGACTGGTCAGTGCCTTGCATGGCTGACGGACCATAGTCAGACGCTGTCCCCTCGTGCGATCGCGATTGAAGGGGCTACATCCCCTCGGCACACGTCCGACACGCGGTGAAGGAGGAAGCGTGAATCTCGAAGGAGGATGACATGAGCCGACGAATCCTGCTTGCGCTGGCCGCTGTGGCGCTGGCCGTGACGACCGTCTCGGCGCAGGGCCGTGACGTCACCGGCACCATCGCCTACATCGATGCCGCCACCCGAACGATCCACCTCACCGATGGCCGCTCGCTGCGCGTTGGCCCGGGCGCGCTGATCAGCGTCGATGGCCGCGAGTTCCCGTTCGAAGCGCTGAGGCCGGGCGCGACCGTCAGTGTCGCCTCGGTATCGCCGGCATCCCCGACCGTGAGCACGCCGCCCGGCCACCCACCGATCGACGCGAGCGGAACGGTCGCGCGGGTCGATCGGCATAACGGCATCATCACACTGCAGGACGGGCGAATGCTGAAGCTGACGGACCGGACGCTCGTCTGGCAGCCGTCCCGGATCGAGACGCTGCAGCCCGGCGCCCAGGTGTTTGTGCGGAACGCGCAGCCGGTTTTCGCGTCCACTCCGGGCCACGCGCCGGTCGGGACGCGGATGGGTACGGTACTGAGCGTGGATCCCGCCAATACGCTGATCCGGCTCGACGACGGCACGCTCGTCCGGGTCACCCCGGCGACGCGGCTACGTATGGGTGATCGAGACCTGCTCCTCTCGGATCTCAGACGAGGTGACGAGCTCATGATCTCGACCCAGCCTCCGGTCGTCAGCAACAGCGGCTCCGCTGTCAGCGCGTTGCCCCGGGAGGCCACGACACTCGGCGCGATCACCGTCGACGCTTCCGAGGTCCAGGTCGTGCGGAGGGTGCAGGCACCCTGAGCCCTCGCCGGCAGCGACTCCAGCGTTTCTCGACGACGAGGGTCAGGCCCTCGGCGTCGCGGACGATGACGTCGCTGCCGGCGTCGAGCCGGGGCCGGGTTCCCACCGCCGCGCGGATTGACAGCCCTCGCACTTCCCTCAATACTCGGCGCGTCCAGGCCGTCACGCAGCCCGCAGTCCAAGGAGAGCGCAATGGCGCGAACCGCGATCCAACCGGTCGACATGGCGGATCCTCGACCCCGTTACACGCATGGCTGGCGCGTCGGCAACACCGTCTACGTCGCCGGGCAGCTCGCGCTCGACAAGGCGGGCAAGCTCGTCGGGCCGAACGACATCGGCGCGCAGACGCGCCAGATCTTCGAGAACATCAAGCGCGTGCTCCAAGGCGGCGGCGCCACCTTGCAGGACGTCGTCAAGGTCACCGTGTTCGTGACGGACATTCGTTACCGCGAAGGCTATGGCGAGGCGCGCCTGCAGTTCTTTCCCGCCAACCCACCCGCCAGCACGCTCGTCCAGGTTGCCGCGCTCGCCGTGCCCGGAGCGTTGATCGAGATCGAGGCGGTCGCCGTCATCGACTGATCCCGATCCGACACCGCCTCGAGGAGGCGCCTCGTCCGCTATACGTGGAATGTTCATAATAAGCTCCACGGTCACCGAGAGCATGCCACAGCCGGCCTTCAGCCCTATCAGTGCCGGTGAAGCCTGAGCGGCTCGTCGATCAGGCACCTCGGAGCGGTGAGAGTATCGATCCGCGCGGACTAAGTTGCTCCGACGCCCTCGAGAATCACCTGTCGCAGTACTGAGGGATCTCCTAGCCGCCTGATCGCGTCGAGGATCTCGATGCCGGCCAGTCGTCCGTCCGAGTCGTAGTCGGCAGCGATGCCTTCACCCAGATGTTTCGTGGTTACGGTCGTGTCGCGGAAGCGGAAGTACAGTGCGTCGACGTCCCGGTCATATGTGATTCTCGTCGGCGCTCCTCCGACAGAGAGTACACGTAGACGGTCACGACCACGATTTCCACTGCCTCGTCGACAAAGATCGGCCGGACTCGCTTGGTCGGATAGAGCACACTATTCCACTCCGTGTCGAAGACGCCGGATGCGCCGGACTCAGCGATCGAGGCCGATCCGGTACAGTCGCGCGCAGTTGTCCCAGAGAATACGGCGCTTGCTCGCCTCGCCGATCGGGAGCTTCAGAAAGCGCGCCGTCGCTTCCGGGTACTTGGTGTCGTAGTGCGGATAGTCCGTGGAGAAGACGAAGCCCGCGTCGCCGCACGCCTCGATCGCCTGCCGGGCCGGCGTCTCGTCGCACTCGACGGACACGAAGCCCTGGCGC
>DATBJF010000080.1:0-52565 GCA_036556545.1 Candidatus Methylomirabilota bacterium
CGCCGGCTCACCACGAGCTGCCTGAACCGCATGGGCTTGCCTTCGCGGTTCGGTCCGTCCTCGCCCCAGGGAACATACGCGAAGTCCGCGTCGGGGAACACCCGGGCCCAGTAGCGCGGTACGGTCACCAAGGTCAGCCCGGAGAGCGTGGATTCGCGTGGTCCAGGCGGCGGGAACAGCTCCAGCACTGGCACGAGGAACGCGGCTTCCGGTCCGAGGTCCAGCCGGAGCCATCGCTGGTGGAAGCAGTTCTGGCCGGTGTCGAGTGACGATGACCGCCGGGTCGGATCGTCGCCCACGTCCCGAACCCACAGCCGTCGGTCGAACCATGGATGATCCAGGCCGTGGCCGAGGCCGTGGTCGGGCAGAGCCGCGAACCACGCCCGCGCAGGCTTACGGCCGCGACTCCGGCATCGAAGGAACGACAGCCCTCGCAGCCCCGAGCGCTCGCAGGCGTGGACGAACTCATCCGACACGAACGTGTGATTCATGACGTGCTCGCCGGCCACGGCCCCCGGCGTGTACGAGGGATAGTCGTCCCAGAGGGAAAAGCTCCTGTCCGCGGTCTTCGTCGTCACGTAGAACCAGTCCGAGGCCGCCGCCTCCGTCTCGTCCAGGCGCTCGAACACCGTCGCCGAGCCCGCGACGACGTTGCCCGCCCGGCATTCCTCGAGAATCGCCTGGATGGTGCGGCGCCCCTTGTCCGAGCCGAGCGCGATAGTGACCCAGGCGTGGCTGTGGACTTTGAGCCCGAGCCGTCGATACAGGCTGGCCCGCACGCGCTGGGACGCCTCGGTCAGCATCTGGGCCAGCCGGTCACCGTCGCTGCCCGGCGCGTCCATTCGGAGCTCGAGATGGAACTGCGACATGATAGGCGTCTCGTGGCATTGTCCCTGGACGCCGCCGCCGCCCACGAGACTTTTCGCGACGGAAATACGTGGTGCGCCCGGCAGGAATCGAACCTGCGACCCTCGGATTAGAAGTCCGATGCTCTGTCCATCTGAGCTACGGGCGCATGGCATGAACGATCAACTACTTAGGTCGGACACCTACAATACCCCAGCCGCCTCGCCCTATGGAACAGTTGCAACCCTTCAATCCTTGATGAGGTCGCACGGCGGCGCTACTCTCGCCGCACCGTCCTGACTGTCACCTTGAGAGGTGATGGCGTCATGAAGCGGCGATCGTTCCTTGCGGGACTTCTTTCGCTCACTGGCCCGCGTCACGCCTGGGCACAGCAGCCGGCGCTCCCGGTCATTGGATTTCTGAACGGGGCGTCGTATGAGTTGTCCAGGTACCTCGTGCATGCGTTCCATCAGGGCTTGAACGAGGCTGGCTACGTCGAAGGGCGTAATGTCGCCTTCGAGTACCGCTCAGCGGAAGGCAAGTACGACCGCCTCCCGCCATTGGCGCGCGAGCTCGCGCGACTCAATGTCAACGTCATCGTTGCCACCGGCACGCCGACGGGACTGCCGGCAAAGGCAGCTACCACAACGATCCCGGTTGTGTTCGTGACGGGCAGCGATCCGATCGAGCAAGGGCTCGTCACGAATTTGAACCGGCCAACAGGCAACCTCACCGGCGCCACGACACTGGCCGTGGAGCTGGGGCGCAAGCGCATGGAGCTGCTGCATGAGCTGGTGCCTGCAGCGCGGCTCATCGGCGTCCTGATAAATCCGACGGGTCCCAATCTCAAGCCGGTCTTACAGGACATGCATGCGGCGGCCCGCGCCGTCGGGTTGCCGATCCATATCGTCCATGCCAGCAGCGAAGGCGATCTCGATCGCGCGTTTGCGTCGTTCGTCGAGCGCCGGGTCGGCGGAATCGTGATCGGCACCGATACCTTCTTCAATTCACAGAGCAAACGGCTCGGCGCGCTCACCGTTCGGAATACGCTGCCCGCAATCTACCAGTATCGTGAGTTTGTCGCCGCGGGTGGGCTGATGAGCTACGCGGGTAGCATTACCGACGCGTATCGTATGGCTGGCATCTACACCGGCCGGATCTTGAAGGGCGCAAAGCCCGCTGATCTTCCAGTCCAACAATCGACGAAGGCCGAGCTCTTCATCAATCTCAAGACGGCGAAGACGCTGGGCTTGACGGTGCCCTCATCACTACTGGCGCGTGCTGAGGAAGTGATCGAATGATCCGCCGCCTGCTCTATTCCCCGCAGTGCTCACACTTCCTACGCCCTTCGGTGCCGTCACGGCGATGTGCGGGTACGACGGTCGCACCTTCAGGACAACGCGGGTCATCGTGATACACCTTGCGGTCGGTCTCGCAGATCGAATGCCACCGTTCGCCGGCATTGGTCATCCTCAGTACCCCCTTTCAAAGACTGACGTACCCCTCAACTGGCGTTGGCGTGGGACGAGCCGGATGAAGCCGAGCGCGACGAGAGCGCCCCCATGTGTCGCACCACCGCACGCTCGATGCAAGGCGTTCGCCATGCTGGACGGCCTGCAAGTTCGCAGCCTTACGGCCGGCGTCGCTGCCCGACATGACATCGCACGGGTCAGCATGGCGCGACGCAACGTGGAATCACTGAACGCTGCCGATCCATCATGGGCTGGGCGGCGCCTCGAACCACAGCGGGTCGCCCGCTCTCGTCCCCCGGAGTGTCGTCCCCGGATCCGGCGCCGGGATCGTCCCCGGCACGATGAAGCCCTCGGCATCCAGCACGAGCCCTTTGGTGACGTACCCCGACGATCCGTCCGCTGGATTGGCCAGAGCGATCGGCGCCGTTTCAGCGATGAGTCGGTTGACCGCCGTCATCAGGACGGCCTGGTTGCGTTGCAGCCGCTTCACTTCAGCAGCGAGGTCGCTGGGCATCTGGCTGTCCCTCCTTGCCTGCGCCGACAGGCAGGCTCCGCCTCGATCGGACGCTTCGCCGGACGTCATGAACAGTAGAAGGAGAAGGATCGCGGCGAGCACCGGCATCGAACCACCTCCAGCGTCGATTTCCGACAACGTCGATCTCGAGCGTACCAAGTCATCCGCGCGATGTGTTCTCCGGCTCTTGACGATGGCCTCCCGTAGCAGCATCCTGCCGACACTGTCCTGACCGTCACGCTACGAGGTGGCATGCGTGATGAAGCGGCGTGGATTTCTCGCCGGTGTCGGCGCCCTGCTCACTGCGCCGCCGGTTGCCGTGGTCGCGTTCGGTCAGCAGTCCGCGAGGCCCACGCGGATCGGCGTCCTGGCTATTCCGAGCGCCGCACACTCCTCGGCACGCATGGACGCCTTACGCGCCGGTCTAAGCGATTTCGGCTACATCGCGGGGAAGAACGTCGTCATCGAGTTTCGCTCCGCCGAAGGACGGTATGACCGACTGGCGGGGCTGGCCGCCGATCTCATCCGGGACAATGTCGACGTCATCGTGACGGCGGGGACCCCGGCGATCCGCGCCGCGAAGCAAGCGACACGAACCGTGCCCATTGTCATCGCGGCGGTCGGCGACGCCGTCGCTGGCGGGCTCGTTGACAGCCTCACGAAGCCTGGCGGCAACATCACAGGCGCCACGTATTTCGCACCCGAGGTCGCCGCGAAGCAGCTCGAAGTTCTCAAGGAGACGGCCCCACACGCAACCCGTGTCGCGGTCGTGATGAACCCGGAGAATCCGGCCATGGGACCGACGTTGCGGGCCGTGGAGGAGGCCGGAGCGTCGCTGAAGCTTCGTCTCGAGAAGATCGCGGTGCGAGACCGTCGTGACTTCGACGGCGCCTTCGAGATGATTACCAGCACACAGTCCAGGGCGGCGCTGGTTGTCGATGACCCGATCACGATCTACAACGCCAGAGCCCTGGCAGACCTGGCCATGAAGTACCGCATCGCGACGGCGGGATTCGTGGAGTACGCGGAAGCCGGTGGCCTCATCGGCTATGGCGCGAACCTCTCGGCGATGTGGCGCCGTGCCGGATATTTTGTCGATCGAATCCTCAAAGGCGCCAGTGCCGGAGAGATTCCGATGGAGCGGCCGACGAAATTCGATCTGGTCGTCAACATGACGACCGCTGCCACGATCGGCCTTGCGATCGCGCGGCCGATACTCGTGCGTGCCGATCGCGTGATCCAGTAACAGTTCTCCTGAGGCACATCGAGGCCTCGCGGGCGACGGCGATCCGGTGTACCGTGCTCCGGTGGGCGACCTCCGAAACTCCCTCGAGGTCACGCGGCAACGCCTTGCGGTCTCCCAGGTGCTGCTCTCGGAGTCCCGTCGTCAGCTGCGCTCGGCGGCCATGCACCTGAGGAGAAGCGGCGCGGCCATTGCGGCGGCGCAACGCTCGATCGAGCGCGCCGCACTCGTCTCTGGCGGCCCGCGGCGCCCGCCTCCTTTCCGCTGAGGAGGTGATCCGAGCCGGCGCGGCACCGCCTGCCGGCGCCTCGGTCCGGCCGGGGCGGGCCTACACGCGACGCGCGCATGCGGCTATACTCGTGCCGGACACAGCCGTCCGGAACAAACGTCGCGACAACCGAGGGGTTGAATGACCGCCAACACCGACGCGGGCGTGCGTTATCTGTTCATCGTGGCCCGCAAGAATCCCGAGATCCTCGCCCGCGTGCAGGAGCGCTTGCATGGCGATCAGCGGATCGACGTGATTGCCGACCGCCGCTACGGCGATCGGCGCGGCTCAGCGGCACCGCACGCTTCGGAGCGCCGCCGGAATGACCGTCGGCGACCCACGAACGTCTGGAACGACCTGACGATCTATCCGACCCTGGTCGCCCAGCGGCACGTCGACTCCTATGCCGAGCTCGAGCGCAAGGCCGCCGCCGCCCGCGGCGACAACGAGCTCTTGCGCGAATACGTGGGGGATCTGGAGCGCCGCATCGACGCGCTGATCGCCGTGGAGGAGCAGCAGCGCGGCGAGAACGCTCGACTGCGCGAGGAGGTCGCCGAGCTGCAGCAGCGGCTGGCGGCGCTGGCCGCGGCCGATGCCGAGTTCAAGGCGGACGTTGCCGCGCTGCTGGGGCAGGCGGAGCAGGCGCTGGGCGGGCTCATCGCCAACTTCGGGCGGCTCGCGCCCGAGGGGCGGCAGGCACAGAAGGAGCCGCATCTCCGCAGTGTCTGAATCGGCCCGTTATGTCCTCATCGGCGCCGCCGGTCAGCTCGGCTCCGACCTCCTGCGGACCTTCGACGGCGCCGGCGCCCTCGTGCCGCTGACCCACCACGATATCGACATCCTCGACGCCTCACGCACCGCCGACACGCTGGCCGCCCTCCGACCGACCCACGTGATCAACACGGCCGCCTGGAACCTCGTCGATCGCGCGGAGGACGAGCCGGCGGCGGCGTTCGCGCTGAATCGCGACGCGGTCGGCGCGCTGGCCGCGACGTGCGAGCGCATGGGCGCGGCGCTGGTGCACTTCTCCACGGACTATGTCTTCGACGGCGCCAAGCGCGCGCCGTATGCCGAGGACGACGCGCCGAACCCGCTGAGCGCGTACGGCGAATCGAAGCTGGCCGGCGAGCGGCTGGCGCGCGAGCGCTGCGCGAGAACATTCCTCGTTCGCGTGGCCGCGCTCTTCGGCGTTGGCCGGAACGCCGCCAAGGGCCCGCCGAACTTCGTGGAGACGATGCTGCGAGCGGCCAGCGCCGGCCGCGCATTGCGCGTGGTCGCCGATCAGATCACGGGGCCGAGCTACACGCGCGATGTGGCGCGCGCGGTGTGGCGCATCGTGGCCAGCGACCACCCGGGTCTGTATCACGTCACCGGCAGCGGCGAGACGAGCTGGTACGAGTTCGCGCGCGAGATCTTCCGCCGCGAGGGCATCACGCCCGCGCTCACGCCGGTCACGGCGCAAGATTTCGGGGCGCGTGCGAAGCGACCGCTGTATTCCGTCCTGGGCCACCGCGCGCTGCGCGCGCTCGGGCATGCGGCGCCGCCGTCATGGGCGGACGGACTGAGCGCCTACCTCGCCGAGCGGCGCGCCGTCACTGCGACGGCTCCCCGCGTCCCCTGACGCCGAATCGCCGGATCCCCGTCGCCACCAGCCACGGCGCGTGGCGGCTGAGGAACACGGCCAGGCGGCCGTGCGCGGTGATGACGGCCTCGCGCCGACGCCGCGCCACGGCGTTCACGATCTGACGGGCGGCGCGCGCTGTCGGCATCACCAGCCAGCCCGGAACGGGATCGGGCGCCCGCTCGCTCAGCTGGCCGGTGTTGTCGACGCGGCGAATCTCCGAATCGACGAAGCCGGGACTGATCAGCGTCACCGAGACGCCGTGGCGGGCCAGCTCGTGGCCCAGCGCCTCGGCGAGCGCTCGCACGGCGAACTTGCTCATCGCGTACGGTGACGAGCCGGGCGTGGCGACGTGACCGGCCACGCTGCCGATGATGACGACGCGGCCGCGAGCGCGCTTGATGTCCTCGAGACTCGCCCACACCGTGCGCAGCACGCCGAAGACGTTGGTCTCGAACTGGCGCCGATAGTCCTCGAGCGTCAAGCGCGCCACGTCACCGACCACACCGAAGCCGGCGTTGGCCACGACCACGTCGAGGCGTCCGAAGGCCGCCCGCGTCGCCGCCACCGCGCGCTCGACGTCGCCGTCCTTCGTCACGTCGCAGGCAACGGCCAGCGCGCGCCGGCCGCCGCGGCGAAGCTCCTCGGCCAGCGCGTCGAGCCGCTCGGCGCGCCGGGCGGCCAGCGCCAGGTCGGCGCCGCGCCCGGCGAACTCGCGCGCGAGCGCGGCGCCGATGCCCGACGACGCGCCGGTGATGAGGACCGCTTGCCCGCTGAAATCGGTCACGACGACCGGACGAGTCGGTCAGGGAGTGGCGAGGACGATCGCTTCCTCGGCGTAGGCAGCGGCCGTCTTCGCCTTGCGGACGGCGTCGCCGTGGTCCTTCTTCGTCTTCGCGCCCTCGTGATGTGCGCGCGCCTCGGTCAGCAGCTTCTTCGCTTCGTCGATGAGCGGTCGCGTGTCCGCGTTCGGCTTCCCCGCCTCCGCCTTCTTGATGAGATCCTCGGCTTGCTTGATGACGACGGGGCAGTTGAAGGCCCACGCGGAGCCGGTGGAGGCGGCCAGCAAGACGGCTACGAGGGCGACGACGAGGCACTTCATCCGGGCCGTCCTCCTCATCGAGTGGTGGTCGGGGTGAGAGGATTTGAACCTCCGGCCCCCTGCTCCCAAAGCAGGTGCGCTACCGGGCTGCGCCACACCCCGCCATGCGTCGCAACAGCGCGTCGGATCGGCAGTATATCATTCGAGCAGCAGCGCCCGTGCGCTCCGGGCCGCCAGTGCGCGATGACTGACGCCGGACTTCTCGCCATCCGTCAGCTCTCCGAACGTGCGCCCGAACCCCGGATGAAAGAACACCGGATCGTAGCCGAAGCCGCCCGTGCCGCGCGGCGCCTCTGCGATGACGCCCTCCACCACGCCCTCGACCGTCCGCGCCGGCTCCACACCGTCGACGATCACGATGACACAACGAAATCGCGCCGTCCGACGTTCCGGCGGAACGCCGCGCAAGCGGGCGAGCAGGAGCGCCGTCCGGGCTCGGTCATCGAGGCCCGGACCGCCGAAGCGCGCGGAGTGCACGCCGGGGGCGCCGCCGAGGGCGTCGACCTCGAGCCCGGAATCGTCGGCCAGGACGACGTCGGCATCGCGCGGCGCGACGGCCCGGGCCTTCAGCAGCGCGTTGCCGGCGTAGCTGTCGGCGGTCTCCACCGGGAGCGTGGCGCCCGGCAGATCGGCCAGCGGCACGATGGTGTACGGAACGTCGCCGAGGAGCGTGACCAGCTCGCGGACCTTGGCGCGGTTGAGGCTGGCGACGACGAGACGACGGCTAGAGCGTGAAGGTGCGCTCGGCACGCGCGTCGAGGGCCCGGCGCTGCAGGGCGATGAGCCGGCGAATCCCCAGCTCGGCGAGCCGGAGCATCTCGTCGAGTCCGGCGCGTCCGAACGGCGTCTGCTCGGCGGTGCCCTGCACCTCGACGAACTCACCGGCGCCGGTCATGACGACGTTCATGTCGACCTCGGCCGCCGAATCCTCGAGGTAGTTCAGGTCGAGCACGGGCTCGTTCTTCACGACGCCCACGCTGATGGCGGCCACGCAGTCGCGTAACGCGGCCTTCGCGTTGGGCCCCGCCACCCTGGTGAGCGCGTCCGCGAGGGCCACGCAGCTGCCCGTGATGGCCGCCGTCCGCGTGCCGCCGTCGGCCTGGATCACGTCGCAGTCCACCCACACCGTCCGCTCACCGAGCTTGCTGCGGTCGACCACCGCGCGCAGGGCGCGGCCGACGAGGCGCTGGATCTCCTGGGACCGTCCGCTCGGGCCACGGTTCTCGCGCGGCGTCCGCGTGTTGGTCGACCGTGGCAGCATCGCGTATTCTGCCGTGACCCAGCCGACGCCCTGCCCTTTCAGGAACGGCGGCACCTTCTCCTCGACGGACGCCGTGCAGATGACCTTGGTGACCCCGAACTCCACGAGCACGGAGCCCTCGGGGTGGAGCAGGAAGTCGCGTGTGAGGACGATGGGCCGGAGCTGGTCGGAGGCGCGCCCGTCGGGCCGGGCCATCGCTCAGCGCTCGCGCGCGCCGCGCGCGTTCGGCGAGACGTCTCGTGCGCGCCCGTCGTAGCGCTTCTTGTACTCGGCGAGGCCGGCGAAGATGGCGCGCGCGATCTCGTCGCGATACTTCGGATCCTTCATCCGCCGCTCTTCCTTCGGATTGGTGAGGAAGCCGATCTCGATGAGGATGGCCGGCATGGCGGCGCCGCCGAGGACGTAGAAGCCCGCCTGCTTCACGCCGCGATTCGGAATCCGCAGGGAATGCGTCATCGAATCCTGGACGACCTCGGCCAGGCGCGATGACTCCTGCTGGAACTCCGATTGCGCCAGATCCCACAGGATCGCCTTGACGGCGTCGAGCCGTCCGGACGGCCGCGCGGGCGTCTTTTCCAGCTGCACCACGCTGTTCTCGAGGGCCGCCACCTGCCGGGCCGCGCCGTCCGTCGCTTCCGACGACAGGAAATACGTCTCGACGCCCGCGGAGGCGCTCTCCCGGTGCGCGTTGGCGTGGATCGACACGAAGAGGTCGGCGCGCTCGCGGTTGGCGTAGGTGGTCCGATCGCGCAGCGTCACGAACTGATCCGACTCGCGCGAGAGGAGCACCTTCACGTCGAGCTTGTCCTCGAGCAGCCGGGCCACTCGCCGCGTGACGTCGAGGACCAGGTCCTTCTCCTGGAGCCCGCCCGGCCCGATGGCGCCGGTGTCGTGACCGCCATGACCGGCGTCGAGGACCACGACCCGCAGCGGCGCCGCCGACTCGCGACGCTGGCGCGGTGCCGGCTCCGTCGGGCGCGCGAAGTCGAGCACCAGGCGCGGCGGATCAGCCAGCGTGGAGACGCGCAGGTCGCCACTCGCCCCTTCGAAGACCACGCGGAGCAGCGCGTCGTCGCCGGCCCGCTCGAGGCGCACCTCGTCGATGAATCCGTCGGCGATCTCCTGCGCGCGCGGAAACCCCGCCAGCATCAGCAGCCGAACGCGCGATTCCTTCGTGCCCGGTGCCTCGACGCGGTAGGTCAGCGGCCCCGACGTCTCGACCACGATCCGCGTGAACGACGGATAGGACCGATGCCGGAGCTCCTCGAGCGCCACCGGCATCCGGTGAGCCGCCACGGCGGGCGTGGGTGCGGCCGACGGGGCGGCGGTGCTGGCGGAGATGACCCGCGGCCGCACCAGCTCGACGAAGGACTCCGGCACGAGCCAGACGCCCTTCCGGACGCGCACCGGCGCGTCCAGCATCACCGGCGAGCCGTTCACGCTGATGCTCTTCCAGTTGCGCGTGAGCGTGATGATGCGGCCCTGCGTGATCAGGCGCGCCTGCGGCCGGGCGGCGGGCGCCTCCAGTCGCGCCTTCAGCAGCGGCGCCAGCCGCGCGAGCTCGACATACTTCTTGCCCCCATGGGAGACCGTCGGTAATCCGGCCCATGCGGTGCTTGCAACGAAGAGCAAAACGACCGCGGCCAGACTCGCACGTCCCATGAGTGGCGCCATTCTAACAACTGCCGGGCGCCGCGTGTATGATTCCCCTCTCGATCGGGAGGCGATATGACACCGAGCCAGACGACCAGAGCCGAACGCTTCAGGGCCCTCCATCAGGGGCCGCACGCGTTTCTCATCGCCAACGCCTGGGACGCGGGCTCCGCGCGGATCCTCGCCGGACTGGGCTTCCAGGCGCTGGCCACGTCCAGCGGCGCCTCGGCGGGCGTGCTGGGCAAGCGCGACGGCCAGGTGACGCGCGACGAGGCGCTCGCCCACGCACGGGCCATCGTGGACGCGACCGAGCTGCCGGTTTCGGCGGATCTCGAGAAGGGCTTCGGCGACGCGCCGGCCGCGGCGGCAGAGACGATCCGGCTGGCCGGAGGCGTGGGTCTCGTCGGCGGGTCCATCGAGGACGCCACCGGCGACCGGGACAAGCCGCTGTACGACATCGGCCACGCGACCGAACGGGTGGCGGCGGCGGTCCAGGCGGCACGGGGGCTGCCATTCCCGTTCACGCTGACGGCGAGGTCCGAGAACTTCCTGCGCGGCAACCCCAGCCTCGACGACACCATCCGACGCCTCCAGGCGTTCGAGAAGGCCGGCGCCGATGTCCTGATGGCTCCCGGCCTTCCCGACCTGGCGGCCGTGCGCACCGTCTGCTCCGCGCTCACGAAGCCCTTCAACTTCATGGCCGGGATCAAGGGCAAGTCCTTCACGGTGGCGGAGCTCGAAGCCGCCGGGGCCAGGCGAATCAGCCTGGCGACGTCGCTCTATCGCGCGGCGATGAGCGGTCTCCTGTCGGCCGCCCGCGAAGTGCAGGAGAAGGGAACCTTCGGCTATCTCGACCAGGCGCTGACCACTCCGGACCTCAACGCCTTCATGCGGGGCTGACGCCGGACGGCTACGGCGACGGGTCTTCAGGGAGCGGCGACGGCCGCTGGGCCAGCACCGCCTTGTTCCGCTCGCTCAGCGCGGCTTCGAGCTGCCGCACCTGCGCCTCGAGCCCACGCACACGCCCGCGCAGACGCCAGCGCTGAATCCATCCCGGAATGGCCGCGATGAGGAGTCCCGACACGAGCGCGATCAGGATCACCGCGGCGGCCGACACCTCGGGCACGGTCCACGTCAGAAAGCGCACCGAAAGGGGCGTCCCGTTCTGGAAGGCAAAGACCACGACGGCGGCGGTGAGGAGCGCGACCACGAGGTAGCCGAACGTCATACCGAATGGTACTCCAATCCGGCGCCCGACTCCGATCCCGCTCGGTGAGAGGGCCACGCATAGATCACGAGGCATGTACCCCAGCGACCGTGGACAGACACGCGATCACGCGGCACATTCGCACGCGATCGCATACCCACCCATTCGACTGGAGGACAGGTCCGATGAAGCTTGGCGCGTTCGTCATCGCAGTGCTGATGTTGGCCGCCTCGCCCGTGCTCGCTCATCATGGTCACAACCATCGAGGGCAAGGCCACAGCCACGACGGGACACCGGGCGGGACGTTTCCGGCGTTCTTCGCCCCGGGGCACTGCAAGCATCATTCGCATGGATGTGCCAGTGTCCCGGAGCCGGAGCTCGGCTCGATCGAAATCGCCGCGATGGGGCTGGCGCTTCTGGGCGGATCCGCGCTGATCGTCGGACACCGGCGCGCCGTGAGGTCGCGCCGCCGGTAAGTTGGTGGAGGCGGTGGGAATCGAACCCACGTCCGGAAACCCTCAGCCGCAGGCGTCTACGTCGATAGCCGGTTTATCTTCCTGCTCTCTCGCCCTTCGGTCCTCCATCCGGCAGGAGGGCCGCGGGGCCAGCCTCAATGGTCTCGCTCCGCCCCTGAGGCAGAGGTTGGAGCCAGCCGCCAGAGTATGATGCCGGTTCCCAGGCCCTGATGGCCCGACCTGGCCGACACTAGCGGTTGTTAGGCCGCCAGAGCTAGCTGTGTGTTGGCAGCTAGAAGGTTCTCACTTATTAACGAGGGGTGAGAAACCTCGAGACGCAGCCTGGACCTCGTTGATCCCCGTCGAAACCTGTCGCCCCCTTTGTCGTTGCTACCACTCGTCTCGATCACGCCGGGCCCGGCGACCACCGCCGGTCCGCATCGCGTGGCTGGCATCCTGGTCCATCTCTCGCTGCACGCTGCGCTCACGCAGCGTCGAGCGCTTGTCGTGAAGCTTCTTGCCGCGCCCCAGGCCCAGCTCGATCTTCGCGCGGCCGTTCTTGAAGTATAGACGAAGGGGCACCAGCGTCAAACCGCGCTCGGCGATGCGCGCGCTCAGGCGGGCGATCTCACGACGATGGAGCAGCAGCTTCCGATCTCGCTCGGGCTCGTGGTTGGCGTCGGTGCCGTGACTGTACGGATTGATGTGACAGCCGAGCAGCCAGCCCTCGCCGTTCCTGATCGTCGCGTAGGAGTCCTTGAACGTCACGCCGGCCGCCCGCAGCGACTTCACCTCGGTCCCGCGCAGCACGAGCCCGGCCTCGATCGTCTCGAGGATCTCGTACTCGTGGCGGGCGCGGCGATTCGTCGAGATGGTGCGGTCGCCGCCGCGCTCGACTTGACTGGTCATGCTCAGAGGGTAATATGAACGGGCTCTTCAGGCCGAAGTGGCGGAATTGGCAGACGCGCATGATTCAGGGTCATGTGCCCGCAAGGGTGTGGGGGTTCGAGTCCCCCCTTCGGCACCAGCTCACCGCACGACCCGCGCCCTTCCATCAGCCGTGCGGTCTCGCCACCGCCGACCGCTCAGGTGGCGCGCAGCTCGTCGAGCGTGACGACGCGACCGAGCCGGGAGGCGAGCGCGGCGGCCTCGACGATCTCGACCGCGTGCAGGCCCGCGCGCGCGTCGACGAGCGACGGCCCGCCGTTCGCGCAGGCGCGTAGGAACTCGGCCAGCTCGTCGCGGAGCGGCTCGTCGCGACCTACCGGGAAGTCGGTCTTGCCCGTCTCGACGGCGTCCCAGCCCTCGCCGCGCCGCTCGTGCGTGCCCGAGTACAGTCGAACGGTCGACGCGCCGAAATCGGCGACGAGCGTGCCACCCTCGGCCACGATGACGCACTCGCGATGAGTGCCCGGAACGAAGTAGTTCGCCTCGACCACGGTCGGGATGTCGCCGTAGTTCACGGTGGTCACCGACATGTCGTCCAGGCCGCGCCCGAGAAAATCGCGCTGCACCGCCGCCACGCTGGTGGCGTCGCGCTCGAACAGATGCGCGAACAGATCGAAGTAGTGGATCGCGTCCGTATGGGTGACGCCGACGTCGGTGCGCGGCCGCTTGAAGCCCGCGAACCGACCGGTGGCGTAGCGCACGCGGCCGACGTGCGCGTCGCGCAGGGCCGCGCGCAGGGCCGCCGTCACGGGATGGAAGCGGAAGATGTGGCCGACCTGCACGACCCGGCCGGCGCGGTCGGCCGCGGAGACGATTCGGCGACTCGCCTCCACGCTGGTCGCCAGCGGCTTCTCGATGAAGCAGTGCCGGCCGGCCTCGAGGGCGGCGGCCGCGACGGCGAGATGGGTATCGACCGGGGTGACGACGTCCACGGCGTCGACGTGCGGCAGCGCCTCGCGATAGTCGGTGACCACGCGGCGCTCGGGCACCCCGTGGTCCATCGCGCGGCGGCGGCCGCTCGCCGACACGTCGGCGGTCCATACCGTCGCGCCGAGCGCGCCGAGCACGCGCAGGTGCTTCTCGCCCCAGCGGCCGAGGCCGACGAGCAAGACCCGCATCGCGGCCTTACTCGCGGATCAGGTCGCCGCCCAGGTCCTCGGCGATCTCGTAGCGCAGGAGCCGCTTCTTCATCCAGCGCACCACGAGCAGGTCGACGAAGGCGACGACGACGCGGTTCAGGACGCCGTACTTCGACTGCCCGAAGCGCCGCGAGCGATGGCGCACGGGCACCTCGACCACCCGGTAGCCGCGCATGCGGAGGAGCGTGGGAATGAACCGGTGGAAGCCGCGGTAGAGCACGAGGCTCCGCAGACACTCGCGACGGAACGCGCGGAACGTGCAGCCGCTGTCGTGGATCGACTCGGCGCTGAGCCGGTTGCGCGCGCCGTTGGCCACCCGGGACGAGATGCGGCGAACGAGGGAGTCGCCGTCACCGCGCGCGACACGCCATCCGGTGGCGGCGTCCCACTGCTCGAGGTGCTGGATGAGCGCCGGGATGTCGTGCGGATCGTTCTGCAGATCGGCGTCCATCGTGACCACGCGCTGTCCCCTCGCGGCCTTGAATCCGGCATCCGTCGCCGCCGTCTCGCCGGCGTTGGCCTTGAGGCGGACCAGGCGCACACGCGGGTCGACCTCACGCATGCCGCGGATGATCTCGGCGCTGCGGTCGCGACTGCCGTCGTCGACGAAGACCACCTCGAAGGAGACGCCCATCTGCTCCAGCACGCCCCGAAGCTCGGGCCAGAGCAGCGGGAGATTGTCTTCTTCGTTGTAGACCGGAATGACGACCGACAGCTCAACCATGCGTGCCGGGCCACTCCCTGACGAGCGTCTGCGCCACGTTGAGGCGGTCCAGAATGCGCGCTACCGTGTGGTCGACGATCTGGTCGAGGCCCGACGGGCGGTTGTAGAAGGCCGGCATGGGCGGCATGACGACGGCGCCCATCTCGGCCAGGGACACCAGCACGCGCAGATGGCCCAGATGTAACGGCGTCTCGCGGACGACCAGGATGAGCGGCCGCCCTTCCTTCAACGTCACGTCGGCCGCGCGCGACACGAGCGTGTCGCTGTGACAGGCGGCGATCGCCGCCGCCGTGCGGATGGAGCACGGCGCGATGACCATGCCGCCCGTGCGGAACGATCCCGACGCGATCGAGGCGCCGATGTCCTTCACGTCGTAGCGATGGTGCGCCAGCGCCTCGACGTCGGCCACGCTGTAGCGCGTCTCCTCCACCAGCGTGCGCTTCCCGGCCGCGGAGATGACGACGTGGGTCTGCACGTCGGCGTTGCCGCGCAGCACCTCGAGCAGCCGGATGCCGTAGATCGACCCGCTGGCGCCGGTGATGCCGACCACGAGCCGCGTCACAGCCGGAACCTCCTCCGGTAGACCTCTTCGCGCGTCTTCTCGTAGAGGATCTCCCACTCCCGGCTGCCCTCCGGCATGGGCCGCGAGTAGGAGGCGAGCGTCTTGCGCACCTCGGCGTCGATGGACTCCTCGAGCTTCGATTCGTCGGTCAGCACGCGAATGATCTCGGGGCGCATCTCGTCCGGAGCCTTCACGTGCACGCCGGGCAAGTTGCCGAGCTCCTTCATGATCAGATCGGCGAGGTAGAAGATGCGTTCACGGCTCATCCGCATCAGAGGACGAAGCCTCGGTCCTTCGCCAGCTTCTCCTTCACCTTGCCGAGCAGCTGCCGATAGTCGGCGGCGGAGTCCTTGATCATCTTGGCGTGGTCGAGCAGGATCTTCCGCGCCTCGGCATCCAGCGCGTCTTCGGCGGCGAGGTTGCCCATGACGACGTGCTGGATGGCGGCGCGCGCCGCCGGCTCGTCCTTGATGTCGACGATCTTGCGCGTGGTGAGCCGTTTCACGACCGCGTCCGCCATGCGTCCTGCGATCTCGTCGCGCCGAGGCATCGGGCTTTGAGAGTAAGGCGCACCCCGCAGAGTGTCAAGAAACCGCGGGAATCACGAACGTCATGCGCGTGCCGTGGCCGGCCGCGCGTTCCGCCCGGATAGTCCCGCCGTGCGCCTCCACCAGCGACTTCACGACGGCCAGTCCGAGGCCGGTCCCGCGCTCGAGCCGCGCCGTCGACGGCGCGCGGTAGTACGGCTCGAAGATGCGCACGAGGTCGGCGGCGGCGACGCCCGGACCTTCGTCCTCGACCTCCACGGCGATCGCGCCGGGCTCGGGACGGGCGTGCACGCGCACGCAGCTGCCCGCCGGCGAATACTTGAGCGCGTTCGAGATGAGGTTCTTCAGCACGCGGTCGAGGGCGTCGGCATCGGCGTCGATGCGCGGCAGCGCGCCATGCAGGTGGAGCTCCAGCCGGTGCGTGGTCCGCGTGCGTCGAAACACCTCCACCGCGTCGGTGATGACCGGTGCCGGATCGAGCGGCGCGCACCGGAGCGCGAGCGGCAGGCCGCGCTCCAGCCGCGTGATGTCGAGGAAATCGGCCACGATCCGCCCGAGCCGCTCGGACTCCGACCGTACGATCTCCGCCACCCGTCGCACTTCGCTCGTGGTGAAGGGCCGCGTCGCCAGCAGCTCGCTGAAGCCCTGGATGGCCGTCAACGGTGTCCGCAGCTCGTGTGACGCCAATGCGACCAGCTCGGACTTGAGTCGATCCATCTCGGCCAGCCGTGCCGTCGCCTCGGCCACCTCGCGCTCGAGCTCGTCGTTGAACCTCCGCTGGCGCGCCGCCAGTCGCGCATTGTCGAGCGCCAGGCCGACGGCCGCTCCGAGGCCCGCGAGAGCGTCGCGCTCCTCCCGCCCGATGTCCCCGCGCCGCTCGATCGCCAGCGCTCCCACCGTGAGGCCGCCGGCGGTGAGCGGCACGACCAGCGCGCGCCGGGGGCGGGACTCCCCGCCCGTGTCCGCCACGAACGCCGGTTCGCCGGTGGCCATGACGCGCGCGGCGAGCGACTCGGCGTCCAGACACGGCGCGCCGGACAGGACCGGCCGATCGCCGTCGACGAGCGCCAGGCCGAGGGCGTCGGCCTCGAGCCGATGCTGGAGCACGGAGCGCAGTCGCCCGAGGACGACGGCAAGAAGCGCCGGTTCGGCGGTGGCCCGCTGCGCGGCCAGCAACGCTTCGTATCGACGCCGCTGCCGCCGCGTCCGTGAAGCCAGCGCGCCGCTGAGCATGCCGGCCGGCAGGAGCACGACGAGCGTCACGAGCCCCTCGATGACGACCGGCGTCGCGCCGGCACGCTCGATCTCGCGCAGCACGATCGGCCCGAACAGCAGCACGGCGCCGAGTGCGGTGACGACGCCGGCGGCCCGGCCGAACCGGAGGCCGGCGATGACGACGGGAACCAGGTAGAGATGCCGCCATATCGTGTCGGGCCGGGGCTCGACGACGATGATGGGGATGGAAACGGCGAGGAGCAGGAGGGCAACGAGCACGGGTCAGGCGACGACGTGGAGCAGCCGGTACACCGCGAAGAAGGCGTAGCCGGCGACCAGGCCAGGCGTGACACTGCCAGTCCGCCAGTAGAGCCAGCAGTTGCCGACGCTCAGCAGCGTGATGTAAAACGCCGCCCCCGCCAGGACCTCCAGCGTGGGCGGAAGCAGCGGATCCGCGAGATAGCGGACGACGCACGCGGCCGTCGACAGCGCGGTCGCGACGCCGAAGGACCAGCGACGCTGGGCGCGGTCGAAGAGCGCCGCGCGAAAGAAGCACTCGGCGGCGAGGACGTTGGCGCCGAGGTCATAGGCGAGCCACGGCACGAGGTCGCTCGCGGCCGGGCGCATGACCCGATAGCCCAGCGTCAGCGACGCGGTGATGATCAAGTGGGCGCCGAGGACGGCGCCGAGGCCGAGGCCGGCGAGCAGCAGGCGCGGTGCGGGAGCGGCATGCAGCCCCAGAGCGGGTAGCCGCGCCCGGCGCCGCCAGAGCCAGAGCGGCGCCAACAGGTACGCAATGGCGCCGCCCGGCATCGATGCGGCAGCGACGGCGCCGCCGAGCGCCGTCATCGCGATGCCGAGCGGCCGCAGATCGGCGGCTCGCTCGCTTCGGCCGGCGATCCACGCCACTGCGCACGCCAGCAGCGAGCCCTGGGCCGCGCCGCCGCCCACGGCACGCGCGGCGGTCGTCTCCGCGAGCCCCGCCGTGGCAAGCGCCCACATGGCGCACGCCGCGAGGGCGAGCAGGAGCAGGACCCGGACCGGCGTCCCTTCCAGGAGCGGCACCGGCCCATTCACCGGGTGCCGCTCCGTCAGCGCATACACGTCAGGAACCGCCGCGCCGCAGCAGCCTGACACAGGTGGTGACGACGTGCGCGTCGAGCGTGCGTCCCGCCTCGTCGAGCAACTGCGCCACGGCGGCCTCACGGGAGACCGCGACGCGATACGAGCGTCGGGACGTCAGCGCGTCGAAGACGTCGGCCACCGCCACGATCCGCGCCCCGAGCGGGATGGCGGCGCCGGCCAGGCCGTCGGGATAGCCGGAGCCATCCCAGCGCTCGTGATGGTGACGGATGAACGGAGTCGAGCGAGAAAAGAATTCGAAGGGCGCCGCGATCTGGGCGCTCACCAGCGGGTGCCGCCGCATGACCTGCCATTCCTCGGCCGTGAGCGCGCCCGACTTCAGGAGCGTCGGCTCGGGAACGCCGATCGTGCCGACGTCGTGGAGCAGGCCGGCCTCGCCGACGGCGGCCACATGGTCGGCGTCGAGCCCCAGCTCTCGCGCGATGCGTCGGCCGAGCTCCGCCACCCGCTCGGAGTGGCCGCACGTGCACGCGTCCTTCGCCTCCAGCGCGTTGGCGAGAGCGAGCAGCGACTGGCAGATGGCGTTCCGCTGCTGGCGATACAGCCGCCGGACGTCCTCGGCGTACCGGAGCGACTGCCGGTAGGCCGCTTCCAGACGGCGGAGCTCGTCGGCGTCGGGGAGCGCTACGCGGGGGGCCATGCCAGTCGCGGTACCAGTCGCTCGACCAGGGACAGCAGGCGCACCGGCGAGAACGGCTTGGTCAGGTAGTCCGTCGCGCCGGCGCTGAAGCCGCGTGCGATGTCGTCCTGCTGGGCCGCCGCGGTGAGCATGACGATCTTCGTCGACGCCAGCCGTGGATGCTTGCGGAGCAGGCGGCAGACCTCGAGACCGCTGAGATCCGGCAGGTGGACGTCGAGCAGAACGACGTCGGGCTCGAGCGCCTCGGCAATGGCCAGCGCCCTTCCCCCGTCGGCGGCGTCGAACACGCTCACGCGGTTGTCTTCCAGCGTGACGCGGACGAGGTCGACCACGTGCGGCTCGTCGTCGGCGATGAGAATCGTCAGCACGCCCGGCGGAGGCGCAAGACTCGTACCACCCGGCGCGCCAGCGCCGGCAAGCTCTTGCCACTCCGTTGCGGCTGCGACTGCCCAGCGGACGCGACGGGCTGCCTGATCCGCCGAGCAGCCCGCTACTTCACCTCGACAACGCCCTTCATGCTGGGGTGCAGTCCACAGATGTAGTCGTAGGACCCGGCGGAGTTGAACGCCATCACGGCGCTCTGCCCCTTGGTGAGGATGGCCGAGCGCTCCTTGGTGCTCGTCACCGTGATCTGGTGGGGAGAGTCGTCACCGTTGAGCCAGCGCACCGGCTGCCCCACCGTGGCCGCGAGCTTGTTGGGACCGAACGCGAATCCCATGATGGTGACGTCCGGCTTGGGGCCTGTCGCCGCGGCCGTCTCGCCGCGCAGGGCGGCCAGCGAGATCACGAAGTCCTGCTTCTCGTGCGGCTTGTGGCACTCGAAGCAGCCCTTGTAGTTCGCCTTCTCGTTCAGCACGCCGGCCGGACTGAACACCGCGTACTCCCACTCGCCGTTCCGAAGCTCCGGCGGGTACTCGCTCCCCCACCCCGTTCGCTTCTCCATGACCGTGAACGCGATGAGGTCGCCCTTGACGAAGCGGCCCTTGGCGTCCTTCACGGGAACGCCGGCGGGATCGACCTGCGCCTTGTACTGCACGAGGGTCAGCACGGTGCCATCGGGCAGCGGCTTGCCCTCCTTCATGGCCTGGACGGCGGCCGGCGTGCTCGCATAGAGCTCGCGGTGCTGCTTGATGTCATACCGGTCGACGACCGTGTAGAGGACGTGCTCCTTCCAGCTCGCCGGGTACTTGATCTTGTCCGGACCGGCCGTGCCGCGGGACGCCAGCGCAGCGGAGACGAGCACGGCGAGTGTGACCGAAACGAGGGCACGACGGTACGTCATGGTCCCCTCCTCTGCAGCGGACGAACGTTCACAGCGGTGACGGATCAGCCTGGCGCGCTGGATCGCTCAGCGGCCGCGGGCCGCGACCTGGAGCCGCATCAGCGCACGCGCGAGCGCCGCCGCCGCGCGGATGTAATCGACCTCCTCCTGCCCGCGGCCGGCGAGCCGATGCTCGGCGCGATCCCGGGCCCGCTCGGCGCGCGCTCGGTCGATATCCTGAGGGAGCTCGGCGGTGTCGGCAAGCACGATGACCTTGTCGTTGCGGACCTCGGCGAACCCGCCGGCCACGGCCACGTGACGCTCCTCACGGCCGATGCGATAGGTCAGCTCGCCGATGCCCAGCGTGGCCAGCAGCGGCGCGTGGCCAGGCAGCACACCGAAGTAGCCTTCGCTGCCGGGGACGACCACCTCGTCCACGGTCTCGGCGACGACCATGCGGGTGGGCGTGGCGAGCTCCAGAGTGAGCCGGTCGGCCACCTAGCCCTCGCCGCGGAGCTTCTTGGCCTTGTCGATCGCCTCGCCGACGTCGCCGACCAGATAGAAGGCCTGCTCCGGCAGCTCGTCGTGCTTGCCCTCGACGATCTCCTTGAAGCTCTTCACCGTGTCCGCGATCTTCACGTACCGGCCGGGGGCGCCGGTGAACTGCTCGGCCACGAAGAACGGCTGCGACAGGAATCGCTGGATCTTCCGCGCGCGGGCGACGGTGATCTTGTCCTCGTCCGACAGCTCCTCCATGCCGAGGATCGCGATGATGTCCTGGAGATCCTTGTAGCGCTGGAGGATCGACTGCACGGCGCGCGCGACGCCGTAGTGCTCCTGGCCCAGGATGTTCGGGTCGAGGATGCGCGAGGTCGACGACAGCGGGTCGACTGCGGGGTAGATCCCCAGCTCGGCGATCTGGCGCGAGAGCACGGTGGTGGCGTCGAGGTGGGCAAAGGCCGTCGCCGGCGCCGGGTCGGTGATGTCGTCGGCCGGCACGTAGATCGCCTGCACCGACGTGATCGACCCTTTCTTCGTCGACGTGATGCGCTCCTGCAGCGCGCCCATCTCGGTGGCGAGCGTCGGCTGGTAGCCGACGGCCGACGGCATGCGGCCCAGCAGCGCGGAGACCTCGGAACCCGCCTGCGTGAACCGGAAGATATTGTCGATGAAGAGGAGAACGTCCTGGCCTTCCTCGTCGCGGAAGTACTCGGCGGCCGTCAGCGCGGTGAGCGCCACCCGCAGCCGCGAGCCCGGCGGCTCCGTCATCTGCCCGAAGATCAGCGCGGTCTTCTCGATGACGCCCGACTCCTTCATCTCGTGGTAGAGGTCGTTCCCCTCACGCGTGCGCTCGCCGACGCCGGCGAACACGGAAATGCCGCCGTGCTGCTTGGCGATGTTGTTGATCAGCTCTTGGATGAGCACCGTCTTGCCCACGCCGGCGCCGCCGAAGAGCCCGGTCTTGCCGCCCTTCGTGTACGGCTCGAGCAGGTCCACGACCTTGATGCCGGTCTCGAACATCTCGACCTTCGTCGACTGCTGATCGAACGGCGGAGCCGGACGATGGATGGGATACGTCTTCTTCGCCTGGATGGGTGCGCCCTTGTCCACCGGCTCGCCCACGATGTTGAGGATGCGCCCGAGCGTCTCCTTGCCGACGGGCACCGAGATCGGGGCGCCGGTGTCGAGCACGCTCATGCCGCGGGACAGGCCGTCGGTGGCGGCCATGGCCACCGCGCGCACGTGACTCTCGCCGAGGTGCTGCGCCACTTCGAGCGTGAGCTTCTCCGAGTAGGCGAAGATGTCCTTGTTCTCGACGCCCTGGACGAGCAGCGCGTTGTAGATGGGCGGAAGCTTGCCCGTCTCGAACTCGACGTCGACGACGGGTCCGATGACCTGGACGATCTTTCCCTGACTCATGCCTCCGCTCCTTGCTTGAGCGCCTCGGCGCCGCCGACGATGTCGAGCAGCTCCTTGGTGATCTTCTCCTGGCGCGCCTTGTTGTACTGGATGGTCAAGATGTCGATCATTTCCTTGGCGTTCTTGGTGGCGGCTTCCATCGCCGTCATGCGGGCGCCGTACTCCCCCGCCAGCGACTCCATGAGCGCGCGGAACACCTGCATGCGGACGTGCCGCGGGAGCAGATCGCCCAGGATCGCCTCCGCGCTCGGCTCGTAGATGTAGTCGACGCTCTCGGCCGCGGCCTGGCCGTCGCCCTCCGTCCTCGGGATCGGCAGAAGCGTCTGGCGCACGGGGCGCTGCACGGCGACCGAGCGGAACTCGTTGTAGATCAGATAGACCTCGTCCACCTCGTTGTCGAGGTACTGCTTCATGAAGTAGTCCGCGAGCTCGGCGGCGTGGCTGTAGGCCAGGCGGTCCCAGAAGCCGATCAGGTCTCGCTTCACCTGCCACTGGCGCCGCCGGTAGAAATCGCGCGCCTTGCGGCCGACGACCACGAGCGTCACCTCCGTCGTGTTCGAGGCGCGGATGAAGCCGAGGGAGTTGCGCAGCACGTTGGAGTTGAAGGCGCCGGCAAGGCCGCGGTCGGCCGTGATGACGACGATCTGACGGCGCGGCCCCTCGCGCTGCTCGAGCAGCGGATGGGCGGCGCCGTCGGTTGCCTCGGCCGCGCTGACGAGGTTGCCGAGCAGCTCGGCCATCTTGCTGGCGTACGGGCGCGCGGAAAGAATGCGCTCCTGCGCGCGGCGGAGCTTGGCGGCCGCCACCAGCTTCATGGCACGCGTGATCTTCTGCGTCGACTGGACGGAGCGGATGCGCCGCTGGATGTCGCGGAGCGTCGCCACCGATCAGGCCGCCTGGATGCCCTTGGCCGCGATGAACTCCGTCTTGGCATCGTTCACGGCCCTGGTGAGCTGCTCGCGCAACGCGTCGGCGATCTCCTTCTTGTCCCGAATCTCCGCCAGGAGGGGCGCGTGCTTGCGCTCCATCCAGCCGTAGAAGAACGTCTCGAATTCGCGCACGGCATCCACGGGAAGGTCGTCGAGGAGACCCTGGGTGCCCGCGAAGATCACCGCCACCTGCTTCTCGACCGGCTGCGGCTGGTACTGGCCCTGCTTCAGCAGCTCCACCATCCGCTGCCCGCGTGCCAGCTGCGCCTGCGTGGCCTTGTCGAGATCGGAGCCGAACTGGGCGAAGGCCGCCAGCTCACGGTACTGGGCGAGGTCGAGCCGCAGCTTGCCGGCGACCTGCCGCATCGCCTTCACCTGCGCCGAGCCTCCCACGCGCGAGACCGAGAGGCCGACGTTGACGGCGGGCCGCACACCGCCATAGAACAGGTCGGACTCGAGGTAGATCTGGCCGTCGGTGATCGAGATGACGTTGGTCGGGATGTACGCCGACACGTCCCCGAGCTGCGTCTCGATGATCGGCAGCGCCGTGAGCGACCCACCGCCGAGCTGATCGTTGAGCTTGGCGGCCCGCTCCAGCAGCCGCGAGTGCAAGTAGAAGACGTCGCCGGGATACGCCTCGCGGCCCGGCGGCCGCCGCAGCAGCAGCGACAGCTGGCGATACGCGACGGCGTGCTTGGAAAGGTCGTCGTAGATGCAGAGCGCGTGGCGCCGCGTGTCGCGGAAATACTCGCCCATCGTCACGCCGGCGTACGGCGCGAGGTACTGCAGCGGCGCCGACTCGGAGGCCGATGCCACGACCACCGTGGTGTAGGCCATGGCGCCCGAGTCCTCGAGGACCTTCACCACCTGGGCCACCGTCGAGCGCTTCTGCCCGATGGCCACGTAGAAGCAGTACATGTCCTGGCCCTTCTGATTGATGATCGTGTCGACGCCGATGGCGGTCTTGCCGGTGCCGCGGTCGCCGATGATCAGCTCGCGCTGCCCGCGGCCGATCGGGATCATCGCGTCGATGGCCTTGAGCCCGGTCTGCAGCGGCTCCTTCACCGAGCGACGATCGACCACGCCGGGCGCGTAACGCTCGATCGGCCGGAACTCCTTGGCGTCGAGGGGGCCCTTGCCGTCGACGGGCTGGCCCAGCGCGTTCACGACGCGGCCGATGAGCGCCTCGCCGACCGGCACCTGGGCGATGCGGCTCGTCCGCTTGACGCTGTCGCCTTCTTTGATGTTCGTGAAGTCGCCCAGGAGCACGGCCCCGACGTTGTCTTCCTCGAGGTTCAGCACCATCCCGACCACGTCGCCGGGAAACTGGAGCAGCTCGCCCGCCATGGCCTTCTCGAGCCCATGGACGCGCGCGATGCCGTCGCCGGCCTCGATCACGCGGCCGACCTCCTGCAGGTCGATCTGCGCCTCGTACCCCGCCAGCTGGCGCTTGATGATCTCGCTGATCTCGGACGCCTTGATCATTCGTGCATTCTCCTGGGTGAGCGTGTCCTACCCGCGCTCGAGCCGCTCCTTGATTCGCGCCAGCTGTCCGTCGAGGCTGCCGTCGGCCACGAGGCTGCCGACCTCCGCCACCAGGCCGCCGAGAAGCTCTGGATCGACGCGATCCTCCACCACGACCGTCTTGCCGAGGGCAGCGCCGAGGCGCGACGCAAGCGTCGAGCGCTCCTGCTCGGTCAGCGCGACGGCGCTGCGGACCCGGGCGCGCACGCGGCCCGCATCGGCGTCGACGAGGTCGCGGTATGCCTCCGCCATGTCCGGCAGCTGATCGCCCCGGCCCTGGTCGGCGACGAGGCCGACGAAGTCACGGACGAGGGCTGACACGCCGACGCGCTGGGCGATCTCGTCCGCCACCGCCCGCTTCGCCGTCGACGCGATACCCGGCCGCGCCAGGAACGGCAGCAGCGCCGGCTCGCTCGCGACGGCGTCGATGATCCCGGCGAGCTCGTGGCCGACGACGTTGGTCTGATGGCGCTCCTTGGCGAGCTCGAAGAGCGCCTTGGCATAGGAACGCGCAGCGTGCAGCGACTTCACCGGCCGATCCGCGCGATCGAGTCCTCGACGATGCGGCGGTGGTCCTCGTCACGCAGGCTCTTGCGGACGAGCTTCTCGGCCACGCTGATGGCGATGTCGCTCACCTCGCGGCGGAGCTCCTCTCGCGCACGGCGGACGTCGCTGTCCATCTGGGCCCTGGCCGATTCGACGAGCTGGTGCGCCTCGCGCCGTGCGGCCTCCACCAGCTTGCGCTGCTCCTCCGCGGCTTCCTTCAATGCTGCTTCGCGGATCGCCTGCGCCTCGGCGTACGCGGCCCGCATCCGGGCGGCGTTCTCTTCCTGCTGGCGGGCGGCGTCGGCGCGCGCCGCGTCCGCCGCCTCGAGGGAGTTCTTGATGGCGACGGTGCGCTCCTCCATCTTGGCCAGCAGCGGCTTGTAGAGCAATCGATAGAGGATGGCGAGCAGGAAGAGGAAGTTCACCATCTGCACGGCCAGGGACCAGTCCACGCTGATCAGGCCGCCCCCGTGTCCCTGCTCCGCCGCGGAGGCGATGGCCGGCGCAAGCGTTCCGGCGAGAGCGCAGACGATGGAACCGAGCCAGACGCGTCGACGCTGATGCATTGGGCAGATTCCCCCGGTCTCGTGCTGCGGCTGAAGGTTTGTGAAAACTATCACCCGATTCCGGGCGATGTCAACTCAGCGGCCGATCACGCCGCCGCCGACGACGAGATCGCCACGGTACCACACGACCGACTGCCCGGGCGTGATCGCGCGCTGCGGCTCGTCGAAGACGACCTCCGCCGTGCCGTCTCCCCTTGCCTGGACCGTCGCCGCCGCCGGTCGGTGGCCGTGGCGGATGCGGGCCTGGACGCGCACCGGCTCGCGTGGCGGGTCGCACGAGATGAAGTTGACGTGGGTGGCGACGAGCCGATCGCGCTCGAGCGCCGCCGGCGGGCCGACCGTGACACGGTTGGCGCGCGGGTCGATATCCACCACGTACAGCGGCGTCCCCGCCGTGACGCCGAGTCCCTTTCGCTGGCCGATCGTATACGCGGCGAGGCCGGCGTGGACGCCGACCTGGGCCCCCGCGCCATCGACGATGGGCCCGGACCTGAAGAGGGTCGGGTCGCGGCGTCGCAGGAAACCGCGATAGTCGTCGTCGGGCACGAAGCAGATTTCCTGGCTCTCGGGCTTGTCGGCCGTCGCCAGCCCCAGCCGGCGCGCGTGCGCGCGAACGTCGCTCTTGTCGAGGTCGCCGACGGGGAAACGCGCAGCGGCGAGCTGCCGCTGCGTGAGCGGCCACAAGAAGTCCGACTGGTCCTTGCGGGCGTCCTTGCCGCGCCACAGGAGATAGCGGCCCGTCGTCGCGTCGCGCGTCACGCGGGCGTAATGACCGGTTCCCACCGCCTGCGCGTCCCAGGCACGCGCACGCGCGAGGAGCGAGCCGAACTTTAGGTCCGTGTTACACGAGACACACGGAACAGGAGTTCGTCCGACCCGGTACGCCTCGGTGAATGGATCGATGACGGCGCGCGTGAACTCCGCTTCCATGTTGAGGACGTAATACGGGATGCCGAGCGTGCGCGCGACCCGGCGCGCGTCGTCGACGGCGTCGCCACCGCAGCAGCCACCGAAGCGCGATGGAGCGTCCCCGACGGCGGCGCTCGACCACACGCGCATGGTCACGCCGACTACGTCGAACCCTTGCTCGACGAGCAGCGCGGCGGCGACCGACGAATCCACGCCACCGGACATGCCGACCACGACCCGTGATGCCATGACTCACATCATAGCCTCACGGTCGGCCGCTCAGCGCGGGCGGGCCCCCATCAGCTCGGCGAGGCGCTCGAGCTCTTCGGCGTTCGCGTAGGCGACCTGGATGGTGCCGGCGCGCTCGGTGCCGCTGACCCGCACGCGAGTCATCAGCGCGCGCTGCAGCGCATCCTCGACGGCAACGAGCTCGGGGGACCGCCGGCGCGCCGCCTTCGGGCGCCGCGGCGTCCCACTGGCCGCTTCGACGGCACGCGCGGACTGCTCGGTCGCGCGCACCGACCAGGAGTGCGCGAGGATCTCTTCGCGGAGCCGCAGCTGGTCGGCCGTGCTCGTGAGCGAAAGTAGCGCCAGCGCGTGTCCCATCGTGAGACGCCCGCCGCGCAGGTCCGCCTGGATCGGCTCAGGCAAGCGAAGGAGCCGAAGCGCATTGGCGATGGAGGAGCGATCTCGGCCGATGCGGTGGGCGAGCTCCTCCTGCGTCCAGCCGAACTGCGCGAGAAGCTTTTGATACGCCTCAGCCTCCTCCATCGGGTTCAGGTCCTCGCGAAGGAGATTTTCGACCAGCGCCATCTCCAGGCTCTCGGCGTCGGTAGCGTCGCGCACCACCGCAGGGATCCGCTCGAGACCGGCCTGGCGGGCCGCACGCCACCGACGCTCGCCCGCGATCAACTGATACACGCCGTTCACGCGGCGCACGACCACCGGCTGGATCACGCCCGAGGCTCTGATCGACGCCGCCAATTCCTCTAACGCCGCGGAATCAAAAATCTTTCTCGGCTGATTGGGGTTGACGTGAATCTGGTCGATGGCGATCTCGAGGAGATTTTCGTGCTCGGCGAGGGCAACGGCCGATACGTCGTCAGATGTTGAGGATAACAGCGCACCGAGGCCGCGGCCGAGACCGCGCTGCTTATTCATGCCTGAGCACCTCTCGCGTGAGCTCCAGGTAAGCGATGGCGCCGCTGGAGCGAAGGTCGTGGAGCATGACTGGCTTGCCGTGACTCGGCGCCTCCGTGAGCCGGACGTTGCGCGGAATCACCGAGTCGAAGATCTCGCCCGGAAAGTAGCGATGGACCTCATCGCGAATCTGCTGAGCCACGCTCGTCCTGCCGTCGAACATCGTGAGGACAATGCCCTCGACGCCGAGTCGCGGGTTCAGTCGCTCTCGGATCAGCTTGACCGTTCGAAGCAAGTGCGTGAGACCTTCGAGCGCGTAGAACTCGCACTGAAGCGGCACCAGCACCGTATCCGCGGCGACGAGCGCATTGATGGTGAGCAGACCGAGAGATGGAGGGCAGTCGACGAGCACGTAGCGATACGGAGTAGTGACACCGGCCAGCGCGGTAGCGAGACGGTGTTCGCGTCGCTCCACGGTGACGAGCTCGACCTCAGCCCCGACCAGGTCGATATCCGACGGAAGGAGATCGAGGCCTGGGAGGGCGGTCTGGACAATCGCTTTGTCGGTGCTCTCACTGCCTAGCAGCGAGTGGTAGACCGTGGGATAGAGGCCCTCCTTCTTGATTCCGAGTCCGGTCGTCGCGTTGCCCTGCGGATCGAGATCGGCGAGGAGGGTAGGGCGTCCCGCGAGAGCAAGACCGGCGGCCAGGTTCACCGCCGTCGTCGTCTTGCCTACGCCGCCCTTCTGGTTGACGACGGCTATCGTCTTTCGCAGATCGTTCTCCGATGTTTCACGTCAAACACAGCCATCGAATGTTTCACGTCAAACATCGCCACTCAGCACGTGTCTAGATCTATGTTCGACGTAAAACACTATGCGTCCGGCCGGGATCGAGTCAAGTTATGTGATGAACCCAGAACCGTCTCGGCCTGTTCGACCCCTTGATCTCGAGCCAGTCGCCGGCCGCGACATCAAAGCGTCTCGGTGGCCCGGACGCGACGACGATCCCTCCATGAGCGAGAATCCGGCGGATCTGCGGGAGTAGAGAAGTCGGATCCCCGGCGCACCGCATGACGACCGCATCGAAGCTGCCCGCGAGCTGCATGGCAACGTTCTCCAGTCGGTCGTTGAGCAGCGTGCAATTCCGCAGAGCCAGCTCCCGTATGACCGTCGCCAGAAACGACGCGCGCTTCTGCCTGGCCTCGATCAACGTCATCGAGACATTCGGAAGAACCACGGCCAATGGGACCCCCGGGACTCCTGCGCCGGATCCCACGTCCGCAAGCGTCGTGATTCGTTCGGGCAGGGCGCGTCGGAACAACAGGCTGTCGGCGATGACGTTGTCCACGATCCACTGTGGCTCATCCGATCCCACGAGCCGCTGGGATTTTTGCCATTTAAGCAATAAATTCAGATATTTATGGGCTTGCTCCAGCTCGGGGTTCGCCAACGGACGGCCGAGGGCGGCGTGCGCCTTTCGGGCGAGATAACCAGCGATATCAGTCACTTACCGAGACAAAAGGTCGCGAAGATCCGGTCGAGCACGGCATCGCCGGCTTCCGCGCCGATCAGGGCCGATGCGTGGGCGAGCGCCTCTCTCAAGTCGACGAGCGCCACCTCGACGGGTGCCTCGGCGAGCGCGCAATGCGCGCCGATCAGGGCGCGATGGAGCGCGTCCAGGGTCTCCATTTGCCTGAGCGACGCGACGAGCTCGCTCCCGCCCTCGGCGTTCGTTGCCACCAGGCGGCAAAGACTCTCGGAGAGGCCGCCGAGGCCCGCCCCCGTGACCGCGGAGACGTCGAGGGCGCCGTCGATCCGGGCCGACGCCGCATCCGCAGCGAGATCACGCTTGGTGCGAACGATGATCCGCGGGCGATTGGCGGTCTCCTCGAGGACGCGCCGTGCAGGAGGCCGACTGCCGTCGACGACGACGAGCAGCACGTCGCTCTCGGCGATCGCCGCCCGGCTTCGACGAATGCCCTCGGCCTCGACGTCGTCACGCGGCACCCCGATCCCCGCCGTGTCGAGCAGTCGCACGGGAATACCGCCGAGCTCGATCGTCGCCTCGATCACGTCGCGCGTCGTCCCCGCGATCGGAGACACGATCGCACGCTCACGGCCCACCAGGGCGTTGAGCAGGCTCGACTTGCCCGCGTTCGGCGCACCGACGAGCGCGACGGTCCGCCCTTCGTGCACGATCTGTCCACGCCGCGCGCCGTCGCGCAGCGCGGCCACCTCGTCACCGAGCGCTCGCACGGCGGCCGCGGCGGCGCGGGGCTCCGTGCCCACGCCGTCCTCGGGAAAATCGAGCGCGACCTCGAGGCCGGCGACGAGGTCGAGCAGCCGTTCGCGCAACGGGCGGAGTCGCCGGCCCAGCTCGCCGGCAACGCCGCGGGCGGCGAGCATCACCGCGCGCTCGGTGCGCGCGCTGATCAGGAGCGCCACCGCCTCGGCCTGCGCGAGGTCGAGGCGTCCGTTGAGGAAGGCGCGCCGGGTGAACTCGCCCGGCGCCGCGAGCCGGGCGCCCTGCGCGCAGAGCCGCTCGACGACGCCGCGGAGCAGGGCCGGCGCGCCGTGGCAGGAGAGCTCCACGACGTCTTCGCCGGTGTAGGAGCGGGGAGCGCGCATCACCGAGCAGAGCGCATCGTCGAGCCGCTCGCCGGTGCTCGCGTCCACGATGACCACGTGACGCTGCGTGTGCGACGGCTGTTTCTCGAGGCCCGTGCGGGCGCGGACGATCGTGCCGGCGATGGCGACGGCCCGCGGCCCGCTCACTCGGACAACTCCGATCGCGCTCGCGCCGACCGCCGTGGCGAGGGCGACGATGGTGTCCGAGGCGGGCCCGTCAGGTGCGAGAGACGTTCTTCGCCTCGCGGCGCGAGCCGTTCCTGGCCTCGCGGCTCGACTCGGCGGGCCGGCTCGATCGGTCCATCAGCCACTGCTGGCCGATCTGCAGAACGTTGGAGACGGCCCAGTAGAGCGCCAGCCCGGACGCGATCGGATAGACGAGAAACATCAGCGTGAAGATGACGGGCATGAACAGCATCATGCGCGCCTGGGCCGGATCGCCAGCCGTCGGGGTCATCTTCTGCTGAATGAACATGGTGATGCCCATCAGGATCGGCAGGATGTACGTCGGGTCCGGGCCGGCGAGGTCGCAAATCCAGAGATCCACGTTGAACAGGCGTCCGAAACAGATGAACGGCGCGTTCTGCAGCTCCGGCGATACCGACAGCGCGAGATAGAGCGCGTAGAAGATCGGCGCCTGCGCCAGCATCGGCAGGCAGCCGCCCATCGGGTTGACCTTGTTCGCGCGGTAGAGCTCCATCGTCTCGCGCTGCAGGCGCTGCGGATCGCTCTTGTACTTGCTCCGCAGCGCGTTGATCTGCGGCCCCAGCGCCTGCATCGCCTTCATCGAGCGCATCCCCTTGACGGTGAGGGGATAGAACAGCACCTTGCTCACCACGGTCACAACGATGATGGCAACCCCGTAATTGCCGACGAACTGATAGATCCAGTTCATCAGCAGTAAGATCGGAACGCCCAGCCACGCCATCGGTAGCAGCGGCCGGCCACCCGTCCAGCTCTGAGGGATCAGGAAGCTGCCGAAGTCGATCGTGTCGTCGAGACCGAGGGCACGGAGCCGGTCGTACTCCTTCGGCCCGGCATAGACGACGACCCGGCCTTCCCACGCCTGGTTCGGCGCGATGGTCGGCGTCGCCTCGACGGCCATCGTCGCCCGGCCCACGGGATCTTTCCCCCGGGCGTCGCACACCTCCTTCGGCTCGCCGCGCGCAACGAGCCGGAACCCGCCCGACTGCGGGATGAATGCCGCCAGGTAGAAGATGCTGTCGGTGGCGATCCACCGGCCATCGGTCGCCACGTCGGGCAGTTCGCAGAGCGCCTGCAGGCGCTCGACGTGGCCGTCCTTGGCCCACACGATCTCGGTCGGGTGCTGACCGAGGAACTTCTCCGCCGTCTCCTTCCAGGCCTGGCGCGTCGACCACGGCAGGGACACGGTGACGGACCGCGGCGCCGGGCCCGCGTTGTCGATCCGGATCGCCGTGTCGATGGTGTAGCCGTCGGCGCGGAAGGTCAGCGTCTCGCGCACGCGCAGGCCGTCGACCTCGCCCGTCAGGACCATCTCGCCGGTCGGCCGATCCCGGCCGAGCTGCAGGTCGCCACCTGCGATCTGCATCGGCACTGGTTCCGCCCGCTCCGGCGGGCCGACCACGAGACCGCCGGGGCCGAGGTCGCCGACGACAACCATCGGCTTTTCCCCCCGGTACTTGAGGGTGTAGGCCTGCAGCTTTCCGCCTTCGCTGCTGATCGACGCCCTGTAGAGGGGCGTCTCGACAGTCACGACGCGCTGTGGCGGCCTCGGGCCCGCCGGCTGCGGCCGCACAGGAGCAGGCGGCGGGGCCGGAGTCGGAGGCGCCTTGGCCGGCTCCGGACTCTGAGCGGTCGGTGCCGTCGGTGCGCCCGGCGTGGCCGGGCTGGGGGTCTGCGGGGCAGGGGTCTCCGGCGGCGGCATGAAGTACTGGCCCACGATGAAGACCACCGCCATCAGGACGGCGGCGAGAATGGCGCGCTTTTCCGTGCTCACCGAGTGAACTGCCTCGTGGGCGGCGGATCCCAGCCGCCCGGGCTAAAGGGATGACACCGCAACAGCCGTTTGCCGGCGAGCCAGAACCCCCGAAGGAGCCCGTGCTCGACGAGGGCGAGCCGCGCGTACTCCGAGCAGCTCGGGGCGAATCGACATGCCGGCGGCAGCAGGGGCGACGCGACGATCTGGTAGGCGCGCAGGGCGCCGACGGCCAGAGCCGTCAGGACCCTCATGGTCGCGGGCCGGGGATCGCGGAGAGCGCCTGCCGCATCTGCCCCTGCAGCGCCTCGAAGGAGGCGGTCAACGCCGCCGGCCGGCCGATGATGACCAGGGCTCCCCGGGCGGGCGCCGCCGCGCGCGCCGACCGGAACGCCTCGCGCAGCCGCCGCCGCGCGCGATTGCGTTGCACGGCGTTCCGCAGCTGTCGGCTCACGGCGAACCCCACGCGCGTCGGCTCAGCGGCCTCGCGCCAGAGCACGATGAGGGCCGGACGATCGATACGTTTGCCCCGCTGGAAGAGCGCCTGAAATTCAGCGCGAGTGGTGAGCCGTTGTCGTCTGGAGAGCCCGCCGGTCAGACAGTCAGCCGCTTTCGGCCCTTCGCTCGACGGCGCTTCAACACCTTTCGTCCGCCCTTCGTCTTCATGCGCTCGCGGAATCCGTGCGTCTTGGCCCGCCGGCGCCGATTGGGTTGAAACGTCCGCTTCATGTGTCGACCAGTCTTCCTTTCCGATCGTGAACCGATACAACCGAGACAGTGTAGGCGCGGCCCACGCGCGAGTCAACCGACGAACACCCTTGCGACCGTTCGAAGCCGTGTGCTAGTGTTCCGACTCCGTTGCAGAGAGGCCCTTCGTACGAGGCGCTCCAGGCTATCCACATCTGTGGATAAGTCTGTGTGTAAGTGAGGTCTGAGCCTGTGCTGGATGATCTTTGGGCGCGTCTGCTGGATGTTCTCACCCGCAAGCTCCCCGGCGCGATCATCGACAACTGGGTTCGGCCCTGCCGCCTGCTTGCCCTCGAAGGTGACCACCTGCAGATCGGCGCGCCCAACGCCTTCTCGCGCGACTGGCTCATTCAGCATCACTTCCAGACGCTGCAGCACGCGGCGCAGGAGATCCTGGGCGGCCACCCGCGGCTGACGATCGTGGTGGACGAGGCGGCGGCCTCGGCGGCGGCGCCGCTGGACGTGCCGCCCACGCCGGCGACGCCAGTCCCTCGGTCGGCCGGCGGCTCCACCGAGGGGCTGAATCCGCGCTACACCTTCGACACGTTCGTGGTCGGGTCGTCGAATCAGTTCGCGCAGGCCGCCTGCCAGGCTGTGGCCGAGCTGCCCTCGAAGGCCTACAACCCCCTGTTCATCTATGGGGGAGTGGGGCTCGGCAAGACGCATCTGCTCCACGCCGTCGGCCACCAGAGCGCGAAGCTGTTCCCGGGCATGACCGTCGTCTACCTCTCGTCGGAGCGCTTCACCAACGAGCTGATCAACGCCATCCGCTACGATCGGACCGGGGAATTCCGGGCCCGATACCGGACGATCGATCTGCTGCTGATCGACGACATCCAGTTCATCTCGGGCAAGGAGCGGACGCAAGAGGAGTTCTTCAACACCTTCAACGACCTGTACGAATCGCGGAAGCAGATCATCGTCTCCAGCGACTCGTCGCCGAAAGAGATCCCCGAGATCGAGGAGCGGCTGCGCTCGCGTTTCGAGTGGGGCCTGATCGCCGACATCCAGCCGCCGGACTTCGAGACTCGCGTGGCGATCCTCAAGAAGAAGGCCGCGCTCGAGCGCGTGCGCCTCGCCGACGACGTCTCCTACCTGATCGCCAGTCGCGTGAAGTCCAATATCCGCGAGCTCGAAGGGTCGCTCACGCGCATGATCGCGTTCTGCGCGCTCACCGGTCGCGAGATGTCGACCGATCTGGCGCAGGAAGTCCTCGCCGATCTCTGGGGCGAGGAAGAGAAGGTCATCACGATCGACCAGATCCAGCGCAAGGTCTCGGACATCTTCGGCATCAAGCTGTCGGACCTGAAGGCGAAGAACCGCACCAAGGCGGTCGCCTTCCCGCGACAGGTCGCCATGTATCTCTCGCGTCAGCTGACGCACGCGTCGCTCTCCGAGATCGGCCGCGCGTTCGGCGGCAAGGACCACACGACCGTGTTGCACGCCGTGGACAAGATCCAGGGGCTCCTGCAGGAAGACCCCAAGCTCCGCAAGACGGTCGACGGGCTTATACAGGGCATCACCCTGTGATCCACGGCCATCCCGGCCTTCTCCACAGCGTGCGCACCAATGGCCGTCCGGCAATTGCGCTGTTGGAGTATGGTGTTAGCGTGCATATGCCCCGTCCACATCGCTCGACGGCTTCTCTCACTACGAGGTTGTTGTTCTTCTTTCTTTAAACAAAACACTGGAGCTTCTACATGGAAGTCACTCTGAACCGTGACGCGTTCCTCAAGGGCCTGCAGATGGTGCAGAACATCGTCGAGCCGCGCCAGACGCTGCCCATTCTCGCCAACGTCCTGATGGAAACGGATGGCGACACGGTTCGGCTGACCGCAACCGACCTCGAGGTGGGCGCACGCGTTTCCGTACCAGCCCGCGTCGCCGGCAAGGGGGCAATCACCGTGTCGGCTCGGAAGCTCGCCGAGATCGTCAAGGAGCTGCCCGCCGCCGATCTCGCGTTGCGCGTGCAGGACAACGCCGCGGTCGCCCTCAAGTGCGGCACGGCCTCCTACAGGCTCGTCGGTATGGCGCCCGACGACTTCCCGCCGGTGGTGCCCGCGGAGAAGGCGACCTGGCTGAAGGTCGAGGGCAAGACGCTTCGCGAGATGCTCGCACAGACCAGCTTTGCCGTCTCGCACGACGAGACGCGCTACGCGCTGAACGGCGTGCTTTTCGCTCTGGCCGGCAAGGACGCGCGGCTCGTGGCCACCGACGGGCATCGATTGGCCATGGCGCGCCGGGCGCTGGGCAACGTGGGAAATGCGACCACGGGCATCGTGCCGCGGAAGGCCATCACCGAGATCATGCGCGTGCTGGGCAGCGGCGAGGACGTGGAGATCGCGCTCACCGAGAACCAGTTCGTGCTCCAGATGCCGAACTTCGTCATGACCGCGCGGCTCATCGAGGGACAGTTCCCGAATTACGAAGCCGTCATCCCGAAGGCGCATCCGGGCAGGCTCGTGATCTCGCGCGCCGCGCTCACCTCGGCCCTGCGGCGCGTGGCCGTGATGGCCGAGGAACGCAACAAGCCGGTAAAGTTCGTCCTGGGCCCGGCGGCGTTGAAGCTCGCCGCGTCGAGCCAGGACCTGGGCGAGGCGGAGGAGACGCTCGACGTCGATTACGCGGGTGCAGAAGTTACCATCGGGTTCAATTCACGCTACCTGCTCGACGCGATCTCGCCGATCGAGAAGGATCAGGTCATCCTCGAATTCAAGGATGGACTGAGCCCCGGTGTCGTCCGCAGCGTGGAGGATGAGGGCTACTGCTGCGTGATCATGCCGATGCGAATTTAGGACGTAAATCGCAGCATTTTGGCGCCCGATTTTCGTCGAGAAATGGTAGATTTAATGGGTGCAGATTGGCTGCTTGAGTCTTCGTGATTTTCGCAATTATCAAGCTCTTTCCTATCGTCCAGCCGGCCGCCTGAACGTCCTCAGCGGCCGGAACGCCCAGGGCAAGACCAACCTTCTGGAAGCCATCGGTGTGCTCCTGACCGGCCGGTCGTTTCGTACCAGTCGCCTTGGGGAGCTGCCCGCCTGGGGGGCCGAAGCCGCCCTTCTGACGGGCGACCTCGTCCATACGGAAGGCACCAGGACCGTGCGGAGGGCGCTGCGCCGACTCGAGGACGGCACCTGGCAGAGCACCGGCGAAAGCACCCCCTGGGCCCGGGTGATCGTCTTCGGGTGGCAAGATCTGGCGATCCTCAATGGCGTTCCGGCCGCTCGTCGCAGCTTCATCGACGGTTTCGCCGGGCGACTCTACCCGAGCCACATCCCGGCCCTCCTGCGGTATCGCCAGATCGTCGCGCGGCGCAACCGGTTACTTCAGGCCCGGACGAGCGAGAGCCGACTTGCGCCCTGGGACGAGCAGCTGGCCGCCACGGGAATGGAGCTGATCGACCGGCGGCGGCGGGCGGTCGCGGCGCTGCAGACGGAGCTTGCGCGGGTCTATCCGGCGCTGGCCGGCAGTCGCCACAAGGTGGAAGTGGCTTATCGCACGGCGCTCGGGGAGGCGACGGAGCCGGCGGCGCTGCTGGCGGCGCTGGAGCGACGGCGTGCCGACGAGCTGCGGCGGCGAGTGACGCTGGTGGGACCGCATCGTGACGATCTCGCCATCGAGCTGGATGGGATCGACGCCCGCGCGTTCGGGTCGCGTGGTCAGCAGCGGCTCCTGGCGCTCGCGCTGCGACTGGCCGAGGTCCTGCCGGTGAGGGAAGCGGCGGGGACGGCGCCGGTCCTGTTGCTCGACGACGCCCTGTCCGAGCTCGATCCCGTCGTCCGCGACAACGTGCTTCGTGAGATCCAGGCGGCCGAGCAAGTGTTCTTGACGTCGCCAGATGCCATCGCCGTGAGCGGCGCCGCGCGCTGGCTCGTGGAGTCAGGAGGGATCGCCGCGGCATGAGCGCCGAGACCTACACAGCGAGTGACATCAAGGTCCTGGAGGGCCTTGAAGCCGTCCGCAAGCGGCCGGCCATGTACATCGGCGATACCGGTACCTACGGCCTCCATCACCTCGTTTACGAGGTGGTCGACAACTCGGTGGACGAAGCGCTCGCCGGTCATTGCGACTCGATCAAGGTCATCCTGCACTCGGACGGGTCGTGCTCCGTCGGCGACAACGGACGCGGCATTCCGGTCGACACGCACCAGGAGACGGGCAAGTCGGCGGCCGAGGTCGTGCTCACGGTGCTGCACGCCGGCGGCAAGTTCGAGCACTCCGCGTACAAGGTCTCCGGCGGTCTGCACGGAGTCGGCGTCTCGGTGGTGAACGCGCTGTCCGAATGGCTCGAGCTCGAGATCCGCCGCGGCGGAAAGGTGTGGACGCAGCGCTACGAGAAGGGCGGGGTGCCGACGGGGCCGCTCACGGCCGGTGAGAAGACCACGAAGCACGGCACGATTATCAAGTTCAAGCCAGACACCACGATCTTCGAGGTGACGGAGTTTTCGTTCGACACGCTGTCGAACCGCCTGCGCGAGCTGGCCTTCCTGAATCGCGGGTTGAAGATCGTCATCGAGGACGAGCGCGATGGCCGCAGCCATACGTTCCTCTACAAGGGCGGCATCATCGAGTTCATCAAGCACCTGAACCAGAACAAGACGCCGATCCACCCCAAGGTGATGTTCTTCGAAGGCAAGAAGGGCGACATCGAGGTGGAAGTGGCGCTGCAGTACAACGACGGCTACCAGGAGAGCGTGTTCTCGTTCGCCAACAACATCAACACACGCGAGGGCGGCACGCACCTGACCGGCTTCCGGGCCGCGCTCACCGGCCAGCTCTCCGGCTACGCGCAGAACAACGGGTTCCTCAAGAACTTCAAGGGCGGCGTCAGCGGCGACGACGTGCGCGAGGGACTGTGCGCGGTCGTGTCGGTGCGCCTGCCCGACCCGCAGTTCGAGGGCCAGACGAAGGCCAAGCTCGGCAACACCGATATCAAGGGGCTCGTGCAGCAGATCGTGAACGAGAAGCTGGCCGAGGCCTTCGAGGAAGATCCGACGACGGCGCGCAAGATCGCCGACAAGTGCGTGCGGGCGGCGCAGGCCCGCGAGGCCGCGCGCAAGGCGCGCGAGCTCACGCGCAAGGGCGGGCGCGACGACGAAGGGCTGGCCGCCAAGCTGGCCGACTGCTCCGAGCGGGACCCGCAGTACCGCGAGCTGTTCCTGGTCGAGGGCGACTCGGCCGGCGGCTCCGCGAAGCAAGGGCGCGACCGCAAGACACAGGCGGTGCTCCCGCTGCGCGGCAAGATCATCAACTCGGAGAAGGCCCGCTACGACAAGGTCCTGTCCCACAATGAAATCCGGCTGCTGATCTCGGCGATGGGGACGGGCATCGGCACCGACGAGTTCGATCTCACCAAGCTGCGCTACCACAAGATCATCCTGATGACCGACGCCGACGTCGACGGAGCTCACATCCGGACGCTGCTGCTCACGTTCTTCTTTCGCCACATGAACGCGGTGATCGAGGCGGGCCATCTGTTCATCGCCCAGCCGCCGCTCTTCAAGGTGAAGAAGGGCAAGGTCGAGAAGTACCTGATGAGCGAGCGCGAGTTCGAAGATTTTTTCGTTACCAATTGGGCTTCAAAGGGTCGGATAAAAGTCCCGGGCAAAGGCGCGCCCTTCGTGGAGGACGCACTTGTAGATCTGCTGAAAAAGGCCATCGAGTTCCGGCATCTATTTGAGAAGTTCTCAAAGCGCGGCATCCACCGACGCCTCCTAGAGGGTTTTCTGAAAACGAAGCTTACGTCGCGAAAAGTGAGCGGACCGCAGTGGGGTGAAGCGCTTCAATTGGCTGCAACAGAGGCGGGTTTAAAGCGCTTTGAGGTTCGTCTTGAGGACGGTGATAATGGTGACGGCCCAGTAGTCCACATTAACGGGGATGCTCCAAGCGAGATAACTCCACAGCTTCTAAAGTCGCCCGACTATCAAGCGATGATCGAGCTTTATCAAGAGTTGCCGCCTTTCCATCGTGGGCCCGCGATTGTTACAAACGAGACAGGCGACGAAGTCCCTGTAGCGAACGTTGACGAGATGGTTAATAAGGTGTTCGAGTTCGCGAAGCATGGGGCGTCTTTCCAGCGCTACAAAGGTCTAGGTGAGATGAACCCTGAGCAACTCTGGGAAACAACGATGAATCCAGAGACCCGAACACTTCTGAAGGTAACGCAAGAAGATGCTGTCGCTTCGGACGAGATGTTCACCGTGCTGATGGGTGACGCAGTGGAACCCCGCCGTCAGTTCATCGAGAAGCATGCTCTAGAAGTCTCCAACCTGGATATCTAAGCCATGCCGGATAGGCAGATCAACGCGCCGATCGAAGAGGAGATGCGGAAGTCCTATCTGGACTACGCGATGTCGGTCATCGTCGGCCGCGCGCTCCCGGACATCCGCGACGGCCTCAAGCCCGTGCACCGCCGCGTGCTGTACACGATGTCACTGCTCGGGCTGGCGTGGAACCGCGGCTACAAGAAGTCGGCGCGCGTGGTGGGCGACTGCATGGGCAAGTTCCATCCGCACGGCGACTCGGCCATTTACGACACGCTCGTGCGGATGGTGCAGGACTTCTCGCTGCGCTATCCGCTCATCGACGGGCAGGGGAACTTCGGGTCCATCGACGGCGATCCGGCGGCGGCCATGCGCTACACCGAGGCGCGCATGGCGAAGATCGCCCACGAGATGCTGGCCGACATCGACAAGGACACCGTCGATTTCGTGCCGAACTACGACGACAACGAGCAGGAGCCTGTGGTGCTGCCGGCCCGGGTGCCGAATCTGCTCGTCAACGGCTCGGCCGGCATCGCGGTGGGCATGGCCACCAACATCCCGCCACACAACCTGACGGAGGTCGTGAACGCGCTGGTGCTGCTGATCGACGAGCCGGGCACGCCGATCGAGCGGCTCATGACCACGATCACGGGGCCCGATTTTCCGACGGCCGGGTACATCGTCGGCACCAGCGGCATCCGCGACGCGTACACCACCGGGCGGGGCAGCATCACGCTGCGGGCCAAGGCGCACACGGAGAAGGGCCGTGGCGGTCGCGAGGCCATCATCATCAGCGAGCTGCCGTACCAGGTGAACAAGGCCACGCTCATCGAGCGCATCTCCGAGCTGTCGAAGGAGAAGAAGATCGGCGGCATCTCCGAGATCCGCGACGAGACGAACCGCGAGGGCATCCGCGTGGTGCTCGAGCTCGGGCGCGGCGAGGTGCCCGAGATCGTGCTGAACCAGCTCTACAAGCACACCCAGATGGAGACGAGCTTCGGCATCATCATGCTGGCGCTCGTCGACCGCCGGCCGCAGGTGGTGAACCTCAAGCAGATGCTCGAGGCGTTCGTGAAGTTCCGGCGCGAGGTGGTGACCCGCCGGACGCGCTACGACCTGGCGCGGGCGGAGGAGCGGGCGCACATCCTGGCCGGTCTGCGCAAGGCGGTCGAGCATCTCGATCTCGTGATCCGCCTCATCCGCGCCGCCGACAGCCCGGACGCCGCCAGGGACGCGCTGATGACGCAGCTGGATCTCTCGGAGATCCAGGCCAGGGCCATCCTCGACATGCGGCTGCAGCGCCTGACCCAGCTGGAGCGGCACAAGATCGTCGAGGAGCACGAGCAGGTGCTGGCCCTCATCGAGGAGCTGAAGGGCATCCTCGCCTCGGACGCGAAGCTGATGGGGCTCATCAAGCAGGAGCTCCTGGCGCTGCGCGACGAGTACGGCGACGCCCGGCGCACGCAGATCATCGAGGCGACCAGCGAGCTCACCATCGAGGATCTCCTCGCCGACGAGGAGATGGTGGTGACCATCACGCGCTCGGGCTACATCAAGCGCACCCACGTGGAGTCGTATCGCAGCCAGCGGCGCGGCGGCAAGGGCGTGACGGGCATGGAGACGAAGGAGGAGGACATCGTCGAGGACCTCTTCATCGCCTCCACGCATTCGTACCTGCTGTTCTTCACGAACCTCGGCAAGATCCACTGGCTGAAGGTGCACGAGATCCCGGAGGGCGGCCGCCAGGCCAAGGGCAAGGCGATGGTCAACCTGCTGTCGCTCGGTGAGGGCGAGGGCGTCGCCACCTGCGTGCCCGTGCGCGACTTCGCGGCCGGCGGCTACATCCTCTTCTGCACCAAGCAGGGGAAGGTGAAGAAGACAGAGCTCGAAGCGTATTCGCATCCGCGCGCCGGCGGCATCCAGGCGATCGGGCTCGAGGACGGCGACGAGGTCATCACCGCCCGCCGCACCGACGGCACCCGCGAGATCATGATTGCCACGAAGCAAGGGATGTCCATCCGGTTCAGCGAGGAAGAGGTCCGCTCGATGGGTCGCGGCGCGGCCGGAGTGCGGGGGATCGAGGTCGAGGAGGCGGACGAGGTCATTGCCGCCGACGTCGTGCAGGAAGGCGCGCAGATCCTCACGGTCTCCGAGCGTGGCTACGGCAAGCGGACGCCGCTCGAGGAATACCGGCTGCAGGGCCGCGCCGGCAAAGGCATCATCGACATCAAGACGGCCGGGCGCAACGGCACCGTGGTCGGCATGCTGCAGGTGCGCGAGGGCGACGACCTGCTGATCATCACCACGAAGGGCAAGATCATCCGCATCCACGCCGGCGAGGTATCCTCGCAGGGCCGGAACACCATGGGCGTACGGATCATCGACCTCGACGCGGATGACCGCGTCGGCTCCATCGCCCGTGTCGAGGCCGAGCAGACCCCCGCCGAAGCGCAGTAGTACACTCTCTCCGTGCTCGACCTGCGCCTCATCCGGGAGCATCCCGACGAGGTCCAGCGCGCCCTCGCCGAAAAGGGCGGCGCGGACCTCATTCCCGAGATCCTCGCCCGCGACAGCGATCGGCGCCGGCTCGTGAAAGAGGCCGATGACCTCAAGGCTCGGCGAAACACCGCCTCCGAGGCCATCGGCCGCGCCCGGAAGCGCGGCGAGGACGCCAGCACCGAGCAGGCACGCATGCGGGAGGTCGGCGACCGCATCAAGGCGCTCGACGCCGAGCTGAAGGCTGTGGACGCGGCGATGGAGCGGCTGCTCGAGCAGGTGCCGAACGTCCCGCACCCATCGGTGCCGCGCGGCAAGAGCGACGAGGAGAACATCGAGGTCCGGCGCTGGGGCACGCCGCGGGCGTTCGACTTCCCGCCCCAGCCCCACGAGCAGCTCGGCGAGGCGCTCGGCCTGCTCGATCTGGAGCGCGCCACTCGCATGGCGAAGTCGCGGTTCTCGATCCTGTGGGGCGCGGCGGCGCGGCTCGAGCGCGCGCTCGGCCAGTTCATGGTCGATCTCCACACGCGCGAGCACGGCTACACGGAGCTGTGGTTGCCGCATCTCGTGAGCGCCGACACCATGCTCAGGACCGGCCAGCTGCCGAAGTTCGAGGAGCAGCTGTTCAAGACCGCCGAGGCGGAGGAGCAGCGGCTGCTCTATCTGATTCCGACCGCCGAGGTTCCGCTCAGCGCGCTGCACAGCGGCGAGGTCCTTCCGGAACGGACGCTGCCCCGCCGCTACACGGCCTTCACTCCGTGCTACCGGCGGGAGGCCGGGACGTACGGCAAGGACATGAAGGGCATGTTCCGCCAGCACCAGTTCGACAAGGTGGAGCTGGTGAAGCTCACGACCGCGGCGCAGTCATACGACGAGCTCGAGTCGATGGTTCGCGAGGCGGAGGCGGTCCTGCAGCGCCTGGAGCTGCCGTATCGCGTGGTGGAGCGCTGCACCGGCGACGTCGGCTTCAGCTCGGCGAAGGGCTACGACATCGAGGTGTGGCTACCGGGGCAGGGGAAGTACCGCGAGATCTCGTCCTGCTCCAACTACGCCGACTTCGGCGGCCGGCGCGTCGACGTCCGCTACAAGCCCGACAGCGGCGGCAAGGCGGAGTTCTGCCACACGCTCAATGGCTCCGGTGTCGCCGTGGGGCGTACGCTCATTGCGGTCTTCGAGAACTACCAGGATGCGGACGGGACGATCACGATCCCGACCGCGCTGCGCCCGTACATGGGCGGCCTCGACCGGCTGACCGCCCGCGTCTGACCGCGCTACGAAGCGATCGGCCCTTCGTCCTCCGGATGCTCGTGGAACGAGCCGCCGGCGAGCACGATCTCGCACGCCAGGACCTCGAGCATCTCGAGCATCTTTTCGAGCGTCAGCGTGAGGCTGCTGATGGCGTCGACGAGCTCTTCCTCGGGCCGGATCGGCGGGTCCATGGGCCGCGGAGTATAGCCGATCGATCGCCGCCAAGCGCTAGGCGCATCGACACATGCGATTCGACACCTTTGGCCGCCGTCCGCACCCTCAGGGCGGGCAGCCGCGGTTTTCAGGCAGATTGGACAGGCCTGCTATCGCTGCCCGGCGGCATTCGCTCTCACTCTTGTCCGTCGTTGGCCGGGGGCGCGCAACGGGCGGCGGCGGTGGCGGAGCGTACACGTGGACGATTCGCTCCCGCTCCAAGCCCCGAAACCATCCAGGCTCCACGGGCTCGGTTTGCTGTTCGCGCACCCAGCCGCGGCCGAGCATGCACCGGCGATAGGCCTCCGGCGAGACCTGCACGTACTCGCGGCTCGAGCTCCGGATACCGATGTCACCGACGCACGCCGAATGGTCGGCCGCGAAGTGGTCGTAAGAGGCCCCCGGCTTGCTGTAGTAGTAGCGCGTACAGCCGACGAGCATCACGAGCAAGATGGCGGCGGCCATGGCGAGCATCGTCGGCGATGCAGCACCGGCAGAACATCGGCTGACGTCGCTATCGGTGCTCGTCAAGGGACATCCATCCCGCGTGCCGGGTCACATCGACCGCTCGGCAAAGTGATATCGTTGGATCCAGCGCAAGTCGGCGATTCACAGCAGCCCGGAGGGCTAGCCCTAACTGGTAAGGCAGCGGACTTGAAATCCGCCGGGGCGCAAGCCCCTTGGGGGTTCGAATCCCTCGCCCTCCGCCAACTTCCGTAGCGTCGAGCAGGCTGCCGATCGCCGGATGGACGCAGAGTCAACGGCCGGCCTGACCGTCCCGACGGCCCTGCTCGTAGGCTTTCTGGTTCTGGTCGTAGATGATACCGCCGAGCAGACCTACGCCGGCGCCGATGGCCGCGCCCATGCCGGCGTTGCCAGCCATGGCGCCGATCGCGGCGCCACCCGCCGCACCGACGACGGTGCCGGTGCCGGCGCGCCGCTGAGTGTCCGTCATCTGCGCACAGCCGGAGAGCGCGAGCGCCACGATGACGACGAGCGTCGTGATTTTCACGATACGATCTCCTCGATCACTTCGGTCGGCACGGGAACTCGGCGATGAAGAACCTCCCCACCGTTTCCACCGCCGGCTCGGTCAGGTGCCGCGGGTTGCGCCGCGACCATTCGAGAAAGCGGCTCACGGTCTCGTTGCGCGACGGCGCCGGCTCGGGTGGACAGATCACCGGCGCGAGCTTCTCGTGCCGGGTCAGCGCCATGATCGTCTGGTACGTGCCGGCGCCAAAGCCGTGGCACATGTGGATCGCGGCCATGTAGAGCGGATCGGTCGCGGGCGTTTCGCACAGCGCCACGACGTCGGCGCCGGACCGCAGACGAAATTCGTCGGCGGTGATCGCCGAGGCGGATGTCACGTCGGTGAGCGTCACGAGCGCGATCGCCAGCACACGAGCGGATACGGCACCCCACGTCATCGAGCCCTCCCGGGCGTGTGAGGGCACACAGCCCCGGGGCACACTGCATCGGACCGCCGCGGGACCGCTATAAGACTTTCGTCCCGGCGGTACCGGCTACTGGCGTATCTTCCCTCGAAAACTGGACGCACGAGGTCGAGGCGAGCGGCTCTGCCTGTACCGGCGCTACGGCTGGCAAGAGGTGCGTGGCGCAGCCGCCACGGGGGCTGCCAGTTGGCGCGGCAAGAGCGGGCGTGTGACATCGGATATAGCCCGCCGGTCATGTTGCGAGAGGGGCACGCCACGGCATAGCATCCGCGTCCGATGCTGGACGCTCAGAGTCGAGCCTGGCTCACACGCGACAACACGCGGCGGGGGAGATTGCCGTCCCCGGTTGGGCACTATGCGGTCGAGAATCCTGGCGACGGCCGACTGTGCGATGGCTGCGGAGAAGCGATCGAGCCTGCCGCAAAGTTTTTCACGGTCACGCCCCGACGGTGGTTGCCGCTGTGGCTGCATGGCGACTGCTACCGCGCCTGGCAGACGTACTCCCGGTGACGTGACGCCGGTCTGCGAGCGGCCGGAGGCGGCGGCGCCGCGCCCCGGCCGTCGCAGACGCGCGAGCTACTGACCGCGCTGGTCGGGCGCGACGCCGGCGAAGGTCAGCGCCGGTGACCCGCCCGTTTCGCTGAGCCAGCGTCGGACGCGTCGCGAAAGAACGGATCGAGCTGGGAAAACATTCGGCCGAAGCGGTCCTCGCGGATGACGAACCGACGCGGCGTGACCGTCGCGCCCGCCGAGCCAAGAGGGTTCCCGTCGCGCACGCGGCCATCGCGGGCGCCCAGTGCGCCCACAAAGTGCCGTCGACTCAGCTTCTGCGGACCCGATCTCTCAATGGTGACCATAGAGCCGCTTTTCCGAGACTCTCGCGCCTCAGGTGGCGCGCACGCCGTCTTGCAACGGCGGCTCGGAACAGGCGTCAGGGATGGCAGCCGTGAAGAGCGCAGCGAGAGCGACTTCCGTGGCGAGGAACGCCCGGGGCGTCCGTCTCACGACAGCGCGCGTCACTCCGGGAACGCGCGAAGCCGGCAGCCGCCCGGCCGATTAGAATCAAGAGGCATGGACGCCGGGCGGCCGATGGAGCGCAAGCTCGCTGCCATTCTCAGCGCTGACGTCGAAGGCTACAGCCGGCTGATGAGCGCGGACGAGGCGGCGACCGTGCGCGCGATCAACGAGTATCGAGAGATTATCGCCGCCTCCGTCGCTCGCCACGCCGGGCGGGTGGTCGATGCGCTTGGTGACAACGTGCTGGCGGAGTTCGCCAGCGTCGTCGACGCTGTCCAGAGTGCGGTGGAGATCCAGCGGACGCTGCGCGCGCGGAATGCCGACATTCCCACCGAGCGCCAGATGCGGTTCCGCATCGGCATCAATCTCGGCGACGTGATCGTCGACGGCGCACGACTGTATGGCGACGGCGTCAATATCGCCGCCCGCCTGGAGAGCCTGGCCGACGGCGGCGGCATCTGCCTGTCGGGAACCGCCTACGACCAGGTGGAGGGCAAGCTGCCGCTCGACTACGAGTTCACGGGGCAGCACAGCGTAAAGAACATCGCCCGGCCCGTCCGCGTCTACCGGATCCGCCTCGAGCCGGGCGTGCCGGGTCGCAAGGCGAAACAGCCGGGCCGACAGCGGTTGCGGACGAGGGCACTCATCGCAGGCATCGTGATGGTCATCCTGCTCGGCGTGGGCGGGTGGATCGGTTGGCGCTGGCTGGGCGCTCCGGAATCCGCCGGGCTCCCGCTGCCCGACAGACCGTCAGTGGCCGTGCTGCCCTTTTCGAACCTGAGCCAGGATCCGACGCAGGAATACTTCAGCGACGGAGTCACCGAAGACCTCATCACGGGGCTCTCCAAGGTCTCCGGGCTGTTCGTCATCGCGCGCAACTCCGTGTTCACGTACAAGGGCCGGCCCGTGAAGGTTCGCGAGGTTGGCCGTGACCTCGGCGTTCGGTACGTCCTGGAAGGCGGCGTGCAGCGTGCGGGCAGTCGCGTGCGGATTACCGCCCAGCTCGTCGATGCCGGTACCGGCTATCACATCTGGGCCGAGCGCTACGACCGCGAGGCGGGGGACATCTTCGCCGTCCAGGACGAGGTCACGCAGCAGATAGTCCGCGCGCTCGCCGTCAAGCTGACCGACAGCGAGAAGGCGCGACTGGGGCGGGCACCGACGACCGGAGTGGTCGAGGCGTATGACCTCGTCCTCCGTGGTCACGAGCAGCGACGGCGGACGACGCGCGAGGGCAACGCCGAGGCGCGGCGACTGTTCGTGCGGGCGCTCGACCTCGACCCGACCTACGCGCCGGCGTATGCCGGCTTGAGCTGGACGCATCTGCAGAGCTGGCAGTTCGTGTGGACGACCGACCGCGACAGCCTCGAACGAGCGCGCGAGCTCGCCGAGCGCGCCATCGCGCTGAACGACACGCTGGTCGACGCCTACCGGCTTCTCGGGCAGGTCTATCTGTGGCAGAAGCAGCACGATCGCGCCATCGCCCAGGCCGAGCGCGCTGTCTCGCTCGCACCGAACGACGCGGATGGCTACGAGACGCTCGCCGAGATCCTCGGCTGGTCGGGCAGAGCGGAGGAGAGCATCAAGCTCATCCGACAGGCCATGCGTCTGAACCCGCACCACCCGATCTTCTACGTGTGGACGCTGGGACATGCCTACTACCTGACCGAGCGCCGACCGCAAGCGTTGGAGGCGCTCAACACCATCGTCAAGGAGAATCCGAACTTCTTGCCTGCGCACGCCTATCGAGCCGTGCTCCTGACCGAGCTCGGGCGAACCAGGGAAGCGGGGGAGGCGTGGGCGAAGGCGAGCCAGATCAGCCCCGACGCGTCGATGGCCAACGTCCGCGAGCGCCTGCCGTACCGCCGCGCCAGCGACGTCGACCGCTTCCTGACGGGGATGCATCGCGTCGCCGGCCCCTGACCGCGGAGATCCGCCACACGCCGACCCCGGCGCGGCGCGGATTTTCGGGAAACCGTCACGCGTCGCATATCTTGTAGTCGCGTGCGTTTCTCGGAGAGTGTCCGGTCCTGGATCGCGTACGGCATCGTCGGCGCCTGCGTCGGCGCGACCGCCGTGCTGGCATGGCGGTCGCGCACGTGGCCGCTCTTTCACGACGCCCCCGTCCTCCACTACGTCGCCTGGCGCATCGGCGCCGGCGACGTCCCGTACCGTGATCTGTTCGAGATCAACGCGCCCGGCGCCTATCTCATCCACCTGGCGGCGTGGTGGCTCGGCGGGCTGTCGGATCTGACCTGGCGCGTCTATGACCTGGCCTGGCTGGCGCTCGGAGCGGGGGCCGCGTTCGTCTTCGCGCGCGCGTGGGGTCTCGTGGCCGCCACGGGCGCGGCCGCGTTCCTCGCGCTCTACCATCTGGCGGGGAGCCCCTGGGAAGCCGGCCAGCGCGACTTCTTTCTGTGTCCCTTTCTCCTCGCCGGTGGCGCCGGCCTGGCGCGCTGGGCGGAGCGAGACGAGCCCCGCGCGCTGGCGGTGGCCGGGCTCGCCGTCGGCGCCGCCATCACCATCAAGCCGCACGTCGCGCTCCTCGGGGCCCTGTTCGCCGGAGTCGTCGTCGTCCGCGCCGGGCGGCAGAGCGCGCGACCGCTGGCCGTGTACGCGGCGACGATGGCGCTTCCCCCGCTCGCGATCATCGGCTGGCTCGCCGCGGCCGGGGCGCTCGGTGCGTGGCGCGAGCTCGTCGTCGATTTCCTCGTCCCGGTCTATACGAGCCTGCGTCCGGCGGCTCGCTGGGAGCTGTATCGCCCGGAGGCATGGGTGCCGATCGTGGTCGGTGTCCTGCTCTCGGTGGCGACCACCATCGGTCGGGGCGCCGTGAGCGTGCGCCATGTGATCGCCATGCTCGGTGTGGCCTACGGTGTTCTGCACTACGTCGTGCAGGGGAAGGGCTGGGATTACCACCTCTATCCGCTGGTGGCGTTCGCGGCGGTGATGCTGTTCGCGGAGCTCGAGCCGGCACTCGCCTGGCGACCGTTCACGCTCGGCGGCCCGCTGGCGGCGAGCTGTCTGGCGGCCGCGGCGCTGCTCGGCGCGCGCGGAGTCGACGCCGTCCCCGGGTACTTCGCCTCGGCCAAGGTTACGCACGTGCGACACGTCGTCGGCGACCTCGCGCGGATCACCCGTCCCGACGATCTGGTGCAGATCCTCGACACGACCGAGGGCGGCGTGCACGCGCTGCTGCTGCTGGGCCTGCGGCAACCGACGCGGTTTTTGTGCGATTTTCCGCTGTTCGCCGCCCCCGAGGCGCCGATCACCGCGCGGTACCGCGCGGAGTTCATCGCCGGCTTCGATGCCCGTCCCCCGCGCGCCGTCGTGCTGTTCGCACGGGGCTGGCCGCACGGTGGCCCCGAGCGCGTGGCGTCGTTCACGGCGCTGGCCGACCGGCTCGCACGCGACTACGCGATCGCCGTGCGCCGGCCGGGCTACACGATCTACGCGAGGACGAAGGTATGAGCGCCCGCGCGGCGAGATGGTGCCTGACGGCGCTGTGCACGCTCCTCGTCGCCGCCGCGTGGAGCAACCGTTTCGTCCAGGACGACGCCTACATCATCTACCGCTACGCCGACCATCTCGCGCGCGGCGAGGGGCTCGTGTGGAATTCGGGCGAGCGGGTGGAGGGCTACTCGAGCTTCCTTTATACGGTGCTGCTGGCCGGCGCCACGCGTCTCGGCCTGGATCCGGTGGTGACGTCCCACGGCATCGGGCTGGCGGCCTTCCTTGGATCGTTGCTGGCGATCTTCACCGCGGCACGGCTCACGTTCGCCTCGGACGTGGCCGCGCTCGTCACGGTCGCGTTGCTCGGCGCCAACTACACGTTCAACATCTTCGCGACGGGCGGACTCGAGACGTCGCTGCACGCGTTTCTCGTGTGCGCGGGATTCGCCCTTCTCGCTCGTGGGCAGGCGCGCGGCTGGTCGTCGCCCTTGCCGGCGCTGATGTCGCTGGTCGCCGGGCTGCTGATGCTCACCCGTCCCGACTCCGCCATTCCCTGCGCGGTCTTCGGAGGCATCACGCTGTGGCGTCTGCGCGCGGCGCGCGTGTGGCGGCCGTACGTGGAGCTGATCGCCCCCGCCACGCTGATCGTTGCCCTCTGGCTGACGTGGAAGCTCGTCTACTACGGCGAGCTGCTGCCGAACACGTACCACGTGAAGGTGGCGTCCTCGACGTCGCTGCAGTACGGGTTCCGATATCTCTACCTCTTCTTCACCTCCTACTGGCTGCTGCCGATGGCCGTGCTGACGGTGGTGCTGCTGCCCCGTGTCCTCGGCGAGCGGCGCGATGCCGTGGTCGGCGCGCTGGTGCTGACCGGGCTGTGGATCGGGTACGTGGCCCGCGTCGGCGGCGACTTCATGGAATTCCGGTTCATGGTCCCGCTCGTGCCGGCGCTGATGATGCTGGTGGTCGCGACGACCCTCGTCGTCAGCACGGCTCCGATCGTGCGCGCCGGTCTCGTGGCGGTGGTGCTGGCGGGCAGCGCTCATCACGCCGTCGGCTTCGGTCTCGCACCCGGCGGCCCGCGGCCGGAGTCGCGCGAGGACCTCCAAGGTCATTTGACGGCGGCGGATCAGAACTGGATCGGCATCGGCCGCGCCCTCCGCCAGGCCGCCGGCCACGATCGCAGCCTGACGATTGCCGTCGCCCCCGCCGGCGCCATTCCCTACCACTCGGGGCTCCCGGCCGTCGACATGCTCGGCCTGAGCGATCGCTGGGTGGCGCGGCACGGCGACATCCTCGGCAGCTGGCCCGGTCATCAGCGCGTCGCCCCGTATTCGTATCTCGAGCAGCGCGGCGTTCACCTGATCATCGGCCATCCCGTCCTGCGGCCGGCCGGCCAGCCGCGGCCCGCTGCATATCCGTACCAATACTTCCGCTCCGTCGCGTTGCCGACGTCGCGCAGCGAGACGGTGCCGGCCACGGCGCGCGTCGTCGAGATGCCGGTGGCCCAGGGCCGGTACCTGCCGATGCTGTACGTGCGGCAGCACCCGCTGGTCGATCAGCTCGTCGTCCGGGGCGGCTGGCGGCAGGTCCCGTTGTCAAGATGACGCAATTCCGGCCGGACGCGCCGCCGAAAATTGAACGGCGGAGCGCCACCTGTAGCGGATAATCGCAAACGCAATGCGGCAGAGCGCCGATCGCTCGCGCGATCCGTTCATCGCGGTGGCCCGCGCGTTCCTCGAGGGCCATCCGCTGCGGCACGCGATGCGCGCGGTGGCCGCGCTCGACTGGGAGGCCACCGTGGCGCGCGCCGAGAGCGAGCGGCTGGCGCCGATCCTCTACGTCACGCTGCGCGGCGGCGCGGCGCCGGCTCACGTCCTGGCCAGGCTGCGCGCGAGCTGGATGGCGGCGGAGTGCCAGCAGCTCCTCGCCGGCAAGCAGCTCCGCGACATCGTCGGTGCCTTCAGCCACGCCGGCATCCAGACGATCGTGCTCAACGGTCCGGCGCTGGCGGCGTCCTATTATTCCGACCCGGCGCTCCGTCCGTTCATCGACCTCGACCTGTTCGTGCGCCGCGCGGATCGCGAGCGCGCCCTGGAAATTCTTCTGGAACGGGGCTATACGCACGAGACGCCGGGGCGCTCGCTCGACCAGCTGCCGGCCGTGTATCTTGCGCCGCCGACCGGCTCGGGACTGTTGCCGATCGATCTGCACTGGGAGTGTGTCGCGCAATCGGGCTCCGGCCGTGCGGCGGAGCAGGCCGCCGACGAGATCTGGTCACGCGCCGTGGCCGCCCCCGCGTGGGGCGAGTCGGCCCGCACGCTCGCGCCCGAGGATCTCCTCATCTATCTGGCCGCGAGCTTCGCCATTCACCACACGCTGACCGGCATTCTGTGGCAGCTCGACCTCGCGCTGGTTCTCCGACGGCACCGCGGCTGTCTGGACTGGGACGCCATAGCCTCGCGTGCCCGGCGCTGGGGAGCGGCAAGCGCCGTGTACTTCGGCCTGCGCTCGGTCGGCGACGATCTCGGTGTCCCGGCGCCGACGCCGACGATGAACAGGCTCCGGCCCGGCGAGCTTCGAGTCACGCTCATCGATCGCCTGCAGCGCCCCGAGGTGGCGGGCCCGGCGCGGCTCGAGTACCTCATCGGCGTGGCCATGCTCGATCGCTACTCCGACATCGCCCGGACACTGGCGTCCGGGCTGGTCCCGCCGCCTGGCTGGCTGCGCTCGCGGTACGACTCGCGCTCGATCGTCGCCGCCTACCTCACGCACTACGGACGCGTCGCCAGGAGCGTGGCGCGCGCGATGCTGTGAGGGTCGGCCCGGGCCTGTCGGTCACGACGCGACACGGTGGGCGATGCAGTGCGCGGCGGCGACCACCTGGCCGTCCTCCGTCGTCACGCTGACTTCGTAGAAGCCCGCCCGACGCCCCTGCTTCACCGCGCGCGCCTCGGCCACGAGCACGGTCTCCGGCGTCACCGCGGCAAGGAAGTCGATCGTCACGCTGAGCGCGACCGCCGGCTCACCGTGCGAGTTGCAGGCAGCGCCGAAGGCGACGTCGGCCAGAGTAAAGATGACGCCGCCGTGCGGGAACCCCTGGAAGTTCACCATGTGCCGCTGGAGGCGTAAGCGCAGTCGGCAGTAGCCGCGCCCCAGATCGACGTACTCGATGCCGAGCGATCGAGCCCACGGGTCCCCGTGAATCTTCTCTGCGATCTCGGCTGCGATGGACGGTGCGCGGTCGGAAGTCATGGCCGCCAAGCATAACAGCCCGCTTCGCTGGCAGCCTCGTTGCTACTGCATCACCGCATGGCGAGAGGCGGCGCCGTGCTCGGCCTGCTGGTGATGGCGCTGTTCACCGGGTGTGTCGTCTCCCGGCCGGTTGCCACGGCCCCGCCTCCCGCCGCTCTGCCCGCCGCCGCCGCCGCGCCGGCTCAGCGTTCGGTGGCATATCCGCACGGCCAGTGGATCCTGTACGGCGACGGCACCACGCGGGCGCCGTACGAGTGGGTCTGGGTGCCCACGGGCGCCCCAGCGCCGCCGATGCGCTGAGCGCGCCGCGAAAGCCCTCTCGCGGCGGGGTATACTACGAGGGCTTTGCCGTTGGAGAGGTGGCCGAGTCGGCCGAAGGCAGCCGCCTGCTAAGCGGTTACAGGGCCAAAAGCTCTGTCCAGGGTTCGAATCCCTGCCTCTCCGCCAACGGGCCCTTAGCTCAGGTGGACAGAGCGT
>DATBJF010000081.1:0-75704 GCA_036556545.1 Candidatus Methylomirabilota bacterium
AGCCTGCTCGACGCGGTGAACGAGTTCGGCGACGACATCCGGGTGCAGATCCTCGGCATCTTCCCCGGCTTCATCCTGCAGCAGATCTCGAACTGCCTGGCGGTGCGCCAGGTGCTGCCCAAGGCGATCGACCAGACCGAATTGAACTGGGTCTATTTCGGCTTCCAGGACGACACGCCGGAGATGAACCGGCGGCGGCTGAAGCAGCAGAACCTGGTCGGCCCGGCCGGCTTCGTGTCGATGGAGGACGGCTGCGTCGGCGGCTTCGTGCAGCGTGGCGCCGCCGCCGCCGGCGACGAGCTCTCGGTGGTCAACATGGGTGGTGACGGCGCCGAGTCACAGGAGACGCGTGCCACCGAGGCCTCCGTGCGCGGCTTCTGGAAGGCCTATCGCCGCTACATGGGCTACTAGGTGGCCACCACCGACCTCTCGACGGCCGCGCTCCAGCCCCGGCTCGCGCAGCTCAACGCCGACTACGCGCGCGCCCTCGACGACGACCGCATGGAGGAGTGGCCCGCCTTCTTCACCGAGCCGTGTCTCTACCTGATCACGACGGCGGACAACCATCGCCACGGCTACACGGCCGGCGTCGTGTACGCGGACTCCCAGGGCATGCTCCGGGATCGGGTGGCCGCGCTGCGTGAGGCCAACATTTACGAGCGCCAGGCGTACCGCCACGTGGTGGGGCTCCCCGCCGTGCGCGGCGAGTCGGATGGCGTGGTGCGCGCGGAGACGTCGTTTCTCGTCGTCCGTATCATGCGCGACGGGCGCCTGGACCTCTTCGCGACCGGACGCTATCTCGACGTCGTCGTCGACGAGGGCGGCGCCCTGCGCTTCCGCGAGCGCGTCGTCGTCTGCGACAACAACCGCTTCGACACCTTGCTGGCGATCCCCTTGTAGTCGCGCCTTCTCGCTGGCACAGGCCTTGCGCCCGACAGCGGGGAAGCCTGGGGAGGGCCTCATGAAAACATTCGCAGCCGTATTCTCCACGATCGTGGTGGGGCTGACACTGGCCGGCTCCGTGCCGGCCGCGCCGATGCCGGATGCCGGACCACGCGCACCGCGCGATGGCGCCGTCACGCCGAACGAGCGCGCCACCGACTCCGACACCGACGGTCCGCGTGTGGTGACCGGTCGCGTGATGCGGGTCAACGCGCAGGAAGGCACGATCGTGATCCAGACGCCGATCGGCGTCATCGCGCTGCGCGGCCCGAAGGAAGATCTGCGCGACGTCAACGTCGGGGACATCGTCGAGGTGGAGATGGTGGACGGCGAGTACCCGAGCGCGTCGCCGCCGCTCGACCTGGACGACGAGGACTAGCCACTCGCCCGATCCGCGCACGTCGTTACTGCCCGTTCCGGGACCCACGGCCCGGGCGGCGGCGGCACCGAATTTGCGCCCGGAAACCGCGCATGGCGCGAAGGTCCCGCGGCCCGATGACCACGCTCGGTGAGATGCGGCGCAAGGAGCCGACATGCGCCGTGTGCGGCGTCGGCTTCACGAGCGGCGAGCCGGTGGCGTGGACGGTCGGCCGTGATCGTATCCACGAGGCCTGCATCGATCTCGCGCGCGTGGCCGCGCCCGGCCGCGCGAAGTTCGGTCCCTGGAAGGCGCCGGCGGTGCGCATGCTGCTCGAGCGCGTCGGCGGACGGCTGTGCGCCTCGTGCCTGGCCCTGGCGCTGAGCGTCAGCCTCGATCAGGCGCGCGACGTGATCCAGGTCGTCGAGGGGGTGGCCGGGCTCCGCACGCTGCCGGTCAGCTGCGCATCCTGCGGCCGCCAGACGACGGCCCTCTGCGTCATGCCCGCGTCAGCGGCGACTCGCCTCGCGTCCTAGCTGCGCCAGCTCCGCGAAGCGCTCCATGCGCTCCACGCTGCGGGCGACGTCGTCCCCGCGAAAGTCGAAGATCAGCTCGTGCACGCCGAGCGCCGCATAGGACGCGATGTCCTCGCCGACCTGGGCATCGCTCCCCGAGAACGGACGCCGGGCGCCGTCGCCCACGTCGACGTCGTAGAGCGGCGCCTTGTAGGCGATGGTGAGCGCGGCCGGGTCGCGCCCCTCGGCTTCGGTCAGCCGCCAGAGCTCCGTGAGCCGCTCGCGCAGCTCGGCGGGGCCCAGCATCGAGGCGGGATTGGCGCCCACGGGATGCCAGCCGTCGCCGTGGCGCGCCACGCGCCGCAGCGCCGCGCGACTGTGACCGCCGATCCAGATCGGCGGGTGCGGCTTCTGGACGGGGCCGGCAGGCATCGTAGCTCCTCGAAGCGGAAGAACTGGCCCGCGAACGACGCCGGCGTGCCTTTCCACAGCGTCTTGAAGATCGTCAGGATCTCGTCGCTGGCGGCGCCGCGGCGATCGAAGTCGGGCGCGCCGAGCGCCTCGAATTCCTCGCGCAGCCACCCCACGCCCACGCCGACGGTCAGCCGCCCGCACGAGAGGACGTCGAGGGTGGCGAGCATCTTCGCCGCCAGCACGGGGTGCCGGTGCGGCAGGATCATCACGCTCGTGACGAGCCGCAGCCGCTGCGTGTGCGCGGCGACGAACGTCGCGAGCGTGAGCTGCTCGAGGGTGTCGCCGGCGCCCGGAAAGACGCCGCTGACCGTGTACGGATACTTCGACGCGATCCGCACCGGGAACACGACGTGGTCGGCGATCACGACGGAATGGAACCCCAGCGCTTCGCCGCGCTGCACCAGTGTCTGCAAGGCCTCCGGAGTCGCCGCCCGGCCCCGCGTGGGCAGATAGAACCCGTAGCGCATGCGCGGGACTGTAGTACGGAGGTGGCGCGCGGTCCACCGGCATCGCGCTTGCCGCACCAGGACGCCCGTGGGCCGCGTGCCGAGGTGGCGTATGTCCTGCTGCGCGTCGGGGCCGCCCTGCTGTTCATGGGACACGGGCTGCAGAAGCTCTTCGGGCTCTTCGGCGGCGCCGACGGGCCGCTGGCCCCGCGGATGATGGTCGCCGGTGGGCTCGAGCTGATCGGCGGACTGCTGCTCGCGCTCGGTCTCTTCACGCGCCCGGTCGCGCTGATCCTCGCCGGAGAAATGGCGGTCGCGTACGTCGTGGCCCACCTGCCGAGGGGCATGGTGCCGCTGCCGAACGGCGGCGAGCTCGCGCTGCTGTACGGATCGATCTTCCTCTTCTTCGCGCTCACACCGCGCGCACGCCGCTGACCGCTCCGCGCGGGCTCGACGCCCGGACGGTGTACCATGCCAGACGATCCGCCATCCGGGAGGCGCATGACCATGAAGCTCAAGAAGGGCTTTCGCCAGCTCGTCGACGAGGCGAAGGCGCGCATCACGACGATCGGGCTCGAGGAAGCGCGCGCACGGCACGAGCGGGGCGACGCCGTCTTCGTCGACTTGCGCGACGTGCGGGAGCTCGAGCGCGAGGGCATGATCCCCGGCGCGTTCCACTGTCCGCGCGGCATGCTGGAGTTCTGGCTCGATCCCGAGAGTCCCTATCACAAGGAGGTCTTCGCCTCGGGCAAGGAGTTCGTGTTCTATTGCAACGGCGCCTGGCGCTCCGCGCTGGCGACGGACGTCGCCCAGCAGATGGGGCTGTCGCCGGTGGTCGAAATGGACGGGGGCTTCACGGCGTGGAAGAACGCCGGCTTCCCGGTGGCCACGCGTCCTGCGAAGAAATCCAGCGGCTGAGAGGAGCGAGATGACGACGGTGATCGGCCTGCTGCATCCAGGAGAGATGGGCGCCGCCGTCGGCGCCGCCGCGCGGCTCAACGGCGCCCGAGTCCTGTGGGCGTCGGGCGGCCGTGGCGAGGCCACGCGCGCCCGCGCCACGGCAGCGGGGCTCGAGGACGTCGGCTCCGTCGAGCGCCTCGTCGCGGAGAGCGCGTTCATCCTGTCCGTCTGTCCGCCGGCGGCCGCCGTCGACGTCGGCCGCGAGGTCGCCGCGCTCGGTTTCCGCGGCGTCTACGTCGACGGCAACGCCGTCTCGCCCGACACGACGGTGGCCGTCGGCGACATCGTTTCCGCCGGCGGCGCCCGGTTCGTGGACGGCGGCATCATCGGTCCGCCGCCGCATCGTCCGGGCACCACGCGGCTCTATCTCTCCGGGCTCGGCGCCGCGGACGTCGCGGCGTGCTTCGCGGAGGGACCGCTGACGGCGATCGCGCTCGACAACCGGATCGGCGCGGCCTCGGCGCTCAAGATGGCCTACGCCGGCTGGAACAAGGGCTCGCAGGCGCTGCTGCTGGCCATCCGCGCCCTCGCCGCGCGCGAAGGGGTCGACGAAGCGCTCGTGCGCGAGTGGGCGCTCTCGATGCCGGACCTCGCCAGGCGGACGGAGCAGGCGGTGGCAGGCAACGCGAAGAAGGCATGGCGGTTCGTCGGCGAGATGCGCGAGATCGCGTCCACGTTCGCGTCGGCGGGGCTGCCCGAAGGCTTCCACGAGGCGGCGGCGGAGGTCTTCGAGCGCATGGCACACTGGAAGGACACGCCGACCCCGCCATCCGTCGCCGAAGTGCAGAAGGCGCTCGCGGATTGAGAGAGGTGAGGGGCCCCGGCGAAGCCGTGGCGCCCCTCGATCTACGCAGAACCGCCGTTCTCGAAGAAGCGGAGGGCGACGGCCACGTGCATGGCGATGCCGGTGGCCAGCGCGGACTCGTTGACGAGCATCCGGTTGGAGTGGTTCGGAAACGCCGGGCCGGTGTCGGGCCGCGTGCCGAGGTTCGCCATCGCGCCGGGGATCCGCTGCAGCACGTAGGAGAAGTCCTCGCTGCCCATGACCGGATGCCGCATCTCGTGCGTCCGCGCGGCGCCGAGGAGCTCGCGCGCCGTGTCGAGCACGAAGCCGGCGAAGCCGGCGTCGTTCACCGTCACCGGATAGCCGCGAATGAGCTCCACCGCCGCCTCCGCGCCGTGCGCGGCCGCCACGCCGTCGGCGACGCGCCGGATGCCCTCGAGCATCCGCTCGCGCGTGGTCTCCGAGACGGTGCGCACGGTGCCGAGCAGGCTCGCCGTCTCGGGAATCACGTTGCGCGTGGTGCCGGCCTCGATCCTGGCGATGGTGAGCACGGCCGGATCGAAGACGTGCACTCGCCGCGTCACCAGCGTCTGGAAGGCCTGCACCATCTCGCAAGCGATGGGGATGGGATCGAGACAATCGTGAGGCGCCGACGCGTGGCCGCCCCGGCCCCGCACCACGATCTGGATCGTGTCGCCGGAGGCCATGGTCGGTCCCGGACGGGTGGCGATGACGCCGGGCGCCTGACGGTGAGTGACGTGCAGCGCGAACGCGCCGGTGGGCGGCGGCGCCGCGCCGTCGAGCAGGCCTTCCTCGAGCATCACCCGTGCGCCGTGGTAGCCCTCCTCGCCCGGCTGGAACATGAACAGCACCGAGCCGGCCAGCGTTGCGCGGCGGCGCGCGAGAAGCCGCGCGGCGCCGACCAGCATGGCGACGTGCGCGTCGTGGCCGCACGCGTGCATGGCGCCCTCGATCTCCGAGGCGAACGGCAGACCGGTGTCCTCCCGCATCGGCAGCGCGTCCATGTCGGCGCGGAGGAGCAGCGTCGGCCCCGGCCCGCCGCCGGTGAGCCGGGCGATCACGGATGTCGTCCGCGTTCCCGTGCGGATGTCGAAGCCCAGGCCGTCGAGCGCCTCGAGGACCACGGCCTGCGTGCGCGGGAGGGTGAGACCGACTTCAGGATACCGATGAATTCGACGACGTAGCTCAATGGTGTCGTTCAGCACACCGTTGGCGTCGGCCAGCACCTCGACAAGGGCCATCGAGCGGGATTATAACGGTGGAGTCCCCGACGACAAACGGAGCCGCTTCCGTCTCTCTCAGGCCACCCACGGCGGAAGCGGAGGCAGCGCTCAGATACAGAGGAGAGGCCATGAGCGTCTACATCGACATCAACTGCGACATGGGCGAGAGCTACGGGCGCTGGACCTTGGGCAAGGACGAGGAGGTCATGCCGCACATCACCTCCGCGAACGTCGCGTGCGGCTTCCACGGCGGCGACCCGCACGTCATGCGCAAGACCGTGGAGCTGGCGCTCCAGTACGGCGTCGCTGTCGGCGCTCACCCGGGCCTGCCCGACCTGATGGGCTTCGGCCGCCGCCGGATGGAGGTCACGCCGGCCGAGCTGAAGGACTACCACCGCTATCAGACCGGCGCGCTCGGCGCCTTTGCCAAGGCCGCCGGCACGAAGCTCCAGCACATCAAGCCGCACGGCATCCAGTACCACATGTTCGAGGAGAACCTGCCGCTCAGCCGCGCCACCGCCGAGCAGGTGGTGGAGCTCGATCCCGACCTCATCCTGATGACGATGGCGATGACGAAGTACGACACCGAGGCGCGCAAGGTGCCGGGCGTCCGCATCGCGGCCGAGGGCTTCGCCGACCGCGTGTATGCCGACGACGCGCAGCTCGTCTCCCGCAAGCTCGGCAAGGACGCGCTGGTGACCGACCCGTCGAAGGCCGCCGATCAGGCCGTCCGCATGGCGATGGAAGGCAAGGTCCGCACGATCACGGGCAAGACGATCGACGTGAAGGTGGAGACGATCTGCATCCACGGCGACAGCCCGGGCTCGGAGAAGATCGTGGCCGCCGTCCGCGATGGCCTCGTGAAGGCCGGCGCCATCGTCAAGCCTCTGCGCGACTGGCTTCCGAAGGCGAACAGCTAGCCTACAAGGCCGGGGCCGTCGAAGCGCTCGCGCGTGGCGAACTGCTCCACGGGCTTGCGCTTGAGGCGCGAAAGCTGCTTCACCGGCTTGCCGAGCGGCATCACCGCGCAGATGGCGACGTGCGCCGGAATGCCGAGGGCGGCGCGCAGCGTCGGCTCCTGCGAGACGGCCAGCGTCGTGATGGTCCCGCCGAAGCCCTCGTGGCGCGCCGCCAGCAGGATGTTCCAGGCGAACGGATAGATCGACGCGCCGCTGATGACGCCGACGCGGTCGAGATACTGGTCCATCGACGCGACCACGCGCAGGTCCACGCACACCACGAGCACGACCGGCGCCTTCAGCAGCGGCTCGATGAGCCGTCCGGGCGCCGGCGTCGCCTCGATGGTCGCGGCATCCGCCCTGGTGGGAACGATCGTGTTCCACGGGCTTTCACCGAGCTTCACCTGCGCGGCGTAGCGCTTGGCGGCCGGCGCCGCCGCCGCCGCCAGCGCCTGGCGGGCCGCCTGCTCCCGCACCACGATCACGTGCCAGCCCTGGCGATTGCCGCCGCTCGGTGCGAAGCGCGCGTGCTCGAGGATCTTCGTGAGCGTCGCGTCGGGCAGCGGGTCGTCGGTGAACTCGCGGGCCGCGAACGTCGTGCGCATCACGTCGTACAGCTCCATGGCCTCTCCGATCAGCCGATGAAGAGCCCGCCGTTCGGCGACAGCCACTGCCCCGTGAAGAAGGCGCTGTCATCCGAGGCGAGGAAGAGCGCGGTGCGGGCGATTTCCTCCGGCTCGCCGAAGCGGCCCAGAGGGGTGCGACTCAGCGTCACCGCCTTCATCAGCGGCGAGGCGGACGCCGTCATCGGCGTGTCGATGTAGCCGGGGCAGATCGCATTCACGCGGATGCCGCGCGACGCGACGTCCTGCGCGACCGCGCGCGTGAAGGCCAGGATGCCGCCCTTGGCAGCGCTGTAGTGCGGCACCGTGGCGAGCCCGGTCAAGGCGGCCACGCTCGAGAGGTTGACGATCGCGCCGCGCCCGCGGCGCTTCATCGATCGCAGGGCCTCCCGCGTGCAGTAGAACGTGCCGTCGAGGTGGACGGCGAGCATGCGACGCCAGGACGCGTCGTCGATGCCCTCGGTGGCGTCGAGATGGGTCTGCAGGCCGTGCCCGCTGGCCGCCTCCTTGATTCGCGTCTCGACGCGCTCGCGGAGCCCCGGGCGATCCTCGAAGCCGCCGGAGGCGATGCCGGCGTTGTTGACCAGGATGTCGAGTCCGGCGTGCTCCTGCTCGATGGCGGCGAACATGGCTTTGACCTGAGCGCTGTCGGCGACGTCGGCGGGGAGGGCACGGCCGCCGCCCATCGCCTTCACCGTGGCCTCGGCGGCGCCGCGGTCGATGTCGTTGACGACGACACGCGCGCCCTCGGCGGCGAAGAGCAGGCAGATGGCGCGCCCGATTCCCGAGCCGCCGCCCGTCACCAGCGCCACCCGATCCGCGAGTTTCATGGCGCGGCGAGCGTAGCCGGGAGCGCGCGGCTAATCAAGCGTGATGAACAGGCAGTGACGCAGCTTTCCGTCGAGGGCCTTGGACAGGTGCCCCTTGCCCCACGTGTCCTCGACGAGGAGGATCTCGCCGGCGCCGATCTTGCGCATCTCGCCGTCACTGGCCGTGATCTGCACGCCCGCGTCGAGATTGACGATGTACTGCCGGCGTGGCGCCGGATGCCAGTCCAGGTCGTAGTCGGGCGGCACCTCGCGAAAGATGATGCCGGTGGCCGGCATGCGCGCGGAGAGGCGTCCCGCGCGCGTGGATTCCGCGAAGGGCACCTCCACGTCCTGGAAGTGCGACTCGCCGCGATCGTCGACCCAGAGCCGGTGGATCTTCATGGCCACCGCGCGCTAGCGAGCCCGCCCTCGCGCGTCGGGATCGATGAAGCCCATCGCCTTGAAGCGCAGCTCCACCGGCACGCCGTAGAACTTCACCTTCGAGCCCGGCGCCACGAGCCGCTCGAGGTTGCCGCTGAGGCTCGAGACGTCGACGGTCACGCGTCCGCCGTCGACCTTCAGCAGCACCGTCCGGCCGAGGAACGCCTCGATCTCGCCGCTCACCTCCGTCCAGCGACGATCGTCGACAGGAATCATCGGCGCGGACCCGCTGATCGGCGCCGGCGCGCTGCCGGCCTTCGGCGACGTCGCGGCCGTCGGAACGACCCCCGAAGGCACCGGCGTCGGCGCACCGGCGGCGGTACCGCCGTTGGTCGGCGCGCCGGCCGGCGCAGTCGGCTGCGCCGTGACCGCCGGCGCGGGCGTAGCGGGAGCAGGTCGCGGGGTGACGGCCGCCGGAGCCGACGGCGCCGGCGGCGGACTGGCGGCCGCGGGTGGCGTCGCGACGGGCGTCGGCGACGGCGTGGCGGGAGCGACCACGGGCGCCAACGGAGTGCTGGCCGGCGCCGTCGGTTGCGCCACGGAGGGCGACGCCGGCGCCGCCGCGGCAGGCGGCGCAGCGGGCGCCGGCGCAGCGGCGGCGGGCGCAGCGGGCGGCGCGGAAGGAGCCGGCGCTGCGACGGGCGCGGCCGGCTGCCGCGCGCCTTGAAGCTGTGCGAGCGCGGCCTCGGTCGTGGCTCCGCTGCCGAAGCCGACGGCGGCGATCTCGTGCGAACTGCGGCCCTCGATTCCGAGCACGGCCACGCGCGAGCCGGCGGCGGCCGTGCCATCGCGGCGCGCGGCCGTCAGGCCAACGTAGTAAAGAACGCCGTCATCGCCTCGCACGATGACGAACGACTCGTTCGTCAGGGTGCGCGGCCATTCCAGGACACCGTTGACGAGCCGCGGGTCGCCGGGCGCGGCGACGGCGACGATCGGAGTGGCGACGAGCACGATCCACGCGAGCACGAGTCGAGCCGACTTCATAGTGACACCTCCGGGCCGCAGGCCCCCGCAAGCGAAATGCCACATCTAGATCTCGTGGGAAAAACATTGCTCACACCGCATCGCGCACTCGCGGCGACGACTTCGTCTGCGCACTTTCGCACGCGCGCGAACTGTTGTACATAGACGCGACGGCGCTGCCGCCGCCATGTCACCGGGGAGACAGCCGATGACCGAGCTCACTGGCCTCACGATCCTCGTGGTGGAGGACGACGAGGACACCCGCGAAGTCTTGAAGGTGATGCTGGAGATGTGCGGAGCGCGCGTATTGTGCGCAGAATCTGCGCGCGACGGGCTGCAAACGTTTACGCGCGAGCACCCGCAGGCGATCGTCAGCGACATCGCGATGCCGGGCGAGGATGGCTACTGGCTGATCGGCGAAGTGCGCCGGCAGCTTGGCGTTCCTCCGGAGAAGGTGCCCGCGGTCGCCGTCACCGCCTTCAGCGGCCAGCACCCGCGCGCGGCGGCGCTGGCCGCCGGTTTCCAGGCGCATCTCGCCAAGCCGATCGATCCGGACGAGCTGTGCCGGACGGTCGCGCAGCTCGTTCAGCCCTGACGTCAGCCCTTGAGCCGGCGCTCTAGACGCTCGACCAGCCGCGCGAGCTCGCGCTGATCGTCGGCGGTGAGGCTCGCGCCCGGGGCACGTAGCGTCGGGCTCGCAATGGCGCCCCGGCGGTGGAGCAGAGCCTTCCTCACGGCCAGCCCGACGCCGGGCTGATGCTCCATCCGGAGGAGCGGCAGGTAGGCGTCGAACACGTCCTCCGCCGCCTCGACGGCGCCTCCCGCGAAGCGTTCGTACACCTCCACGAGCATCTCCGGATACGCGAAGCCGCTCATGGCACCGTCGGCGCCGCGCGCGAGCTCTTGCGGATAATAGAGCGCGCCGTTGCCGACGAGCACGCTCACGCGGCGGCGCGCGTCGCGTTCGGCTTCACGGCGGATCTGCGTGAGCTTCGCGAGCCCCGGCGCATCCTCGTGCTTGAGCACGACGAGGCGGGGAAACGCATCGACCATCCGGTGAAACAGGGGGACCGGCAGATAGATGCCCGTCGACTGAGGGTAGTCCTGGTACACGACGGGCGTGGCCGGATCGAGGACGCGGAACACCGAGTCCACGTACGCGAAGAGCGCGTCGTCGCCACGCAAGCCGGCGGCGGGGGCGACCATCACGCCGGCGGCGCCCGCGTCCATCGCCGCGGCCGCCAGCGCCGCCAGGGGCGCGAGCCCCGGGCTCGACACGCCCACCACCACCGGCACGCGGCCGCCGACGCGCGCCAGCGTCCGGCGCACGACCTGGAGCGACTCCTCCGGCGTGAGCTTCTGCGCCTCGCCCATGATGCCGAGCAGCGTCAGGCCGTGCACGCGGTGGCCGAGATAGAAGTCGACGAGGCCGTCGATGCTCGCGAGATCGAGCGAACCGTCGGGAGCGAACGGCGTCGCCGCGATGACGAACACGCCGCGCGCAGACTCGGTGAGCCGCGTCATCGGATCACGAAGCCGCCATCGCGGCCCTGGATGCGCTCGAACGCCCACACCGTCACGCGGTAGTTTTCCGCCACCGGCATCCCCGGGATCTCGTAGTACACGCGACCGAACCCCGGGATGGCGCCCTGGACCCACGAAAGACGCTGGCCGACCAGGGCGCCCGACGTGTCGAGCGCCTGCCCGAGCAGCTGCACGCGCGCGGCCGCCTCGCCGTACGTGTTCTCGACGTAGCCGCGGAGACGGCGCGTGTCACCGCGGTCGGGGGTCGCCTCCCAGTCGATCCGGAAGAATCGCTCGCTTCCGGGCATGAGCGTCGTGACGGTCGCGGATGGCGTCGTCTCGGCGGTTGCACAGCCGGCCACGGCCAGCGCCAGGACCAACGCGGTCAGCAGGTATCTCGTGCTCCTCATCGCGTCTCCCTCCGCCTCCATCGTACAACCGCGCTATTCTCGGCGCCGTGACCGGTGGTGTCGAGCGCTTCGTGGACGACGCGGGCGACGTGCCGGTGCGGGGCGCCCTGCACCGGCCGAGCTCGCCCGGCGTCGACGTGCTGGTCCTCACGCACGGCGCCGGCGGCAATCACGAGGCGCCCGTGCTCCGGGCGGTGGCCGAGGCGTTCGCGGCGCGGCAGACGACGGTGCTGCGCTGCGACTTGCCGTTCCGCCAGGCCCGCGCGAAGGGAGCGCCCTCGCCGGCGGGCGCCGCGCGTGATCGCGCCGGCCTGCGGCGCGCCGTCGAGCTGATGCGCGCGCGTTGTCCAGGACGCGTCCTGCTGGGCGGCGCGTCGTACGGCGGCCGCCAGGCGACCCTCCTCGTGGCCGAGCACCCGCGCCTGGTCGACGGCCTGCTGCTGCTCGCCTATCCGCTGCACGCCCCGGGCCGGCCCCAGCATCAGCGCAGCGAGCACTTTCCGCGGATCCGCACGCCCGCCCTGTTCGTGCACGGCACGAAGGATCCGTTCGGCACCATCCCCGAGCTCGAAGCCGCCCGCGCGACGCTCGGGGCGCCGAGCGCGCTCCTGCGCGTGGACAACGCCGGCCACGACCTCGGCCGCGGTCGGACCGAGTTCGCCGGCGATGTTCCCGGCCGTCTGCTGGCGCTGCTCGGCTGACTCCGGTCGGTCGGAACTCAGCGCCCGCGAAACACGGGCTCGCGCTTCTCCACGAACGCCTTGGCCGCCTCCTTGTGGTCCTCGGTGAAGCCGGTGCGCGTGTGGTGCATCGCCTCGAGGTCCAGGCACTGCGCGAGGGTCTGCGTCTCGGCCGCGTTCATGTTGCGCTTCATGTAGCGGAGGGCGACCCGCGGCCCGGCCGCGAGCTTGCGGGCCAGCGTCAGCGTCTCGTCTTCCAGCCGCTCCTCGGGGACCACGCGGTTGACGATGCCGAGCGAAAGCGCCGTCTTCGCGTCGACGATCTCGGCCGTGTAGTACAGCTCGCGTGCCTTGGCGGTTCCGACCAGCTGCGTGAGGAACCACGAGCCGCCGAAGTCGCCGGAGTACCCGACGCGTGCGAAGGCGGTGGCGAACTTCGCGCTCTCCCCCGCCACTCGGAGGTCGCAGGCGAGCGCGATGGAGAGGCCGGCTCCGGCGGCGGCGCCGCGCACCATGGCGAGGGTCGGCTTCGGCATCTCGTGCAGGAGCCGCGAGACCTCCATCTTGCTGCGGAGACCGTGCGTCTTCTCTTCCAGCCCCGTCTCGGAGAACTCGCGCCCCTCGGCCATGGCCTTCACGTCGCCGCCCGCGCAGAACCCGCGGCCGGCCCCGGTGACCACGACCGCGCCGACCGCGGGGTCGCCGGCCAGCCGCGGCAGCGCCTCGAGCAGCGCGTCCAGCATGGGCCCGGACAGGGCGTTGAGCCGATCGGGCCGGTTGAGAGTCAGCACCGCCACGCCATCCTTGACGCTCTCGAGCAGGTCGTTCGTCATCGTCGCCTCCGCAGCGCGAGCCGGTCGTGCTGCATGTGCTGGGTCGGTATGCGCGTATGATACTCGCGGCATGGCCTTCACGAAGGAGCTGTGGGCGGCGATGGAGCCGATCTACACGGCGATCCTCGCCCACCCGTTCGTGCGCGGCCTCACCGACGGCACCCTCCCGCGCGAGTCGTTCCGCTTCTACGCCGTCCAGGACGCGCTCTACCTGCGCGAGTTCGCGCGGGCGCTCTCCATCGCCGCCGCCCGGGCCCCGGCCGACGACTGGATCATCATGTTCAACGAGCACAGCGCGAACGCGCTTCGCGTGGAGCGGGCGCTCCACGAGAGCTTCTTCCAGGAATTCGGCCTCACGCCGGCGGCGGTGGCGGCCACGCCGCTGGCGCCCGTCAATCAGGCCTACACGAGCTATCTGCTCGCCGTCGCGTACGGGGCGCCGTTCCACGAGAACGTCGCGGCGCTGCTCCCCTGCTACTGGATCTACTGGGAAGTCGGCAAGGCACTAGAGCAGGCCGGCTCGCCGGAGCCGCTCTATGCGCGGTGGATCGCCACCTACGCGGCCGAGGAGTTCGGCTCCGTCGTCCGCGCCGTGCTCGACACGGTGAACACGATGGCGGCGCGTCTCGGCGGCGCCGAGCGCCTGGCCATGCAGCGCCACACACTGACCACGTCGCGGTACGAATGGATGTTCTGGGACATGGGGTACCGCCGCGAGCGCTGGCCCGTGTGAGGACCCGCCGGCACGGCGGATGTCAGCGCGGCGACACCGCGGCCGCCGGCCCGTCGTTCAAAGGATTGAATTTCCTGGTGATAACCGTGGCACCCCTCTTGCCTTGAAACGGTGAGCGCGCGCATCGATCAGGAGGTGACCATGCGGGAAATTTTCACCCCCACGGCGTGGCGGCTGCCGCACTGGCTCTTCGCCGGCGCCGTGGTGATCTGGTTCGCGATTCACACGGGAATGATCCAGCCGCGCGAGATGGCGCTCTGGTTCTCGGGACGTCCCGAAGTTCTGAAGGCGTTCGGTGATCCCAACTTCGGTCGCGCCGACGCCCTGATCCTAATCTTCGCCACGCTCTTCCTCGGTCCCTTCGCCCTGTTGATCGGCATCGTGCTCGTCGTGTTCGTGATGGCGGTCCTCGGCGGCGCCGTGCTGCCGATGACGCGGTGGATGCAGCTTCCGGATTCGGTGGCGACGGCGACGGTGGCGGTCGCGATGGCCACGGCGGCCTGGCTGCAGAGCGATCTGTGGGTGCCGCGCTCGCTGTGGTTCCTGAGCCTGCTCGCGCGGGCGTGGCGGGTCGTGCTGGCCTGACGCTCAGCCGCGGCCGCCGAGCTCCCGCTCGAAGCCCGGCAGGATCGCCTCGAAGAACGCGTTCCGGACCAGGTTGACCAGCACTTCCCACGTGCTCGCCTGCGGGTTCTGAAGCGGCCCCTCGAGCTTGCCGATGGTGGCCACCTCGTCGCGCTTGCGGTTCTTGAAGATCTTCGCGATCAGATCCGCCGCCTTCTCCTTCAGCTTCGCGCCGAGCTTCTTGTCGTCGTCCTGGCTCTCGTCGTAGACGTTCAGGTCCTTGAAGAGCGGCTTGACGTACCCCTGCACCCGCCCGTTCTTGACCACGATCTCGGAGAAGACCGACAGCACGCCCGAGGCGACGTCCACCTTGGCGTGCGCGCGCAGGACGTCGTTCATCGCGCGGAGGTCGGTGTTCTCGATCTTGGCGTTCAGGCTCACGTCGGGCCCGTTGTTCTCCGCGCGCATCACGAGATCCACCACCGTCCGCCCGCTGCCCATGAAGCGGCCGGTGAGGCGCGCTTCGCCGTAGCCCTCCGACTTCTGGTTCGAGAAGTTCTCGATGGTGAGGTCGGTGTTGGCGATGAAGACGCGGTAGTTCGGCGTGGTGTCCTTGTTGACGAACCCCACCGTCGCGTCGGTGAGCTTCATCGTCCGGGCGTGGAGCACCACGCCCGGATCGTTGCTGACCTCCTTGGCCGCCCGCGCCGTGGCCTTCACGGCTTCCTTGGCCACCACGGCCTTGGGCTTGTGATACAGGTACTCCGCCTGCAGGCCGTCCACGCGGAGCTCGTCGAGATCGACCTTCTTGAACTGCGGCGCGTACTCGATCATCCCGCTGCCGCTGAAGGTCCCGCGAGTCACCACGAGATTGGCGCGCTGGAGGACAGGCCGGAAGTAGTCGAGATCGACGTCGGCGAGCTCCACCTTCCCCTTCACGCCCGCATGGGGCTCCGCGAGGAAGTCAGCGTGGCCGTCGATCTGGAGACGCCCGCGATCGAAGACCGTCGCCTCGAGATGCAGCGGCGAGGGATAGTCGCCGGGCTCGGAGCGGACGTTCCGGATGTCCTGCGCGCGCGCCTTCAGGTTGCTCACGCGCAACGGCTGGGTCTGACCTGCCTCGATGTAGGTCAGGTCACCGTCCTCGACCGTGAAGTTGTTGATCTTGAGTGGGTAGATGGCCTGGAGCGCGTCTTGCCAGCCATGATCGGTGACGGGAACCTCGTCCTTCTGCTCGGCCTCGAGATGCTCGCGATTGATGTACAGCGTCGGACGGACGAGCTCGAAGTCGGCCACCAGCCGGGCGCGGATCAGCGCCGACCACTGGACGTTGGCGCTGAGCCTCTCGATCCGCATCACCGGGGGATCGGGGTTCGCCTTCTGAACGAGCACGACGTCGCGGAGGTCGATGGCGAAGCCGATGGGATGGAAGTTCAGCCTGGAGACGGTCGCGGTATACCCCTTGAGCCGCTCGTTCATCTGCCGCTCCACCACCCGGCGCAGCGGCTCGTCGAGAAAGAACGCGGTGATGACCAGCAGTACCGCGATCGCGACGGCCACGCCGGTGACCCATCGGTACCATCGTGGCGCACCGCGAAACCACTCTCCCGCTCGACGCATACTCCGCTCCCGTGTTGCGGGAGGAGCAAGGGCGGTGCCAGCGAGGCCAAGACTACACGCGCGAGGAGCGCGGCGTGCCGCGCGCCGCCAGCATCACGGCCACCACCGTGAGGGCCACGGCCAGCACGCCCGGCAGCAGCCACGGCGCGCGGGTGGCGACGAGGCCGCTGGCGAAGGGCCCGATGAACATGCCTCCGTCGACGCAGACGCGATAGAGCGCCGCGCGCCAGGCAACGCGCGACGCCGGCGTGGCCGCGCGCAACACCCCGAGCGGCAGCATCCAGCCCGCCATGCCGAGCCCGAACACGATGCAGCCGGCGATGACGTGCGGGAGCGCGCCGAAGCCGATGAGCGTGATGGCGACCGCGAACGCGAACAGCACGCCCGCGAGCACGCGGGCCGTCCCGCGCCGATCGGCCAGCGCACCGACCGGCAGCAGAGCGAGGAGATCGAACGTCTGCGCCAGCATGAGCAGTCGCGCGATGCCGGCGCGCTCGAGCCCGAACTCACGGCTGCCGCGGATGGGGATGAGGAACGACTCCACGGTGGCATAGGTCACGGCCACGGCGCCGCCGGCGGCGAACGCCAGCGCCACGCGCGGGACGTCGTCACGGCCGCCGCTGCCGGCGGGGTCGGCCGTAGCACGGGCGAACCACGGCTGGCCCGGATCGCCCGGCGGCAGTCGGGCGAGCACGCCGGGCAGCAACGACACGCCGACCAGCATCGGCACGCAGCCCAGGAGGAAGGCGACATTCCACGGTAGCGTCTGCGGCAACAGGCCGACCAGCGTGACGCCGCCCAGCACCGCGAGCATCGCCGAGAATTCGAACGCGTTCAGCGCGGAGGCCAGGCGGCCGCGCTCCTCGTGCCGCAAGATCACGGTGAGACCGCCGAGCATGCCGAGCATGTGACCGATTCCCATCAGCACACGACCGAGCGCCAGCCAGGCGAGCTCCCCGCCGGCGATCACGAGCGCCGCCCCGGCGAAGATGAAGACGGGGGCGGCGACGAGCGCCCGGCGGACGTGGTAGGTCATCAACAGGCCGCCCGGGATGTCGGAGGCCATGCGGGCCAGTCCGAAGGCGCCCGCGAGCAGGCCGAGCTGCCAGTCCAAGAGCCGCAGCGCGACGCCGATCTCCGGCAGCAGCGCGGGGAACGTGCCGACCGAGAACGTATAGGAGCCCATCATCACGCACAGCAGCACGAGGAGCCGTGGCGACGTCATCGGCGCGCGAGCGAGCAGTCAGGCCGTGGGCAGCGGACGCCCGTCGGGATTGCGGCCGCGCCCGACGGCCACGTGGTACGCGAAGAGCTGGAGCGGCACCACGGCGGCGATCGGCGAGAGCCGCTCGTCGACGTCGGGAAGCGCGATCATCTCCGTGGCGAGGGCGGCGAGCTCACGATCACTCTCGGCGCCCAGCGCCAGCACCGCCGCTCCCGCGTCCCTGGCGATCCGCGCCGCGGCCAAGCACCGCGCCCGCGAGGGGCCGGGCGGGGCGACGACGACGAGCAGGTCCTCGCGGTCGACGGCGATCCACGGCCCGTGCAGGAACTGCTCGGCGTCGAAGCCCAGGGCGGGCACCCACGCGGCCTCGGTGACCTTCAGCGCGCCTTCGAGCGCGGTGGCGTGGTTCGGTCCCCCTCCGACGAACCAGTACTGTCGCCGATGGCCGAACCGCGCGCCGATCTCGTCCCACGACTCCTGGCCGAGCAGGAGCGCGAGCTGATCGGGCAAGGCGTCGACGGCGCGGCCGAGCGTCTCGTCCTTGCCGACGGCGGCGGCGAGCATTGCCAGCACGGCGAGCGCGGACGTGTAGCTCACCGTGTGCGTGTCCGACGCCTCGCGGTCGACCGTCGTCAGGGTCAGCTCGGCGCCGAGCGTGCCCGGGCCCTTGGCGGTCACCGCGATGCTCGTCGCGCCCGCCGCGCGGGCGGCGCTCAGCGCGTCGGCGACGGAGCGCGTGCCGCGGTGGGTGATGCCGAGCAGCGCCGAGCCCGCGTCGCGCGGGAGCCCGTAATCCGCCAGCTCGCCGCCGAAGGCCGCGCGCACGCGCGGGCCGAGACGGCCGGCGCGCGCGAAGAGCAGCGTGCCCACCAGCGCCGCGTGCCAGGAGCTGCCGGTGCCGGCGAGCACGACGTGGGGAGCATTCGCAAGCGCCTCCGCCGCCGCGCCGAGCGCCGCCTCGTTGCCGCGGCCGACGAGGCGCAGCGCGCCTGGCTGAGCGTAGATCGCATCGTGCATGTGATAGGGATGGCCGGCGCGCGCCGCCGGAACGGAGGTCGTCATGGCGTGCGGCTCAGTGTACCGCACGACGGCAGTCGCCTTGCACGTCGTCAGGCCCGAATGCCAGGAGGTGCGCGATGACCGACGGTGAGAAGACCCCGCAGTCCGCGAGCCCCGATGCGCTCGCTCAGGCCGAGCGCGAGCGCCGGGCCGAGCGCGGAGGCCGCGACGTCGAAGGGCGGCCGCTCCACCGCGAGGAGACCGCGCCGGGCGAGCGCGGCGACGCCCCCTACGGCGACAGCGAGCCGCGCGTCAGGGGCGACCGCCCCGGGACCTGATCAGGCGCTCTTCGGCAGGCGCCGCTCGTCCGCGTCGCCGCGATAGAGGCGCCCGCGGTCCCAGCCGCGCCGGTACGCAGCGCTGGCATCGCGGTCGGGCTCGCGCGCGGCGCTGATGAGGGCCGCCTCGAAGCCGCGCCGATAGTCGCTCTCCTCGGTTGCCGTGTAGACACCGCGCTCCTCGTCGCGAAGACCGGCCCACCACTGATCGCGCGCGGCGGCGACGTCGATGCCGCCCGCGGCGGAGAACGTCTCGCGGGCGCGCGCGGCCAGTTCGTCGTCCTCGGTCAGCACGACCGCCACGCTGCGGCCGCGCCGCAGCGCGTCCTCGTAGATGAAGAGGTCGTCGCGCGGCACGCCGTGCGACAGCGTGCTCTCGAGCGCGCTTCCGATGGCGGCGCCGCCGGCGCCGAACAGCGCGGCGCCGATGATGCCGAGCGCGATCACCGGGCCGACGCCAGGCACGGCCAGGCTGACGGCGGCGCCGAGCGGCATGCCGATCGCGGCGCCGGTGGCGCCGCCGGCGACGGCGCCGATGGCGGCGCCGGTGCCCTGCGGCTCACCCTCGTCGCTCGGCACGACGGCCCGTGGCTCCGCGCCGGGCGACAGCACCGTCAGGTATTCGGGCGCGCAGCCCAGCGCGATGAGATGCTGCGCGGCACGTTCGGCATCGGCACGAGATCCGAAGATGGCGGCGATGGCTTTCATGCCGTTGTAAAAGAGCAAGCGCGATGCCACCGGCCTGGCTTGCCGACGGCCGGATCGCTGTGCAAGGATCGGGGCCCTGACGCAGCCAGTGACCGCCTCTCTCAGGCCAGCCACGGCGGAGGCGGACACGGGGCTCCGATACAGAGGAGGCCGCCATGAGCCTGAGCCGCCGCTCGTTTCTCGCCGGAAGCGCCGCCGCCGCCACCGCCCTCCGCGCGCCGCGCGTGCACGCGCAAGGCCGCGCCAGCACGCTGCGCTTCGTTCCTCACGCCGATCTCAAGATCCTCGATCCGATCTGGACGACGGCCTACATCACCCGCAATCACGGCTACATGATCTTCGACACGCTGTTCGCGCTCGACGCTGACCTGAAGCTGCGCCCGCAAATGGTGGACAAGTGGTCGGTGAGCCGCGACGCGATGAAGTACTCGTTCACGCTGCGCGACGGCCTGCGGTTCCACGACGGGCCGGCCGTGACGGCGGAGGATTGCGTGGCGTCGATCAAGCGCTGGGGCGCCCGCGACGCGATGGGCCGGCTCATGATGGCGTCCGTCGGTAAGATGGCGCCCGCCGACCGCAAGACGTTCACCATCGACCTCGAGCAGCCCTTCGGCCTCGTGCTGGACGGCCTCGGCAAGCCGTCGGCGAGCCCGTGCTTCATCATGCCGGCGCGGCTGGCCGCCACCGATCCGGGTGAGCAGATCAAGGAGGTCATCGGCAGCGGCCCCTTCAAGTTCGCCAAGGACGACTGGCAGCCGGGCCACCGCGTTCTCTATCTGAAGAACGCCGACTACGTGCCGCGCAACGAGAGCCCGAGCGGCGCCGCCGGCGGCAAGCGCCCGCTGGTGGACCGCGTCGAATGGCGCTACATCCCCGACTCCGCCACCGCCGGCGCCGCCCTGGAAGCCGGCGAGATCGACTACTGGGAGAACGTTCCGCTCGACTTCGCGCCGCGTCTCGAGAAGAACGCCGACCTGCGCGTGTACATCACCGATCCGCGGGGCAGCCAGGGGATCTTGCGTCCGAACCACCTGCAGCCGCCGTTCAACAACAAGGCGGCGCGCCAGGCGCTGCTCTACGCCGTCGATCAGCAGAAGTACCTGCAGGCCGTCATCGGCCACCCGAAGTACTTCCGCACGTGTCCGTCCGTGTTCATGTGCGGCGGCCTGCCGTACGAGACGGCGGTGGCGGCGCCGAAGCCGGATCTGGAGCGCGCCAAGCGCCTGCTGAAGGAGGGCGGCTACGACGGCCGGCCCCTCGTGGTCATGGATCCGACCGACACGCCCTTCGCGCACGGATCGGCGCTCGTCACGGCCGAGGTGCTCCGGTCGCTCGGCGCCAACGTCGACCTCCAGGCGATGGACTGGTCGACCATGGTCTCGCGCCGCGCGAAGAAGGAGCCGCCGGCGCAGGGCGGCTGGAACATCTTCCACACGTGGTCGACCTCGTTCGACACGATGACGCCGGCCGTGTCGTCCGTGCTGGGCGGCGCCGGCGAGAAGTCCTGGTTCGGCTGGCCCACCAGCGAGCCGATCGAGAAGCTCCGCGCCCAGTTCACGCGCGAGACGGACGCCGCCAAGCGCAAGGCCATCGCCGACGAGGTGCAGAAGATCGCGTACGACGAGGTGCTCTACGTGCCGTGGGGACAGTTCGTGATCCCGGGCGCGTTTCGCAAGAACGTGCGCGGTCTGCTCGAGTTCGGCGCCACGCTCCTGTGGAACATCCAGGTCTGACGTCGTGAGCGTCATCACCGTCGGCGCTGCGCAGCTCGGTCCGATCGCCCGCACCGAGCCGCGCAGCGCGGTCGTCAAGCGGCTGCTCGCGCACCTGCACGAGGCGAAGGCCCGTGGCTGCGACCTCGTCGTCTTTCCCGAGATGGCCCTGACCACGTTCTTCCCGCGCTGGTGGATGGAGGACCAGGCCGAGATCGACGCCTTCTTCGAGCGCGAGATGCCGGGGCCGGAGACGCGGCCGCTGTTCGAGGAGGCGGCGCGGCTCGGCCTGGGCTTCTATCTCGGCTACGCCGAGCTGACCGTCGACAACGGCGCCACGCATCGCTACAACACGTCGATCCTCGTCGACCCCGGCGGGCGCATCGTCGGCAAGTACCGCAAGATCCACCTGCCCGGCCACGCCGAGCACGAGCCGTACCGCGCCTTCCAGCACCTGGAGAAGCGCTACTTCGAGGTCGGCAACCTCGGGTTCGGCGTCTGGCGCGCGTTCGGCGGCGTGCTCGGCATGTGCATCTGCAACGACCGCCGGTGGCCGGAGACCTATCGCGTGATGGGGCTCCAGGGCGTGGAGATGGTGCTGCTCGGCTACAACACGCCCCTCCACCATCCACCGGCGCCCGAGCACGACGCGCTCGCCAACTTCCACAACCAGCTCTCGATGCAGGCCGGCGCGTACCAGAACGCGACGTGGGTGGTGGGCGTGGCCAAGGCCGGGCGCGAGGAAGGGTGCGACCTGATCGGACAGTCCTCGATCGTCGCGCCGTCCGGCGAGACGGTGGCCATGGCCAGCACGCTCGGCGACGAGCTGGTCACCGCCCGCTGCGACCTCGCGCTGAGCCGCTCGTACAAGACGACGATGTTCGACTTCGCGCGCCACCGCCAGCCGCAGCACTACCGCCTCATCGTCGACCGCCGCGGCGCCATTCCGCCCGCGTAGCCCCCCGACAGGCGATGCGCCGTTATCGTCGGCCGCCGGTCAGCGGACGTCCAACAGGTCTCGGAGGCCGTCGCCGATCAGGTTGATGGCGAGGACGGTGAGGGCGAGGAACAAGCCGGGGAACAGGATGATCCAGAACGCGAGCTGCACGTAGGTTTTGCCCTCTGCCATGATGTTGCCCCACGACGGAATGTGCGGCGGCGTACCGGCCCCGAGGAACGAGAGGTAGGCCTCGAACAGGATGGCAGAGGCGCAGATGTACGTCGCCTGCACGATGAGCGGCGCCGTCAGCGCCGGCAGGATGTAGCGCGCCAGGATGCGCGGCGTCCGCGCCCCCAGCGCGCGCGCCCCTTCCACCATCGTGTGCTCGCGCAGCGACAGCACGGAGGCGCGCACGACGCGGATCACCCGCGGGATCTCGGGAATGATGAGGGCGATGATCACGTTGCGCACGCTGCCCTTCATCAGCGCCATGAGGGCGAGCGCCAGCAGGATGGCCGGGATCGCCATGAGCCCGTCCATCACCCGCATCATGACCGTGTCGAGCCGTCGATGAAAGCCGATCACGAGCCCGAGCGCGGTGCCGATGATCAGGCTGGCGAGGGCGACGGAGGCGCCGACGACCAGCGACACGCGCGTGCCGTACAGCGTTCGCGTATAGACGTCGCGGCCGAAGTTGTCGGAGCCGAACCAGTGCGCGGCCGACGGCGGCTGGAGCCGATCGATGGGCCGCATGGCGAGCGGATCGCCCGTCCACCACGCGGGGGCCAGCACCCCGCTCAGCACGATCACGACCATGACCACGCCGCCCGCGAGCAGCGTGGGATTGCGTCGCGCGAAGCGCCGCAGGCGGTGGCTCGCGGACAGGCGCTCCGCCGCCGGCGCGGCGGGAAGCTCGGCTCCGAGCGCGCGCACGGACGACGCCATCTTCAGTACTTGATGCGGGGATCGAGGATGACGTAGAGGACGTCGACGAGGAGGTTGATGCCGACGTAGACGCCGGACACCACCAGGATGACGCCCTGGATGACCGGGTAGTCGCGGCGCACGATGGCGTCTACGGTGAGCCGGCCCAGCCCGGGCAGCGCGAAGACGCTCTCCGTCACCACGGCCCCGCCGATGAGCAGCGCGAAGCCGATGCCGATGATCGTCACCACCGGCAGCGACGCGTTCTTCAGCGCGTGGCGCAGGAGGACGCGGCGCGGGGCCAGACCCTTGGCGAACGCCGTGCGGACGTAGTCCTCGTTCAGCACGCCGAGCATGGAGGCGCGCGTCATCCGCGCGATGAGGGCCATGTAGACGGCGGAGAGCGTGACCGCGGGCAGGATCAGGTGGCGGAGGAACGGCCACAGGCCGCGCTCGATCGACTGGTAGCCCTGCACGGGCAGCCAGTGGGCGGAGATGGCGAACACGTAGACGAGCACGAAGCCGAGCCAGAACGTCGGCAGCGAAAAGCCGGACACGGCGAAGACCATCACGCCGCGGTCGAGCCACGAGCCGCGCCGCCAGGCCGCCAGGACGCCCACCGGCACGCCCACGAGGATGCTGATCAGCATCGCCAGCAGCGTCAGCGCGATCGTCGCCTCCGCCCGCTGCTTGATGAGCGTGGTGACGGGCAGGCCGGAGTAGATCGACGCCCCGAGGTCGCCGCGGGCGATGCCACCCAGCCAGATCCCGACCTGCGTCAGGAACGGCTTGTCGAGCCCGAGCTTGGTGCGCACGCGCGCGATGTCGTCGGCGGTCGCGTAGTCGCCGGCGATGATGGCGGCCGGATCACCGGGCGTGACGTGCAGCAGCGCGAAGACGGCGATGGCCACCACGCCCATCACGGGGATGGTGGCCAGCAGGCGGCGGACGATCTCGCGCAGCATCGGCCCGCGGTCAGTCGATCGGCACGAAAGGCGCGGCCATGCCGGACCGGCGCTGGCCCTTCAGAGCGCTCATGTCGTCCTCTCCGCTCGGTGTATCATGGCCCATGCCTATCGCCTCTGGCGCGTCGCGGGCGGCCCACTGATGGCCCGGAAGGGATTTTACGGCTTCGAGCGCCGACGCAAGGCCGATCAGCAGAAAGCCAAGCAGGAAGCCAAGCGGCTTCGCAAGAGCGAGCGCGAAGAGTCCGGCGCCGTCGGACCCGAGATGGGTGAGGCGCCGGACACGGGCGCCCCGACCGGCATGTGGGAATGGTTCTCGCCGAGCCGGACTCGCACGATCACCACGCTGCCGAAGACGCGTCCCGAGCCCGGCGAGCCCAACGACTGGATGCTCCTCACCGACGTCCCGCCCGAGGACGTTCCGCCGGCCTGAGCGCCGGCTACTTCTTCTGCTGCGCGACGGCGGCCTCGGCCGCCTGGAACCCGATCTTGCTGTGCGTCCCGTCGCAGAAGGGCTTCGTCACCGAAGCGCCGCAGCGGCAGAGTGCGATGCGCGGGCCGCGGCTGCTCGTGTCCACCTTGGTGCCGTTGACGTCGAGGAGCTCGATGTCTCCTTCCACCAGGTAGGGCCCGTTCGGACGGATGGTGACCTTGACCGACATGTGTCCTCCTCGCTGGGACGTGATGGGGCACACCATAGCACGACGGCGGTAGACTGGGACGGTGCGGGGCGCCGGCGAGATTCTGCTGATCGCGTGCTACGAGATGGGCCACCAGCCGCTGGCGGTGGCGTGGCCGACCGCGTTCCTCGAGCGCGCGGGCTACGCGCCCGCCGTCCTCGACCTGTCGGTGGAGCCGCTCGACGCCGAGAAGATCGGGCGCGCGCGCCTCGTCGCCATCTCGGTGCCGATGCACACCGCGCTTCGCCTCGGCGTCCGCGTGGCCGCGCGGGTCCGCGAGCTGAATCCCGGCGCGACGCTCGTCTTCTACGGGCTCTACGCCGCGCTCAACGCCGACTATCTGGTCGGGAAGACGCGCGCGGCCGCCGTGCTGGCGGGCGAGCTGGAGGCGGAGCTGGTGGAGCTCGCCCGGCGGCTCGAGTCGCCGGCGCCGGCGGCGGCGACATCGAGCCCCCGCGTCACCGCCATCGCGAAGCTCGACTTCGCGATGCCGAGCCGGGCGGCGCTGCCGTCGCTCAAGAAGTATGCGCATCTCGACCGTGGCGGGTCGCTTCAGCTGGTGGCGTACGTGGAGGCCAGCCGCGGCTGCAAGCACACGTGCCGCCACTGCCCGATCCCGCCCGTCTACGACGGCCGCTTCTTCGTCGTGCCGCTCGACGTCGTGCTGGCGGACGTGCGCCAGCAGGTCGCCGCCGGGGCGACGCACGTGAGCTTCGGCGATCCCGACTTCCTGAACGGCCCCGGCCACGCCCTCGCCGTCGCCCGCGCGCTGCACGCGGAGTTCCCCGCGGTCACGTTCGACTTCACCGCGAAGATCGAGCACCTGCTGCGGCAGCGGCAACGGCTCCCGGAGCTGGCCGCGCTCGGCTGTCTCTTCATCGTGTCGGCGGCGGAGTCGCTCGACGACCACGTCCTGACCGTGCTCGACAAGGGCCACACCGGCGCCGATGTCGTGACCGCGCTCGAGATCACGCGGACGGCCGGGATCACCCTGCGTCCGACCTGGGTGGCCTTCACGCCGTGGACCACGCTCGACGGCTATCGCGCCTGGCTCGACTTCATCGAGACGGCGGATCTCGTCGACGCGGTCGATCCCGTGCAGTACGGGCTGCGCCTGCTCGTCCCGCCCGGCTCGCTGCTGCTGGAGCACCCCGCGATGCGACCGCACCTCGGGTCGCTGGTACCCGACGCGTTCTACTACGAGTGGACACATCCGGATCCGCGGATGGACGCGCTCCAGGGGACGGTGAGCCGGCACGTCGCGGCCGCCGCCGACCGCCGCGAGGACGCGGCGGTGACCTTCCAGGCCGTGCGCGCGCTGGCCGACGAGGCTGCCGGCTGCGCGCCGCGTTCGATGCCAGCGATCCCCCCGGCCCGCCGACGCGCGCCACGACTCACCGAGCCCTGGTTCTGCTGAGCCGAGCCGCGCGAGGGCCAGTTGGCCCTCGAGGAAATCCCGGGTAAAGTACCAGTCAGCGGAGCCACCGACCGTCTCTCTCAGCCCACCTACGGCGGAGGGCGAAACAGCGCTCCGATCTAAGAGGTGACGCCATGAGCGAAGCAATGGATCTCAAGAGCCGCGTGCAGGAATTGATCGACACCACGATCAATCCCGCCGTCGCTGGGCACGGCGGGTACGTCGAGCTGATCGACGTGCAGGACAATCGCGTCTATCTCCAGATGGGTGGCGGGTGCCAGGGCTGCGGCGCCGCCGACGTCACGCTCAAGTCCGGCATCGAGCGCCTGATCAAGGAAGAGCTGCCCGAGGTGACCGAAGTGCTGGACACGACCGATCACTCGTCGGGCACGAATCCCTACTACACCGCCGGCAAGAGCTAAGCCGCCCGAGGCGCGTCGTGGGCGGGACCCGGCTGCTGCTCCTCCTGCCGACCCGCACCTATCGCACGGAGGATTTCATCGACGCCGCGCGCACGCTCGGCGTCGATCTCGTCTGTGCCTCCGAGAAGCCGAGCACGCTCGAAGAGCTCGCCCCCGACGGTCTCCTGACCCTGGATTTCTCCGATCCCGACGCCGCCGTCGCGCAGGCCGTCGACTGGAGCGCGCGGCGGCCGCTGGCGGCGGTGGTGGGTGTCGACGACGTGACGGCTCCGGTGGCGGCGGCCATCGCCGAGCGCCTCGGTCTGCGGTCGAGCGCCCCCGCCGCCGTCGGCGCCACGCGCGACAAGTACCAGATGCGCCAGTGCCTGGCCGCCGCCGGCGTGCCGGTGCCGCGCTTCCGGCGTATCGCGCTGGACGAGGCGCCGCTGCGGGCCTCGCGCGGGGTCGACTATCCGTGCGTGCTGAAGCCGCTCGCCCTGTCGGCGAGCCGTGGGGTCATCCGCGCGAACACCGCCGACCAGTTCATCGCCGCCTTCGAGCGCATCCGGGCGCTCCTGCAGCGCGACGACGTCACCGTGAGCGGCGATGCGGCACGGTATCTGCTGGCCGAGCAGTACGTCCCGGGCCTCGAGGTGGCCCTGGAGGGCCTGCTCACGGCCGGCGCGCTCCACACGCTGGCGCTCTTCGACAAGCCGGATCCGCTCGAAGGACCGTTCTTCGAGGAGACGATCTACGTCACGCCCTCGCGGCTGCCGTCGGCCGTGCAGGACGCCCTTCGCACCGCCACGGCCGCCGCGTGCGGGGCGCTGGGGTTGACCGAGGGCCCCGTGCACGCCGAGCTGCGGCTCAACGACGACGGTCCGTGGGTCCTCGAGGTCGCCGCACGCTCCATCGGCGGGCTCTGCTCGCGGACGCTGCGCTTCGGCACCGGCATGACGCTGGAGGAGATCATCCTGCGCCACGCGCTCGGGTGGCCGATCGCGACGCTCGAGCGCGAGCGACGGGCGGCCGGCGTGATGATGATCCCGATTCCGCGGGCGGGGCGGCTCGACGGTGTCCGCGGTGTCGAGGACGCCCGGGCGGTGCCGCGCGTGGAGGACATCGTCATCAGCGCGCACAAGGGTCAGACGCTGGTGCCGCTGCCCGAGGGCTGGCAGTACCTCGGCTTCATCTTCGCCCGCGGCGACAGCCCCGCCGAGGTCGAGGACGCGCTGCGGATCGCCCACGGACGGCTGTCCTTCGAGATCGGCTGAGGCGCGCCGCCATGCCGCGCATCAACGAGCACTATCAGAACCTCCGCGCGGCCTACCTGTTCGCCGAGATCCGCCGCCGTACGGACGCGTTTGCCGCCGCCCATCCGGCGGCGCGGCTCGTCGACCTGGGCGTCGGCGATGTCACGCGGCCACTGCCGACGGCGGTCGTGCGCGCGCTGCACGCGGCCGCCGACGACATGGCGCGTGCAGAGACCTTCAAGGGCTACGGCCCGTACGCCGGCTACGAGTGGCTGCGCGTGGCCATCGCCCGTCACGAGTTCGCGCCGCGCGGCGTCGGCCTCGGCGCGGACGAGATCTTCGTGAGCGACGGGGGCAAGAGCGACAGCGCCAACCTCCAGGAGCTGTTCGCGACGGACTGCGTGGTGGCGGTGATGGACCCCGTCTATCCGGTGTACGCCGACACCAACGTCGTCGCCGGGCGCACGGGGCGCGCGGACGGCGCCGGGCGCTACGCCGGCATGGTGTACCTGCCCTGCACGGCCGACAACGACTTTCAGCCCGCGCTGCCCGATGGCCACGTGGACCTGATCTACCTCTGCTATCCCAACAATCCGACCGGCGCCGTCGCCACGCGGGAGGCGCTGGCGCGCTGGGTCCGCTACGCGCGGGAGCACGAGGCGGTCATCTTCTACGACGCGGCGTACGAGGCATACATCACGGAGGCCGACGTGCCGCACTCGATCTACGAGATCGAGGGCGCGCGCGAGGTCGCGCTCGAGTCACGATCGTTCTCGAAGAACGCGGGCTTCACCGGCATGCGCCTCGCGTACACCGTGGTGCCGAAGGAGGCGAAGGGACGCACGGCCACCGGTGACGTGGTCAGCCTCAACGCGCTCTGGGCGCGGCGCATCGGCATGAAGTCGAACGGCCCGCCGTACGTGATCCAGAAGGCGGCGGCCGCAGTCTACTCGCCGGGGGGCGACAAGGAAATTCGCGCGCTCGTCGACTTCTATCTCACCAACGCGCGAATCATTCGCGAGGGCCTGCACGCCGCCGGCCTCACCGTCTACGGCGGTCGCAACGCTCCATACGTCTGGTTCCGCACGCCGACCGGCGTGTCGTCGTGGGACTTCTTCGATCGGCTGCTCGCGACGGCGGGCGTGGTCGGCGCGCCGGGCTCGGGCTTCGGCCCGAGCGGCGAGGGCTACTTCCGCCTCACCGCCTTCGGCTCCCGCGACCAGACAGAAGAAGCGGTCGAGCGCCTGCGGACGCGCCTCGGCTGACGTATCCGATCTCGAGCGTTGACCGCTCGTGCACTGCCGCTTATCGTGGGCGCATGGGACTCTTCAGGGTCGTGGGAAAGATCACGGGAGAAGGCGAACGAACGGAGGATGTCGACCTCCTCGTCGATACCGGGGCGACGTATCTCACGCTGCCTGCCGATGTGGCGAGACGGTTGGGTCTGCGGACGCTGCGCGATCAGCCGATCGTGACCGCCGGTGGCCGCCGGGACGTCTGGCCCGTCGCCGAGGTGCGAATCGCCGTCGAAGGTCGGGAAGCTCCGACCGTCTGTTTCATCGCCCCCGAAGGTCCGGCCCTGCTCGGGGCGGTCGCTCTCGAAAGCCTGTCGCTCGGCGTCGATCCCGTGGCGCGCCGTCTGGTTCCAGTCGACGGCTTCGTGCTCGCCGGCGGCTAGACGACTACGCGCGCTCGACGATCTCCCGCATCTTCCGGAACAGCAGCGTGCGCCGGCGGTTTGCCTCGGGCAGCGTGGAGACGTCGACCTCGGCGACGGTGAGGCCGTACGCCGGATAGGCGGGGATCTCCCCGTCGCTGAGCTCCTTCATCCATTCCTTGCGGGCGAGCGCGGCGTCGACGTACGGCGCCAGCGCTTCGGCCTTCCGCGCCGCGCGCGCGGCCTCGCGCTCGCGGAACTCCGGCATCACCGCGCTCGCGAAGAGCTCGAGCGACTCGCAGATGTCCTCGTGACGGTTCTTGCCGCCCTGCTGGATGAAGATGGTCTGGTCGACGCCGACCTCCTCGAACGTCTTCAGCGTGGCGCGTAGCTCGTCGGGCGTGCCGATGCAGCCGGCGCCGCCGCCGAAGAGCTCGGTGCCGAGCGCGTCGCGCACGGCGATGTACTTGTTCCAGATGTTCGTGCGCCCCGGGGTGTGGGTGCCGAAGGCGTAGTGGTGCCCCAGCGCGAACTGGAAGAACCGGAAGCCGTCGTTGCCGCGGCGCCGCGCCTCCGCGGCGTCCGGATGGCAAGAGAAGCCGGTCACCATCGCGATGTTGGGGTTCACGGCGTGGCCGATGGGCACGCACTCCCGCTTGAACGTCTCGTAATAGTCGTCGACCCAGTGCCTGGCTTCGGCCGGGTCGATGAAGGCGAACGTCAGCGCGCCGATGCCGAGCTGCGCGGCCAGCTTGATCGTCTCGCGGTTCGAGCACGCTACCCAGAGCGGGGGATGCGGCTTCTGCACGGGCTTGGGGAGGACGTTGCGAGTCGGCATCGAGAAGTAGCGGCCCTTGTAGCCGGGATAGGGATCCATGACCAGCATGTTGGCCGTCTGCTCGACGGTCTCCCGCCACATCGCGCGGCGCTCGGCGGGATCGACGCCGAAGCCCTCGAGCTCCGCGCGCGACGCGGACTCGCCGGTGCCCCACTCCACCCGCCCCGCCGACACGAGATCGAGAGACGCGATGCGCTCCGCCACGCGCGCCGGATGGTTGTAGCCCGGCGGCATCAGCACGATTCCGTGGCCGAGGCGGATGCGCTTCGTGCGCTGGGAGGCGGCGGCGAGGAACACCTCGGGCGCCGAGGAGTGGGAATACTCCTCCAGGAAGTGGTGCTCGACCTCCCACGCGGCATCGATCCCGAGCCGGTCGGCGAGCTCCACCTGGTCGAGCGCCTCCTGGAACAGGCGCAGCTCGCTGTCGGCGCCCCACGGCCGCGGCAGCTGGTGCTCGTAGAAAATCCCGAAGCGCATGGCGCCTCCCCCGGAATGGCGGTGCACTATAGCACGCGCGTTATGATGCCCCGCGGATGCCCGACCGCTGGCTGGCGCTCGCGCTGATCTTCCTCACGCGCGTCTCGATGAGCGTGCAGTTCCAGTCGATCGCCTCGGTGGGACCGCTGGTCGTGGACGACCTCCGTCTCTCCTACGCGCAGCTCGGCACGCTGGTCGGCCTCTATCTCCTGCCCGGCGTCGCCCTCGCGCTCCCGGGCGGCCTCGTCGGGCGGCGCTTCGGCGAGCGTCGCACGGTGATCTGGAGTCTCGGCATCATGGTCATCGGCGGCCTCCTGACGGCCGGCAGCGGCAGCTTCGCGATGGCGGCGGTGGGACGACTGCTGAGCGGCGCCGGCGGCGTGCTGATGAACATGGCGCTGCTGAAGCTCACCGCCGACTGGTTCGCCGAGCGCGAGCTCGCGACCGCCATGGGGGTCATGCTCACGGCGTGGCCGGTGGGCCTCGGGGCGGCCGTCGCCACGCTGGGCGCTCTCGCCACGGCGACGTCGTGGCGGACCGCCGTCGTGGTCGCGTCGGCCACGGCGCTCCTCGGCATGGCGCTGATGGCGCTCGTCTTTCGCGATCCTCCGGTCCGCGCCGCGGCCGGTGCGGCGGCGCCGCTCCGCACGCGTGACGTCGGGCTCGCCGTCAGCAGCGGCGCCGCGTGGGGAATATTCAACGTGGCTCTGGTGGTCGTGGTGGGGTTCGCGCCGGCCATGCTCGTCGAGCGTGGCTTCTCGCTGGGCCACGCCGGCCTCGTGGCGAGCCTGGCCATCTGGGTCTCGATCCTGTCGGTCCCCCTCGGCGGGCTCCTCAGCGACCGCCTCGGACGACCGAACGTGCTGATCGTCGCCGGCTGCGCCGTCGCCACCGTCCTCGTGCTCGCGCTGCCGGCGATGGAGAGCGCCTGGATCGGCCTGCTCGCCCTGGGCGTGGTCGTCGGGGCCGTCCCGGGCCCGCTCACCTCGATGTTGCCGCGCGCGCTCGTACCGGAGCGCCTGGCCGTCGGTCTCGGCCTCTCGTATACCGTCTTCTACGTGGTCATGGCGGCCGGCCAGCCCGCGGCCGGTCTGGCGCGTGACCTCACGGGCGATCCGGCGGCGCCGGTCGGCGTGGCCGCCGCCGCCATGGCGGCGACGATGCTCGGGGTCGCCGCGTTCAGGCTGCTCGAGCAACGCCGAGAGGGCTGACCCCTATTGACACGCCCGGGCCGATTGCGCACAGTGTGCGCCTCGCTATAGCTCCCTTTCGCATTGCCGCGGAGGAGGGTCTCAATGAACAGCGGAGTGCCCGATGCAAGCCTGACCCGTCGCGACCTGCTGAAGGCCGCCGGTGTCGCCGCCATCGCCGTCACGGGGCCGCAGCTCGCCGGCCGGCCGGCCGACGCCCAGACACCGAAGCGCGGCGGGACGCTGCGGCTGGCCGTCCAGGCCGATCCGGTGACCGGGTTCGATCCTCACCAGACGATCTCCTTCCTCACGATGGTTCCGCTGTCGTTCGCCTACAGCCGTCTGGTGAAGGTCAAGGCCGGACCGGACGTGAAGCCGATGACGTATCCGATCGAGCCGGACCTGGCCGAGTCGTGGACGCGCCCGGACGAGAAGACCTTCGTCTTCAAGCTGCGCAAGGGCGTTCGGTGGCATCCGAAGCCGCCCGTCAACGGCCGCGAGCTGACGTCGGAGGACGTGAAGTACACGTACGAGCGGTTTCTCAGCACGAAGAACAACGGCAACCGGCCGGTGCTGGAGTCGATCGACCGCATCGAGACCCCGGACAAGCACACGGTGAGGTTCATTCTCAAGGAGCCCAACGCCTGGTTCCTCGACAACCTCGCGTCCACGTCGACGTGGATCATCGCCAAGGAGTGCGTGGAGAAGTTCGGCGATCTCAAGAAGGCCGAGTCCGTCGTCGGGACCGGGCCCTGGATGCTCGACAAGTGGGAGCCGAACGTGAGGCTGTCGTACGTACGGAACCCCAACTACTTCATCCCGGGGCTCCCGTACGCGGACGCGGTCGACGTCCTCATCGACAAGGATCCATCGTCGCGGCTCGCCGCGTTCCTGGCGGGCAAGCTGGACTTCGGCCCGGAGTATCAGCAAGTCATCCGGCGGCTCGACCTCGCCGTGGCCAAGCAGAGGAAGCCGAACCTCCAGACGGTGGATTACGCGTGGTTCACCAGCGGGGCCACCGGATTCAAGATCGACAAGGCGCCGTTCAGCGACATCCGTGTGCGGCGGGCGATGTCCCGCGCCGTCAGCCAGGCGGAGATCTACGAGAGCAACGCGTTCTCGCAGGGGCACTTCGTGTTGAATCCGGCCGTGCCGGCGGCGAATGCCGAGTGGTCGATCCCGATCGATCAGCTCGGGCCCGAAGGCCGCAAGCTCTACGAGTTCTCGATCGAGGACGCGAAGAAGCTCCTCGCCGAGGCCGGCCATCCGAACGGAATCAAGACCGAGGTCGAGGCGCCGGGGACCGGCTACGGGCCCGACTTCCTCGACGCGGTGCAGGTCACCGTGAAGAACTGGAAGGCCGCCGGCATCGACGCCGACCTGAAGCTGAAGGAATACGGCGCGTTCATCTCGAGCACGATCTACGGCAAGTTCGACCACATGTACCTCGGGCTTCGCGGCGCCTGGACGGATCCGGAAGCCTACTTCTACCGCTGGTTCATGCCGGGTCAGCCTTTGAACGTCTGGAACGTGAACGATCCGAAGCTCGTCGACATGATCCACCTGCAGCGCCGCACATTCGACGTCGCCAAGCGCAAGCAGCTGGTCTTCGACATCCAGCGCTACCTCGCGGAGCAGGCGTACTTCGGCACCAACGCCTCGGTCAAGGTCGTGTCGGCGTGGGAGCCCTACATCAAGAACTACATGCCGAACAACGGCTTCGACGTCGGCGGCCGGATGATGGCCGCCTGGATCGACAAGTAGCGCGGTAGCCCGCCGCGCCGCCTCCGGGCCGAGGCGGCGCGGCACCACGGTCATGCGACGGTACGTCCTTCGCCGGCTTCTCGTGGCCGTCCCCTCGCTGCTCATCGCCTCGCTCATCGTCTTCACGCTCCCGAGACTGATTCCCGGCGACGTCGTCCAGCTGATGTTCGAGGAGAAGTCCTATGCCAAGGACATCGAGGAGATGCGCGCGAAGCTGGGGCTCGACCGGCCGATTCCCGTGCAGTACGTCGAGTGGCTCGGGCGCGTCGTCCGCGGCGACCTCGGCGAGTCGCTGTGGACGCGTCAGGCCGTCGTCGACGAGCTCGGCCGCCGCCTGCCGATCACGTTCATCCTCGGACTCGAGGCGCTGCTGGTCGCGCTCCTGATCGGCGTCCCCGTCGGCATCATCGCCGCCATCCGCCAGGACGGGCCCCTCGACTTCGTCGCGCGCAGCGCGGCGATCCTCGGCCTGTCCATCCCGGCTTTCGTCAAGGCCATCGTCATCATCCTGCTGCCGGCGATCTGGTGGGGCTGGAGCCCGGTGACGACCTTCGTCCGCTTCTCGTCCGATCCCGTCGCGTACGCGCTCCAGTTCGTCCTTCCCGCCATCATCCTCGGCATCGCGTCCGCGGCCGCCATCATGCGGCTCACGCGGGGCATGCTGCTCGAGGTCCTGCGACAGGACTACGTCCGCACCGCGTGGGCCAAGGGCCTCGGCGAGCGCGTGGTGGTGCTGAAGCACAGCCTGAAGAACGCGCTCATCCCCGTCGTCACCGTGCTCGGCCTGCAGGTGGCGCAGATCGCCGGCGGCGCCGTGATCATCGAGTCGATCTTCGGGATCCCCGGGATGGGACAGTTCCTGGTGGAGTCCATCCTCCAGCGCGACTACCCCGTCATCCAGGGCATCAATCTGCTGATCGTCATCATCATCGTCGCCACGAACCTGCTCGTCGACGTGACGTACGCCGTGCTCGATCCGCGGATACGGTACTGACGCCGTGGCCAAGGCCGTCGAGATCCCCGTCCGCGACCCGGCGCCCCGCCCCCTGCGCCTGCCGCGCGGGGTCGGGCTGGCGGCGCGCCTGGCCGTGCGCAAGCCGCTGGGCGCGATCGGCGCCCTCATCGTGCTCGGCTTGATCCTCATGGCCGTGTTCGCGGATCAGATCGCGCCGTACGCCTACGACGACGCCATCCGGGGCGCGCGCATGAAGCCGCCCAGCGCGCAGCACTGGATGGGGACCGACAATCTCGCGCGCGACATCTGGAGCCGCGTCGTCTACGGCGCGCGCATCTCGGTCACCGTCGGATTCGCCACCGTCGCCGTGGTGACGCTGCTGGCCACCGTGATCGGCGTCACCAGCGCCTACGTGGGCGGCGCCTTCGACACCGTGGTGCAGCGCGTGGTCGACGCGTGGATGTCGTTCCCGGCGCTGGTCATCGTGCTCTCGATGCTGGCCGCGCTCGGCCCGGGCCTGCTCAACCTCATCCTCGCGCTGGGGATTCTCGGCGCGGCCGGAACGTCGCGCGTGATTCGCGGCGCCACGCTGGCCGCGCTGCAGAATCCCTACGTCGAGGCGGCGCGCGCGCTCGGCGGCGGGCATCTGCGCATCGTGCTGCGCCACGTGCTGCCGAACGTGATGGCAACCATCATCATCCTGGCCACGGTGGCCCTCGGCACGGTGATCCTCGCGGAGTCGGCGCTGTCGTTCCTCGGCTTCGGCGTGCCGCCGCCGTACCCGTCGTGGGGCGGGATGCTCTCGGGCTCGGGCCGCTCGTTCATGTACCACGCGCCGTGGATGGCGCTGTGTCCCGGCGCCGCCATCTCGCTGGCAGTCTTCGGCTTCAACATGCTGGGCGACGCGCTCCGCGACGTGCTGGACCCGCGCCTGCGCGGCGGCGCCACCCGGGTGAGGAGCTAGCGCGGCCTCCCGTAGGTTCCTCCGCCTCGCGGCCGGTCACGGCGGCGCGCGGCGGGGATGGCGACGCCGGCGACGATGAGAAGCGTGAGGAGGACACCGCCGAGCAGCAGGGCGGCCGTCACCGGCAGGCCGAAGATGCGTGTCTCCGGCCGCGCGACCACCTCACCGGCGGCGGCCGACGGCGCGTCGCCGTCGCGATTGCCGGGGCGAACCTCGGCGGCGTTGGGCTGCTGACCGCGCTGGACGACGCCATCGGTCTTGGGACCGGCGCTGCCCGGCGTCCCCTGCTCACGATTGATCCCGGCCGCGGGGCGGTCCTGGGCCGCGACCGGGGTCGCGACGGCGAAGACGAGAGCAAGCGCGAGCACGAGCCAGTTCATGTGGGAGCCTCCCGCGCGACAGGAGAGCAAGGCGGGTGCCACCGAGCGCCGGCCGGGGCGCGGCGTGAGGGAAAAGCTGGTAGCATGCGCGGCACGGAGGACTCCCCATGATGCGTCCGTGGATCTCGCTCATCGCCATCGTCGCCATCGGCATCGCGCTCGTGAGCGCGCCGCAGGCGCAGCCCAAAGAGGTGGTCATCGGCGTGCTCTATCCGATGTCCGGCAACGCCGCGCAGGTCGGGATCGACTGCGTCAACGCCGTCAAGCTCGCGGCCGACATCGTCAACGCCAATCACAATCTGAACATGCCGCTCGCCAAGGGCGAGGGATTGGCCGGCCTCGGCGGCGCCAAGATCCGCCTGGTCGTCGTGGATCACCAGGGCAAGCCCGACCTCGGCCAGGCGGAGGCCGAGCGCCTCGTGACCCAGGAGAAGGTGCACGCGCTCTTCGGCGCCTACTTCTCCGGCGTGACGCAGACCATCGCGCAGGTGGCCGAGCGCAATGGCATCCCGCACCTGAACGCCGAGTCGTCCTCGCCCGCCCTGACCGAGCGGGGCCTGAAATGGTTCTTCCGCACGTCGCCCCACGACGGGCACTTCAGCCAGGCGATGTTCGACTTCATGCGCGACCTCGAGAAGCGGCGCAACGTGAAGATCAAGTCGGTGGCGATCATGCACGAGGCCACGCAGTTCGGCTCGGACTCCGCGAAGGTCCAGGAAGAGCTCGCGAAGAAGGCCGGCTACGACGTGGCCGTCAAGATCACCTACCGCGACAAGGCCACCAACCTGGACGCCGAGGTCGGCAAGCTGAAGGCCGCCAACGCCGACGTGCTGCTGCCGTCCTCCTACACGAACGACGCCATCCTCTTCGTGCGCACCGCCAAGAATCTCGACTACAACCCGCGGCTGCTGATCGCGCAGAACGCCGGCTGGACCGATCCGACCTTCCTGAAGGAGATGGGCAAGGACGCCGAGGGGCACATCACCCGGGCGCCGTTCGCGCTCGACATGGCCGCGAAGAAGCCGATGATCAACCAGGTGAACGAGCTGTTCAAGAAGACGGGCGGCCGGGACATCTCGGACGCGCCCGCGCGCGCCTTCACCGGGTTCATCACGCTGGCCGACGCCATCGACCGCGCGAAGTCCACGGACCCCGAGGCGATCCGGAAGGCGCTGGTGGCCACCAACATTCCCGCCGACCAGCTGATCATGCCGTGGACGGGCGTGAAGTTCGACGAGAAGGGCCAGAACAGCGGCGTGCGCGCCATCCTCCAGCAGGCGCAGGGCGGCAAGTACGTCACCATCTATCCCTTCGAGCTGGCCGCCGCCGACGTGGTCTACCCGCTGCCCGCCTGGAAAGATCGTAAGTAACCGCTGACCGCCGAGCTCGTCCTCCAGGGAGTCGTCGGTGGCCTCTTGATGGGCATGGTCTACGCGCTCATCGCCGCCGGCCTCTCCCTGATCTTCGGGCTCATGGAGATCGTCAACTTCGCCCATGGCGAGTTCCTCATGCTCGCCATGTTCGCCAGCTTCTGGGCGTGGGCGCTGTGGCGGCTCGATCCCCTCGTGTCACTGCCGCTATCGGCGCTGGCCCTGGCCGCCCTCGGCTGGGCCACCTATCACGGCCTCGTCCGCTTCATCCTCGACGCGCCGATGCTCGCGCAGATCTTCGCCACCTTCGGCCTCGCCGTCTTCCTCCGCTCCGGGGCGCAGGCGCTCTGGGGCGCGGACTTCCACCTGGTCAAGGAGCCGCTCGTGCAGGGCCGGCTCGCCGTCGGCGGCGTGTTCATCGGCCTGCCGCAGCTGGTGGCGAGCGCGGGCGCGCTGCTCGCCTTCGCCCTGCTGTACGCGTTCATCACGCGGACGGAGACGGGGCTGGCGCTGCAGGCGACGGCGCAGGACCGCCAGGCGGCGTCGCTCATGGGCATCGACACGCAGCGCATGTTCGCGCTGGGCTGGGCCCTCGGCGGCGCCTGCGTGGGCGTGGCGGGCGCGCTGCTGGCGACGTTCTTCTACGTCTTCCCCGAGGTCGGCGCCTCGTTCGGGCTGCTCGCCTACGTCGCCGTCGCGCTGGGCGGCTTCGGCAACGTGCCGGCCACGCTGGCCGGCGGCGTCGTGGTCGGACTGGTCGAGGTGCTGGGCGGCCTGCTGATCGATCCGTCGCTGAAGCTCATCGGCGTCTTCGCGCTCTACCTCGTCGTCGTCCTCTGGCGGCCGCAAGGCCTGTTCGGCCGCTTCTGATGCCCCGCGCGGGCCTGATGGCCGCCCTCGCGCTGCTCGGCGTGGCGCTGCTCGTCCCGGCCGTGGTGGCGCTGCCCTACCCCCGCGACGTGCTGATCCGCATCTTCCTGTTCGCCACGCTCGCGCAGGCGTGGAACATCCTGGCCGGCTACTGCGGCCAGATCTCGCTCGGCCACGCGATCTTCTTCGGCACCGGTGCCTACACCTCCGGCATCTTCGTCGCGAAGGACGTCGCCTCGCCGTGGCTGGCGATGGTGGTGGGCGCCGTGATCGCGGTGGCCCTCTCGCAGCTCATCGGCGCGCCGGTGTTCCGGCTCCGGGGACACTACTTCGCCATCGCCACCATCGCCGTCGGCGAGATCGTCCACATCCTGGCCGTGAACTGGGAGTTCATCGGCGCCGCGCGCGGCCTCTACATACCCGTCAAGCGGCCGGACAGCCTGGTCAACTTCCAGTTCCACCAGTCGAAGGCGGTCTACTACTACATCGTGCTCGGGCTGCTCGTCCTCGGTCTCGTGGTCACGCGGCTGATCGAGCGCTCCCGGCTCGGCTATTACTTCCGCGCCGTGCGCGAGGAGCAGGACGCGGCGGCGAGCCTCGGCGTGCGCGTCGCGCGCACCAAGCGCGTGGCGTTCGCCATCTCCGCCGCGCTCACCGCCGCCTGCGGCACGTTCTACGCGCAGTACGTGCTGTTCATCGACCCCGAGTCCGTCTTTCCCCTGTCGCTCTCCATCCTCATCTGCCTCATCGCCGTCCTCGGCGGCGTCGGCACGCTGTGGGGCCCCCTCGTGGGCGCGGCGGTGCTCATCCCGCTCGGCGAGGTCACGCGCATCTATCTCGGCGGCACCGGCAAGGCGCTCGACCTCGTCATCTACGGCGCACTCATCATGGGGATCTCCGTCGTACAGCCCGCCGGCCTCGTCGGCATGGCGCGGCGCCTGCGCCGGGCGGCATGAGCATGAGTTTGCTCCAGGTCGCCGGCCTCACCAAGCGCTTCGGCGGCCTGACCGCCAACCGCGACGTCTCCTTCACCGTCGCCCCCGGCGAGCTGGTCGGCGTGATCGGGCCGAACGGCGCCGGCAAGTCGACGCTGTTCGATCTCATCACCGGGTTCCAGCGTCCGGACGCGGGCGTCGTGCGGCTGGACGGCGCCGACGTCACCCACCGGCGGCCCGACGAGATCAGCCGGCGCGGCGTGGCGCGCACCTTCCAGAAGCTGCGGCCGTTCACGGGGATGACGGTGCTCGAGAACGTGATGGTCGGCGCCTTCCAGAAGACCGCCGATGTCGCGGCCGCCCGCGACGTGGCGCGGCGGGCGCTCGCGTCGGTGGGTCTGGCCGACCGCGCCGACGCGCACGCCCAGGGCCTCTCCACCGGCCAGCGCAAGCGGCTGGAGCTGGCGCGCGCGCTGGCCACGGGTCCGCGCCTGCTGCTCCTGGACGAGGTGACCGGCGGCGTCGATCAGGCGACGATTCCCGGGCTGGTGCGACTGGTGCGCGACCTGCACGCCGGCGGCCTCGCCCTCGTGGTCATCGAGCACAACATGCGCGTGATCATGGAGATCTCGCAGCGCATCGTCGCGCTGCAGCTCGGCGAAGTCATCGCCGACGCGTCCCCCGCCGAGATCGTCCGCGACCGCCGCGTGATCGACGCCTACCTCGGCGAGAGCTGGCGCTGAGAACGCAGCCGGTCACCATCTTGAACAGGCCACCCACGGCTCGAGCCGGCCTCGCGCGCCCCGCTCCAACCATCCGGACACCATCTTGAACAGGCCACCCACGGCTCGAGCCGGCCACACCCCACCCGCTACAACAATCATGTTGCAGGTTCGCGACCTCGAGGTCCTGCTCGGTGACTACCAGGTCCTGTGGGGCGTGCGGCTGGCGGTGGCGCCCGGGGAGATCGTCGCCCTGCTCGGCCCCAACGGCAGCGGCAAGTCCACGCTCATGAACAGCGTGTCGGGACTGCTGCGGCCGCGCGCCGGCCACATCGTCTTCGAGGGCACGCCGATCACCGGCCAGCCCGCGCACCGCATCGTCGAGCGTGGCATCAGCCACGTGCTCGAGCGGCGGCGGCTGTTTCCCTATCTCTCCGTGCGCCAGAACGTCTGGCTCGGCGGCTACCACGCGGCCGCGCGCGCCGGGCGCGAGGAGCAGTTCGAGCGGCTCACGCGGCTGTTTCCGATCATCGGCGCCCGCGCGGGGCAGGCGGCGCACTCGCTGTCCGGCGGCGAGCAGCAGATGGTGGCGATCGCGCGGGGCCTCATGGCGCGGCCGCGACTGCTGATGATCGACGAGCCCTTCCTCGGCTTGGCGCCGCGCGTGGTCGAGGAGCTGATCGCGGCCATCAAGCGGGTGAACGCCGACGGGGTGACGGTGCTCTTCATCGAGCAGAACGTGGAGCTGGCGCTGTCGATCGCCTCGCGCGGCTACGTGCTGGAGTCCGGCCGCACGGTGGTGGATGGCCGCTCGGCGGAGCTGCTGCGCTCCGCCGAGGTCCGGAGGATTTTCCTTGGCGGCTGAGGGATAATGGCCGGGTCATGCGCGCCCATCGCGCCGTGAGCGTCGTGTCGTCGCCGCTGGCCGCTCTGCTGGTGCTGCTCGCGCTCGGCACCGCCGTCGACGCGCGTCTCGGTGCCGTCTGGCGCGTCGCCCTCGACTCCGTCGACGATCCCGCCGCGCAAGAGCGGGGCGAGGCCACGCCGGCCAACGTCCCGATCGTGCATCGCGGCGGTGAAGCGGCGGCGGACGTCGCCCTGGCGCTCCCACCCGCGGGCCGGCTCGCGTCGCTGTCCGAAGCGGCGACCGCGGCCGGGCTCAGCCCCGTCGCCGCTCCGCGCGCTCCGCCCGCCGTCTGATCCGCGCCACTCGCCGTCGTCCTGATCGATCCGCGCCCGATCTGCGCCTGGGCGCCGATCGCACCGGCTCTCGCGCGCACGGAACGGAGTGTCGTGATGCAGACCAACAAGCGGCAGGCGCTGATCCAGCACCTCATCGAGGTCGGTCAGCTGCCGCACCGCATCGACGGCGTCCGGATGTGGGGCGGGCCCGGCACCGAGCGCCCCTGCGCCACCTGCGGCGAACCGATCGTCGTCAGCGCCGTCGAATACGAGCTCGACCTCGGCGGGCGAACGCTCGTGCTCTGCGTGCCGTGCTATGTCGCCTGGCGCGCGGAGCCCACCGGCGCTTGACGGGCGCGCCCAGGCCGTGGTCTAACGACCCACCGGGAGGGCGGCCCATGAAGCTCGGCGGCGAGCAGCTGGAGAGTCTCTACACGACGATGGTGAAGATCCGCCGGTTCGACGAGCGGACGGCGGAGCTCTTCGTGGAAGGGCTGGTGAAGGGCACCGCCCATTCGTACGTCGGCGAGGAGGCGGTGGCAGCCGCCGCCTGCGCCAACCTCCGGGTGGACGACTACATCGTGGGCACGCACCGCGGCCATGGCCACTGCATCGCCAAGGGCGCCCGCATGGACCGCATGATGGCCGAGCTGATGGGCCGGGTCGACGGCTACTGCCGCGGCCTCGGCGGCTCCATGCACATCGCCGCCCTCGACCTGAACATCCTCGGCTGCAACGGCATCGTGGCCGCCGGGCTGCCGATCGGCACCGGCGCCGCGCTCGCCTCGCGCATCCGGAAGACGGATCAGGTCGTGATCGCTTTCTTCGGCGACGGCGCGTCCAACCAGGGCGTCGTGCACGAGTCGCTCAACCTGGCGGCTGTCTGGAAGCTGCCGATCATCTTCCTCTGCGAGAACAATCAGTACGCGCTGTCGACGTCTTCCAAGCGGACGGTGGCCGGCGACTCGATCGCGGGCCGCGCCGCCGCGTACGCCATCCCCGGCGTCCGCGTCGACGGCAACGACCTGGCCGCCGTCTACGACGCCGTGAAGACGGCCGTCGCCCGCGCCCGCACCGGCCAGGGACCGACGCTGGTGGAGGCGCTGACATACCGCTGGGGCGGACACTCGATGCGCGCCAACCTTCCCGACTACCGCACGAAGGACGAAGAGCGCGAATGGATGGAGCGCGATCCGATCGCGCGCTTCAAGCCGGAGCTCGAGCGCGCGGGCGCCACCCTGATGAGGCTGAAGGAGCTGGAAGAGGCGGTGGAGGTCGAGCTGGATCGAGCGGTGAGCTTCGCGAAGGCGAGCCCCGAGCCGACCGTCGACGTCATGGAGTCGTCGGTCTACGCGCCCCACGCACCGGTCGTCGAGCCGTCCGATCGCAGCGGGCCCGAGCGCACGATGGCGGAGGCGCTGAACGAGGCGATGCACGCGGAGATGACGCGGGACGAGCGCGTCTTCATCATGGGGGAAGACGTCTCGCTGATCGGCGGGATCTTCGGCGTGACGCGCGGCCTGCGTGACAAGTTCGGCGAGGATCGCGTGCGCGACACGCCGATCTCGGAGGCCGGCTTCCTCGGCGCCGGCGTGGGCGCCGCCATCGCCGGGCTGCGTCCGATCGTCGAGATCCAGATCTGGGACTTCATCGCCGTCACCATGGACCAGGTCGTGAACCAGGCGGCCAAGTTCCGCTACATGCTGGGCGGTGGTCCCACCGTGCCGCTCGTGATCCGCGGCCCGCAGGGCGGTGGGATCCGGCTGGCCGCGCAGCACTCGCAGAGCCTGGAGGCCTGGTTCGCGCACGTGCCGGGGCTGGTGGTCGTCGCCCCCTCGACGCCGTACGACGCCAAGGGACTCCTGACGTCCGCGATCCGCGACGACAACCCCGTCATCTTCCTCGAGCACAAGGCGCTCTACGCCGTGAAGGGCCCCGTCCCCGCCGAGCCGTATGCCATCCCGCTCGGCCAGGCCGACGTCAAGCGCGAGGGAACGGACGTGACCGTCATCGCGACGCAGGCGATGGTGGCGCGCGCGCTCGCCTCGGCCGCCGAGCTGGAGAAGGACGGTATCAGCGTGGAGGTCATCGACCCGCGCACGCTGGTGCCGCTCGACGAGGCGACGATCCTCGCCTCGATCCGCAAGACACACCGGCTGGTGATCGCGCACGAGGCGGTCAAGCGCGGCGGCTTCGGCGCCGAGCTGGCGGCGCTGGTGGTGGAGAAAGCCATCGACGAGCTCGACGCGCCGGTCGTTCGGGTAGGCGCCCGCGCGGTGCCGATGCCCTACAACGACGCGCTCGAGCGCGCGACCATTCCGAGCCAGGCCGACATCACCGCCGCGATCCGCAGCCTGCTCTAAGCGGCGAGCGCGGCGGGCGCCGGCGTCCGGCGTGATCGCGCCGTGGCTGGCTCCTGCGTCAGAAGGACGATCGTGGCGCCGGAGCCCAGCTCCGTCTGCGCGATCTCGACCATGCGCGCGACGCACGGATCGCCGGCCGTGACGGGGAGCACGCCGATCCAGCCGCCCCGACCGCGACGCACCACCGGCGCCACCACCGGGCCGAGGGCGCCGTGGATCGCGTCGGTGAGCGCAATCTGCCGCAGCACCACCTGCTCACGGCGCCGCGCGTGCCGATCGATCAGCCGCGGCAGCACGACGAGCACCAGTAGCGGAATCGCGAGGACGGCGGCGACCGCCAGCGCGGTCATCACGCGGCCTCGCTGAGCAGCACCACCGGGGCCCCCGCCCTCGCGCGCACCTGCCTGGCGACGCGGCCGATGCCACGACGCCACCACCGCCACCCCGCGGCGCGCAGGATGATCGCGTCGGCGTCGAACGCTGCCGCCTCGCGCAGGATCTCCTCGCCCGGATCGCCGACGCGCACGGCGTGCTCGACGGCGATGCCGTCCAGCAGCGGCGCCAGCTGCGCGAGCCACAGCTCGGCGTCGCGCGCGTCGCGCTCCTCCTGCTGGTGCGCGTAGTGGACCACGCGATCGTCCGCCGAGAAGCGCGTGCGCGCGTACGGCGTGACGTGCAGCAGTCGCACGGTGCCGCCGGAGGCCCGCGCGAGGTCGACCACCAGCGGCAGCAACGTGTCGGCGTGCTCGCTCGTGTCGAGCGGGACCAGAATGCGCTTGGCCATCATCCACCTCCGCCCGGTATGACACCGCGCGGACGTGAACGTGAAACAGAGGAACGCGGTTCGCTCCGAACGTTGGGGGATCGGGGGCCATTTCGAGGCCCCCGTGTCAAACAATCGGATGAAGATCGGGCCGGCAGTCGGAGCAGGGCTCGAGGCCGAGCGCGTCGACGCTCTCGCGCGAGGCGATGAGGGTCAGGTTGGCGAGGCTGTGCGCGGGAAGATCACCACACGTCGGCAGGCAATACGCCCGATCGTCGCCGGCGCGCACGTACATCGTCTCGCGCGCGACGCGAAAATCGCGCGAGGCCGGCTGCGTGCGCACGCCTTCGACGTCCAGCAGCTGCCGCTTGAGACCGAGCTTGTCGCCCGCGTAGCCGGTGAGCTTGCCGGATGAGCCGACGATGCGATGGCAGGGCACCACGATGGGAAGCGGATTCCAGCGCAGGGCCTGGGCGACGGCGCGCTCGGCGCCGGGCTTGCCCACGCGGCGGGCGATCGACGCGTACGAGGTCACCGCGCCGTAGGGCACGTCGACGGCGGCCTCCAGCACCGAGCGGCGGAAGTCGCTGCCGGCCAGCCGCAGGTCGAGCTTCCAGCCGAGCTGTCGCCGACGACCGGCGAGGAAGTCGAGCAGCTCGTCGCGCAGACGCGCGATCTCCGCCGAGCTCTCCACCGTCTCCACGTCGGTCAGCTCGCGGAGTCGCGAGCCGGCCAGGGTGGTCGCCTCGCCGAGATACTCCACGAGCGACACGCCATGCTCCGAGCGCGCCACGAGAATGTTCCCGAGCGGCGACGGCACGATCCCGTACATCAGCACACGGCTCTTCAGATCCGCCAGCCGCGCCTGGAGCGCCGAGCGCGAGGCGGCCACGTCGGCCGCCGGCGGCGCGTCGTGACGCAGGCCACGTGCGATGGAATCGATGGCGCGATACCGTCCCAGCTCCTCGCGACAGGGCGCGCAGCTGCGCGCATGATCGTCCACGCGACGGGCGGCGGTGGCGCTCGCGTCACCGGTGGCGGTGGCGACGAGATCGGTTTCGATCGCGCGGCAGGAGGGATGCTTGGGCGTCATCGCGTTGGCTCCATGGCGGGAAGTTCGTGGCCGTTCAGGCTCACGCGGATCTTCTTGAGCGCCTGAAAGACATGGGCGCGCGCGCTCTCGGGCGAGCACTCGAGGCTCTCCCCGATCGCCTCGTAGTCGAGGTCGTGGACCTTGCGCAGCGTGAAGGCCAGCCGCTGCTTGAGCGGTAGCCCCGCCACCACACGGTCGAGCAGCGCGCGCGTCTCCCTGAACACCTGCTCCTCCTCCGGTCCTGCCGGATCGGCCGCGGCCCGCCGCTCGCCGACCGCGACGTACGCGCGCCGGCGGCGGGACTCGGCGCGGAAGTGATTGCGTGCGAGGTTGGTCGCGATCGTGAACAACCACGCCCGGACGTTGGCGTCCGGCCCCAGGCCCTGCCAGGCGCGATAGGCCCGCAAGAACGTCTCCTGGGCCAGGTCGTCGGCCTCGCTGGCGCGGAACGTCAACCGTCGCAGGTAGCGATAGATCTCCGGATGGTGCGCGGCCACGACGTCGTCGAACAGGCCCAGGCCCATACGCTCAATAGGACACCGGAGGGGTGCCGGTGTGAAAGGGGGTTACGGGCGAGGCTTCAGCTCCAGGCGATAGCCGTCGGGGTCGCGGACGTACAGGGACGGGCCGTCGCCGAACGCGCCGCGGCGCGGCACGACGTCGCTGTCGAGCGTGACGCCACGGGCTCGCAGCGAGGCGGCGACGGCGTGGAGGTCGTCGCAGCGGATGGACAGGCAGACGTGGTCCATGCCGCGGCCCGCGGGCGGCGGCGGGCCGTCGGCCGGCAGCAGGTCGATCAGCGCCTGACCGAAGCGGAGCTGGATGAGGGAGATCCGGGTGTTGACGTGGTCGACCGTGCAGCCCAGGACATCGACATAGAACCGCTGCGATGCGGCCTGGTCCCGCACGCGCAGGACCACGTGGTCGAGGCCCAGCGGCTCGAAGCGGTCACTCACGGCGCAGGACCGGCAGCGGCTTGGCGCCGAGCAGCCGGAACGTCGCGAGGAACCCGATGGCGACCGACAGGACCACCGTGAGCACCACGCCCGCGAGCATGGCGAGCGGCTCGAATCGCCATGGCGTCTCGAGCACGAACCGCAGCACCACCCAGGCCAGCACTGCGGCCAGCGCGGTGCCGCCGACGCCGGCCGCCGCGCCGAGGCAGCCGTACTCGACGGCGAACGCGCGCGCGACGGCGCCGCGGGTGGCGCCCAGCGTGCGGAGCACGACGGACTCGTAGAGGCGCTGGTAGCGCGTGGCCGCGAGCGCGCCGGCCATCACCACGAGGCCGGTGCCGACGGTGAAGAGCGCGATCACCCGGATGGCGACGGCGATGTCGCCGAGCACGATGCCGACGCGCTCCAGCACGTCGCGCACGGGAATCGCCGTCACGTTGGGGAAGGCGCCGACCACGGCGCTCTGCAGCTCCGCCTCCCGCGCCGCTGGCGTCCGGGCTGTCCCGACGAAGGTGGTCGGGGCGCCGTCGAGGACGCCCGGGGAAAAGACGACGAAGAAGTTCATCGTGAGACTCTGCCAGTCCACCTTGCGCAGGCTCGTCACCTCGGCCTCGATCGGCACGCCCTGCACGTCGAAGGTCAGCCGCGAGCCCACGTCGATCCCGAGCCGGCGCGCCATCACGTCCTCCACCGAGACGCGCGGCGGTCCGGGCGCTGCATCCCACCATCGGCCGCGCGTGACGACGTTGCCCACCGGCGGCTCCACCGCCCAGGTGAGCACGTACTCACGAGTGTAGTAGAAGGTCGTCTCCCGCGCCTCGCCGCCGCGCGCCCGCACCAGCTCACGCGTCACCGGCGTGCCGTCGATGGCGGCCAGCCGCGAGCGCACGACGGGCGTCAGCGCCGGCTCGGTGCCCCCGGTCGCCTCGCGCACGAGCCGCGCGAAGCCGTCGCGCTGGTCGGGCTGGATGTCGATGAAGAAGAACGAGGGCGCCTCGCGGCGCTGCTCGTGGTCGATCTGCGCATCGAGGCTCTGCTCGAGCAGCGCCACCGCCACCAGCAGCATCACGCCCGCGCCGAGCGCGACCACCACGCGCGCGGAGTGACCGCCCGGCCGGCGCAGCGCGCCGAGACCGTGCCGCCACGCCGGCGACGGCGCCGCCGGCAGTCGCCGCGCCAGCACGACGAGACCGCGGGCCACCAGCCAGAGTGCCACCACCGCGCCGAGCGAGGCGCCGAGGAAGATGCCACCGATTGAAAGCGACCCCGCCTGCCACAGCGACAGGGCGGCCAGCCCGGCCGCCAGCGGCAGCGCGGCCGCCCACGGTCGCCGGCGCGCGATCGGCGTCGCCTCGTCCACCTCGCGGCGCAAGACCAGCGAGGCGCGCACCTCGCGCACGTCGAGCAGTGGCCACAGCGCGCAGAGCAGCGTGGCCAGCGTGCCCATCACCACCCCGCGCACCAGCGTCAGGACGTCCGCGCGGGGCTCCAGCGTGAACGGCACGAAGCCGGCGAGGGCGGCGATCAGGACGGGCTGCAGCGCCACCCCGACGGCGGCGCCGACGAGGCTCCCCGCCACGCCGACCACCTGCGTCTGCACCAGGAAGACCGCCAGAATCGTGCGCGAACTGGCGCCGAGAGCTTTCAAGATCGCGATCGTCGGCTGCTGCCGGCGCACGAACGCGCCGACCGACGAGGCGACGCCGATGCCGCCCACGAGCAGGCTCGCGAGGCCCACGAGCCCCAGATACATCGTGAGCTGCGAGAAGAATCGCCGCAGTCCCGGCTGCGCCTCGTCGAACGACGAGACGCGGACACCGGGATCGCTGATCCGCCGCGCGAGCTCCTCGCGCAGCTCGCGCGCGGCCAGCGCGGGGGGCAGCTTCACCAGCGTCCGGTGACGCACGCGGCTCCCGAACTGCACCAGGCCGCTGCGCTCGAGCGTCTCCGCCGCCACGAAGACGCGCGGGCCGAGCGTCACCAGGCTGGCCGAGCGATCGGGCTCGGCGTCCACCACCCCGCGCACGGTCAGCGTCAACGACCCGAGAGCGAAGTCGTCGCCGACGCGCAGGCCGAGGCGCTCGAGGGTCTCGCGCTGGACGACGGCTCCGTCGCCGGTCAGCAACGCCGAGAGCGGGTGCGTCGGCGTCGTGACGAGCCGTCCGTAGAGGGGATACGCGGGGCCGACCGCCTTCAGCTCGACGAGGACGCTCCGCCCGTTGTCGGCCCGTCGCGCCATGCCGACCAGCTCGCGGACGCGCAGCACCGTCGCGCCGCGCGCGGCCAGCGTGGCCAGCTCGCGGGCGACGGCCTCGGACAGCGGCCGTGCCGAGCGCAGCTCGAGGTCGCCTCCGAGCAGCGCCTTCGCCTCGCGCGCGAGCGTGCGGTCGAGCGTGGCCGCGAACGAGCCCACCGACACGAGGGCGGCCACGCCGAGCGTCACGCACGCGAAGAAGACGGCGAAATGACGCCGGGCGCCACGCGCCTGGCGCCAGGCGAGGCGCAGCGCCGTCACGACGTCAGCGCGGGCTCTCGGCGGCGATCGCCCACCACGCGGCCGTCGCGCAGCGAGACCACGCGGTCGGCGCGGTCGGCGAGGGCGGGATCGTGCGTCACCAGCACGAGGGTGGAGCGGCGCTCGCGGTTCAGCCTGAAGAGCAGCTCGATGATGGCGGCGCCGGTGGCGGAGTCGAGGTTCCCCGTCGGCTCATCGGCCAGCAGCAGCGGTGGATCGAGGGCCACCGCGCGCGCCAGCGCCACCCGCTGCTGCTCGCCGCCGGACAGCTGCACGGGATAGTGATGCGCGCGGTCACCGAGCCCCACCTGCTCCAGCAGCGCGCGCGCCCTGACGTCCACGCGGCGCTCCCCGGCCAGCTCCAGCGGCACCGCCACGTTCTCGGCCGCCGTCAGCGTCGGGATCAGATGGTACGACTGGAACACGTAGCCGATGGTGTCGCGCCGGAAGCGCGCCAGCGCCGATTCGCCGAGTCGGGTGATGTCGACGCCGCCGACGGTGATGGTGCCGTCGGTGGGCGCATCGAGACCGGCGATCAGACCGAGGAGCGTCGACTTGCCGCTGCCGGAGGGCCCGATCACGGCCACGGCGTCGCCGCGCTCGATCTCGAGGGTGACGTCGTCGAGAATCGTCAGCGGGCGGCCGCCGCTGGCGAGCCGCATCGTGAGCGCGCGAATCGAGACCATCACCGAGCCATACTACAGTATGAGCGTGAGGCTTCCGGTCGCCGCCGCCGTCCTGCTCGTCCTGCTCGTCAGCGCGCCCGCGCGGGCGGCCGAGCGCGTGGTGGTGGCCCTGGGCGACAGCCTCACCGCCGGTCTGGGGGTGACGCGCGACGAGGCCTACCCCGCGCTGCTCGAGGCGCGGCTGCGTCAGCAGGGGCACGACTACCGCGTCGTGAACGCGGGTGTCTCCGGCGACACGAGCGCGGGCGGCCGCCGGCGCGTCGACTGGGTGCTGCGTGCCAAGCCGGAGTGCGTCATCGTCGCCCTCGGCGCCAACGACGGGCTGCGCGGGCTGCCGGTGGAGGAGCTGCGCGAGAACCTCGAGGCCATCGTGCGCCAGCTGCAGGCCGGCGGCGCGCGCGTGCTGCTCGTCGGCATGCGCGTGCCGCCGAACTACGGCGACGAGTACGCGCGCGCCTTCGCCGCCGTCTTTCCGACGGTGGCGCGCCGCACCGGCGTGGCCCTGGCGCCGTTCCTGCTCGACGGCGTCGCCGGCGAGGCGCGACTCAACCAGCCCGACGGGATCCACCCGACGGCCGAGGGCCAGCGGGTCATCGCCGCCTCACTCTGGCCGCACCTCCTGCGATTGCTGAACGTGGGCCCGCCCCGGCACAGCCGTGGCGTGCCTCGATGACCGTCCTTATTTGTGCCGATCATACGGGGGGCGCCGGGTAGCATGAGGCCGTGCGTCGTCTGGCTGCTCTTCTGGTCGCGCTCACGACTCTGTCGGCATGCACGACCGTCCCCGACAACGCGTACTATCCGAAGCCGGGTGATCCTCAGACGCGCGTGCTCGCGGAGGCGCTGTACCGGGCGGCCCGGGCCGCCAGCGAGGATCCGCAGCGCTACACATTCGCGATGATCGGCACCGCCGAGGTGCGCGCGTACACGGGCGACGACGCGACGTTCTACTTTTCCGAAGGCCTCGCCCGCCAGCCGGTCGGCGTCGTCGACGCGCTGGTCGCCCACGAGGTCGCCCACGACCTCCTCGACCACGTCGGCTCGCGCCGGAACCTCTCGAGCTCGATCACCGGCGGCTTCGGGGTGCTGGCCCTCTTGACGACTTCGGCGCTGGGCCCGCTCGGCCTGGTGGCCAACCGGCTCGTCGTCCGTGCCTACACGCGCCAGCAGGAGATGGCCGCCGACCAGCGCGCGGTGGAGATCCTGCGCGACATGGGCTACACCGCCCCGCGCCGTGCGCTGGCCGACGCGCTCCGGGCGGCGGCGACGATCAACGAGCCGGCGGACCGCGGGCCCTTCGCGACCGAGCCGGAGCTCTCCGAGCGGCTGGCCGCGCTGGAGCCGCTCGAGCCCGCCGCGATCCAGCGCTGAGCGAGGCTCACTCGCTCGCGTAGATCCGCCGGTATTCCTCCCAGGAGAGGGTGACGCGCTTCACGTAGTGCCGCGTCTCGTCGAATGGAATCTGCTCGACCCACGCCTCCATGTCGCTCGTGCGGCGCGCCTTCCACCAGTCCCGTGCGCGCCTGGGACCGGCGTTGTAGGCAGCGAGCGCCAGCCGCGGATCGCCGAACTCCTTCAGCAGGCCGGCCAGGAAGGCGGCGCCCATGTCCAGGTTGACGCGCGGGTCGTCGAGCACGGAGCCGCCCTCGAAGGCCAGCCCCCGCAGATCGGCCATCGGCCGCGCGGTGGCCGGCATGAGCTGCATGAGACCGCGCGCGCCCGCGCGGGAGACGGCGCGCGGATAGTAGCTCGACTCCTCGCGCACCACCGCGGCCACCAGGTAGGGATCGAGGCCCGCGCGCTTCGCCGCGTCGGCCACTTCGTTGCGCCACCCGAGCGGGTAGATGATCTCCCAGAACGCGCGCGGCAGGGCGGGATCGCCGGAGTCGGCCAGCATCCCGAAGTGGCGGCGCGCGATCCGCAGCGCCATGTGATAGCGCTCGTCGCGCACGTAGGCGGCGGAGGCGCCGTACAGACGTGCGTGGTCCCCGACCGACGCCCGCACGACGTCCTCGAGCTCCTCCCACGCATACTCGACGAGCCCGATGCGGCGAAGCAGATCGACGCGCGCGAAGCCCGGGTCGGCCGCCACCGCGTCTTCCGGCTTGGCGGGGAACGCGGCGACATTTCGGCGTGGCGCCTCCGGCGCGCGCGCCACACGCCGCGCCGCCAGCATGCCGTAGTAGCTGCGCGGCGCCTCGGTGAGGACCCTGGCGTACAGCGGTTCGGCGGCGTCGCGGCCGCGCACCTGCTCCACCGCGCGCGCGCGCCAGTACAGCGCCTCGCGACGGAACGCGCGCCCGCCCGGCGCCTCCGTCAGCCGCGCCCATTGCTCGCCGGCCGCGCCGACGTCGCCGCGGAGCCAGGCGATCCACCCGAGGCGCCACATCGCCTCGCCCGCCACGTTGCGGTTCGCAAACCGCGCGACGATCTGACGGTAGATCGCCGCCGCCTCCGCGTCGCGCCCGGTGTCCTCGAGGGCGGCCGCGTGAAGGGCCAGCGCATCGGCGGCTTCCGACTCGGTGCCGGTGGTGGAGATCTGCGTGAGGATCGGCTGCGCTTTCCCGGGCTGTCCCGCCCGGACGAGCATGCGGGCCTGATCGAGCCGGAGCCGCGACCGCTGCTCCGCGGGCGCGCGATTCGCCGCGAGGTCGAGCGCGCGGGCCGCGGCGTCATAACGCTTGAGTCGCGCGGCGGCATCGGCCACGACGCGCAGCGCGCGCAGCACGATGCCGGCGTCGCGGGACTCGGTGACGATCGCCTCGGCCTCGTCACCCGCCGTCTTCGGCACGCCGCCCTTGAGCAGGCGCTCCGCGCGGTCGATGCGCTCGCTCATCGTGATGGGCGGCAGCGGCACGCCGCCCTGCATCAGCGCGGTCAGCCGGTCGCCCGCGGCCTCCGCGTACGCCGTCGTGGGCGCCAGCACGCGGAGCTGGCGGTAGGCGGCGGCGGCCACATCGGGCTGCTGGCGCGCTTCCGCCGTCTGCCCCACCAGGTAGAGCGCTTCCGGAACCTCGGCGGAGTCAGGATACCGCTCGAGCAATCGCTTGAGCGCCGCGTGCGCGCCGGGCTCGTCCCCCGCGCTGGAGGACAGCGTGGCCGCGCGCAACAGCGCTCGCGACGCCAGCCGGCTATCGGGGTCGCGGTCGACGAGCGCGACGGCGGCGGCCCGGGCGCCCGTCACGTCTCCGCGCCGCGCGAGGACGTCGGACAGCAGGTAACGCGCATAGTCGCGGATCGAGCTGGTGAGCGCCGCCTCGGTGGCGAACTCGCGCGCCAGCGGCGCGGGATCACCTTGCTGATAGGCGGCCACCGCGCTCGCCCATGCCTGCTCGGTATCCGGTGACGGCGGCGCCGTGGTGGCGGCGGCCGCGCTGGTCGTCGCCGCCAGGAGCAACACGGGCGCGGTGAGGCCGAGGCGGAGAGCGGCGCGCTCCAGCAGCAGCCGGCGCGTGAAGACGATGCGCTGCAGCGCGGTCAGGTTGGCGAGGATGGCGAGCACCCACAGCGCCGGCTCCATCAGGCCGAGCAGCGCCCCCGCGATGAGGCAGATCAAGCGCTCCGGCCGCTCCATCACGCCGACGTTGCAGGTCACCCCGATCGATTCCGCGCGGGCCTTCGTGTAGCTGACCATCACCGAGCCGGCCAGGCCGGCCATGGCGAGCAGCGCGCCCCGCGCGTGCGGCATGCGCGCATAGAGGACCACGATGCCGAGCATGACCACGATGTCGGAGTAGCGATCGATGACCGAGTCGAGGAAGGCGCCGAACGTCGTCGCCTGACCGGAGGCGCGCGCCAGCGAGCCGTCGAAGAGGTCGAAGAGGCCGGCGAGGATCAGCAGGATGCCGGCGAGCCGCACGTGGCCAAAGACGAAGGCGGCGCCGGCGGACGCGCTGACGAGGAGGCCGCACATCGTCAGGTGGTTGGGACGCAGGCGCAGGCGGAACAGGGCGCGTCCCACCGGGTCGCTCCAGGCGCGCACGGTCTCGCGATAGCGGCCCAGCATCAGATCGGCTCGACCAGCGCTTGCTCGAGCGTCGTCCGGACCCGCTCGATGTCGTCATGCTTGTCGAGCCGGCGACCCTGGCCGTCGAGCACGTAGAAGGTGTCGACGGCCTGGTCGATCTCGGTCGCGATGCGGGCGCTCGCGATGTCCAGGCCGAGCGCGGACAGCGTCCGGGTGATCAGGTGCAGCAGCCCGAGCCGATCGGGCGACTTCACCTCGATGACCGTGAACTCGTCGGACAGGCGGTTGTCGACGGCGATCTTCGGCGGCGCCTGGATGGTCACGCCCGGCTTGCCGGCCGAGCGCCGCCGCTCGAGGAGCGCGTCGACCGATTGCTCGCTGGTGAGCACCCTGGCGAGGGCGTCCAGCGTGCGCGTCCACTGCGCCGCCGACGTCACCGCCTCGCCGGTCGGATCGTTCACCTGGAACGTGTCGATGACGATCCCGTCGGCACGCGTGGCGATCTGGGCGGAGATGATGTTCACGCCGTGGGCGGCCAGTGTGCCCGCGATCAGCGAGAAGAGACCGGGCACGTCGCGCGTCACCACGACCAGGTCGGAGGAGCCGAGATCCGGATGGTGGAACAGCTCGGTGGCGAGGCGGCCGGAGTCCAGGCGCGCGATCAGCCGCAGATGGGCCGCCATCCGCTGCACGCTCGTGTGGGCGAGATAGCGGTCGTGCACCATGGCGAGGTGCGCCTTCACCGCCTGCCGCGTGACCTCGCCGCGCACCGCCTCGAACAACCGCTCGCCGAGCGCCGGGCGGCTCGGTCGCTCGACGCGGCCGCCCGTGAGCCGGCTCAGCGTGCGCGCGTAGAGCTCGTGCAGGATGCGGGCCTGCCACCCCGTGAGGACGCCGGGCCCCACGGCGCGCATGTCCGCATACGTCAGCAAATAGAGCATGCGCAGGCGCTGGGGATCGCCCACCGTCTCCGCGAACGTCTCGATCGTCTTCGGGTCGTCGATGTCGCGGCGCTGGGCGATGTGCGACATGGTCAGGTGATGCGCGACCAGGAACTCGACCATGCCGGCGTCGTCCGGCGGCAGCCCGATCCGCGCCGTCAGCTCGCGCACGAGCGGGATGCCCTTGGCGACGTGGCCGTGTCCCTTCGCCTTGCCGATGTCGTGCAGCAGCATCCCGAGCATCAGCAGCTCGGGCTTCTCCACCTCGTTGAAGACCTGGGCGGCGCCCTCCGACTCCGCGGACTGCCCGGGCGCCAGCGCCTCGAGGTGCTCGACGGCGAGCAGCGAGTGCTGGTCGGCGGAGAACTTGTGGTAGACGTCGTACTGCACGAGACACGTGAGGCCGCCGAACTCGGGCAGGTAGCGACCGAGCAGTCCCAGCTCGTGCATCACCGAGAACGTCTGCGCCACCCGTCCCCACGTCCGGCAGATGTCCAGGAAGAGGTCCCGGACGTCCGGTGAGCGCCGGAACGGCTCGTCCACCACGTCGAGCGACTCCTCGATGGTCCGCTCGAGCCCCAGCGACAGCTCGCAGCCCAGACGGTGCAGGTGCCAGAAGACCTTCATGATGCGCACGGGATCGCGGCGCAGGACCTGCGCGTCACGGTCGGCGCGATGCAGCCGGCCGTCGAAGAAGACGAGGCCGTCGGCGAGCGCCTGCTGGCGCTGCCGGCCCTCCGCCGAGCCGCGCGCCGACAGCGTCTCCTGGCAGCGGGCGATCAGCCGGCGAGACACGCGATGAATGGCGCGCGCGTTGAGATAGTAGTCGCGCATGAAGCGCTCGACGCCGAGCGTGTGCCCCTCGCTCTCGTAGCCGAGGTTCTTGGCGATCGGCGGCTGCAGCTCGCGGCCGAGCACGTCGTTCTTGTGGCCGGAGAAGAAGTGGAGCTCGTTGCGGACGCGCCACAGGAACGTCAGCGCACGATCGGCGGCCTCCTGCTCGCCCGGGGTGATGAGGCCCTTGTCGGCGAGCTCGCGCAGCGTCCGCGCGCCGAACTTGGCGGCGCCGAGCCACATGGCCGTGTGCATGTCGCGCAGCCCGCCCGCCGACTCCTTGACGTTCGGCTCGCCGATGTACGGCGAGGCGCCGTGCTTGCGGTAGCGCTGCTCGCGCTCGCCCAGGGTGGTGGCGAGGAACTGCTCGAAGTCGTGCCGGTAGACGTTGTCGCGCAGCACGCGCCCGAACCGCTGGAAGAGCTTGCGGTCGCCCACGACGAGCCGCGCCTCCTGCATCGAGGTGCGGCTGGGAAAGTCGGTCCGCGCCATGGCCACGCAGTCGCCGAGCGAGCGCAGGCTGTGCCCCACCTGCAGCCCGAGGTCCCACAGCGTGTAGAGGAGCTCCTGCATCACGCGCTGCACGTATGGCGACAGCTCGCCGTCGTAGACGACCATCAGGTCGATGTCGCTCGAAGGATGGAGCTCGCCGCGGCCGTACCCGCCGAGGGCGACGACCACGAGCGGTGTGGGCGCCAGGCCGGCCTGCTCCGCCTCGCTCTCCACGAAGCGCACGATGGTCTGCACCAGCTCGTCGATGAAGCCGGCATGCGCCCGCACGGAGTCGCCGCCCGACTCGCCACCGACGTGGCGCTCCTTCAGGGCGACCAGGCCTGCGGCGAGCGCGCTACGGAAGAAGTCGAGACGAAGCCGGCGCCGATCCTCGGCGCGATGTGCCCCGGCCTCGGCGCGCCGGGCCCGGCGATACAGCTCGGGCGGCATGACGGTTCCGAGCGTACCAGCGCGCCGGAATTAATGTCAATTCGGACGCAGATTTAGCGAGACCGACCGCGCTGCCGGCCTCGCTTCGATCCGCGACGCGCCGCGTTGACAGGGACTCGCGCGGCGTGCTGCAATCGCCCGTCACCCCGAATGATCGGTCCTCGATGCACAAGGAGGCAGGCCATGCGGCACACGGTGGTAGCCAAACGGTTGGCGGGAATCGTCGGCGGCATCCTCGGCGCAGTGGCGGTCGTGACGGCCACGACCGGCATGGGCAAGGAAGAGCTCGGCCACGTCGACTTCAAGGTGTCGTGCACGGCCGCGGCCCAGCAGAAGTTCAGCCACGCGATGGCCCTCTATCATTCTTTCGCGTGGAAGAAGGCGCAGCAGACCTTCAGCGAGATCACCGCGCTGGATCCGAAGTGCGGCATGGCCTGGTGGGGGCTCGCGATGGTCGCCGCCGACAATCCGTTCGCCTGGCCCGTCAGCCTGAAGGTCGCCGAAGGTGCGGACGCCATCGAGAAGGCCAGGCAGGTGGGCGCCGGCACGCCGCGCGAGCGCGACTACATCGCGGCCCTCGATCTCCTGTACAAGGACCACGCGACGACGCCGCATCGCACGCGCGCCCTCGCCTACGAGGCCGCGATGGAGCAGCTGGCGCAGCGCTATCCCGACGACGTCGAGGCGAAGATCCTCTCGGCGCTGGCGGTGAGCGCCAACCATGACCTGAACGACAAGACGTTCGCGCGGCCCCTCAAGGCGGCCGGGGTGCTGGAGCCGCTGTTCGCCGCGCACCCGCAGCACCCGGGCATCGCGCACTACCTGATCCACAGCTACGACTACCCGCCGATCGCCAACAAGGGCCTGGACGCCGCCAAGCGCTACGCGGCGATCGCGCCGGCGGCGCCGCACGCGCAGCACATGCCGTCGCACATCTTCACTCGCGTCGGCTACTGGCGCGAGTCGATCCTCGCCAACCAGCAGAGCGTCAAGGCCGCCGTGGGCGACGCCCTCTACACGGCGCACGGCATGGACTACATGGTGTACGCCCACCTGCAGCTCGCCGAGGACGCCGCGGCGGCGAAGGTCTACACGGACTCGACCGCGGTCCGGCCGGAGCCGGGCCGCACGGGGTTCGGCACCGCCTTCGGTCTTGCCGCGATCCCCGCCCGGCTCGCGCTCGAGCGCGGCCGCTGGGCCGAGGCGGCGAAGCTGGAGCCGCCGGCCGGCATCACGGAGGCGGACTGGAAGCGCTTTCCGCAGGCGGAGTCGATCAACGCCTTCGCCCGCGCGATCGGCGCCGCGCGCAGCGGCGACGCCGCCGGCGCGCGCCGCGAGATGGAGCGCCTCAACCGGCTCCAGCAGTTCCTGACCGAGCGCAAGCTGGGCTACTGGGCCGAGCAGGCGGAGGTCCAGGCCAAGGTGGCGACGGCGTGGGCGCTGCGCGCCGAGCGCAAGGACGCCGAGGCGGTCGCCGCGATGCGCGCGGCCGCCGATCACGAGGATCGGACCGAGAAGCACGTGGTGACGCCGGGCCCGATCCTGCCGGCGCGCGAGCTGCTCGGTGACATGCTCCTCGAGCTGAACCGGCCGGCGGAGGCCCTCGCGCAGTACGAGGCCTCGATGGCCAAGGAGCCGAACCGGTTCCGCGGCATCTACGGGGCGGCGCGCGCCGCCGAGCTGACCGGCGATCGCGCCAGGGCCCGTGCCCACTACGACCGACTCATGCAGCAGATCGGCAGCAGCGACGCCGATCGCCCCGAGATCCGGCACGCCCGCGCCTTCATGTCGTCCCGCTAGGTCGATGCGGCGGGCGGTTCGCCCCTGGTGCGCGGCCATCGTGCTCGTGCTGGCCGCGGCCGGGGGCGCCGCCGGCGTCGACGAGGACGACGATCCGAACGTCGCCCGCGACCCGAGCTACGTCGCCGCGCGCCAGGCCATCCGCGGCCGACAGTACGGCGACGCCATCCGGTTGCTGAACGAGGCGCTCGCGCGCGATCCGGGCGACGCCGACACGCACAACCTCCTGGGGTTCGCCTATCGCAAGAGCGGCGACCTCGACCGTGCCTTCCGCCACTACCACGAGGCGCTGCGGCTCTCGCCGGATCACCGCGGCGCGCACGAGTACATCGGCGAGGCGTACCTGATGGCCGGCGACCTCGCGGGCGCCGAGCGGCATCTCGCCGCGCTGAACCGGCTCTGTCGCACGCGCTGCGAGGAGCGAGACGATCTCCAGGCGGCGATCGAGCGGTACAAGGCTCGCCGCCGAAGCGGAGCTGTGCCGGGCGATACACGCTGACGCGCGCGGGAACGCCTTGACAAGGCACGGGCGCGGTTGCCATAGTCCCCGCGCGAATTCTCACGCGTTAGCCGATTGGCTGATCGATCTATCGAGGGAGCACCCATGGGTCGGCAGCTGGTGTCCCGGGCGGCCGTTATCGCGGTCGTGCTGTCGGGGGGATGCGCCATGGCGCCGGCGGGCGCGGCCTCCCCCGCCATCTCCCCTGCCGTCGCGGCCGCCGTCGCCCAGGGGCGGGCTCGCGTGCTCGTGGAGCTGCACGCCCCCGAAGGTTTTCGGCCGGAGGGCGACCTCCCCGGCCCTGATGCGATCGCCTCCCAGCGCTCCGCCATCGCGACCGCCCAGCAGGCGGTGATCGCGGGCCTGCACGGCACCGACGCCGTCGTGCTTCAGCGATACGCGAGCGTGCCCTTCCTCGCCCTCGAGATCGGCCCGTCGGCGCTGCGTGCCATCGAGGCCATGGCGCACGTGGCGCGGGTGGTCGAGGACACGGTAACCCTGCCGTCAGCGGGACGGCCTTCGCGCAGTACTCCAGACCGCTCGCGGTGAAGCGACGTCGCGACACGGTGCGGCTGGGGAGCGGCCTCGCGCTCCTGGTCGTTCTCGTGCTGAGCCAGCTCTACGTCGCGCGCGGGTCTTCCGACGACGGCCGTGTCCCGGTGCCGCGCGAAGTACGCGATCGGATCTCGGTGGAAGGCGCCGTGCGGGTGCTCGTGGAGCTGCGGCTGCCGGCGGGGCGCCACGTTCCGGAGGGCGAGTTCCGCCATCATGCCGCCGCCGCCGTCCAGCGTCTGGATATCAACGGCGTGCAGGCCCGTCTCTTCAAGAAGCTGAGCGCGCATGTCCGGGTGCTGCATCGCTATCAAACGGTGCCCTTCATCGCCGTCGAAGTCGGCCCGCACGGCCTCGCCGAGCTGGAAGCGGCTGGATTCGAAGCCGCGCGGGTGGCGGAGGACCGGCTGGTGTCGCTGGCGCTGAGCCAGAGCGCGTCCATTGTGCAGGCGCCGCCGTCGTGGACCCGTGGGTATGACGGCGGCGGAACAGTCGTCGCGATCGTTGATACGGGTGTGGACGGCGACCATCGATTTCTCAGCGGCAAGGTTGTCGAGGAGGCGTGCTTCTCGGCAGCCGGCACGGTCGCGTCGAGCTTGTGTCCGAACGGAATCAGGACACAAATTGGTGCGGGAGCGGCACGACCATGCCTCGTGGAGGGCTGCGAACACGGCACGCACGTTGCCGGGATTGCGGCGGGCAACGGCGCCGGTCACGTGTCGTTCTCGGGTATCGCTCCCGGAGCACGCATCGCCGCGTACCAGGTGTTCAGCCGGATCGATCATCCGTCGTGTCCCAACGGCGTATGTCTCGGTGCCTTCACCAGCGACATCATGGCGGCGCTCGACCGAATCGTCACGCTCCGCTCGGTCCACAATTTCGCCGCGGTCAATCTCAGCCTCGGAAGCGGTGCGTTCACGAGCGCATGCGACACCGACCCGATGAAGCCGTTGGTCGACACGCTTCGGTCCTTCGGCATTGCGACCATCGCGGCGTCGGGGAACCAAGGACATTCCACTGCGATCTCCTCGCCTGGCTGTATCTCGTCCGCCGTCAGTGTCGGCGCGACGGACAAGAACGACGCCGTCGCCGGCTTTTCTAACATCGCGTCGTTCCTCTCACTGTTCGCCCCCGGTGTGTCCATCAACTCCTCGGTACCGGGAGACGGCTTCGCTCCAGGTGACGGCACGTCCATGGCCGCGCCTCACGTCACCGCGGCCTGGGCCGTGCTGAAGCAGGCAGTGCCGTCGGCAACCGTTGCCGAGATCCTGAGCGCCTTGCAGGCAAGCGGCGGCGTGGTTTCGGGGCGCGGCGTAACGAAACCGAGGATCCGCATCGCAGCGGCCCTCGATCGAATCGGGCCGCCGAGCATCGCCTGGGAGACGCCGCCGCCGGTCACCGCCACGAGCGGACAGACGTTCACGGTGTCCTGGACGCGAAGCAGCAACCTCGACCACATCCATGTGCACTGGGACCCGCTGGATCCGACGGCCGCGGGCTGCTGCGCGGGCGGACCGACGAGCCCGAGCGGCTCGACCGGCACGTTGATGGGCACGCCGACGACGCTAACGGCGCCTGGCGTGGCCACGACGACGACGATCCGATATGCCGCGCATGTCCGAAACGCCGGGAACGGACAGCAAGCGTTCACGGCCGTCGTTCCGGTCGTCGTCACGCCGCTGCCAGGCCCGACCATCACGTGGGCCACGCCACCGCCGTCGACGCTCCGCAGCGGCCAGGAATTCGAGGTCTCGTGGACGCGCAGCGGCGGCGTCAATCACATCCACGTCCACTGGGATCCCGCTGATCCGACCGCGCCTGGCTGCTGCACCAGCGGCAACACGAGCGGCTCGAGCGCGACGCTGCTCGGGTCGCCCGCCACGCTGAGGGCCCCGCTGGTCACGACGCCGACAACGATTCGATATGTCGTCCACATCGCGAATAGCGCGGGACAGGAAGGCTTCAGCACCGTGATCCCCGTCACCGTGACCCCGCCGCCGCCGCTCACGATCGCCTGGGAGACGCCCCCGCCGGCCACGCTCGCCAGCGGGCAGCAGTTCGAGGTCTCGTGGACGCGCAGCGGCGGCGTCAATCACATCCACGTCCACTGGGATCCCGTGGATCCCACCGCGGCCGGCTGCTGTAGCGGCGGCAATACCAGCGGCTCCAGTGGCACCTTCCTCGGCTCGCCGACCACGCTGCGGGCGCCGACCGTCACGACGCCGACGACCATTCGCTATGCCGCTCACGTCACCAACGCCGCCGGGCAGGAAGGGTTCAGCAGCGTCGTGGCCGTCACCGTGAGCCCGCCGCCACCGCCCACCATCGCCTGGGAGACGCCGCCGCCGGCCACCCTGCGCAGCGGTCAGGAATTCACGGTCTCGTGGACACGCAGCGGCGGCGTCAATCACATCCACGTCCACTGGGATCCCGTGGATCCCACCGCGGCCGGCTGCTGTAGCGGCGGCAATACCAGCGGCTCCAGTGGCACGTTCCTCGGCTCGCCGACCACGCTGCGGGCGCCGATCGTCACGACGCCGACGACCATTCGCTATGCCGCTCACGTCACCAACGCCGCCGGGCAGGAAGGGTTCAGCAGCGTCGTCGCCGTCACCGTGAGCCCACCGCCACCGCCGGCCATCGCCTGGGAGACGCCGCCGCCGGCCACGCTCGCGAGCGGGCAGCCGTTCGAGGTGTCGTGGACGCGCAGCGGCGGCGTCAATCACATCCACGTCCACTGGGATCCCGTCGACCCCACCGCCCCGGGATGTTGCCCGGCGGGCGGCAACACGAGCGGCTCGAGCGCCTCCTTCCTCGGCTCGCCCGCCGCGCTCCGGGCGCCGGTCGTCAGCACGCCGACGACCATTCGCTACGTGGCGCACGTGGGAAACGCCGCGGGCCAGGAGGGCTTCAGCACCGTCGCCGCCGTCACCGTGAGCCCGCCGCCACCGCCGACGATCGCCTGGGCCACGCCGCCGCCGGCCACGGTCGCGAGCGGCCAGGAGTTCGAGGTGTCGTGGACGCGTAGCGGCGGCCTCAACCACATCCACGTGCACTGGGATCCCGACGATCCGACCGCGCCCGGCTGTTGCACGGCCGGCAACACCAGCGCGTCGAGCGGGACGTTCCTCGGCTCGCCGGCCACGCTCCGCGCGCCGGTCGTCGCGACGCCGACGACGATTCGATATGTCGCCCACGTCGGCAACGCCGCCGGGCAGCAGGGCTTCAGCGCCGTCGTTCCCGTTCTCGTGAACCCGCCGCCGGCGCCGACGATCAGGTGGGAGACCGCACCGCCGTCGACACTCGCCAGCGGACAGCAGTTCGAAGTGTCGTGGACGCGTAGCGGCGGCGTGAACCACATCCACGTCCACTGGGATCCCGTCGATCCCACCGCCCCGGGATGCTGCACGGCCGGCAACACCAGCGGATCGAGCGGAACCTTCCTCGGCTCGCCGGCCACGCTCCGCGCGCCGATCGTGTCGACGCCGACGACGATTCGGTATGTCGCTCACGTCGGCAACGCCGCCGGGCAGCAGGGCTTCAGCATCGTCGTTCCCGTTCTCGTGAACCCGCCGCCGGCGCCGACGATTGCCTGGGAGACGCCGCCGCCGGCCAGGCTCGTGAGCGGACAGCAGTTCGAGGTGTCGTGGACGCGCAGCGGTGGCGTCAACCACATCCACGTCCACTGGGATCCCGTCGATCCGACCGCGCCCGGCTGTTGCACCGCCGGCAACACCAGCGGATCGAGCGCGCCGTTCGTGGGCACGCCCATCACGTTGACGGCGCCGGTGGTCACGGCGCCGACCACCATCCGATATGTCGCTCACATCGGCGACGCCGCGGGCCAGCAAGGCTTCAGTGCCGTCGTCGTCGTCACCGTCGTACCAGCGCCCGTATCGTCGACTCGCTGAGCACTGGTGAAGTGGTAGGACCTCGGACCTCCCTCGTCGTGGCGACAGACTTGCTCTCACGACGTACCAGGAGGTGATCCGTCATGCTGGCGTTCGACGTTGCCGATCTCAGAAATCACGGCGTCACGATCACGCCGCTGCCGGACGAGCGCGGACGTCTCATCGATATCCGCACGCTGCCCGCTCACTTCGCGGAACGGTTGAAGCACGACGGTCTCGACACCTCGAAGCCCGTGCGCGTGGTGGGCGTCATCGCACGACTGCCCAGCGGCGCCCCGGGCCCGTACTTGATCCGATTCGAGCCGGCATAGCGCGGTCATTGCAGCGGGATCGTACGGTCGTCCGCGGTCGCGCGATAGTGGCTCGCATAGGCGAGCCGGCAACGCTCGCGCAGCGTTTCGTCGTCGAGATCCACGCCGGCGAATCGCGCGGTGGAGATCTCGGAGAGGTCGAGCGACGGGGCGCCGTCGAGGATCCACTCCGCCATGGCCTCGCCGAGGGCGGGCGAGACGCTGAGGCCGCCGACGCAGCAGCCGCTCATGACCCACGCTCCGGGCACGCCGGGCAGCGGCCCCGCGAGGTACCGATCGTCCGTCGTCATTGTCGGCAGCCCCCCGCGATGTTCCGCGACGCGGATGGACGGATCCCCGAAAATCGGGAACTGCTCCCGGACACTCTGCGCGAGCCGCCAGAGCACGTCGATGTCGAGCGGGAGGTCCGCCATGTCCCCTGGCAGCGCCTTCGGGTCGGGCTGGAGTGGATCGGCTTCGTACCCGCCAAGCATGAGGCCGCCACGCTCGTGCCGCACGTAGACGTTGGCGTCGATGACACGCGCAATCGGAAACTCGGGTCCCACGCCCGCGATCGGCTCGGTGATCAGCAGCTGATGCCGCGTCGCCACGACGGGCAGCGGTCCCCCCAGCCCGGTGGCGATGCCGCGCGCCCACGCGCCGGCGGCGTCCAGCACCACGCGCGTGGCGATCCGGCCGGCCGGTGTCCGCACCGCCTCGACGCCGCGCGGGCCGGTGTCGAAGCCGGTGGCCGGCGTCGACGTCAGCACGGTAGCGCCGAGCGCCTCCGCGGCGCGGCAGTAGCCCAGCGGCAGCTCGGACGGCTCCACGTTGCAGTCCGTCGGGCTCCACGTGACGGCGACGATACCGCGCTCGCCGAGGATCGGGAGCCGCCGGCGCGCGTCGCTGGTCGAGACGAAGTCGATGGGCACGCCGACGGCGGCGCCGCGTACGACCTCGCGCGAAAGCTGCTCGGCGTCGCGGTCGGTCCGCGCGATCTTGAGCGCGCCGCTCTGTGTGAAGCGCAGAGGCTGGCCCGTCTCGGCGCTGAATGCCGCCAGCTTGACGACGGCCCGCTGGGCCAGCCGCGTGAGCGCGGGCGTCGAGCGCACCTGGCTCGACAGGCCGGCGGCGCGCGGCGAGGTCTGCGAAGCCACACGCGGCGCGCGCTCGAGCAGAGCCACTCGGGCGCCGCGACGCGCAAGATGGTAGGCCGCGCTAGCGCCGAAAGCGCCGGAGCCGATGACGACGGCATCCGCGGAGGTGATCACGGCGGGGATGATGTACCGTACGGGCCGCGATGTCGACCGGGACCTCCCGGAAGCGGCTACAATACGCCGGTGCGAAAGCTGTGGCGCGCCGCGATCGACTCGGTCACGCCCTACGAGGCGGGCAAGCCGCTGGAGACGCTGGCCGCCGAGCTCGGCGTGGCGGAGCTGGTGCGGCTCTCGGCCAACGAGCATCCGCTCGGCCCGTCGCCCCGCGTGGTGGAGGCGCTGCGGCGCGAGGCACCGCACGTCCATCTCTATCCCGACGGCGGCAGCACCGCGCTGCGCGAGGCGCTCGCCCGCCCGCTCGGCGTGGCGCCCTCGCAGATCGTGGTCGGCAACGGCGCCGACGAGCTGATCACGCTGATCGCGCTGGCCGCCTTCGATCCCGGCGACGAGGTCGTCATGCCACACCCGTCCTTCGAGCCGTACGCGACCGGCGTGCACATCGCGGGCGCGCGGATGGTGCAGAGCCCACTCGCGGGCTACCACACCGATCTCGAAGACATGCGACGGCGCGTGACGGCGCGGACCAAGGCGGTCTTCCTCTGCTCGCCGCACAACCCGGCGGCCACGATCATCCCCCGGCGCCCGCTGCTGGCGTTCCTGGCCGCCCTCGGCGACGATCCGCCGCTGATCGTGCTCGACGAGGCCTACCACGACTTCGTGGACGACCCCGAGTATCCCGACGGCGTCACCCTGCTCGCCGACCATCCGCGGCTGCTCGTGCTTCGCACGTTCTCGAAGATCGCCGGCCTCGCCGGACTCCGCATCGGCTACGCCATCGGCTCCCTCGAGACCATGAATCGCCTCAACCGCGTGCGGGCGCCGTACAACGTGAATCGCCTCGGTCAGGTGGCCGCGCTGGCCGCGCTCGGTGATCCGGAGCACGCGGCGCGGACGCGGCAGCTCGTGCTGGAGGAGCGCCGATTCGTCATGGCCGGCCTCGCCGAGCGCGGAATCGTGTGCTCGCCGTCGCAGGCGAACTTCCTGCTCGTGCGCGTCGGCGACCCGGCGCGGGTCCGCGAGAGACTGGCGCGCGCCGGCATCCTCGTCCGCGACGGTGACGCCGTCGGATTCCCGGGCCATCTGCGCATCTCGCTCGGCACGCGGGAGGTCAACGAGCGCGTGCTCAAGCTGCTGGAGGAGTGATGGCCAAGGACTTCGCCGTCGTGCATCACGCCGACCGGCGCCCCGACGTCCACATGCCGTACGCGCCGGGCATCGTCGTGCGGCGCGGCTCGCTGGTGTTCCTGTCCGGCGTGACGGCGGCCGCCGTCTACCACAGCCACCCGCATCGCGAGGAGGAGTTCGACCTGCCGCCGACGATGCGCGAGCAGGCCGTGCTGGCCATGGAGAACCTCAAGCGCACGCTCGAAGCCGCCGGCTGCGGCCTCGGCGATCTCGTGTCGGCCACGCGCTTCCTCACCGACGTGGACGAGCAGGACGAGCTGAACCGCGTGTGGGCCGAGTACCTCCAGGGCCACCTGCCGACGACCACCACGGTGGAGGTCTCGCGGCTGGCCACGCACGCGCGCTGCAAGATCGAGATCAGCGCCATCGCCGTTACCGACGCGCGCTGATGGCGAGCCTCGGCTTCGTGGGCCTCGGCGCCATGGGCAGCCGCCTCGCGCGCCGACTGCTCGACGCGGGCCACGCCGTCACCGGCTACAACCGCACGCCCGCCAAGGCCCGCGCGCTCGAGCGCGCCGGACTCGAGCGCGCTGCCACGCCACGGGAGGCCGCCGAAGCGGCCACGGCGGTGTTCAGCATGGTGACCGACGACGCCGCGCTGCGCGCGGTGGCCCTGGGCCCGGACGGCATCGTCGCCGGCGTTGGCCGCGGCGCCGTCTTCGTCGAGATGAGCACGGTGAGCCCGACCTTGACGCGCGAGCTGGGCGAGGCCGTCGCGCGGCGAGGCGCCACGATGCTCGACGCTCCGGTATCCGGCAGCACCATCACGGTCGAGCAGGGGCAGGCGTCGATCGTGGTCGGCGGTGAGGCCGCCGCCCTCGAGCGCGTCAAACCCTATCTCGAGGTCATGGGCCCGGGCGGCCTCACGCACGTCGGCGCGCTCGGCATCGCCAAGACCATGAAGATCGCCACCAACCTCGGCCTGGCCGTCCAGATCCTCGCCTTCAGCGAGGCCGTGCTGCTGGCCGAGAAGGCCGGGGTCGCGCGCGCCACCGCCGTCGAGGCGCTGCTCAAATCGGTCGTGGCGTCGCCCATGCTGAAGTATCGCGGGCCGTTCGTGGTCGGCGCCATGCCTCGCGATGCCTGGTTCGACGTCGGGATGATGCAGAAGGATCTCCAGCTCGCGCTCGACCAGGCGCACGCGAGCGGGGTGACGCTGCCCACGACGGCCCTCACGCAGGAATGGCTGTCGACGGCCCGCGGCCTCGGGCTCGGGGCGCGCGACTTCGCCACCGTCTTCGACGTCCTGGCCGGACTGAGCGGCCTGCCCGTCTCTCCGAACCGCTGAGGAGAGCCCGATGGATTTCGAGTACGCGCCCGAGCACGAGGCCTTTCGCAAGGAGTTCCGCGGCTGGCTCGCCGCCAACCTGCCGTCCGACCTCTGTCTCGACGATGCCGCCGACGATCGTGTCGCCAGCGACCGGGACACGTTCGAGCGGCGCCGGGCGTGGCAGAAGACGATGCACGCGGCCGGCTGGGTCGGCATCAACTGGCCCAAGGAGTACGGAGGCCGCGCGGCGACGCTGATCGAGCGGGTCATCTGGGACGAGGAGTACACGGCCGCGCGCGCGCCGGTGCTGCCCGGCAACATGGGCCTCAACCTGATCGGCCCCACCATCATCCACTGGGGGACGGACGCGCAGCGCCACCGGCACCTGCCGTCGATCCTCAGCGGCGACGAGGTGTGGTGCCAGGGCTTCTCGGAGCCCGGCGCCGGCTCCGACCTCGCCAGCCTGGCCACGCGCGCCCTCGACCGCGGCGATCACTTCGTCGTCAACGGCCAGAAGGTGTGGACGTCCGGCGCGCAGTACGCGCACTGGATCTTCCTGCTCGCGCGTACGAACCCCGACGTGCCGAAGCACCAGGGCATCTCGGCGTTCCTCGTGCCGATGAACAGCCCGGGCATCACCGTGCGGCCGCTGGTCCTCATGACCGGGCATCCGCACTTCAACGAGGTCTTCTTCTCCGACGTGGTGGTGCCCCGGTCACAGCTCCTGGGGCCCATCGACCACGGCTGGAAGGTCTCGACGACCACGCTGATGTACGAACGTCACTCGACGGGCGCGCGCAACCCGATCGGGCAGGTCGCCGGCCTCATCGCGGTTGCGCGGCGGTTGCGCGTCGACGGCGGGTCCGCGTGGGACGATCCGCGCATCCGCCAGCGCCTGGCCCAGCTCGTGATCGACTGTGAGGCCATGCGCTACACGCGCTATCGCAACCTCACACGGCAGCTCCGCGGCGAGCCGCCCGGGCCTGAAGGGTCGGTGCTCAAGCTCTCCGGCTCCGAGCTCGGGGTCAGGATCGCCGACGCCGCCGGCGAGCTGCTCGGCATGCACGCGATCGTCAACCGTCCGACCGAGACGGTCCCCGACGCGCCCCGGTGGTTCAACCGGCTGATCGCGGCGCGCCAGTACACGATCTCGGCCGGGACGAGCGAGATCCAGCGCAACATCATCGGCGAGCGGGTCCTCGGGCTACCGAAGGGTTAGCGCCTAGCGCCCGAAGAGCCAGTGTAGCGGGCGCTGGCGCCGGGGGTCATCGCGCTTGCCGGCGACGCTCGACTCGTCGGCGCCCGGCCGGCGACCCGGGTCTTCCGTGCGCTCTTCCGCCCGCGGCGTGGCTGGCGGCGCCGGCCCGCGGCGCTGCAGCTCGGCACGCACGCGCGCGGCCTCGCGGTCCGCCGGCGCGCGGACGAGCGCGTCGAGCGTCACCGCGTACGTCGCATCGAAGTCGCCATCCCTCAGCGCGAAGCTCGTCCACGCGACGGCCACCGCACCGCGCCAGGCGATGCGCGCGTCCGATTCCTCGGTCGGCGCTCCGAACCGTTCTCGCAGGGCCGCCACCAGCGCCATCCGGTCGGCAGGGTCGCTGCGCACGACCCATCCGACGAGTGCGCCGTCGCGAAAATAGAGCCACGTTGCGAACGGCGAGAGACGGTCGCCCTCGACGGCGACGGGGCAGGCCTCGGTGCCGAACGGGGTGCCGTCGGTCGCATGGCACGCGCCGAAGCCCTTCGGCAGCGCCTCCCGCACGGCCGCCCTGGCGGTGCCCCAGGCGAAGTCGGGGAGGGTGGCGTCGCCCGCGTGGGCGACCGATGCGGCCAGGGCGACGGCGAGCATCGTGAGTCGGCGCAGGGCCTTCATGGGGCCATCGTAGCGTACGGCCGCGGGCGCCGCGCCGCGGCGCGCCCGTCAGCGGCCGAAGAAGCCGCCGTCAGGCCGGGCGTGCGCATGCCAGTGGTCGGGGATGTTGCGCATGTGGTCGTCGAGCCAGAACGCCCCGACCTGCGCGCGCGCGACCTCGCGCAGGCGCGCCAGCATGTGGTCGCGCTCGGCGGCCGGCGGCGTCACGCCGTGCGAGCGCCAGACGACCATCGGGACGGCGCAGATGTCGCACTCGGCGATCCAGCACACGTCGTCCTCGTGGTACCAGGGCGTGATCCGCTCCGCACGACACAGCATGCAGTCGCGGGCGGCGGTCACCCGGCGAGCCCGTAGAGCTCGCTGACGTTGTCGTGCAACACGCGCGCGCGGTCGACCTCGCTGAGATGGGCGGCGTGGGTGGCCAGCAGCGCCTGGGAGTTCGGCCACGTGGAGTCACTGTGGGGGAAGTCGTTGGCCCAGAGCAGGCGCCGCACGTTGCAGAGGTCGCTGACCTTGAAGGCGACCCAGTCGTCCTGGAAGGTCGTGTAGACGTGCTCGCGGAAGTACTCGCTCGGCTTGCGCGTGAGCGTCCCCGCCGGCAGCCAGTACCGGTGGCGGTCGTACGCGTGGTCCATGCGGTACATGAAGTGCGGCACCCAGCCGGCGTCGGCCTCGACGCAGACGAGCTTCAGGCGGGGATGACGCTCGAAGACGCCGCCGAAGATGAACGTCCCGATGATGTCCTGGCAGCCGCGAATGATGCTCATGAACGCGTTCAGGCGCGGCCCGCGCGTGCGCTTCTGGTCGCCTGCGCTGGTGAGGATGTGAAAGCTCAGCGGCAGCCCGAGATCGGCGGCGGCCTCGTAGAACGGTCCGTACATGGGGTCGTCGTAGTCGGCCACGGCCGGGTTGCCGGGCATCATCACGCCCCGCAGGCCGAGCGCCGTGATGCGCTCGAGATCGGCGATGCCGTCGGCCACGGAGCGCATCGCCGTCTGGCCGATGCCGAGCAGCCGCTCGGGATGCGTCGCACAATACTCGGCGATCCAGCTGTTGTAGGCCTCGAAGCACGCGTGCTTGAAGTCGAAGTCGGGATGCGTGCAGAGCAGCATGCCGACGGTCGGGTAGAGAATCTCGGCGCCGACGCCGTCGCGGTCCTGATCGGCCAGGCGCGCCTCGGGATCCCAGCCGCCGCGGTGCATGTCCTCCAAGCGCGCGTCGAACATCGCGAGCTCCTCGGCGCTCTTGCCGGCGGCGGCGATGAGGCCCATCGGCACCGGCTTGTCGAGGCCCTCGATCAGGAACATGTCGCCGCGCCGTGGATCGCGCACCATCCGCGGGGCGCGGTCCTTGAAGCGGTGGTCGATGCGGTCGATGTAGGTCCCCGGCGGCTCGGTGACGTGCGAGTCCGCGGAGATCGGTTTCCTGGTCGCGCTCGGCATGCGGAACCTCCCCGGCTGCGATACTCTTCCCGGCGACACCTGGCCGCGCGCTGATCCTAGCACCGAGGAGACGCCCATGAGCACGCCTGCGAGTCCCGTGTCCGAGGTCACGTCGTACCTGTGCATGCGAGACGCCGCCAAGGCCATCGACTTCTACGTCGCTGCCTTCGGCGCCCGCGAGACGTTCAAGCGCATCACCGACCCGACGGGGCGCGTCGGCCACGCCGAGATCCGCATCGGCGCCACGACCATCATGCTGGCCGACGAGCACCCCGAGCACGGCTTCGTGAGCCCGCTCACCCTCAAGGGCGCGCACATGCAGCTCTTCGTCGCCGTGGCCGATGCCGACGAGGCCGTCCGCCGCGCGGTGGCCGCGGGGGGACGGCTCACCCGGCCCGTCCAGAACCAGTTCTACGGTCACAAGAACGGCGAGATCACGGACCCGTTCGGCTACCGCTGGACCCTGTCGCAGAAGATCGAGGACGTCTCCGACGACGAGATGCAGCGCCGCGCCGCCGAGCTCGGTCGCGCACGACCCGAGGTGGCCTAGGGACCGACCGGCTCCTATCGCACCGCGCGCACGGGCAGGCACAGCTCGCAGCGGAACGTGCCGCGCCTGGCGTCGACGGTCGGATCTCCCCGGTACAGCTCGTAGCAGGGGCGGTCGTCCGGCTCGTAGCCGCTGCTCGGCAGCCACCCCGCGAAGACGGCGTTCCACGCGGCCACGATGTCGCGCGGACTGCCGGCGAACCGGGCGACGGCGTAGGTGCCGCCCGGGACGTCCATCATCTCGACGAGACGGTCGGCCTTGAAATCGTGCGGCACCACCACGCAGGCGTCGTAGCGCGTCTTGTCGGGCGCCGTGATCGACGGATCGTCGTAGGCGATGCCGAGCGTCGTCCGCGTGGGCCCGCTCAGGCCGTGCGCCTCGATCCACTCGTTGAGGCGCCTCCACAGCTCGGGAATGCCGTGCGGTCCGAAGGGACCGACGTAGCGCATGTAGGCGACGTGGTACGAGGGCTGCTCGCTGACATGAATGCTCATCGCGTCCTCCTTGCGAGGAGTCTTCCCCCGAGCGCGCCCGCGAGCTTTGCCTGGCTTGCCAACGTGTTTGCCGCGATTGCGCTCGCGCTCCCGGGCCCGGCCGAAGCGCCGCGCACCCCCGGCCCGCCACTCGGTCGCGCTCATGCCGAAGCGGGCCCGGAAGGCGCGGGCGAACGTCGCGGCCGAGGCGAACCCGTGGTCGAGCGCCGTCGCCAGCACGCTCTGGTCCGGCCGGGCCGTCAGCGCGCCGGCCGCGCGCTCCACGCGCAGCCGCTGGACGAGCTCGAAGAGCGTCTCCCCCGTGGTCGCCTTGAAGACGCGGTGAAAGTGAAACGGCGAGAAGTTCGCGACCGCGGCGAGGCCGGCCAGGGTGAGGTCCTCGTCGAGGTGCGCGCGGATGTGGTCGATCACTCGCTCCACCCGCTTGCCGTACCCCCCCCAGGCCCTCAGGTTGACACGGGGCGTTTCAATAGCGGTTGGCGATCGGCAGCTCGTCGGCGGGAAAGAGCGTGATGATCTGCGCTCCGGCCGGGGTCACGATCACTTCCTCCTCGATGCGCGCGGCGGAGACGCCGTCCGTGGCCGGGCAGTACGTCTCCACCGCGAACATCATTCCGGCCTGGAGCTCCATGGGGTCGTCGAACGAGTTCAGCCGGCTGATGATGGGGCGCTCGTGGAGGCCGAGCCCGATGCCGTGGCAGAAGTTCAGGCCGAACGCGGCCATCTCGGTCTCGAAGCCGATGTCCGCCGCCTTCGGGAACGCGCGCGCGATCTTGTCGGTGGTGATTCCTGGCTTGATCAGCGCGATGGCCTCGTCCATCCACTCGCGCGCCTTCTTGTACGCGGTGAGCTGCGGGCGCGTGGCCTTGCCGACGCTGAACGTGCGGTAGTAGCAGGTCCGGTAGCCCACGAACGACATGATGATGTCGAAGAACGCCTGGTCGCCCGGCCGGATCAGGCGATCGGTGAAGTTGTGCGGATGCGGACTGCAGCGCTCGCCGGAGATGGCGTTGATGGCCTCCACGTTGTCGGCGCCCATCCGGTAGAGCCGCTCGTTGGCGAGGGCCACGATCTCGTTCTCGCGGATGCCGGGCTTCAGCGCCTCGAAGATGTCCTGGTACACGCCGTCCACCATGGCCGCCGCCATGTTCAGCAGCGTGAGCTCGTCCTGGCTCTTGAGCATCCGCGCCTCGAGCATCACCTGCTGCCCGTCGCGGATCGCGAGGCCCAGCTCCTGCAGCGCGAAGAGAAACGGCGGCTCCACGACGTCGACGCCGAGCGGCAGGTCGCCCACGCCCTCCGCCCGTAAAATCTCGCGGATCTCCTGGGCGGCCTTCTTGAAGAGTCCCGCTTTCGGCGAGACCGCGCCCCGCAGGCCGACCAGTCCGGCCAGCGACTGTCGCTCGGGGATCCACGGGGCGTAGAGCTTGTGGTGGCGCGCGGCGGACCCGAAGTCCCACACCCACGGCTCGCCGTTGCCGGTGAGCAGGCACCAGCGGGTGAGCTTGTCGCGCGCCCACTCGCCGATGACGGTGCTGGAGAGGTAGCGGATGTTGTACTGGTCGAAGACGAGGAGGGCGCCGAGGCCGGAGCGCGACAGGGCGTGGCGGGCGCGCGCGAGACGATAGCCGTGCAGGCGGCGAAAGTCCACGCGCTCCTCGAAATCCACCTGCGTGTGACCCGGCGCCTGCAGCGGCCGGTCCCAGCGGTGGCGCGGGTCGGCCTCGTCGGCGTGGATCGGACGCGGCGGCCGGCGGCTCACGGCGTGGATCGCCGGCTGCGCGCCAGCTCGCGCTCGAGCTGCTCCACGCGCTGGGCGAGCGCGTCGCGCTCGGCGGTGACGGCTTGCAGCTGCCGCTCGCGCTGCGCGTGCCGCGTGTCGAGATCCGCTTCGCGCGTGTAGACCTCCTTCAGCTCGCGCTCGAGGCCGGCGATGCGCTGCTTGGCGGGCAGGTATCCCACGAACAGCGTGTAACCGAGGAGGACGGCCAGGGCGAGGCTCGCGAAGACGAGCAGCCACGGCAACCTGCGTTTCGTAGCGTCGGCCACGACGTCGGGAATTCTAGCCAAGTTTGCTATGATTTGCTCGTGGAGCTTCGGCGCTTCTTCGACGGCGCGCTCCGGGCTAGCTTCCGCGATCTGGCCCTCCACGACGAAGCGGTGGCCACCTACCTGGCCGACCTCCTGACGCGCTTCGCCCGCACCGAGCAGCTCTTTCCGCGCGGCATCACCGGACAGCGTCTGGAATGCGTCGTCGATCTCCTGCTGGAGGCGCAGGCGCTCTGGCAGGATCCGTCGTTCGTGCCCGAGCGCGAGGTCACCGTCCGCCGCCACATCGGCGACTACACGCTGTTCATGCTCGGCGTCTTTCGCGAGCGCGTGGAGCAGCTCGCCTCGACCGGCTATTACGTGACGCAGGGGCAGCGCGCGTATCGCTTCGTCTCCGAGCACGATCGCGCCAGCGCGCGGCCGGTGCGACCGTCCGGGGGCTCGCTCTTCGGCCGCCTGGCCGACCGCTTCGAGGGTTACGCGCGCGCGCTCGACTACGCGCGGCGCGTGCACTTCCGCACCGCTCCTTCGCTACCCTTCTTCGCATGACCGAAGACGCGGCTGCCTGTCGCGCCGCGCTCGAGACGGCGCTGGCGGGAGCCCCGCTCGCCACCACGCTCGCCACGCTCGCTCGCGCGCCGGAGGCGGTGGCCGACGCCGCCCTGCGCGACTTCGCGCAGGCGCACGGCGCGGCCGCCCTGCCCGTCATCACCGCCCTCGGCGAGGACCCGGCCGCGCGCGGTCTGCGCCGCGTCGCGCGGCGCGCACTGTACCGGCTCTCGCAGAAGGGCGTCACGGCGCCCGCGCGGCCGGCGGCACGGCCGGTGGTCGCCCGCCGAGCGGAGCGGCCGGCGCGGGCGTGGCTGTCCGGCATCGACGGCACCGGCTCGCGCGCCGCCTGGATCCTGTTCGACGGCGGCTTCGGCGGTACCGCGCTGTGCTCGCTCATCCTCAACGACACCGTGGGCATCCTGGAGGTCGCGGGCGGCGAGATCACCAAGCGGCGCCTCGACACCGAGCTGGCCACGCTGCGCGCCAATCAGAAGCTGCCGTGGATCGAGGTTTCGCCGCCCCGCGCCATCGGCGCCGTGCGCGCGGCGCTGGCGCGGCACACGAGCCTCGGCTCAGCACCGCCCGCCGCCTTTGCGCGCTGGCAGGCCGCTTTCGAGCACGGCGCCCTCGACGAGACGTCCGTGCCGGCGGGCGCCGCCGACCCCGAGCTGCTCGATCGTGTCTCGGAGCTGCTCGGCCTGCCGGAGCTGGCGTCGTGGTTCGTGGATCCGGAGTCGGTGCAGTCGGAATCGCTCGAGCTGTTGCAGACGCGCGAGAGCCGGCTCGTCGTGTCCGATCAGATCAAGGCCGAGCGCGAAGCGGCCATCGTGGAGCGCATCGTCGAGCGCGAGTTCACCGACGAGGTCCGCGACCGCTGGGCGCGGCGGCTCGACGAGATGGCGTTCGTGTTCGCGGTGACCGATCGTCCGCAGGCGGCCGCCATCGCCGCCGCCTCGGCGGCCGCGCTCCGTGACCGCACCCGCGACGTGCGACGGCAGCCGTTCGCGGCGGCGCTCGTCCGGCGCGGCCTCGAGCTCGCAGGCGAGGTGGCGTCCGGCCGGCTCAGCGCGGCCGACGTGAGCCGGCGTCCCTGATCACCGACGTGGCCGGCGTCCGCGTCGGCCACGCCGACGATCCGGCGGCCCTCACCGGCGTCACCGTCCTGCTGTGCGATCGGCCGGCCACGTGCGGCGTCGAGCTGCGCGGGGGTGCGAACGACGTCCTCGGCCTGGACTACCTCGATCCCCGCCACCTCGTGCCGACGGTGAACGGCGTCGTCCTCGGCGGTGGCAGCCGCTTCGGGGGCGAGGCGGTATGGGGCGTGATGCGCTGGCTGGAGGAGCGCGGCGTCGGCTTCACGGCCGGGCCCACGACCGTTCCCCACGTCCCCGCCGCGTTCCTGTTCGACCTCAATGTCGGCGATGGACGCGTTCGTCCGACGCGCGAGATGGGTTACGCGGCCGCCGCGCGGGCGGCGGCGGGCGCGGTGACCGAAGGCAGCGTCGGCGTCGGCACCGGCGCCACGGTGGGAAAGCTCCACGGCATCGCGCGCGCGATGCGCGGCGGCGTCGGCACTGCCAGCGCGCGAGTGGACGGAGTCGTGCTCGGAGCGCTGGTGGCGGTGAATGCCGTCGGCGACGTCCGCGATCCGGACACCGGAACGCTCATCGCCGGCGCGCGCGACGCTCCCGACGGCCGCCGGCTCATCGATTCGGCGCGCGCGCTGCTGTCGGGCCGTGGCGAGCTTGGACGCTTCGCGGCGCCGCAGCACACGACCATCGGCGTCGTCGCCACCGACGCGCGACTCACCAAGCCGGAATGCGCCAAGCTCGCCAGCCTGGCCATGATGGGCTTCGCCCGCGCGCTGTCACCACCGCACACGGCATTCGACGGCGACACGCTCTTCGCGCTGGCGCTCGGCGAGGCGCCCGCGGATCTCACGCGACTCGGCGTGGCCGCCGCCGACGCCGTGGCGCGCGCGATCGCGCGCGCCGTCCGCGCGGCCGCATCGCTGCCGGGCCTGCCGGCCGCGCGCGATGTCTAATTACGTGGGGGGCCCCGAAATGGCCCCCCACACCCCCCAGACGCTCGGCGCGCCGCGGCAAAGCCGTGACGCGCCTCGATCTCCCCGCCCCACCCTCCGACGCTCCGC
>DATBJF010000082.1:0-30508 GCA_036556545.1 Candidatus Methylomirabilota bacterium
GACAGCGGCTTGCGCGAGGACTCGAGGATCAACCGGACCTTTTTCGCCGGCACGCCCGTGCGCTGCGCGAGCTCTTCCGGCGTCGGCTCCCGCCCCATCTCGTTGACCATGTTCCGGTTCACCCGCGAGATCCGGTTGAGCGTCTCCACCATGTGGACCGGGATCCGGATCGTGCGCGAGTGGTCGGCGATGGCGCGGGTGATGGCCTGACGGATCCACCACGTCGCGTACGTCGAGAACTTGAATCCGCGGCGGTACTGGAAGCGATCGACGGCCTTCATCAGACCGATGTTTCCCTCCTGCACGAGGTCGAGCAGGGAGAGATCGCTGCCGAGATAGCGCTTGGCCACCGAGACCACGAGGCGGAGATTGGCCTCCATCAGCTCACGCTTGGCCTGCCGCACCGTGCGGTCGCTGGTCTCGATCTCCTTCAGGAGCGCCACGAGCTGCTTGCGCGGCAGTCCCGCGTCGGCCTCGGCCTGGCGGAGCTCCCGCGTAACAGCCGCCGTCCGGTTCTTGCGCGTCTCCGCGGCCAGCGCATCGATGCGCTGGCACAGGCGGCGCACCTTTGCCACGAGATCGTCGATGAGGGCCGGCTTGAGCGGCATGTCGGCCACGATCCGCTGGATGCCTTCCCGGCAGCTCTGGATCTGCTTCTGGACGTTGGCGCGCCCGGTCGCCGACCGGCGCTTGTCGTCGAGCGACTCCTCGAGCCGCGCGATCTTGCGCTCCAGGCGCCGGATGCGGGCGAACGCCAGGACCACCGGCCGGATCTCCTTCGCCTCGAGCTCGCCCCCCTCGGGCAGGACGATGACGTCGTCGGCGGCGATGTCGTTGTGCCGCAGACGGTCGCCGACGTCGAGCAGGGCGCGAACGGCGAACGGAATCCCGGCGAGCGCCCGGCGCAGCGCGATCTGGCCGACCTCGATGCGACGGCCGATCTGGACTTCCTGCTGTGCCGTCAGCAGGGGCACCTTGCCGATCTCCTTGAGGTACAGGCGAACGGGATCCTCGCCCTTGGCCGGCAGCGGCGTGAGCGCCTCTTCCGGAACGGGCTGGAGCTCGTCGGTCTCTTCGTCGGCGAGCGCGGTCGCGCGCGGCTCTTCCTCGGCAGCGCCGAGCGCGGCGGTGGGAACCAGCTCAGCAGCGTCCATGCTGCCCTCTTGTACGGCGGTCTCTCGGAATGTCATGGTGTCACCGACCAATTTTTTTCGTTTACCTGTATGACGCTTCCGGCTCTCGGAACGTTTCAGTAATGCCTGCGTTGGCTTCAAGAAACACGCCACCGCGTGCCCGTTTTTGCTAACCGGTTGTAAGAACGACCGCGCCGCCCCCACGGGCAGTTATCGCAGCCGAGCGATGTGGGAAATCTTGTTCACGTATTCAGGTCTTGATTCCTCTGGTATCCTTGGTGCCCCCGGAGGGCTTTCCCGTGCACGCCGAGGTCGTTGCAGTCGGGTCCGAGCTGCTGCTGGGCCAGATCGTGGACACCAACTCGGCCGTCATCGCTCGCCATTTCGCCTCGATAGGGCTCAACCTGTTCTACAAAACGACTGTCGGGGACAACCTCGCCCGTACGACCGCTGTGATCCGCCAGGCCCTGGACCGTTCAGACGTCGTGGTGACGACCGGAGGGATCGGACCGACAGCGGACGATATCACACGCGACGCGGTCGCCGCCGCCACAGGTCGCGAGCTCGTCTTTTCCGAGGACCTCCTCCGCCAGATCGAGGTCTATTTCGCCTCGCGCGGCTTCCGGCTGTCTCCCTCCAACCGACGACAGGCCTACATTCCGGCCGGGGCCATGCCCGTCGAGAATCCGGTCGGCACGGCGCCCGCGTTCATCGTCGATCAGAAAGAGAAAACGCTGATCACCCTGCCCGGGGTTCCCCGCGAGATGGAGTACTTGCTGGTGCACCGGGCGCTGCCGTATCTCCGCGAGCGCTACGGCATCCGCGGCGAGATCCGGATGCGCGTGCTGAAGTGCGTCGGGCTCGGCGAGAGTCGCATCGGCGAGCGCCTGGCCGACTTCATGGAGAAGGGCACCAATCCAACCGTCGGGACCCTGGCCCACCTGGGGCAGGTCGACGTCCGGATCGCCGCGAAGGCGGCGGATGCCGAGGAGGCCCGGCAGCTCATCGAGCCAGTGGAGGTCGAGATCCGCCAGCGTCTGGGTGACGCCGTGTTCGGGGCGGACTCGGACACGCTCGAGGGCGAGATCGGCCGCCGGCTCGCGGCGATGGCCACCAAGGTGGCGGTGGTCGAGGTCGGGACCGCCGGCGCGGCGACGGAGCGGCTGGCAGCCTCGATCCCGGCGCGATTCGCCGGCTCCATGGTCATGACTCACGTGAACTCCGAGGGACCCCTGCGCGTCGATGCCGGCCCGGATGCCACGCCGCTCGGACGGGCGCAGGCGCTGGCGCTGGCGGCGATGAAGTGGGCCGGCGTGGAGGTCGGCGCCGCGAGCTACGTCGAGCCGGTGCCGGAATCGTCGCCGCCCGTGGCGCGCGCAGCGCTCGGTGTGGCCGTGCGCGGGCGCCTCTCCGGCCACGAGCACACGCTGGGCGGCGACGCCGGCTCGCAGCGGATTCGCGCCGCCACGCTGCTGCTGGACGAGATTCGTCGCGCGCTTCCCGCCTGAAGTTGACAGTGCTCTGCGCGGAAGGGTAGAAGCGAAGCCATGTCGTTGGTCGCGCCGAGCGCGAGCTACAGCCTCACCGTCCGCGTGGCGATCCAGAACCGCCCCGGCATGCTCGGCAAGGTCGCCTCCGCCATCGGCGGCGCCGGCGGCGACATCGGCGCCGTGGACCTCGTCGAGTCCCAGCGGAAGCAGATCATTCGCGACATCACCATCAACGCCCGCGACAGCCAGCACGGCACCCAGATCGTCGACCGGCTGAAGCGCGTGCCCGGCGTGCGCGTCGTCAACATCTCGGACCGGACGTTCTTGATGCATCTCGGCGGCAAGATCGAGGTGCGCAGCAAGGTGCCCGTCCGCACGCGGGACGACCTCTCGATGGCGTACACGCCCGGGGTGGCCCGCGTCTGCCTGGCCATCGCCGACGACCGCCAGCGGGCGTTCTCGCTCACGATGAAGCAGAACTCGGTGGCCGTCGTCACCGACGGCACCGCGGTGCTGGGCCTCGGCGACATCGGGCCGGAGGCGGCGCTGCCGGTGATGGAAGGCAAGGCGATGCTCTTCAAGGAGTTCGCCAACGTCGACGCCTTTCCGATCTGCCTGGCGACCAAGGACAGCGACAAGATCGTGGAGACCGTGAAGTACCTCGCGCCCGGCTTCGGCGGGATCAACCTCGAGGACATCGCGGCGCCGCGGTGCTTCGAGATCGAGGAGCGGCTCCGCAAGGAGCTCGACGTGCCCGTGTTCCACGACGACCAGCACGGCACCGCCGTGGTCGTGCTGGCGGCCTTGCTGAACGCGCTGCGTATCGTGAGGAAGGATCTGAGGAAGCTGCGGGTGGTGGTCACCGGGGTGGGCGCCGCCGGCACCGCCACCATCAAGATCCTGCTTTCGAGCGGCGTGAAGGACATCGTCGGAGTCGACGAGTTCGGCGCCATCCACAAACGCCGGACGCAGGGCATGGACTTCATGAAGCGCTGGGTGGCCAGCGCCACCAATCCGCGCCAGCTGACGGGCCGGCTGTCCGACGTCGTGGAGCGCGCCGACGTCTTCATCGGCCTGTCGGTGCCGGGTATTTTGACCGTCCGCGACGTCAAGCGCATGGCCCGGGACCCGATCGTCTTCGCCATGGCCAACCCGGATCCCGAGATCCGGCCCGAGGACGCCGAGCGTCACGTGCGCGTCATGGCGACCGGCCGCTCCGACTACCCGAACCAGATCAACAACGTGCTGTGCTTCCCCGGCTTCTTCCGCGGCCTGCTCGACTCGCGCGCGCGGACCGTCAACGACGAGATGAAGCTGGCGGCGGCGCGCGCCGTCGCCGCCTGCGTCAGTCGCGGAGAGCTCAGCGAGGAGTACATCATTCCGAGCGTGTTCAACAAGAACGTCGCGCCGGCGGTGGCGCAGGCGGTCGCGCGGGCCGCCCACGCGACCGGCGTCGCGCGCCGCCGGCGGCGGCTGGATCTGTCATCGGTCCGCTGAGGTTCGCGAAGCGCATCGCCGAGATCGAGCCGTTCCTCGCCGTCGAGGTCGGCGAGCGCGCCGGCGCGCTCGCGCGACAGGGCGTCGACGTCGTGCACCTGGAGTTCGGCGAGCCCGACTTCGAGGCGCCGCTGGTGGTACGAGAGGCCCTGGAGAAGGCCGTCAAGGACGGCCGCACGCGCTATACGCACAGCCTCGGCATCGTCGAGCTGCGCGACGCCATCGTCGAGCACTATGCGCGGACGTACGGCGTCAGCATCGAGCGCGAGCAGGTGATGGTGACGGCCGGCACCTCGCCCGCGATGCTGCTGCTGTTCGGGCACCTCCTCGATCCCGGCGACGAGGTGATTCTCTCGAATCCGTACTACGCCTGCTATCCGAACTTCGTGCGCTACGCCGACGGCGTGCCGGTGGAGGTCGGCGTGAGCGAGGCCGACCGCTTCCAGTACCGGCCGGAGGCGATCCGCGCGCGCCTCGGCGCGAGGACGCAGGCCATCCTCGTGAACTCGCCCGCGAATCCGACGGGGAGCGTGCTGTCCGCCGATCGCATGGCGGCCATCGCGGCGCTCGCCGAGGCGAACGGGCCGTTCATCGTGTCCGACGAGATCTATCACGGGCTCACCGAGGGCGGTCGTGACCGCTCCATCCTGGAGTTCACCGATCGCGCGTTCGTGCTGAACGGGTTCTCCAAGGCCTTTGCCATGACCGGCTGGCGGCTCGGCTGGATCATCGCGCCACGCGAGCACACGCGCGCCCTCCAGCGCCTGCACGGCAACTTCTTCATCTCCACCAACGAGTTCGTGCAGTCGGCCGGCGTGGCCGCGCTCCGCGAGGCCGCGGACGAGCCCGTGCGCTTCCGGCGCATCTTCGCCGAGCGGCGCCGGGCCATGGTGAATGGCCTGCGCGCCATCGGATTCGGCGTCGGCTTCGAGCCGGAGGGCGCGTTCTACGTGCTCGCCAACGCGCAGCGCTTCGCCCGTGACTCCGTGGCGTTCGCCTACGAGATCCTCGACCACGCCCATGTCGCGGTGACGCCCGGCGCCGCTTTCGGCTCCAACGCCGAGGGCTATCTCCGGTTCTCGTATGCGTCGTCCGTGGAGCGCATCCAGGAAGGCCTGCGCCGGCTCGGGGCCTATCTGGCGCGCCGGTGAGGGAGGCGCCGTCCCGTCCCGACGCGATCCGGAGCCGGCTCGGACGATGATGGCTCGGAGCGCGACCGACGGCACCCGTCGCGACTGGTTGCTCGTCGGCGCCGCCTGGCTGGCGCTCGTCCTCGCCCTCTCGGCGTGGCTCGCGATGGACCGCCGGCCGCCTGCCTGGGACAGCGCGCGACAGCTGGAGCGCACGCTCGTGTGCGCGGATGACGTGGGTGCCCTCGGGTCGCGCATCCGGCGCGACCGGTCCGGGCTGGAGGCGCCGCTCGTACCGTGCGCAGCGGCCGTCGTGTACCGTCTCTATCCCTCCGACGTGGCGGCGGCACAGGTGGTGATCTTTCTCGCTCTCGGCGCCGGCATGGCCGCGACGTATCTGCTGGCGCGAGATCTCGGCGGCGCGAGCGCGGCCGTGCCCGCCGCGTGGCTGTTCGGGACGGCGCCCATCATGGTCGCGACGAGCATGCGCTTCCAGCTCGACGTCCCGCTGGCGGCGGTGGTGGCCATAGCGCTGCTCGTCCTGTCCCGGACCGATCGGTTCACGCGCACCGGGATGTCGGCGGTGGCCGGCGTCGTGCTCGGGATCGGAGTCCTCGTCGCGCCGACGTTCGTCCTCTACGTGGCGCCGGCGGTCGCGTGGCTGCTGGCGCACGAGCGAAGCTTTCGCGCGATCCGGAACTTCGCGCTCGCCGTCGTCGTGGCGGGCGCCGCGTGCCTGCCGTGGTACGCCCCGCGCCTGATCACCGCGCCGATGGGCGTCGTCGACGCCGTCGGCACGTCGCAAATGCGGTACGCGACCGGGCTCGTGCAGCAGCTCGGCGTGCTCGCCACGGTGCTCATCGCGCTCGGGCTCGTCCTGGCGCTCCTGCGCGGCCGCGGCTTTGCGATCGTCTCCTTCGTGGTCCCGCTCGTCCTCGTCGCGCTCGGACGCGCCGAGGGCGCGCGTCAGACGTTGCCGCTGCTCTCCGCGGCGGCCGTGCTCGGCGGCATGGCCATCGGCGCGCTGCCGGGACCGGCGCGCCTGGCCGGCCTCGCCATCGTAGGGCTCGCCGGCCTTGCCCAGGTGAGCGGGGTCGCCTGGGCCGTTCCGCCGGCGTTCGCGTTGCCGGTGCTCGACGTGCCGTGGGTGATGGAGTCGGCTCCGAGTCGCGCCGACTGGCGGCACCGTGACGTGCTGCGCGCGATCGTGGCCGACAGCGGCGGCCGGCCGGTCACGGTCAGCGTGCTGCCGGACCACGCGTCGTTCTCCTCGGCCAATTTTCGTTTCTATGCGCGCCGCGATCGACTGCCGCTCGAGATCGGTCCCGCGTGGCCGGCCGATCCCGTGGGCGTCGATTACGTCATCACGAAGAGCGGCGACCCCGGCTCGGGACGGAGCGCCGGGGCCGGGCAGCGCGCCGCCGGCCAGCTCGCGCGCGACGCCGCGCTCGCCCGCGTCTATCCGGTGATCGCGGAGCTGCCGCTGCCCGACGGCTCGACGGTCGCCGTCCGCGTGCGGCGTATCCCGGACGGCGTCGCCATGTCGCCCGAGCGACTGGCCGGTGCGCTGGAGACGGGCATCCGCCGGCAGCTGTCCGCAGTGGCGCGCGACGTCGACAACCTCGCCGTTCGTATCGAGCACGACGGCGACATCGTCCGCGGGCGCGTCAAGCGCATCGAGCTGTCGGCGGACTCGGCGCTGCTCGCCGACCATCGCCGGACCGACGCCGCGCGCCTGCGCGTCCGGCGGCTGGGCCTGGTGGCCGAGGAGGTGCTGGTCAATCCCTTCAGCCTCGAGGCAAACGGGCGCGCGGAGATGCTCGACGTCGGGCGGCTGCGCGTCGGCCACGCGGAGATCGGCGGCGACGACGCGCAGGCCTTCCTCGCTCAGCTCCCGCCGTTTCGCCGCACGCGCGTGCGACTCACGAAGGGCGCGATGTACGTGACCGCACGGCAGCCGGGCGCCGACCTCCAGGCGCTCCTGCGCGTCCTGTCGGCGCCGGGTGGACGGGTGGCGCTGCAGGTCGAGCGAGCCGCCATCGGCTGGATCCCGCTGCCGTCCGCGCTCGCGAACTGGATCGTGCGCGACTATGATCCGACGGAGCGCATGACCAGCCGGCTGTCGTTTCCCGTCGAGATCGGCCCGGTCTCGGTGACGGAGCAGGCCGTGCGCGTCGGGGAATAGAAATGCCTGAGTCCCGAGCGGCCCGGCAGGCGCGCGCGCGCAAGATCCTCGATATCTTGAAGGAGGCGTATCCCGACGCCAAGTGCGCGCTGAACTTCGGCGACCCCTTTCAGCTGCTGGTGGCGACCATCCTCTCGGCGCAGTGCACCGACGAGCGCGTCAACATGGTGACGCCCGCGCTCTTCAAGAAGTATCCGAGCGCGCGCGAGCTGGCCCGGGCGCGCACGCCGTCGCTGGAGAAGGACATCCGCTCGACGGGATTCTTTCGCGCCAAGTCGCGCTCGCTGCTCGGTATGGCGCGGGGCCTCGTCGAGAGCCACGGCGGCCAGGTTCCGGACGACCGCGAAGCGCTGATGGCGCTGCCGGGCATCGGGCTGAAGACGGCCAACGTCGTGCTCGGCAACGCGTTCGGCCGGGAGGCGCTCACCGTCGACACCCACGTCTTCCGCGTGTCCCAGCGCCTCGGCCTCGCTCGCTCCGACGACCACGACGACCTGCACGACCAACTGGTGGAGATCCTGCCGGACCGGCTCACCCAGGCCTCGCACTTGCTGATCTTCCACGGGCGTCGTGTCTGTGTCGCGCGCAAGCCTCTCTGTCCCGTGTGCCCCGTGCGCCACCTCTGCCCCTGGCCCGACAAGACGCGCGGTTGACAGGGGCGGCCTTTTCCTTTACCGTATGGCGTTGCAAATTTTTCTGTCCGGACGCCTACTTACGTCGAGGAGTCGAGAAAATTGCCGACGCGGATGCCGAAGGAAAGCGAAGTCGAACGGAAGTGGTTCGTGGTCGACGCCGACGGGCAGGTGCTGGGTCGGCTGGCCACGCAGGTAGCGACGATCCTCCGGGGCAAGCACAAGGCGAGCTTCGCTCCCCACCTCGACGTCGGTGACCACGTGGTTGTCCTCAACGCCGAGAAGGTCCACCTGACCGGTCGCAAGCTGACGGACAAGCGGTATCGCTGGCACACCGGGTACATCGGAGGCCTCAGGGACGTCTCCGCCGAGCAGATGCTGCGCCGCCATCCGGAGCGCGTCATCGAGTGGGCGGTGCAGGGCATGCTGCCGAAGAACCGTCTCGGGCGGGCCATGGCCAAGAAGCTCAAGGTCTATCGGGGCGGCTCGCATCCGCACAGCGCGCAGCAGCCCACGGCGCTCACGCTTCGGACAACGGCCAAGACGTCGGTGGAGGCACGGTGATGGCGGCGGTACTCGATCGGTTCTACGGTACGGGACGGCGCAAGACGTCGATCGCCCGGGTGTGGATCAGGCCTGGCGCGGGGCGCATCGTCGTCAACAAGCGTGCGTTCGAGGATTACTTTCCCCGCGAGACGCTGCGCATGATCATCGCCCAGCCTCTCGCCATCACGAACACGGTCGGACAGTTCGACCTGCTCGTCACCGTGAAGGGCGGGGGACCGACCGGCCAGGCCGGCGCCGTCCGCCACGGTCTCGCGCGCGCGCTCGCGCGCTTCGACGAGAAGCTGCGCCAGCCGCTCAAGAAGGCCGGCCTGCTCACTCGCGACCCTCGGGCGCGTGAGCGCAAGAAGTACGGCCAGCCCGGTGCGCGACAGAAGTTCCAGTACAGCAAACGCTAGCGTGGGCGCGGTGAGCACCGTCCGGGTGGCCGTGGCCGGCGCCAGTGGGTACATGGGCGCCGAGCTGCTGCGGCTCCTCCTCGTTCATCCGCGCGTGGCGCTGACCGCCGTCACCTCCGAGCGTCTGGCCGGCGAGCCGCTGGGAAAGGTCTATCCGCACCTGCGCGGGCTCACCGACGTCGCCTTCCACGAGCTCGACGCCGAGTGGCTCGCGTCGGTCTGTGACGTGGCCTTCCTGGCGCTGCCTCACATGGAGTCGCAGAAGGCCGTGCCCGTGCTGCGCGCGCGCGGGCGCAAGGTCATCGATCTCTCCGCCGACTACCGGCTCCGCGACGCGAGCGATTATTCGACCTGGTACAGGACGCCGCACGTCGACGCCGCCGGTCTGGCGGAGGCGGTGTACGGGCTGCCCGAGCTGCATCGCAAGGCCATCGAGAAAGCCTCGCTGATCGCGTCACCGGGTTGCTACCCCGCCGGCGCGATCCTGGCCACGGCGCCGCTCGTCAAGAACGGGCTCGCGCGGCTGGACGGCATCGTGATCGACGGAAAGTCCGGTGTGACCGGCGCCGGCGCTCAGGGCCGCAAGGTCGATCCGATGTATCTCTACACCGAGGCGAACGAGAACGTCCAGGCGTACTCGATCGCGGGCCATCGCCACACGGCCGAGATGGAGCAGGAGCTCTCGGCGCTGGCGGGCGGGACGGTGCGCGTCTCGTTCACGCCGCACCTGGTGCCGCTGAACCGCGGGCTGTTCACGACCGCGTCGGTGCCGCTCGCGACGTCGATGAGCACCACCGAGCTCGTCAACGTGTACCGCGAGTTCTACGCGGGAGAGCCGTTCGTGCGCGTGCTCGGCGAGGGCGAGCGTCCGACCACGCGGGCGGTGGTGGGCTCGAATTTCTGCGACGTGACCGTCGTCGCCGACCCGCGCACCGGGCGCGCCACGTGCGTGTCCGCCATCGACAATCTCGGCAAGGGCGGCTCCGCGAACGGCGTGCAGAACCTCAACGTCCTGTTCGGGTGGCAGGAGCGGACGGGGCTCGCCGCGCCGCCGGTCTATCCATGAGGACGACCGGCGACGTCGACTGGCTCGACGGCGGCGTCACCGCGGTTCCCGGGTTCCTGGCCGGCGGCGTGGCCGCCGGCATCAAGCCGAGCGGCAAGAAGGACCTGGCACTGGTCCATTCGCCCTCCCCGGCGCGCTCGGCCGCCGTCTTCACCACCAACCAGGTGAAGGGCGCGCCCGTCCTGGTCTCGATGGAGCACGCGCGCACCGGCGCGCTGCAGGCCATCGTGGCGTCGAGCGGATGCTCGAACGTCTGCACCGGCGAGCGCGGCATCAAGGACGCGCGCGAGATGGTGAAGCAGACCGCCGAGCTGCTCCGGATCCCATCCTCGCACGTGCTGATCGCCGCGACCGGCGTGATCGGGCAGCCGCTGCCGATGGACAAGGTCCGCGCCGCCGTTCCGAAGCTCGTGAAGTCGCTCTCACCCCAGGGCGGGCGGGAGGCGGCCGAGGCGATCATGACCACCGACACGCGGCCGAAGGAGGCGGCGCTTCGCTGCGAGGTGGGCGGCCGCACGGTCACCCTCGGTGGAATGGCCAAAGGGGTCGGCATGATCGAGCCGCACCTGGCCACCATGTTCTGCTTCGTCACCACCGACGCCGCCGTCGCCCGCGGCGCGCTCGATCCGATTCTCCGGCGTGCGGTCGACCGCTCGTTCAACCGGATCACCGTCGACAGCGACCAGTCGACCAGCGACACGGTGGCCGTCATCGCCAACGGCCTCGCCGAGAACGCCCCGCTCGACAAGGGCGCGCGGGGGATGCGCGACTTCGCGGTGGCGCTGGACGCGCTTGTCACGCGCCTGGCGCGGATGCTCGTCCAGGACGGCGAAGGGGCCACCAAGCTCGTCTCGGTGACCGTGCGCGGCGCGGCGAGCCGCCGCGATGCGCTGGTGGCGGCCCGCAGCGTGGCCAATTCCCCGCTCGTGAAGACGGCCATCAACGGGGCCGACCCGAACTGGGGCCGCATCATGATGGCCCTCGGCAAGGCGGCCGCGCGCGTGGAGCAGGACAAGGTCTCGATCGGCTTCGCCGGCGAGGACGGGCAGATCGAGCGGCTCGTGGACCGCGGCATGCTGCGCGAGGGCGTGCGGCTGGAGCGCGTTCGCGAGATCATGGGACGACAGGCCTTCGACATCACCATCGACCTCGGCATCGGCCGCGGCGAAGACCGTGTCTGGACCTGCGACCTGAGCGAGGAGTACGTCCGGATCAACGGGAAGTACACGACGTAGTCGTTCTCACTACACACGCCGCGCGCCTGAGGTCGACGCCCACGGGGGCGTCGTTGCGCGGCGGAGGCCAACCGAAGGAGGATGCATGGCCGCGTTGACGATGAAGGAGCTGCTCGAGGCCGGAGTGCACTTCGGCCACCAGACCAAGCGCTGGAACCCGAAGATGCAGAAGTACATCTTCGGCGAGCGCAACGGCATTTACATCATCGACCTGCAGAAGACCCTCAAGAAGTTCCGCGAGGCGTACGCCTTCGTGCGCGAGCTGGCCGCCGGCGGCGGCAGCATGCTGTTCATCGGCACCAAGAAGCAGGCGCAGGACACGGTGCTGGAGGAGGCCACGCGCTGCGGCGGCTTCTACGTGAACCAGCGCTGGCTCGGCGGCACGCTGACCAACTTCGCCACCATCCGCAAGTCGATCGCGCGGCTCAAGAAGCTCGAGGAGATGAAGGAGACGGGCGAGTTCGAGCGGGTGTCGAAGAAGGAGGCGCTCGAGCTCGATCGCGAGCGGGAGAAGCTCGAGAAGGCGCTCATCGGCATCAAGGCCATGGAGACGCTGCCGTCGGCGGTGTTCATCATCGACCCGCGCAAGGAGCGGATCGCGGTGGCCGAGGCGCAGCGGCTGGCCATCCCCATCGTCGCCATCGTCGACACGAACTGCGACCCGACCGGTATCGATTACGCGATTCCGGGCAACGACGACGCCATCCGGGCTGTCCGCCTGATCACCTCCCGTATCGCCGATGCGGTGAACGAGGGGCGCGGCACGCTCGGCAAGGAGGACGGCAGCGAGCCGGCGCTCGAGGGCGAGGACGTGGAGGAGATGGACAAGGCCGAGGCGGAGGTGTCCTGATGGCCGACGCCAAGACGGTCATGGAGCTTCGCGAAAAGACGGGCGCCGGCGTGATGGACTGCAAGGCGGCCCTGCAGGCCTCGAACGGAGATCTGGACGCCGCCGTCGAGTACCTCAGGAAGAAAGGCCTCGCCGACGCCAAGAAGCGCGAGCATCGCGAGGCCAAGGACGGCGTCGTCCACGCCTACATCCATCCGGGCAGCAAGCTCGGCGTGCTCATCGAGGTCGACTGCGAGACGGATTTCGTGGCCAAGACGGACGCCTTCCAGGCGCTGGTCCGCGATCTCGCCATGCAGGTGGCGGCCACCAGCCCCGCCTACGTCGCGCGGGAGGACGTGCCGGCCACCGTGCTGGAGAAGGAGCGGGAGATCTATCGCGGGCAGATGGCCGATCAGAAGAAGCCGGCGCAGGTGCTCGACAAGATCGTCGAGGGCAAGCTCGAGAAGTGGTTCAGCGAGCAGTGCTTGCTCGAGCAGGTGTTCATCAAGGATGCCACCGGCAAGACGAAGGTGAAGGATCTCGTCGATCTCACCAACTCGAAGACCGGCGAGCGCGTCGTCGTGAAACGGTTCGCGCGCTTCCAGATCGGCGGAGGCGGATAGCCGTGACGGCGGGTGCCGACGCGAGGCGCCCGGCGTTCCGACGTATCGTCCTCAAGCTGTCCGGAGAGGCGCTCGCAGGAAGCCTGGGCTACGGCATCGATCCGCCGGTGCTCGATCGGATCGGCCAGGAGGTGCGCGAGGTCGCCGACCTCGGCGTGCAGCTGGCGATCGTGATCGGGGGCGGCAACATCTTCCGCGGCGTGGCCGCCAGCGCCGGCGGCATGGATCGTGCCACCGCGGATTACATGGGCATGCTGGCCACCATCATCAATGCCCTCGCGCTGCAGGACTCGCTCGAGAAGGCCGGGGTCCAGACGCGCGTCCTGTCGGCCATCGAGATGCGGGCGGTGGCCGAGCCGTACATCCGCCGCCGTGCCATCCGCCACCTCGAGAAGGGCCGGGTGGTAATCTTCGCCGCCGGCACCGGCAACCCGTTCTTCACCACCGACACCGCCGGCGCCCTGCGCGCCGTGGAGATCGGCGCCGACGCCATCATCAAGGCCACCAAGGTGGACGGCGTCTACTCCGCCGACCCCAAGACGGATCCGTCCGCGCGGCGCCTGGAGCGGCTGACCTACATCGAGGTGCTCAACCAGGGCCTCGGCGTGATGGATACCACGGCCATCTCGCTGTGCATGGACAACAAGCTGCCCATCGTGGTGTTCGACCTGATGCGAGCGGGCAACATCAAGCGCATCGTGCTCGGCGAGCGGGTCGGCTCCGTCGTCAGCTCGTCGGCCGGATAGGAGGACGCATGCAGCAGACGCAGACGGTCCTCAAGGACATGGAGGCGCGGATGACCAGCGCCATCGACGCCCTCGGCAAGGACTTCGCCTCCGTACGCACCGGGCGCGCCTCCGCGGCGCTGCTCGACCCCATCCGCGTCGACTACTACGGCAACCCGACTCCCATCAACCAGATGGCCTCGGTGTCCACGCCGGACGCGCGCACGCTCGTCATCCAGCCGTGGGAGGTCTCGCAGCTCAAGGAGATCGAGAAGGCGATCACGAAGGCCGATCTCGGCATCCAGCCCGTGAACGATGGCAAGCTCATCCGCCTCACCATGCCGACGCCGACCGAGGAGCGTCGCAAGCAACTCGTCAAGCAGGTCGGCAAGATGGCGGAGGACGCGCGGGTGGCCGTGCGCAACGTGCGCCGCGAGGCGAACGACAAGCTCAAGGCGATGGTGAAGGACAAGAAGGCGCCGATCACCGAGGACGACGAGCGCCGTGGCCACGACCAGATCCAGAAGACGACCGACAAGTTCATCGCGCGGATCGAGGAGCTCTTGAAGAAGAAGGAGCAGGAGATCATGTCGATCTGATGTCGGTCACCGCGCCTGACGAGACCAAGCTGCTGGAGGAGGTGCGCGCGCAGCCGCGCCCGGCGCACGTCGCCATCATCATGGACGGCAACGGCCGCTGGGCGACCGCGCGCGGGCTGCCGCGCGTGGCCGGCCACCGCGAGGGCGTCAAGGCCGCGCGCGCCATCGTGCGCGCCGCCGACGCGGTGGGGCTGCGCTATCTGACGCTGTACGCGTTCTCCACCGAGAACTGGAGCCGGCCCGAGGACGAGGTCAGCACGCTGATGCGGCTGCTCGAGGAGTCGATCTACCGCGAGCTGCCGGAGCTGATGGACAACAACGTGCGGCTGCGGGTGATCGGCCGCACCGCCGGCGTGCCGCTGCCGGTGCGGCGCGGTCTCGAGCACGTGGTGGCCGAGACGGAGAAGAATACGGGGCTCACGCTCCTGGTCGCGTTCAATTACGGCGGGCGCGACGAGCTGCTCGACGCGTTCCGGGCCCTGGCGCGGCGGGTGCAGACCGGGGAGCTCGCCCCCGACGACATCTCTGAAGCCGACGTGAGCGGCGCCCTCTACACCGACGGCGTGCCCGATCCGGATCTGCTCATCCGCACCAGCGGCGAGATGCGCGTGTCGAACTTCCTGTTGTGGCAGATCGCCTACACGGAGCTGTGGATCACGCCGACGCTGTGGCCCGACTTCGGGCCGGCCGATCTCTATCGCGCGGTGGCCGACTTCCAGGGTCGCAGCCGCCGCTTCGGTGGAGTGTGACGTGGGGCTCGCGCTCCGGTCGCCGGCCCCGCTCGGGGCGCTCGGGGGCGACGCCATGGTGAAGCGTCTGGCGAGCACGATCGTGCTGTTGCCGGTGTTCCTGGTGCTCCTGATCCAGGCGCCGACCGTGCTCTTCGACGCGCTCGTGGTTCTGGCCAGCGCGCTGGCGCTGTGGGAGCTGGCCCGGATGCTGGAGCTGGCCGGCCGCCCCGTGCACCGGGTGCTCGGCGTCGTGGGCGGGACGGCGGTCACGGCCGCCTTCGCCGTCCCGCGGTCCGAGGATGCGTTTGCGCTGCCCGCCTTCGTGCTCGCGGTCGTCGTGGTCGCCGTGCTGGCGGCGCCGCTCTGGCGCGACGCGGCGCCGGCGACGGAGCCGGCGGCCAACACCCTGCTCGCCGTGCTGTACATCGGCTGGCTCCTCGGCTACGGCATCCTGCTCCACCACAGCGCTCCACGCGGTGACGCGCTGGTCCTTTTTGTTGTCGGCGTGACGTGGATCGGGGAGACCATGGCGTACGTGGTCGGCTCGACGCTCGGTCGGCACAAGCTGGCGCCGGTGATCAGCCCCCGGAAAACGGTGGAGGGCGCCGTCGCGCAGGTGGCCGCCTCGGTGCTCACCGGCGCCGCCCTCGGCGCCTGGCTCCTGCCGGGGTGCGGGATGACCGCGGCGCTCGCCGGCGGCGCGCTACTCGGTGTCGTGGGGCAGGTAGGCGATCTCGCGGAGTCCGTCCTCAAGCGCAGCGTCGGCACCAAGGACACGGGCGGCATCATCCCGGGCCATGGCGGTCTCCTGGACCGCATCGACAGCCTGCTCTTCAACCTCCCCGCGTTCTTCTACTTCTCACGCCTGGTGGGATGCACATGAAGCGCGTGACCTTGCTCGGCGCGACGGGCTCGATCGGGCTGCGGACGCTCGAGATCGTCTCGGCGTTCCCCGAGGAGCTGAGCGTGGCCGGGATGGCCGCACGCGGCTCCAACCCCGAGCTCATCGCGGACCTGTGCCGCAAGTACGCGCCGGCCGCGGTGGCGCTCCTCGAGCCCGGGGCGGTGGATGCGCTGGCGCGCCTGTTGCCGCCGCCCCGGCCCGAGCTGCTGAGCGGCATCGACGGGCTGGTGGCGCTCGCCCGCGACGTCGACGCGGAGGTCGTCCTCTCCGCGCTCGTCGGCGGCGTCGGGCTGCTCCCGACCATGGCCGCCATCAAGGCCGGTCGCACCATGGCCCTCGCCAACAAGGAAACGCTCGTGATGGCGGGTGCCCTGATGACCGCGGAGGCCCGCGCGCGCGGTGTGGCGCTGCTCCCCGTCGACTCCGAGCACAGTGCCGTGTTCCAGTGCCTGGTCGGCCACAACCGCGGTGACGTGCACCGCGTGCTGCTGACCGCCTCCGGGGGGCCGTTCCGCGAGTTGCCGAAGGAGAAGTTCGCCAGCGTCACCGTCGAGGACGCGCTGCGGCATCCCACGTGGAAGATGGGCGCCAAGATCACGATCGACTCCGCCACGCTGATGAACAAGGGCCTCGAGATCATCGAGGCACGCTGGCTCTTCGATCTGGCGCCGAGCCAGGTGCAGGTGATCGTCCATCCGCAATCGATCGTGCACTCGATGGTCGAGTACATCGACGGCTCCGTCCTGGCGCAGCTGGGCGTGGCCGACATGGGCATTCCGATCCTCTATGCGCTGACGTATCCCGAGCGGCGGCCGACGCCGGCCGCGCGTCTCGATCTCACGCGGACCGGCTCGCTCACGTTCGAGGAGCCGGACACCGGACGCTTCCCGGCGCTGCGGCTGGCGCGCGCGGCCCTCGAGGTCGGCGGCGCGTCGCCGGTCGTCCTCAACGCAGCCAACGAGATCGCCGTTGCGGCGTTCCTGCAGCACCGCATCGGCTTCACCGAGATCACGCAACTGATCGAGCGGGCGCTCGGCGCCGAGCCGGCCGCCTCGCTCGCCTCCATCGAGGCCTGCGTCGACGTCGACGCGCGGACGCGCCGTCGCGTCAGCGATTGGGTCGACGCCCGGGCCAAGGGGTGAACCGTGGGTAATATCCTGTCGCGCGGCGGACCGATCGAGATGATCGTGTCCTTCGTCGTCGTCATCGGCATCCTGATCCTCATCCACGAGCTCGGCCACTTCTTCGTGGCCCGCTGGTGCGGTGTCGGCGTCGAGCGCTTCTCCATCGGCTTCGGTCCCGTCCTCCTTCGCTGGCGCGGCAAGGAGACGGAGTACGTCCTGTCGGCGATCCCGATGGGCGGTTACGTGAAGATGATGGGCGAGGAGAATCCGCTCGAGGGCGGCGCCGCCCTGCCATTCGATCCGCAGAAGGCATTCGCGCTGAAGCCGCTTTGGGCGCGCTTCCTCATCGTCTTCGCCGGCCCCGGCATGAACTTCGTGCTGGCCGCGGTCATCTTCGCGGCGGTGCTGGCCACCGTTGGCCGTCCCGTGTGGCCCCCGGCGGTCGGCAAGGTGGCGGAGGGCACGCCGGCGGCCGCGGCCGCGCTGCGGACGGGTGACGTGATCGCGGCCGTCAACGGCAAGCCGATCGCCTACTGGGAGGACCTCGAGCGCGCGGTGGCCGACTCCAATGGCCGTCCGCTCACGCTGCGCGTCCGCCGCGGCGACGCCGAGCAGGCGCTGACCCTGACGCCGCGTCGCAAGGCGGTGACCGATCCGATCTTCAAGGAGCCGCGCGAGGTGTGGGACATCGGAGCCGGTCCCCAGCTGATCCCGCAGATCAGCTCCGTGGCGGCCGACTCGCCGGCGGCCCGGGCGGGCCTCCAGCCCGGCGACGTCGTGGCGGCGGTGGCCGGCCAACCGGTCTACACGCCGGAGGACCTCGTCGAAGCCATCCGCACCCGGCCGGGTCAGCCGTTCGACATCACCATCGAGCGTGACGGGCGGCGCCTCACGGTCAACGTGACGCCCGACGTGGCCAAGGACAAGACGCCGACCGGCGAGGAAGTGACCGTCGGCAAGATCCAGGCGGGTATCGCCACCAAGGCGGTGAGCTTCGAGCCGTACAACCCCGCGATGGCCGTGGTCTACGGCGCGCAGCGCACGTGGGACATGACCGTCCTCACCGTGAAGGGGCTCTGGAAGCTCGTCTCACGCCAGATCGACTCCTCGAACATCGGCGGCCCCATCCAGATCGCCACCGAGGCGGGACGGCAGGCGAAGGAAGGGATGGGCTCGCTGGCTCTCTTCACGGCCATCATCAGCGTGAACCTGGCTGTCCTCAACCTGCTGCCGGTGCCGATGCTGGACGGCGGTCATCTGTTCTTCTTCCTGATCGAGGCGGTCCTGGGTCGCCCGCTGTCGCTCAAGAAGCGCGAGGCGGCCCAGCAGCTCGGGTTCGTCCTGCTCATGCTGCTGATGGTGTACGCGCTGTGGAACGACCTGAACCGCATCGGCGCATTCAAGCTCTTCGGAGGATAGACGGCGAATGATCACGCGGCGGAAGACGCGGCAGATCCAGGTCGGCAACGTGAAGGTGGGTGGGGGCGCGCCCATCACCGTCCAGTCCATGACGAAGACGGACACGCGCGACGTGCAGGCCACGCTGCTCGAGATCTGGTCCCTGGAGGCCGGCGGCTGTGACATCGTCCGCTGCGCGGTGCCCGTGCGCGAGGCGGCCGAGAAGCTCGGGGAGATCAAGCGCCAGATCCGCATTCCGCTCGTCGCCGACATCCACTTCAACTACAAGCTCGCCCTCATCGCGCTGCAGCAGGGCGTCGACGGCCTGCGGCTGAATCCCGGCAACATCGGCGGCAAGAAGTTCGTCATGGAAGTGGTCGAGATGGCGAAGGACAAGCGCATCCCGATCCGCATCGGCGTCAACGCGGGCTCGCTGGAGAAGGACCTGCTCGACAAGTACGCCGGCCCCACCGCGCAGGGCATGGTGGAGTCCGCGCTGCGCCACATCGGGATTCTCGAGGACTGCAACTATCCCGAGATGAAGGTCTCGCTGAAGGCGTCCGATCCGCTGATGATGATCGAGGCCTATCGCATGCTCGCCGAGAAGGTCGATTACCCCTTCCATCTCGGCGTCACCGAGGCGGGCACCCCCGGCGTCGGCACCATCAAGTCCGCCGTCGGCCTCGGCGCCGTCCTGTCGCAGGGCATCGGCGACACCATCCGCGTGTCGCTCTCCGCCGATCCGACCGAAGAGGTGCGCGTCGGCATCGACATCCTGAAATCGCTGGGCCTCCGGAAGGGCGGTCTCACGTTCGTCTCGTGTCCGTCGTGCGGGCGCGCCGACGTCGATCTCGTGAAGCTGGCCAAGCAGGTGGAGGACGAGTTCCGCGGCCTCAACGAGGAGATCCACATCGCGGTGATGGGGTGCGTGCCCGAGGGGCAACCCGTGATCACCCGAGAAGGGCCGAAGCCGATCGAGTCGGTCTCGGAGAACGACGAGGTCCTCACGCACGCGGGCGAGTACCGGAAGGTGCAATGGGTCAGCACGCACGCGTTCCAGGGGGACCTCGCCGAAGTTCAGCCTACGGGGTTCACTCCGGTGCGTCTGACCGACAACCATCCCGTCTGGGCGTTTCCACGGCCCGAGCGAATGAAGGCGGGCCGGCTACGCCGTCCGCATATCCGGGCGGCGCTCCACGCAGGCGCCGAACCCCACTGGGTCCGCGCCGGCGACCTGCGGCCGGGCTGGGTGGTGGCATATCCCGTCCTTCAAGAGAAGGAGGACCGCGCGACGGTCGAAGCGCGGGGCTTCGGCGATATTCCCGTCGACGACGATTTCATGACGCTGGCCGGCTACTACCTGTCCGAAGGGACGATGTGCGGAAAGGGTGGCAAGCCGTACGAGCAGTTCTTCTATTTCCATGAGGACCAGCGTGCGTACGTCGAGCGCCTCCAAAAGATCCTGCGCGGACTCGGACTGCAGTCCCAGGTTCGCCGGCGTCGGCACACGGCCGAAGTCATCAGTCACTCGCTGGCGCTCGGTGAGCTTCTGAAATCACAGTTCGGCCACGGCGCGACGAGGAAGCGCCTTCCGCAATGGATGGAGCGCCTGCCCCACGAAAAGCAGCGCACGCTCGTCAAGGCGCTTTGGGAAGGTGACGGCTACGTCGGCCGGGTTCGCGGATACTGGCGGGCGACGTATTGCACCTCGTCGCATGCTCTTGGCATCCAGGTCCATCAGCTCCTGCTGCGCCTCGGCGTGCCAGCATTTCTGCGTCACCGCGATCAATCCAAACGGCTGCGCAATTGGGTTGTCTCGGTGACTTCTCACGCCGGGCTCGCGCGGCTCGCCGAGATTCTGCAGCTCGGCGCGCTGCCAGGACGCCGCCCCTCGGAGAGCCAGGCTGTGCTCACCGACAGAGCGCTCTACGTGGGAGTGCGGGCTGTCCGGCGCGTGCCCTGGCGCGGCCACGTTCACAATCTGGAGGTCGAGGGTATTCACTCCTTCGCGGCGCCGGGTGTGACGCTTCATAACTGCGAGGTCAACGGCCCGGGCGAGGCGCGCGCGGCGGACATCGGCGTCGCGGGCGGGCGGGGCATAGGATTGATCTTCAAGGGCGGCGAGGTGATCCGAAAGGTCCCGGAGGCGGAGATCGTGACGGCCATGCGCGAAGAAGTCGACAAGTTCATCGCGGAGCGGAAGGAAAGGCTCGCCAGCGCGGCGGTGCAGTGATGGGCCAGTACGAGACGCACGTGTTCGTCTGCACCACCGGCGACGAGTGTCCCCACCAGGGCGACGTGGAGGGCTTCGTCAAGTATCTGCGCGGCGAGGTGGCCAAGGCCGGGCGCCATCAGGACATCCGCGTGAACAAGGCCGGGTGCTTCTCGCAGTGCGGCCACGGCCCGATGATCGTCGTCTATCCCGAGAACGTCTGGTACCACGGCGTGCAGCAATCCGATCTCGACGAGATCGTGCGCTCGCACATCCTCGGTGGCAAGCCGGTAGAACGGCTCGTGTACGCGCCGGGCGTGAAGGGCGCCAACAAGAAGAAAGACGCCAAGCCGAAATGACTGCGCGTCTTGTTTCGCCGACCGTCGGGCGCCGGAGCCCTGCGCAGGCGCCCCGCCGGGAAATCTGAAGGATGCGGCTCTCGCGATCGCTGGTTCCGACCCTCCGGGAAGATCCCGCCGACGCCGAGGCCGTCAGCCACAAGCTCATGCTGCGCGCCGGGCTCGTCCGGCAGTTGGCGGCCGGCATTTACGTGTGGCTGCCGCTGGGCCAGCGGGTGCTCGACAAGGTCAACGCGATCATCCGCGAGGAGATGAACGCCATCGGCGGGCAGGAGATGACGATGCCCGTCCTCCATCCCGCCGAGATCTGGCGGGAGAGCGGCCGGTGGGACGCCATCGGCGCCGAGATGTTCCGCTTGAAGGATCGCAACGAGCGGGACATGTGCCTCGGGATGACGCACGAGGAAGTCATCGCGTGGCTGGCCGCCCGCGAGATCCGCTCCTACCGCGACCTGCCACAGATCTGGTACCAGATCCAGACGAAGGAGCGCGACGAGGCGCGCCCGCGCTCCGGCGTGCTGCGGACGCGCGAGTTCGTCATGAAGGACAGCTACACGCTCGATCCCGACGTGGCGGCGCTGGACCGGTCGTACGCCGCCCACGAGGGCGCGTACCGTCGAATCTTCGATCGCTGTGGCCTGCGGTACCGGGTCGTGCAGTCGGACACGGGCATGATGGGGGGCCTGGGGGCCCACGAGTTCATGGCCCCGAGCGCGGCGGGCGAGGACGAGATCGCCATCTGCGAGGGGTGCGGCTATGCGGCGAACGTCGAGCTCGCTCGCGGCGTCCCGGCCGCGCCCGCCTTCCCCGGCGGCGCTCGCGAAGAGGTGGCCACCCCGAACGTGCGGACGATCGCCGAGGTGGCGGCGTATCTGAAAGTCGACCCCCGGCTCACCATCAAGTCGCTCCTGTTCATCACGCCGAAGGCGGGCCCGGTGCTCGTGCTCCTGCGCGGCGACCACACGCTCCACGAGCGCAAGCTGGCGCGCGCGCTCGGCGAGGAGGCGCGACCCGCCCACCCGGATGAGGTCCGGCAGCATCTGCAGGCGCCGGTGGGATCGATCGGGCCTGTCGGAACCCGCGTGGCGGTGCTGGCCGACGAGCCGCTTCGCGAGGGCGCCTACGTGGTCGGCGCCAATCGCGAGGGGTTTCACCTGAAGAACGTGACGCCGGGGCGCGACTTCGAGGCGCGATGGGCGGATCTGCACACGGTGCAGGAGGGCGAGCGCTGCGTGACCTGCGGCAAGACGCTCGGCGTCGAGCGCGTCATCGAGATCGGCAACATCTTCAAGCTGGGCACGAAGTACGCCGAGGGATCGAAGGCGATGTACCTGGACGAGTCAGGGCAGGAGCGGCCGATCGTGATGGGCTCCTACGGCATCGGTCCGGCGCGCATCGCGGCCTCGGCGGTCGAGCAGGGCGCCGACGCCGACGGGATCGTATGGCCGGCGTCGATCGCGCCGTTCAAGGTCCACGTCGTCGTCGTGAGCCTCAAGGACGCCGCCCAGATGGCCGCCGCGCAGGCCATCTACGACGCGTGTCGGGCGGCCGGCTTCGACGCCGTCCTCGACGACCGCGATGAGCGGCCCGGCGTGAAGTTCAAGGACGCCGATCTCCTCGGGGTGCCGGTGCGGATCACGGTCGGAAACGCCCTCGCCAAGGAGGGCGTGGTGGAGGTGAAGGAGCGCCGCGCTCCCCGGCGCGAGCAGCGCGTCGCGCCCGGCGCCGTGGTCGAGACGCTTCGGGGCCTGGAGGTGTTCCGCTCCCCCGCCTGAAGGTGACCGCGGCCGTCAGGGTGCTTGCCACCGCTGTATCCACGTGCTAAAGTCCTGAAAAAGTGGGCCTTGCCCACTTTTTTACTTTTGCCTGAAGTGATGCAAGAAGACGAACGGCAGCTCCAGATCGAGGAGGTTGTGCAGCCGGTGCTCCTGGATCACGGGCTGACGCTCGTGGATCTGGAGTTCAGGCCGCGCCGACCCCGGGGCGTGCTGCGCCTGTTCGTGGACAAGCCGGGGGGAGTCGGAATCGACGACTGCCAGCGCGTGAGTCGCGAGCTCGGTGATGTGCTCGACGCGTCGGCGTTGATCGAGGAGGCGTACGATCTCGAGGTTTCGTCGCCGGGGCTGGATCGCCAGCTCCGCAAGGATCGGGAGTTTCGCTGGGCGGCCGGCAAGCGCGTGCGCTGCTGGCTGGCGGGCGGAGAGGAGATCCGCGGCCGTCTCGTCGGCGTGGACGACGACCAGGTCGTCATCGAGCGGGACGGCGCCGAGGTCCGGCTCACGCGCGCCGGCATCACGAAGGCGAAGCTGGACGCAGACGTGCCGTGGGAGAAGCGGTCGGCGTAGACATGAATCGCGAATTGATCATGATCATCGATCAGCTCGGGCGCGAGAAGGGGATCGACAAGGAGGTCCTCTTCGAGGCGCTGGAGTCTGCGCTGCTGTCGGCCTCGCGCAAGAGCCTGGGACCTGCTGAGAACGTCCGCGTTCACATCGATCGCAAGACCGGCGCCTTCCGCGTCTACCAGCGCAAGAAGGTCGTCACCGAGGTCGCCGATCCGGAGACCGAGATCTCGCTGACCGATGCCAAGCGGCTGAACCCGGAAGCGGAGCTCGACGTCGAGCTGGAGCTCCTGTCGGACAAGCCTCTGCAAGATCTGGGGCGCATCGCCGCCCAGACGGCCAAGCAGGTCATCCTCCAGAAGGTCCGCGACGCCGAGCGCGAGGGCATCTACTCCGAGTTCGTGGGCAAGGAAGGCCAGATCCTGCGCGGCCTCGTGCACCGGATCGAGAAGCGCAACGTCATCCTCGAGATCGGCAAGGCGGAGGCGATCCTGCCGGAGCGCGAGCAGATTCCGGGCGAGCGCTACAACCCCGGCGACCGCGTGCGTGCCTACGTGCTCGAGGTGCGTCGCACGGCGAAGGGGCCGCAGATCTCGCTGTCGCGGACGCATCCCGGCTATCTCGCGCGGCTCTTCGAGACGGAGATCCCCGAGATCCAGGAGGGCATCGTCATCGTGAAAGCGACCGCGCGCGAGGCGGGCGAGCGGGCCAAGGTGGCCGTCGCCTCCACCAAGCGCGACGTCGACCCCATCGGCGCCTGCGTGGGCCTGCGTGGCACGCGCATCCAGGTGATCAGCCGCGAGCTGCGTGGCGAGAAGATCGACATCATCGAGTGGTCCCACGACCGCGCGACGTTCGTGGCGCGCGCGCTGTCGCCGGCCAAGGTGTCGTCGGTCACCATCAGCGACGAGCCCGACGAGGACGGCCAGTTCTCCGCGCTCGTCGTGGTGCCCGACAACCAGCTCTCGCTGGCCATCGGCAAGAAGGGCCAGAACGCGCGCCTGGCGGCGAAGCTCACGCTGATGCGGATCGACATCAAGAGCGAAGGCGAGATCGAGGCGGAGCGTGCCGAGGCCGAGGAGACCGAGGCGGGCCGGGTGGCGCTGGCCTCCTTCCCCGGCGCCACGCCGGAGGTGCTCCAGTCGCTCGCGGCGGCCGGACTCACGAGTCCACGGTCGATCGCGGCGGCCGGCCGGCAGCGGGTCACCGAGCTCGCGGGCGCGCGCGGCGAGGAGCTGGTCGCCGCCGCCGAGGAATGGGTGGCCGCGCGCGCGCCCAAAGGCGACGAGGAACCGGAGGCGGCAGAGCCGGAGCACCCGCCGGCCACGGCATGACGTCCTCCCGTGCGCCGATGCGAACGTGTCTCGGTTGCCGTCAGCGGCGGCCCAAGGGTGAGTTGCTGCGTCTGGTCCGACGCACCGACGGGCGCGTAGACGCCGACGGCGCCGCGGATGGCCGCGGTGCGTACGTGTGTGCGGAGCGGGAGTGTCTCGAGCGCGCGCTCAAGCCGGGACGACTCACGCATGCGTTCCGGAAGCCGAGTGAATCACGGGTGAACTTGATCGACACGGTGGTCTCGTGGAGGTGATGCGACGGTGCCAGCGGCAAAAATAAAGGTCATCGACCTGGCGAAGGAGCTCGGCGTCACGAGCAAGGATCTGATGCTCGCGGCCGAGGAGATGGGGCACAAGGGCGTGCGGGCCATGACACCGCTGGACTCGAAGCTCGCCAACGAGCTTCGCACGAAGCTCGGCAAGGGGCGCGAGCTGCCCGAAGAGCCGGTCAAGCCCAAGCGCGTCGCGAAGCCGAAGGTCGAGGGCGCCGAGGCCGCGCCGAAGAAGCCGCGCGTCAGGAAGGCGAAGACCGACGTCGTCGAGGAGACGTCCGAAGTCGCACCGGCCGCTACCATCGTGAAGCCCAAGCCCGCCGAGGTCGCTGTCGAGCCTCCGGCGATTGCGCCGCGACCACCGGAGATTGTTCCCGAGCCGCCGCGAGTCGCGCCGGTCCCGCCGCCTCCGGTCGAGCCGGTCAAGCCGGCCGCGGCGGCCCCGCCGCCGGCGGCGCCGCCGGCGCCGCCGAAGGTCGAGCCGAAGATCGTTCCGTTCCGGCCGCTCGAGCGTCCGACGCCTCCGCCGCCCTCGCGGCCGTCCCCCCGCCAGCCGGCGCCGCCGTTCGGTCAGCCGCGTGTGACCGTCTCGCCGCCGAGGCCCGCCGCGTCGCCGGCGCCACCGCGTCCGGCGGCGCCACGCCCGGCCGCACCCGCCGCCACGGCGCCACCGGCACGGCCGGCGGCGCCGCCCGAGGTCCAGCGACCGACGGCGCCCGCGGCGGTCGTGGAGACGCCCCCGCCGCCGCCGGCCGAGGTGCGTCGCGAGCTCGTCCGCGTGCCCGAGTCGGTCACGGTGGCCGAGCTGGCCGAGAAGATGCGCCGCAAGTCGGGGGAAGTCATCAAGGCCCTCATCGAGCTGGGCGTGATGCGCATGGTGAATGACCTGCTCGATCCGACGGAGGCCAAGCTCGTCGCCGACAAGTTCGGCTTCGACCTCGAGATCCGCTCCGTCGAGGGCGAGGTGCTCGAGGAGGAGGACACCGAGGCCGGCACGCAGACGCTGCGGCCGCCCGTCGTCACCGTCATGGGCCACGTCGACCACGGCAAGACGTCGCTGCTCGACGCGATTCGCAAGTCGAAGGTGGCCGAGAAGGAGTTCGGCGGCATCACCCAGCACATCGGCGCCTATCAGGTCCTGACGTCGCACGGCAAGGTGACCTTCCTCGACACGCCCGGCCACGAGGCGTTCACGGCCATGCGTGCCCGGGGCGCGCAGGCCACCGACATCGTCATCCTCGTGGTAGCCGCCGACGACGGGGTGATGCCGCAGACGCAGGAAGCCATCAACCACGCGCGGGCGGCCAACGTGCCGATCATCGTGGCCGTCAACAAGATCGACAAGCCCGAGGCCGACGCCGACCGCGTCAAGCGCGAGCTCGCGAACCTGAACCTGGTGCCCGAGGACTGGGGCGGGCAGACGATCTTCGTGCCCACCTCGGCCAAGCGCGGCACCGGCATCGACCAGCTGCTCGAGATGACCGCGCTGCAGTCGGAGATTCTCGAGTTGAAGGCCAACCCGAACCGCGCGGCCAAGGGCGTCATCATCGAGAGCCGACTGGACCGCGGACGGGGCCCGGTGGCGACGGCGCTGATCCAGAACGGGACGCTGAAGGAAGGCGACGCGGTGGTGGTCGGCTCGCACTCCGGCCGCATCCGGGCGCTGATCGATCCCACCGGCAAGAAGGTGAAGACGGCGGGACCGTCGGATCCCGTGGAGATCCTCGGCCTCTCCGGCGTACCGTCGGCCGGCGACGTCATCGTGTCCGTGTCGGACGAGCGGAAGGCGCGGCAGATCGCCAACATGCGCGCCGACCGGGACAAGGGCAAGGGCAAGGCGGCCACCCGCATCACGCTGGAAGGCCTGCAGAAGCAGATCGTCAGCGGCGAGGTGAAGGAGCTGCGGCTGATTCTCAAGGGCGACGTGCAGGGCTCGGTGGAGGCGCTGGCGCAGTCGCTCGAGCAGCTGTCGACGGACGAGGTGAAGCTGAAGGTCATTCACTCGTCGGTGGGCGCCATCAACGAGAGCGACGTGATGCTGGCCTCGGCCTCGGGCGCCATCGTGCTCGGCTTCAACGTGAAGGCGGAGCCGAAGGCCACCACGCAGGCGCAGGCCAACGGGGTCGACCTCCGCTCCTACAACGTGATCTACGAGGCGATCAACGACCTCAAGGCCGCGCTGGCCGGGCTGCTGGCGCCGGAGATCCGCGAGACGATCCACGGCCGGGCCCAGGTGCGGCAGATCTTCGTCATCTCCAAGCTGGGACCGATCGCCGGCTCCTACGTCGCGGAAGGCAAGATCGTGCGCGGCGCGAAGGCGCGCGTGCGTCGCGGCGACAGCGTGCTGGGCGAGGGAACGGTGACGTCGCTGAAGCGCTTCAAGGACGACGTCCGCGAGGTGCTGAACGGCCAGGAGTGCGGCATCGGGGTCGAGGCCGTCTCGGGCATCCAGATGGGTGACGTGATCGAGGTCTTCAGCACCGAAGAGGTCGCGCGCACGCTGTAGCGCGCGGGGTCGACGAGGTGTCCGTCGCGCGCGTCGCGCTGGGCATGGTGGAGCTGCACCTGCCGGACGTCGATTCTCTGAAGGGCAAGCGCCACGTCCTGAAGGGGCTCAAGGAGCGCGTCCGCGCGCGGTTCGAAGTGTCCGTGGCCGAGGTCGACCACCAGGACATGTGGCAGCGCGCCACGCTGGCGCTCGCCTACGTCTCGGCCGACGCGCGCCACGCCAACGAGGTCGTCTCGAAGGCGATGGACTACATCGAGGACCACGTCGAGGGCCGCGTCCTCGACACGTCCGTGGAGATACTGTGATGCAGGGCAAACGGCTCGACCGCGTCAACCAGCTCATCCGCGAAGAGATCTCGACGCTGCTGCAGCGCGAGCTGAAGGATCCCCGGCTCGGCTTCGTGACCGTCACCGAGGTGGAGACGTCCAAGGATCTTCGCAGCGCCAAGATCTTCGTGTCCGTGCTCGGTGACGACGCGCAGTGGAAGGCCTCCATGGCCGCTCTCGAGAGCGCCAGGGGATTCGTGCGGAACTGGCTGCGCCAGCACCTCGATCTCCGCGTGACGCCCGAGCTCGATTTTCGCGCCGATCATTCTCTCGAGCACGCCGCGCGGATCCAGTCGCTGCTCAAGCAGGTGCACCCGGGCTCGTGAGCGTCGCCGATCGCGTGCCGGGTGACGTGCTGACCGCGCTCGCGCGCCCGTCGGGCCGCGCGCTGATGCTGGGGCACGTGCATCCCGATGCGGACGTGCTCGGCACGCTGCTGGCGCTCGGCGAGGCGCTGGAGCGGCGAGGGTGGCGGGTGACGGCGGGCGGCCCGCATCCGGCGCCCGGCTCGCTCGATTTCCTGCCCGGCGTCGATCGGTACGAGGTGCTCGAGACGCTCGACGGCCGTTTCGATGTCGTGGTGCTGACGGATTGCCCGAATCCCGATCGCACCGAGGGGCTCATCGACGCCGCCCGCGGGGTCTCGAGCGCGATCCTGAACATCGATCACCATCCCGATAATCGCCGGTACGGCACCGTGAACTGGATCGACGTCGAGGCCGCCGCCACCGGCGAGATGCTCTATCGTCTGCTCGTCGCGCTCGATGCGCCGGTGACGCCGTCCATCGCCCTGAACCTCTTCACGGCCATCCACACCGACACCGGCTCTTTCCGCTACTCCAACGTCACCCCGGAGACGTTTCGCATCGCCGCCGCTCTCACGGCTGCCGGGGCGGATCCGGCCGCCGTGTCGTCGGCGCTCTACGAGCGCCGGGCGCCCGACGCGCTCCGCTGGCTCGGCGAGTCGCTCTCTCGCGTCCGTGTATCCGACGACGGGCGCATCGCGTGGCTCGCTCTGCCGGCCGGTCTCCTGCCCGAGCGGTTCATCGAGGCCGAGGAGCTCGTGAACTACCCCCGCTCGATCGGCAGCGTGAAGGTCGGCTGCCTGCTGCGCGAGCTCGGCGGGGGGCGGGTGAAGGTGAGCCTCCGCTCCAAGGGCGAGGTGGACGTGAATCGTGTGGCGGCGCGCTTCGGCGGCGGCGGCCACGCCAGCGCCGCCGGCTGTACCGTTCCCGGCGCGCTCGACGCGGTCACCGAGCAGGTGCTCGAGGCCGTTCGCGCCGCCATCGCGGCGCCTCGATGATCGAGCCCGGCCCGGGGATCCTCGTCGTCGACAAGGTCGCCGGGGTCACGTCGTTCGACGCCGTTGCCCTCGCGCGCCGGGCGCTCGGCGTGCGGCGTGTGGGCCACGCGGGAACGCTCGATCCGGCGGCCACCGGCGTCCTGCCCCTGCTCGTGGGGGAGGCCACCAAGCTCACGCCGTACCTGATGGACCACGACAAGGAATACGTCGCCACTGTCCGCTTCGGCGTGACCACCGACACGCAGGATCTCACCGGTCGGGTCCTGGCCACTGCTGCCGTGACGGGATTGTCGCGGGAGCGGCTCGAGGTCGTCTGCCGGCCGTTCGTCGGCCGGATCGCGCAGACACCACCGATGTTCTCGGCGGTGCACCACGAGGGTCAGCGCCTCTACGAGCTGGCGCGTCGCGGGGTCGAGGTCGAGCGGACGCCTCGCGAGGTCGTCGTATCCTCCATCGCCGTCGACGAGGTGAGCGGGCCGACGGCGACCTTACGTATTGTCTGCGGCAAGGGGACCTATATCCGTGCCCTCGCGTCAGATATCGGCGCGCAGTTTGGCTGCGGCGCGGCGCTCGAGAGGCTCACCCGTACCCGGGTCGGGCCGTTCACGTTACGGAACGCCATCCCGTGGAGCGAGCTCGCCGACGGCCGTCGCGATTCGCTTCGCACGCGGCTGCTTGCCATGGACGCTGCTCTGGCGGCCTGGCCCGCCGTACGCCTGGACGCCGGGCGGACGCGGCAGTTCACCCACGGCCAGCCTGCAGATCTGGTGGCGCCGATGGCGAGCGGGCAACTGGTGCGGGTGTACGACGAGCAGGAAATGCTGCTCGGGGTGGGCGAAACCGATGCGAGCGGGCAGAGCGTGAGACCGGTGAGAATGCTGCATGCGGATCGTTCGGGAACTTCCGTCCGCCCCGCCTGAGGCGGCGCCCGCGGCCGTCGCGCTCGGTGTCTTCGACGGCGTGCACCTCGGCCACCGGGCCATCCTCGGCCTCGCCGTCTCGCATGCCCGCAGCGCCGACATGCGATCGATCGCGTGCACGTTCGATCCCCATCCGATGGAGGTGCTCCAGCCCGGGCGCGCGCCACTGGCGATCACGACGCTCGACGAGCGCCTCGCGCTGATCGAGGGCTGCGGCCTCGACGTCGCCGTCGTGTTGCCGTTCACGCGCGAGCTGGCGGCCGTGGAGCCGGAGGCGTTCGTCAAGGACGTGCTGGTGACGCGGCTGGCGGCACGGGACGTCGTGGTCGGGTTCAATCATCGCTTCGGCCGCGGCGCGCGAGGCGACGCGGCCATGCTGCGCAGCCTCGGTGAGCGCCTCGGCTTTCGCACGCACGTCGCCGAGCCGCTGCTCGTCGACGGCGTCGCCGTGTCGTCGACGGAGATTCGCGCCGCGCTTCGGCGCGGCGACCTCCCCGTGGCTGCCCGCCTGCTCGGCCGCGCCTACACGCTGTCCGGTACGATCGCCCACGGCGCCGGCCGCGGGCGCACCCTCGGGTTTCCGACGGCGAACCTCGTCCCGGCCCGGCCCGTGCTCGCCGCCCCGGGCGTCTACGCCTGCATGGCCGAGGTGGCGGGGCACAAGGAGC
>DATBJF010000083.1:0-165159 GCA_036556545.1 Candidatus Methylomirabilota bacterium
CAGCGTCCGGACGGGACGCCGCGGGCACAAGGCGCCGCACAGACGAGCGCGCGTTAGCAGGGCTCGGGTTCTCGAGGCGCGCCACGGCTTCGCCGGGGCGCGTCCGAGCGGTGGGGGGTGTGGGGGGCCATGTCGGGGCCCCCCACGTCAACAGATGACCGACCGGCGACGGCTGACGTGGGCGCTGGCGGCACTGACGGCGCTGCTCGTGGTGGTCGGCCTCGCCGCCCTCTTCGTCGGCAGCGCGGCGCTGTCGCCGCGCGCGGTGGCGCGCGCGCTGGCCGGCCGCGCCGAGCGCGAGTCGGTCGAGGCCATCGTCACGCTCGGTCTCCGACTGCCGCGCGTCCTCGTGGCCGTGCTCGCCGGCGGCGCGCTGGCGGTGGCGGGCGTTGCCTTTCAGGGGCTCACGCGCAATCCGCTGGCCGAGCCGTCGGTCCTGGGCGTGACCAGCGGCGCCGCGTTCGGCGTCGTGCTCGCCCAGATCCTGGGGCTCGGCGCCGGCGTGGCCGACGCGCTTGCCGTCGCGGCGTTCGCCTTCGGCGGCGCGCTGCTGGCGGCCGTGAGCGTCTATCTCATCGCCGCCGCGCCCGGCGGCCTGGCGATCCAGACGCTGCTCCTGGCAGGCGTCATCGTCGGCATCTTCTTCTCCTCGGCGATCACGGTGGTCATCTCCATCGTCGACTTCAACCGGCTCGGCGGTGTCATCCACTGGCTGCTCGGCAACCTGACGCCGGTGCCTTCCGGCTCGCTCGCCGTCTTCGCCGTGCTCGCCGCCGTCGGCTTCGTGCTGATCCTGCGATCCGCGCGCGAGCTCAACCTGCTCGCGCTCGGCGAGGAGTCGGCGCTGCAGCTCGGCGTGGATGCGGAGGGGCTCAAGCGGCGCGTGTTTCTGGCGGCCGCGCTGCTGACCGGCACCGTCGTCGCGTTCACGGGGCCCATTGGCTTCGTGGGGCTCATCGTCCCGCACGTGCTGCGTGGGCTCATCGGCCAGGACAACCGCCTGCTGGTGCCGACGGCCCTCGTCGGCGGCGGCGCGTTCCTGCTCGCCGCCGACACGCTGGCGCGCAACATCGTCGCCCCCGCCGAGCTCTCCGTCGGCGTCATCACCGCCTTCTGCGGCGCCCCCTTCTTCGTGTGGATCCTGCGGGCCCGGACGGTCCGTCCGGCATGAGCGCGCTCCTCGAGCTACGCGACGTCGCGTTCGCCTACCCGCGGCCGGAGCGTCGTCGCGCGGGGCGATTCGCGTTCGAGGCCGTCAGCTTCGCCGTCGAGGCGGGGGAGATCTTCGGCGTGATCGGCCCGAACAGCGCCGGCAAGACGTCGCTGCTCCGTCTGCTGACGCGCGTGCTGATGCCGTCGCGCGGCGAGATCCTCCTCGACGGGCGGCCGGTGCGCACGCTGGCGCACTGGCAGCTCGCGCGCGACGTGGCAGTGGTGCCGCAGGAGGCGCCGCGCCCGTTTCCGTTCAGCGTCGAGCAGCTGGTGATGATGGGCCGCTTCCCGCACGGGCCGGGGCGTTTCTTCGAGACGGCGGAGGACGCCGCCGTCGCCCGGCAGGCCATGGTCGCCACCGACACCCTCGCCCTGGCGGCGCTGCCGCTCGAGGAGCTGTCGGGTGGCGAGCGGCAGCGCGCGATGCTCGCCCGCGCGCTCGCCCAGCAGCCGCGGCTGCTCGTGCTCGACGAGCCGACGTCGCACCTGGACCTGCGGTACCAGGCAGAGACCGCCGCGCTGCTGCGCCGGCTCAACCGCGAGCGGGGCGTCACCGTCCTGCTCGTCTCCCACGATCTGAATCTCGCGGCGGAGCTGTGCGATCGCCTGCTCCTCCTCGACGAAGGCCGCGTGGCGCGGGTCGGAACGCCGGAGGAAGTGCTCGAGCCGTCATTGCTCGAGCGCGTGTTCGAGTGCCGCGTGGTGGTGGACAAGAGCGCGAGCGGCCGGCCGACGGTGCAGCTCGCGTGGAACCCGGAAAGGCGGTGAGACTCGAGCGTTCGCCGGACTGAGTTCGCGCCGGGTGCGAGGGAAGCCGGTGAGGTCCGCGGAGCAGCGGGCCCGAGGCCGGCACGGTCGCGCCACTGTGAGTGGGGAGCGCCGTCCACGCCGCGTGCAAGAGCGCGCGGAGCCACTGTCCGCCAGCGCGGATGGGAAGGCGGGACGTCACGCGTCGATCCACGAGTCAGGAGACCTGCCCCGGAGCCTGCTTTCAACCCTTTCGCGAATAAAGGAGTGAAGCATGACAGGCAGACTCGGCTCGATCACGATGCTCGTCCTGCTCTCGTGGGGCGCGCTCGCCGCAGCGCAGCCGCCGCAGCCGGCCGACCCCGTGGTCGTGACGGCCACCAAGACGGAAACGCCGGCCAGCCAGCTCGGCGCCGCCGTCACCGTCGTCACCGGAGAGGAGATCGAGACGTTTCGGTATCCGACCGTCGACGAGGCTCTGCGCATGGTGCCGGGCGTCGAGATCCGGCGCTCGGGAAGCTTCGGCAAGACGACCAGCATCAGCATCCGCGGCGCCAATCCCAACCAGGTGCAGGTGCTGGTCGACGGGGTGCGCGTGAAGAGCTCGACCATCGGACAGGCGGAGCTGTCCGACCTGTCGCCCGACCTCATCGACCGCATCGAGGTCATCCGCGGGCCGCAGTCGACGCTGTACGGCGCCGACGCCATCGGCGGTGTCGTGAACATCATCACCCGGCGCGGCCAGGGTCCGCCGAGCGGGTGGGTGTCGCAGGAGGTCGGCAACTACGACACGCTGCGCTCCACGGCCGGCGTGTCCGGCAGCCACAAGATCTTCGACTACACGCTCGGCCTGTCGCACTTCGAGTCCAACGGCCAGTACAAGAACGACGGCGTCAACCAGGACTCCCTGAACCTTCGCCTCGGCCTGTCCCTGCCGCGAGAAACCAGGATCAACCTGGCCACCCGCTGGAACCAGACGAACGTGGGGCTGCCGATCGAGTTCGTCGGCACGCCGAATCCGATCGTGCCGACCATCTTCGATCCCAACACCCGCCAGGAGAGCGAGACGTGGACGGTGAGCCTCGGGCTCCAGTCGCGTCCGGTGTCGTGGTGGGGCACCGAGCTCCGGTTGGGACGGTATTGGAACAAGCAATGGTTCATCGATCCGCCTGACCCGTATGGCTGTCTGCCCGAAGTGTTTCCGTTCGGACCTCCGTGCGACTTTCCCGGCCGCTTCGAGACCGATCGCCGGGAGGTGGAGTGGCTGAACCACTTCCACGTCGGGAAGTGGAGCACGAGCACGTTCGGCGTCGAGTACCGGCACGAGAAGGCCAACGTGCAGGGGACCAGCTCCTTCGGCCCCATCGGCGAGACCGTGTCGGGACTCTTCCAGCAGCAGTTCCGCTTCTTCGACCGGCTGTTCATGTCGGCCGGCGTCCGCGTGGAGGACAACAACAACTTCGGCGACTCCGTGACCGAGCGCGGCTCGCTCGCGTACCACATCAAGGAGTGGGGCACGCGGATTCGTGGCGGCGCCGGCTCGGGATTCCGGGCGCCCACGTTCAACGACTTGTTCTTCCCGGGGTTCGCCAGCCCCGACCTCGTGCCGGAGGAGAGCTTCTCCTACGACTTCGGCCTCGACCAGACCTTCTGGGCGAACCGGGTGCGGCTCGGTCTCACGTACTTCCAGACGAAGTTCACCAACCTCATCGTGTGCTGCGAGCTGCTCCCTGAGTTCCCCTTCGTCAGGCAGACGAACATCGGGCGCGCGCGCAGCGCCGGCATCGAGTTCACGTCGGAGGTCGACATCCTCGACAACCTGACCGTGGGCGTGAACTACACGTACACGGACACCGAGAACCTCCTGACGGACCGCCCGCTTCCCCGCGAGCCGCGCCATCGCTGGAACGGGCGGATCACGTGGGAGCCCATCAAGCGGTGGCTGCTGTGGATGGAGGTCCACGCGGTCACCCGGCAGTTCGACACGAACGGCGACGTGTACAACAGCGGCCACACGCGCGTCGACGCCGGCACGACGTTCCGCGTGCTCGAGCGCTGGGGGCACGTGAAGTACGTGGACCTGACCGGTCGCATCCAGAACCTCCTCGACGAGGCTTATGCCGAGGTCAGAGGCTTTCCTGCGCTCGGCATCACGGGTATCGTTGGCGTCCGGGTGGCGTTCGAGTGATCGACGGGGTCGAGATCATCGTGGGACCGGAGGCGGTGTGCGTGACCGCCCTGCGCGAGCTCACGGTGATCTCGTCCGCCTTCGCCGGCGGGGGGCTCGCGCGGGCGCGCTCCATCGTGAATCTCCACGTCCCGAAGAACTTCCCGTGCGCGGACGCCGAGGCGACCGTCGGCGTGTTCGTGCGCCGGCAGGGCCTTCCGCCCCCGTGGGTCGGCATGCTGACCTCGGCCTGGACGGAGAAGGCCGAGGCGGCGGTGGAGAGGTCGGGCGACGTCCGGGCGGTCGTCATCGCGACGGTCGGGCTGTCGAACGCCAGCGCGGCCGGCCTCACCGGCCGCGCGAGTCCCGTGCCGGGCACGATCAACACGGTCGTCGTGGTCGACGCCGATCCGGAGCCCGCCGCAATGGTCAACCTCGTCATGACGGTGACCGAGGTGAAGACGGCGCTCCTGATCGACGCCGGTGTGAAATCCGTCGATGGCTCGGCCGCCACCGGTACGTCCACGGACGCCGTCGTGGTCGGCGCCACCGCTCGCGGTCCGCGCTGTCGCTTCGGCGGGCCGATCAGTGATCTCGGCTGGGCCGTGGCGCGGGCGGCACGCCAGGCGCTCGGAACCGGCGTGCGCCGCTGGCTCGAGGACCACCGGTGATCGGCGCCGTCGTGCGCTGGCTGCCGCTGTCGCTCGCGCTGCACACGGCGGTGGTGGCAGCGACGCTCCTGCTGCCTCGCGAAACGACGCTCCAGCCGCTGTTCGTCGATCTCACGCTCTCGCCCTCGCCCGTCGAGTCCGAGACGGCGGTGGCCGCGCGCAACGCGGCTGGCGAGTCGCCGACCCCGGCGCGGCGCCGGCACGCGGCACCGGCCGGACGAGCGCCCGCTGCGTCACCGCCGGCCGCTCCGCACGGCGCGCCCGCAGCCGTCCCGGCGATGCCGTCGCCGCCCCCGGCGCCGCAGGCGCCGGCGGCGGCGCCTGCCCCTGCGCCGTCGCCCGTCCCGGCGCCGACTGCTGCGCCAGCGCCGGCGCCGACCGCTCCGCCGGCGGCCGAGCCGGCCGCTGCGCCGCCATCACCGGCGCCGCCAGCACCGACGACGAGCGCGCAGGCGACCGGAGCGGCGGACGCGCCGGCGGCGCCGTCGGCCGGTAACGTCGCGGCGGGCGCCGCCGGCAAATCGGGTGGCAGTGGGGGCGAGACGACGAGCGCACTGCCGGGCGGCAGCGGCGCGGGCGGGCCGTCCAACGCCGACGTGGCGAACGTGTCAGCCGGCGGAGGTGTGGGCGGCGGGGGAGAGACGCTCGCCCTCGCCATCCCGGGCGACGATGGCGGCGCATACGCCGGTTACATCTCGCTGCTCCGGCGGCGCGTTCAGGAGGCGCTGACCTATCCGCCCGCCGCCCGGCGCCGCGGCCTGAGCGGCGCCGTGCATCTCGACATCTCCGTGGAGCCGAGCGGACGCATCAGCCAAGTGCTGGTGGTCCGCTCCTCCTCGCACGAGCTGCTCGACGCGGCCGCGCTCGACGCGGTCCGGACGCTCCGTCAGGTGCCGTTTCCGCCGGGCGTTCGGCCGCGGCCGGTCCGGGTGCGGCTGCCGGTGGTTTTCGAGTTGCGCTAGTATGCCGCCATGGCGGCGCCGGCATCCACGATGGAGCGCGGACCCGACGGCAGCGTCACCGCGTACCATGAGACTTCGGTTGAAGGTGATCGCATCGAGCGACTGCTCACCGAGCTGCTCACAGATTACTGGAAAGAAGTCTTTGTCGGTCCAGTCATCGAGGGCGCTGCCTACGAAATCCGTTTCACCGAGCGGCCAGCGCTTTCCATGCTCGACGGCTACCTCACCGTGGACCTCGGCGCCTGGCACTTCCACCTGTGTGTCAACGACCACGGCGGCGCGCGAGCAGCGGAGCAGGCGAGGCTGCGCCGCGTGGCGCGCGCCGCGTTCTTTCACACCGACGGCGGCTCGTGCGTGCCCGGCTCATGGGGCCTCCGGCTGTGGAACGGCCACGGCCAGCAGATGATCACCGTGTACTTTCCGAACCCGTGGCTCGACGACGACGGGCAGCGCGTGCGCGAGCCGCGCTGGGAGAAGGTCCGGCTGTGGGAGGCGCTGCGGGCGCGCTACGCCGGGTCGGCATGAGACGGCTGGCGGTCGCCGGCGCCATCGCGGTGCTGCTGACGAGCGGTACCGCCGGCGCCGATGGCGACGCCCTCGATCCCGACCGGCCCGACGTCTCGTCGAGCGCGAAGACTGTCGGCGGGGGCCGGGTTCAGCTCGAGAGCGGTGTGCTGTTCGAGCGGACACGCCTCGGCGGTGAGCCGACCGAACGGCGATTCTCTTTCGAGAGCATGCTTCGCGTGGGCATCGGCGAGCGCCTCGAGATCCGCGTCGACGGCGAGCCGATCGTGCGACTGCGCGGCGCCGACGACGCGACCGGCGTCGGCGACTTCCGGCTGAGCGCGAAGTGGCGCTTCCTCGACGCCGCCGAGGGCGCGGCCTGGCCCTCACTGGCGCTGCTGCCGTTCGTGAAGCTGCCCACGGCGCCGGCCGCGGTCGGAAGCGAAATGGCGGACTACGGGATGCTGCTGGCCGCGAGCGTCGAGCTTCCGGCGGACTTCGGGCTCGACGCCAATGCCGGCGTGGCCGCCGTCGGCCAGACACGGCCGAGCGGGTATCTCGTGCAGGCGCTCATCTCCGCGTCCCTCTCGCGCAAGCTTGCCGCCGCCCTGACCGGGTTCACCGAGATCTTCTACGCTTCGCGGGAGGAGTGGGCGGGGCGCGATCAGCTGGGCATCGACGCGGGGATCGTCTGGACGCTTTTGCCGTACGTCGCCCTCGACGCCGCCGTCGGCACCTCGCTGTACGGCCGCGTGCCCGATGTCTTCGTGCGGGCGGGCGGGAGCGTTCGCTTCGGCCGCTGACGTCGTCGCCGTGCTCGTCGCCGTCGGCCTCGATCTCGCGGTCGGCGATCCGGGCAATCGCCTTCACCCCGTCGCGTGGCTCGGCCGGCTGATCGCCCTCGGCCGCCGCCGGCTCTGCGTCGGTTCCGGGACCGTGCTCCTGCTCAAGGGCGCCGTGCTGACGGCGGCGGCGGCCGCCGCCGCGACGGCGGCCGGCTGGGGTGTCACGCGCGTGGCCGTCCACGCAGGCGCCGCAGAGCCGCTCGTGCTGGGCGCGGCGCTCTGGCTGCTGCTGTCCCTGCGCGGCCTGTTCGCCGCGGCGCTGGAGGTCGCGCGTCATCTCGACGCGGCCGACCTGGCGGCCGCGCGCCGGTCGCTCGCGCGGCACCTCGTGAGCCGGTCGACGGCCGATCTCGACGCGGCGCACGTCGCGTCGGGGGCCGTCGAGTCGGTGGCCGAGAACCTGACCGACTCCTACGCGGCACCGCTCGTCTTCTTCCTCGTCTTCGGCCTGCCGGGCGCCGCGCTCTACCGGGCGGTCAACACGGCCGACGCGATGATCGGCTATCGCGAGGGCGCGCTCGAGCATTTCGGCAAGGCGGCGGCGCGGCTCGACGACGTGCTCAACCTCGTTCCGGCGAGAGTGGCGGCGCTGGCCATCGTGGCTGCGGCAGCGCTCGGCCCTGGCCGCGCGAGAGCCGCGTGGAGCGCGCTCGTGCGCGACCGGACGATTACCGCGAGCCCCAACGCCGGCTGGACGATGTCCGCCATCGCCGGTGCGCTCGAGCTGACGCTCGAGAAGCCGGGCGCGTACCGCCTCGGCGACGGCCGGCCACCGGCGGCCATCGACATACGCCGCGCCGTGACCATCGTGGCCACCGCCGCCGCCCTGCTCACGGTCACACTGCTCGCACTCGTGCCACTCGTCCGGACCAGCGCCTAACGAAGCTGCGGTTCAACGAGGCGCGCCACCAGCGCCCACCTCGAACAGGGCGCCCTCGGTTCAAGCGGGACGCCAAGTCGTCGCTACAATCTCGTGTCGCGACAGACTTTTTATTCGTTTGCTCGAACGGAGGTGGTTATCATCTCGGCCAGGCGGCCATGACGATCACGGAACGGTTGACGGACGCGATGCGAAGGGCTTTGGCGGCGGCCGGTCTCCCGGAGACGGAGGAGATCCTCTGGGAGGTGCCGCGCCAGAGCGAGCACGGCGACTACTCGTCCAACGTGGCCATGGTGCTCGCCAGGCCCGCGCGCCGCGCGCCGCGCCAGATCGCCGACGCCGTGGCGAAGCATTTCCCGAAGCTGGATGAGGTCGCGCGACTCGAGGTGGCCGGTCCGGGGTTCGTCAACGTCTTCCTGTCGCCGGCGTGGACGGCCGGCGCCGTGCGCGACATCCTGCACGCCGGCGCGCGCTATGGCCATGCCACCCGCGAGGGCGGGCAGCGCATCCGGCTGGAGTTCGTGTCCGCGAATCCGACCGGCCCGCTGGTGATCGTGAACGCACGCGCGGCGGCGGTGGGCGATGCGCTCGCCCGCTTGCTCCGCGCGCAGGGTGCCGCCGTCACCACGGAGTATTACGTCAACGACGCGGGCGGACAGTTCCAGCGACTGGCGCTGTCGCTCGAGGCCCGGGTGCGTCAGGCGCTCGGCGAGGAGGCCGCGGTCCCCGAGGGCGGCTATACGGGCGACTACGTCGTCGATCTGGCGGCGACCTATCTCGAGCAGCACGGCCCCCGGCCGGCCGCGCTGGATCTGGCGCCGCGTGAGCGCATCGAGCACTTCGGCCGGTGGGCGGTGGAGTATTTCGTCCGGGAGCAGCGCCGGGTCCTCGCGGAGTACGGCGTGAGCTTCGACGCGTGGACGTCCGAGCAGCGCGACGTCCGCGATCGGCGTCTCGCCGAGAAGATCCTGGAGGAGCTGTCCGGGCGGGGCCTCACGTACGAAGAGGACGGGGCGCTCTGGTTCCGCTCGACGGCCAGCGAGGAGGCCGGCGACGACAAGGATCGCGTCCTCCGTCGCCGCGACGGCGAGGCGACGTACTTCGCCGTCGACATCGCGTATCACCAGTACGTGAAGTTCGCCGGGGCCGATCGCGTGATCAACCTCCTCGGCCCCGATCATCACGGCTACGTGGCGCGCATGCGCGCGGCCATGCAGGCGCTCGGCCACGCGCCGGAGTCGTTCGCGGCGCTGATCGTGCAGCTGGTGACGCTCTTGCGCGACGGCCAGCCCGTGCGCATGTCCAAGCGCCGCGGCGAGTTCGTCCTGATGGAGGAGCTGCTGGAGGAGGTCGGGCGCGACGCCGCGCGCTTCACGTTCCTCATGCGACGGCACGACAGTCCGCTCGAGTTCGACCTCGCGGTGGCGACGCGCCAGTCGAGCGACAACCCGGTCTACTACGTGCAGTACGCGCACGCGCGCATCCGCTCCATTCACCGGCAGGCGGCGGAGCAGGGGATCACGCCGCCGGCCTGGAGCGACGTCGATCTGGCGCCGCTCACCGAGCCCGAGGAGCAGGCGCTGATCAAGCGCCTGCTCGACTACCCGCAGGTGGTCGCGGGCGCCGCGCGCGCGCTGGAGCCGCATCGTGTGGCGTACTGGCTCAGCGAGCTGGCCGGCCTGTTCCATCCCTATTACAAGAACCACCGCGTGATCCAGGACGACCGACGGCTGATGTTCGCGCGGCTGGCTCTGTGCACAGCCGTCGGTCAGGTGATCGCCAACGGCCTGGCGCTTCTCGGCGTCAGCGCACCGGAGACCATGTGATGAGGCGCCCGGTGAAACGATCTGGTGGTGCGGCGGGACTCTTTGTGCTCATCGGAGTCCTCACGATCCTGGCCGTGACGTTCGCGGCCGGCACGTACGCGGGGCGCATCTGGGCGACCCGCCCCCAGGTGGCGGCCGTCTCGCCGCCCGAGCGCGAAGCGGCGCGGCGCGGCGGCGACATCCGGACCCGGCTGGCCGAGCCGGCGCCGCGGCTCACGTTCTATCAGGAGCTGACGGCGCCGCTGACGGCGCCGCCGCCGCCGCCGAAGCCCGCGAAGTCGTCACCGCCGCCGCTGCTGACGAACGGTTCGGGCTCCAGCAAGCCGACCCTGCCCGAACGGTCGGGGGCGCGTGACGGTACCACGACCGCAGAAACCTCAGTCGGGCGCGACGGAGCCACCGCTGTCTCGAACAGGCCACCCACGCTCCGAGCCGGCCTCGCGTCAGCCGCTACAACAGACGCACGTTTCACCATCCAGGTCGCGGCCTATCGGCTGCGCCCCCCGGCCGACGCGCTCCGCGCGACGCTGGCGGCCGCCGGCCACGACGCGCGCGTGGTCGAGAACGACGCGGCGAACGGCGTGCGCTTCCGCGTGCAGATCGGTGACTTCGCCTCGCGCGACGCGGCGCGCGAGGCCGCCGCGCGCTTCACCGGGCCGACGTTCGTCACCACGCGCTGACCGTGGCTCCTCCGCGCCCCGGCCGCGTGCTCATCAGCGCGGACGAGCTGCGGACGCGTGTGGTCGAGCTGGGGCAGCAGATCGCCCGCGACTACGGCGACGAGGTGCCGGTCCTGGTCGGCGTGCTGCAGGGCGCGTTCCTCTTCATGGCCGACCTCGTGCGCGCGATTCCGTGCGAGATCACCACCGACTTCATCGGGCTCGCCTCTTACGGCGGCGGCGCGCGGTCGTCCGGACAGGTTCGCATCGTCTCCGACCTGTCGATGCCGGTGGAAGGGCGTCACGTCCTGATCGTCGAGGACATCGTCGACACGGGCCTGACCATCTCGTACCTGCGACGAAACCTCGAGGCCCGTCATCCCAAGAGCGTCAAGGTATGCGTCCTCGTCGACAAGATCGAGCGGCGGCAGGTGGACGTGCGCATCGAGTACGTCGGCTTCACCATTCCGAACGTCTTCGTGGTCGGTTACGGCTTCGACATCGCGGGGTTGTACCGGAATCTGCCGTACGTCGCCGCGCTCTCCGACGACGGGGAGTGACGCGGCGTGTCACCTCGGGCGCTGTGCTACACTGAGGCCGATGAACCAGGTTTACAAGAACCTCGCCCTCTGGATGGTGATCGGTCTCATCGTGATCCTCCTGTTCACGGTGTTCAGCAACACGCAACCTGGTGGTCAGGAGTCACCTAACTTCTCGGAATTCCTGAAGGCCGTCGAGCAGGGACGCGTCGAGTCCGTGGTGATTCGAGGAAACCTGGTCACCTACAACCTGAAGGACGGCTCGCCCGCGCAGCGCACGTACACCGTCGACTATCCCGACCTCATCAAGATGCTCCGCGAGCGCGGCGTGCGGATCGCGGTGAAGCCGCCCGACTCGAATCCCTGGTACGCGATCTTCCTCCAGTGGGTGCCGATGCTCCTCTTCATCGGCGTCTGGATCTTCTTCATGCGCCAGATGCAGGGCGGGGGGGCCAAGGCCCTCTCGTTCGGCAAGGCCCGCGCCCGGCTCATCTCCGAGAAGCAGAACAAGATCACGTTCCAGGACGTGGCGGGCGTCGACGAGGCCAAGGAAGAGCTGCGCGAGATCATCGATTTCCTGAAGGATCCGCAGAAGTTCCAGAAGCTCGGCGGCAAGATCCCGAAGGGCGTGCTGCTGGTCGGCCCTCCGGGCACCGGCAAGACGCTGCTCGCCAAGGCCATCGCCGGCGAGGCCAACGTGCCGTTCTTCTCCATCTCGGGCTCGGACTTCGTGGAGATGTTCGTCGGCGTCGGCGCCTCGCGGGTCCGCGACCTCTTCGAGCAGGGCAAGAAGCACGCACCCTGCATCATCTTCATGGACGAGATCGACGCGGTCGGGCGTCATCGCGGCGCCGGCCTCGGCGGCGGGCACGACGAGCGCGAGCAGACGCTGAACCAGCTGCTGGTCGAGATGGACGGCTTCGAGACCAACGAAGGCGTCATCCTGATCGCGGCCACCAACCGGCCGGATGTGCTCGACCCCGCGCTCCTGCGGCCCGGCCGCTTCGATCGCCAGGTCGTGGTTCCGCGCCCGGACGTGAAGGGGCGGGAGGAGATCCTCCGCGTTCACGCGCGGCGCATCCCGCTGGCGCCGAACGTCGAGCTGAAGGTGCTCGCGCGCGGCACGCCCGGCTTCTCGGGGGCGGACCTCGCGAACCTTGTCAATGAGGCGGCGCTGCTGGCCGCGCGGCAGAACAAGAAGCTCGTCGAGATGCCGGATTTCGAGAACGCCAAGGACAAGGTGCTCATGGGCGTCGAGCGGCGGTCCATGATCATCAGCGATTCGGAGAAGCGGACGATCGCCTACCACGAGGCCGGTCACGCCCTGGTGGCGGACTTCCTGCCCGGCGCCGACCCGCTGCACAAGGTCACCATCATCCCGCGCGGCCGCGCCCTCGGCCTCACCATGCAGCTGCCGATGGACGACAAGTACAACTACTCGCGCGAGTACCTCATCAACCGCATCACCATCCTGCTCGGCGGGCGCACGGCCGAGGAGATCGTGCTGCAGCAGCAAACGACCGGCGCCGGCGACGATCTTGAGAAGGCGACGGAGATGGCGCGCAAGATGGTCTGCGAATGGGGAATGTCCGACAATCTCGGCCCGTTGACCTTCGGCAAGAACGAGGAGCACATCTTCCTCGGTCGCGAGGTGGCCCGGCAGAAGGACTACAGCGAGGACACCGCGCTCGCCATCGACAGCGAGATCAAGCGGATCATCGTCGACTGTGCCACCCGCGCGCGGCAGATCCTCGAGGAGAACATCGAGAAGCTGCACGCGCTGGCGCGGGCCCTGCTCGAGCGAGAGTCGCTCGACTCCGAAGAGATCGCGCGCATTCTTCGCGCGCGTCCGTTCTCCGAAGCGCCCGCGCCCGCGTAGCAGGCGGGCGCCATGCCTGACGCCCGGGCGCGTCTCGCTTCGGTCGAGATCGGCGGACGCGCTCCCGTGGCCGTCATGGGCGTCATTAACGTCAGTCCGGAGTCGTTCCATCCCGGCTCCGTCTACGGAGACGAGGCGGTGCTCCGCGTGGCCCTCGAGATGGTCGAGGCCGGCGCCGCCCTCGTCGACGTCGGCGCCCGCTCCACCGCGCCCTACCGGGCGACCGAGATCTCCGAGGCCGAGGAGGCCGACCGTCTCGTACGCGCCGTCGAGCGACTGGCGGGCAAGCTGCCGGTGCCCGTGTCGGCGGACACGGCACGGCCGGCCGCGGCCCGTGCGGCGCTGGAGGCCGGGGCGCGCGTGCTGAACGACGTCTCCGCGCTCGCCGACCCGGCGCTCGCGCGCGAGGTCGCCGGCCACGATGCCTCCCTCATCACGATGGCCGCCCCCGGGACGGGCCGCACGCTCGGCGAGCCGCTCGCCACCGTCCGCGCCATCCTCGACCAGGCGCTGGCGCGCGCAGGCGCCGCCGGGATCCCGGATGAGCGGATCGTGGTGGATCCGGGCATCGGCTTCTTTCGCGACGCGACGGTGGCGTGGCCGGCGTGGGACGTGGCCGTGCTCGCCGGCCTGCCGGCGCTGCGCGCGCTCGGGCGGCCGCTGTGCGTGGGCGTCTCGCGCAAGTCGTTCATCGGCGCCGTCACCGGCCGCACCGCCACCACCGAGCGCCTGGCCGGCTCGCTCGCGGCCACGGCGGCGGCCGTGCTGCACGGCGCCGCGCTGATCCGCACCCACGACGTTCGCGAGACGCTCGACGCCGTGCGCGTGGCCGAGCGCCTCCGGGGGACGACGCCGTGAGAGGTGTCCTCACGACGTTCGGCTGGCGGGATGTCCTGGACATCGGGCTGGTCGCGCTCGTCCTCTATCGGATCCTGGTGCTCTTCCGCGGAACCCGGGCCGTGCAGATGCTCGTCGGCCTCGGCGTCCTCGTCCTCGCCTCGCTGGGCGCGCGCGCTCTCGAGCTGCACAGCCTGGGCTGGCTCCTCGACACCCTGTGGTCGTTCTGGGTCGTGGTGCTCGTGATCCTCTTCCAGCCGGAGCTGCGGCGCGCGCTGGCCTGGATCGGGCACGGGGAGGGACTGCGGTCGCTCATCGGCGGCGCCGCCAGCGACGCCACGCGCGTGGTCGACGAGATCGCGTCGGTGGCCGCCTCGCTCGCCGACCGCCGCATCGGGGCACTGATCGTGATCGAGCGCGGCACGGGCCTGCGCCAGTACGCCGAGCTCGGCGTGGCCGTCGACGCCCTCGTGTCCGCCGATCTGCTGACGAGCGTGTTCCTGCCGTACTCGCCCCTCCACGACGGCGCCGTCTTCATCCGTGACGACCGCGTCGTCGCCGCGGGGTGCTTCCTGCCGCTGTCGCGCAACGCGCAGGTGGCCCGCCAGCTCGGCACGCGGCATCGCGCCGCCCTCGGCATCACCGAGGAGACCGACGCCGTGGCCGTGGCCGTCTCCGAGGAGACCGGACGGATCTCCATCGCCCTCGACGGCCGGATCGAGCCGCTGGCAGGGCCGGAGATGCTGCGGGCGCGCCTCCTGGAGCTCCTGGGAACCGCGGCCCCGCGCGCGATTTCCGAGCGGCTCGCCACGCTGTTTCGCGCGCGGGTCCGCCGGGCGGCGCCGCCGTCGGAGTCGACGCAGGTCTGATGCCGCGCTGGCTCGTCCACAACTGGGAGCTGAAGCTCCTGGCCGTGCTGGTGGCCGCCATCGTCTGGTTCTTCGTGGTGAGCGCCGACCGCAGCCAGATCGGCTTTGCCGCCCCCGTCGAGTACGTCGGGCTCGAGGGCTCGCGCGTGGTGCTGGGGACGCCGCGCGAGACGGTCGACGTCCAGCTCGAGGCCGCGCGCTGGGCGGCCGCGCGGCTCAGCCCCGCCAGCGTCCGCGTCCGCATCGACGTCTCGAAGCTCGACGAGGGCGAGCACGTGGTGCCGGTGTCCGCCGAGCACGTCGAGGCGCCGCCGGGCGTCCAGGTCCTGCGCGTCTGGCCGGCGGCGGTGCGGGTCATGCTGGCGAGCGCCGCCGTCAAGGCGGTGCGCGTCGTGCCGCAGATCCGGGGGACGCCGGCGGCGGAGTACTCGCTGGGGCGGGTCGCCGTCGAGCCGCAAATTGTCGAGGTCAAGGGTCCTCGCACTACAATCGAGGAGCGGATGACGGTGGACACCGCCCCCGTGGACGTCACCGGCAGCCGCCAGAGCATCACCCAGAACGTCGGGCTGCTGCTGCCCGACTCCGTCTACGCAACCACGCAGCGCACGGTGCAGGTCACCGTCGAGATTCGACCGGAGGATTCGATGCGCGTTCGACGGCCGGGTAGCGCCCGGTGAGCAAGCTCTTCGGAACGGATGGCATCCGAGGCGTCGCCAACGCGCCGCCCCTGACCGCCGATCTCGCGTATCGCGTGGGCCGCGAGCTGGTGGCCACGCTCAGCGCGCAGCAGCGCAGCGACGAGCCGATACGCCTCGTCATCGGCCGCGACACCCGGCGCTCGGGTCCGATGCTCGAGGCGGCCATGGTGGCCGGCTTGCTCTCCGCCGGCGCCGATTGCTACGCGGTCGGCGTGCTCCCCACGCCCGGCATCGCGATGCTCACGCGCGCGCTGGACGCGCACGGCGGAATCGTGCTGTCGGCTTCGCACAACCCGTTCGCCGACAACGGCATCAAGCTCTTCTCGGCCGAGGGGACGAAGTTCCCGGACGCGTGGGAAGCGCAGATCGAGGCGCGGCTGGCCGCCTCCGACGGCGCGCCGCGCGTGACGGGAGCCGGCATCGGCCGCCTGGTGTCGTACGATCGCGCCGAGAAGTACTACGTCGACTTCCTGTGCCGCTGTTTCCCGCTCGACCTGGCCGGAATGACCGTCGCCATCGACTGCGCCAACGGCGCGACGTCGCGCGTGGGGCCCAGCGTCTTCCGGCGGCTCGGCGCGCGCGTGGTGGCCATCGCGGCCAAGCCGGACGGCACGAACATCAATGCCGACTGTGGCGCGCTCCATCCCGAGGGCCTTCAGAAGAAGCTCCGCGCCATCCGCGCCGACGTCGGCTTCGCCTTCGACGGCGACGGCGACCGGCTGATCTCGGTCGACCATCTCGGCGAGATCCGCGACGGCGACTACGCGCTCGCGATCGCGGGGCGCCACATGGCGAGCCGGCGCCGCCTCAAGGGCAATCTGGTGGTGACCACGGTCATGGCGAACCTCGGCCTCGACGAGGCACTGAAGGCGGCCGGCATCCGCGTGGCGAAGACGCAGGTGGGCGACCGCTACGTGCACGAGGAGATGCTGAAGACCGGTGCCAACCTGGGCGGCGAGCAGTCCGGCCATCTGCTGTTCCCCGACTACATGCCGACCGGTGACGGCATTCTGTCCGCGCTGGCGCTGCTGGCCGTCGTGCGCGAGACGGGGGAACCGCTGGCCTCGCTGGCCACCTGCATGCGGAAGTTTCCCCAGGTCCTCGTCAACGTCCCCGTCGCGCGAAAGCCGCCGATCGACTCGATCGCCGGCCTCGGCGAGCGCATCGGCGCCTTCGAGCGCGAGATGAACGGCGGCGGCCGCGTGCTCATCCGCTACTCCGGCACGGAATCGCTGGCCCGCGTGATGATCGAAGGCGCCGACGCCGCCCGCATCCAGGCCATGGCCGACGAGCTGGCGACCGTCATTCGAGCTCAGCTGGGGCAATGACCCGACGGCGAAAGCCTCGCCGGACGCGGAACGACCAGGGGATAGCCGCGGGTTCCGGGAGCAGCGTCGGCAATTCCGGGACCAGAGTCGCGGAGCGCAGCCGGCAACCATCCCCGACCGGCCCACCCACGGGTCAAGCGGCAAACAGCGCCGTCGCTACAATAGCCATCGGCGTCGACCTCGTGAACATTCCGCGGATGCGCGATGTGATAGCGCGATGGGGCGAGCGCTTCGTGCGACGCGTGTTCACCGAGATCGAGATCGCGTACTGCCGCTCGCGGCGCGACCCCGTCCCGCACTTCGCCGCGCGCTTCGCCGCCAAGGAGGCGGCCATGAAGGCGCTCGGCACGGGGCTGAGCCTGGGCGTGCGCTGGCGCGATCTGGAAGTCCGGCGGGAGCGGGGCCAGGCGCCGCGGCTGCTCATGCACGGACGATCGCGCGAGATCGGGCTCGCGCGCGGCGGCCGCGCGATGCTGGTGGCGCTGACGCACGAGGGCGACTATGCGCTGGCGCAAACGATGCTCGTGGACGGGCCCCCGCATGGTGATCCGCCGTCTCGTTGAGGTGGCCGCCGTCGGGCTCGTGATCGCGGGCTGCGCCGCGCAGCGCATGGAGCAGCCGCTGGAGCCGGGGCGCGGGCACATCGCCGCGCGGCCCGGACGCCCCGGGCTCGTCGTGGCCGCGCCGCACGGCTCTTCCGACGCGCGGACCGCGGAGATCGCCGCGGACGTCGCCAGGCGTACCGGCTTCGGGCTGGTGGTCGCGTCGGGCTTCGAGCTCGAGGGCGAGAGCCGCGGGCATCCCGGCCGCCGGTATCAGGTCAACCGGCCCTTCGAGGGCACGCCCGGGCGGCCGCCGTCGGAGGACATGACCAGTGAGCCCGCCCGCCGCGTCTACGACACGTACGAGCGGCGCGTGCGGGAGATCGCCCAGGGGCCCCTGCGCTTCTACACGGAGATCCACGGCAACAACCGCCCCGAATCCGCCGGCCGGATCGAGATCGCCACCGTCGGCGTGGACAAGGAGTTCGCCCAGCGGCTGCGTGCGCTCGCCGAGCTGGTGCGGGACGCGCACCTGCGCGGCCAGACGCGCGTGCCGCGGCTGGACGTCGTGGTCGAGCCGGCGGATCCGGTGTTCTACGCCGCGTCGGGCGCCAAGCGGGACGGGATCTTGAAGCTGCCCGAGCGCGCGCTCCACATCGAGCTGCCGCGCGCGGCGCGCATCGAGCATCGTCAGCTCTACACCGCCATCGTCGCCGACTTCGTCGCCCAGGCCGTCTCGCTTCCGCGGGGCCGCTGACGTGCAGCCCGTCTTCACGGCCGAGCAGATGCGGCGGCTCGACGCGCGCGCCATCGAGGTCCTCGGCATCCCGGGCGCCACGCTGATGGAGAACGCCGGCCGTGGCGCCGCCGAGGCGCTGCTGCGGGCGCTTCCCGAGTGGGGACTGCGCGCCCGCGGCCTGCGCGTCGCCGTCGTATGCGGCAAGGGGGGCAACGGCGGCGATGGGTTCGTGGTCGCGCGGCGCCTGAAGCGCGCGGGTGCGCGCCCGTCCGTGCATCTCGCATTCGCCGCGGACGCGCTCAGCGGGGACGCCGTTACCAAATATCAAGAGATGCGTCGTGCGGGCGTCGCGGCCAGCCTCGTGACGGAGGCGGGCTCCGTGGCGTCGGCCCTGCAGCAGACGGACGTGGTCGTCGACGCGCTGCTCGGCACCGGCGCGCGGGGCGCGCCGGCGGCACCGGTCGGTGCACTGATCGACGCCATCAACGCCAGCGGCCGTCCCGTCGTCGCGCTCGACATCCCGTCGGGGTTGCCCGCCGACGGCGAGCCGCCCGCCGGATCCGTCGTGCGAGCCCGGTCGACGACGACGTTCGCGGCGCCGAAGCTGGGGCTCGTCATCGGCCCCGGCGTGGACCTGGCCGGCCGTATCGAGGTCGTCGACATCGGTGTGCCTGCCGCCGAGCTCACGCGGGAGATCCAGACGTTCCTGCTCGAGGGCGCGGACGTGGCGCCGCTGTTCCCGCGGCGGCTGCGCGAGGGGCACAAGGGGACATACGGCCACCTGCTCGTCCTGGCCGGATCCGTCGGCAAGACCGGCGCGGCCGCGCTGTGCGCGCGGGCGGCGATGCGCGCCGGCGCCGGCCTGGTGACCGTGGCGACGCCCGCGAGCGCGCAGCCGGTCGTCGCCTCGCTCCTCGTCGAGGCGATGAGCGAGCCGCTGCCGGAGACGGAGGCGCGCACGGTCGCCGTCAAGGCGCGCGATGCCATCACGGACCTCGCCACCGCGCGCGACGCCGTCGCCGTCGGTCCCGGCCTCGGCCTCGACGACGAGACGCGCCGGCTGGTCCGCGCGCTGGTCCGCGACCTCGACCGGCCGATGGTCGTCGATGCCGACGCCCTCACGGCGCTCGTTGGCCATCTCGGCGAGCTGCGCGCCGCCGCCGGCCCGCGCTATCTGACGCCCCATCCCGGGGAGATGGCGCGCCTGCTCGGCGTGTCGACCGGCGAGCTGCAGCGGGAGCGTCTCGCGCGCACGCGCGCGTTCGCGATGGAGCACGGCGTTCACGTCTGCCTCAAAGGCTCGCGCAGCCTGGTGGCATCGCCGGACGGTCGCGTGCTGATCAATCCGACCGGCAATCCCGGCATGGCGAGCGGCGGCACCGGCGACGTCCTCACCGGGATCGTGGGTGCGCTCCTCGCGCGCGGCCTCCCCGCCGACCGCGTGCTCGCGGCCGCCGTCTATCTCCACGGCCTCGCCGGTGACGTCGCCGCCGAGCGGATCGGAGAGGAGTCGCTGATCGCCGGCGACGTCATCGACGCGCTGGGCGAGGCGTATCGCCGGCTCGCGCATGGCGACTAGCCTCGTGTCCGACTCACCGGAGGCGACGACGGCGGCAGGTGAGGCGCTCGGCGCGCGTCTCGGGCCGGGCGACGTCGTCGCATTGACCGGCGAGCTGGGCGCCGGCAAGACGTGCTTCGTGCAGGGGCTCGTGCGCGGGCTCGGCGTCACGACCGCCGCCACGAGTCCAACCTTCGTCCTCGTCAACGAGTACCGCGGGCGTCTCCCCGTGCACCACGTCGACGCCTACCGCACGCAGAGCCTCACCGAGCTGCTCGACTTCGGCTTCGACGAGCTGCTCGCGGGAAGCGGGGTCACGGTGGTGGAGTGGGCCGATCGCTGCGAGGCGCTGCTGCCGCCGCGCACGATCCGCGTGCGCATCGAGGGGATCGGCGACGAGCCCCGGCGCATCACGATCAGCGAAGGCAAGACCGATTGCCGCCGCCCCACACAGGTCTGATCGTCGCCGGCACTCTGAGCCCGTGGCCCTTTCGTCAGCGATGGACTTCTGTATCGAATTCAATGCATTGACGCCTTCTCGCCGAGAGTGTACTGGAAGCTATGGCGATGCGCGTGTGGCCGGAGAGCGAGCGGCCACGCGAGCGTCTCTATTTGAATGGTCCGACCGCATTGGCGGATGCGGAGCTGCTCGCCATCCAGCTCGGGTCGGGACGCCGCGGCACCGACGCCGTGCAGGTCGCACGCGAGCTGCTGGCCGCGTACGGTTCGCTGGCGGACATCGCCGGCTGCGAGGTCCTCGAGCTCGCACGGCAGCGAGGCATCGGCCGCGCGAAGGCCGCGCGCCTCGCCGCCGCCTTCGAGCTCACGCGAAGGCTCCGCGCGCGCACGCCGGGCGTACGAACGGCCCTCGGCAGCCCGGCGGAGGTGTATGCGGCGTTCGGCCCGCTGATGGAGGATCTCAAGCGCGAGGTGTTTCGGGTCGCCCTCCTCGACGCGCAGAACGGGCTCCTGCGCGACGTGATCATCTCCGAGGGCACGCTGTCGGCGAGCCTCGTGCACCCGCGCGAAGTGTTCAAGCCGGCCATTCTCGAGTCCGCCGCCTCGGTGATCCTGCTGCACAACCACCCGAGCGGGGACCCCACGCCGAGCCGCGAAGACATCCGACTGACGCGCCAGCTCGTGGAGTGCGCGCGACTGCTCGACCTCCGCATCCACGACCACGTCGTCATCGGCCGTGGCCGATTCATCAGCCTCGCCGAACGCGGTATGATCTAGCTGCATGTCTCGACTGAACAAGAGGAGCGCCACGGCGTTGCCGGGGCGCTCCGAGCGTTGGGGGGTATGGGGGGCCATCTCGGGGCCTCCCATGATCTAGGGGCCATGGCCATCAAGGTCCGGAACGTCGGTCACGTCGTCCTCAAGGTGCGCGACATCGAGCGCGCAGCGCGCTTCTATCGCGACGTGCTCGGCCTCGAGGAGGTGGCGCGGGGCACCTTCGGCCGGCCGATGGCGTTCTTCTCCACCGGCGACAACCACCACGACGTGGCGGTCATGGAAGTCGGCGCCGACGCCCCGGCGCCCGCACCCGACGCCGTCGGGCTGTATCACGTTGCGCTCCGCATCGGCACCACGCTGGACGAGCTTCGCGCGGCGCACGCGCACCTGGCCGCGCATGGAATCACCGACGTGCGGGTCCGGGACCACGTGGTCAGTCAGTCGATCTACGTCAACGATCCGGATGGCAACAACGTGGAGCTCTACGTCGACGCCGATCCGGCGATCTGGCGGGAGAAGCCGGAGACCGTCGCGAATTCGCGGCCGCTCGCGCTCTGAGCGGCTAGCCCTTCGCCAGCTTCTCGATCTCCTTCTTCGACATCGTCGAGAGCTTCGTCATGAGCGTCTTCACTTTCCGCTCGGAGGCGTGGTCGGCGAGGATCGTCTTCTTCGATTTCGTGCCGTTGGCGATGTAGGCGACCCAGTCGTCGAGGTTGGGCGTGCCGCGGTAGGCGACGGTGACGCCGCTCATCCGCAACCGTCGGCGCCCTTCCACCTTCGCGAGCGGTTTTCGACCGTCCATGGCTGCGGGTCCTCTCAACGAATGCCGGTCAGGAGTGACCGAGGTGCAACGCTGAAGAGTCGGGCGTCGAGCACGCCGCACACCTTACGAGCGTCACGTTTTCAGTGTCAAGATCTCGTTTCCCCGCATCGGACGCGCATTTCGTCGACGTCATGCGCGTTGCGCCCGCTGAATGCGCGAAAAATTTTCCGTCGGTGCGTATCCGTGGACGAATGACGCGGTATTTTCTGACCACCCCTTCGCCAGGCCGCGCCAGTCCGTGCGATTTCGCTGATTGTGGATAAATGTGGACATGTGGATAAGCTGTGCGCAACTCAGGGTCGCGCGTGCAGCGCGTCGAGGATCCGGCGCGCCAGGGCCGGCCCCTTGGTGATGAATCCGGTGAAGTACCCGACCGCCGTCGCGCCCGCGTCGAGCAGCCGCAGCGCCTTGTCTGCGCTGTCCACGCCGCCCGTCGCGACCAGCTGCAGGCGATCGCCGAAGGCGCGACGCGTGCGGCGTGCGTTGGCGAGCGTCGCCTCGAAGATTTCCGGCCCCGACAGGCCGCCGGCGCCCTGCGAGAGCCGTGGCTCCTCGACACGGCGCGTGTTGCCGTAGTTCACGATGCCGATGCCGGCGTCGAGCGCGGCGGGAATGACGTGGCGCTCGTTCACGTCGGCGAAATCGGGCGAGATCTTGACGATGAGCGGCTTCGTGGTGGCGCCGCGGATGGCCGTCATCAGCGCGCGGAGCTCGTCGGGACGCTCGGACCACGCGTAGACGAGCTTCGTGTTCGGCGACGAGATGTTGAATTCCACCAGGTCGCCGAGCGGCGCCAGCTCCCGCGTGAGCGTGACATAGTCCTCCACCGACTCGCCGGCCACGCTCACGATCAGCGGCACACGATGCGGCAGCCCGGCGAGCGAGGCGCGGAACGCGGCCAGGCCGGGGTTCGCGAAGCCGTTGCAGTTGACGAGCCCCGGACCCGCCGGCGTCCGCACCCGCACGAGGTTGGGCTGTGGGTGACCGGGGCGCGGGTTGAGCGTGATGGACTTTGCGGTCACCGCGCCGAACCCGAGGCCCATGGCGCGGGAGAGGATGCGCGTGTCGTAGTACATGGCGGCCAGGATGATCGGATTCGGCAGCCGCACGCCGCCGAGCGTGACGGCCAAACGAGGATCATCGAGGCGGAAGAAGGGAAGGCGGTCGAGCGGCAGCACGCGCAGGGCCGTCTGGCCGAGCGCGACGGCCGTCGCCTCGGGGAGGCGGCTCAGGACGCCTTCGTAGACAGCGCGGTAGAGCGTCGCGAGGGCGTGCGTCATGCGCCGACCGCTCGGAGCATAGCACGCGCCCGAGATCGATCCTTGACGCCGGGAATCGAGACAATTTAACGTGTTCCGGTGCGGCTCGCGGTTCTCGTCCTGGCGGTCCTGGCCGCCGCCTGCGCTCCGGCGCCTCCGCGGCCGGCGGCGATCGTCGCCCCCGATGTCACCAGTGTCCCCGGCTTCGCCTTCGAGGCGGACACGTTCGCGTTCGCCAACCAGATCCGCGCGCGCAACCGTGGAGTGCCGGATCTCTATGCCAACTACTGCTTCGTGCTCGCCCGCGCCGTGCGTCAGTTCCACCAGTTCGCGCGCTTCGAGCCGAACGCGCCGAAGGTCGAGCCGGCGGCGTACGAGCGGCTCGTGCGGGCCGTCGTCGCGCGCGCGGCGTGGCGACCGGCACTGCCGCGCGCCGAGCGTGTCGTCATTCCGGGCTATCCGAGCCTGCGCGCGTTTTCCGCGGGCCAGGAGGCGGCGGTGAAGGCCGGCCTGGGTGGACGCTTCTGGACGTGGGTGCACTGGACGAACTGGCGCGTCACGTACAAGCCGCTGCCGCCGGGTCATCAGGCCGACGTGCTGCAGGAGATCCGCGACGAGCTGGCCGCCGGCCGTCTCGTGCAGCTCCTCGTCACCAACTGGCCGAAGCCGGAGCTGAATCACACCGTCGTGGCCTACGGCTATCGCCGTCAGCCGGCCGGGATCGATCTCGCCGTGTGGGACCCCAACGATCCCGGCGCGCCCGGCACGCTGACGTTCGAGGACCGGCAGCAGCGCTTCTGGGCGACGCACGTGTACGACACCGAACCGGGAACGATCCGCGTGTTCCGGATGTACTACTCGTGGTTCCTGTGAAAGCGGAGCTGCTCTCCGATCCCCCGGCCGCGCCGCGCTGGTACGCGCATGGCCTCAACCGCGCCCTCGTCTATATCGTGGCCGCGGCCGTGGCCGGCGTGCTGCCGCGCGGCGTGCGGCTGCGCGCCGCGCAGGCGGTGGCGGCGGCGACGGCCGGCCGCTTCCCCGACGAGCGGGCGGTGGCGCGCGCGGCGCTCGCGCGGTTCGTGGAGGGCGCCACGCCGGCGCGGCTCGACGCGCTCGTGAGGGAGCTGTTCCACAACTTCGCCATCTGCTTCACCGACCTCATCACGACCAACCGTATGGAGCGGACGGACGGACTGCTGGCGAGCACCGAGGGCGTCGAGCACCTGGAGGCCGCCGAGCGACTCGGCCGCGGGCTCGTGGTGGTGACCGCGCATCTCGGCAACTGGGAGCTTGGCGGGCGGCTCCTGGCCGGCACGGTGACGCGTCCCACGCATGTCGTGGTGGCGCCGGAGCGCGATCCCGGCGTCGAGCGATTCCTGCGCGGCGACACCGGGCCCGTGCGTTATCTCACGCGGCTGGCGCCGCTCGACGTGCTGCCGCTCGTGGCGGCGCTCCGCCGCAACGAGGTCGTGGCCCTGCAGGGCGACCGTGCGCTCGGCGGCCGCGGCGATCGTCGGCAGCCGTTCTTCGGCGTGCCGGCGCCGTTTCCGCTCGGTCCGTTCGTGCTGGCGCGCGCGGCGCGGGCGCCGGTCCTGCCCGCCTTCTGCCTGCTGCGGCGCGACCGCCGGTACACGATCGCCCTCGGCGAGCCGTGGACGGTGCCGCCGGGCGGCGAGCCGGAGGCGCTCGCGCGCTGGGTCGCCCTCCTCGAGGCGATGGTGCGGCGGCATCCGACGCAGTGGTTCAACTTCTACGACGTGTGGGCGGCATGACGGGCCCGATCGCGATCGTCGCCGCCGGCGTGGCCACGCCGCTCGGCCTCGACCTCGAGACGTTCTGGTCGGGGCTCGTCACCGGCGTCGACGGCACGGGCCGCATCGAGCGATTCGACGTGCACGATCTGCGCGTGGGGCGGGGGGGCGAGATCAAGAAGCTCACGGCGCTCGCCGACGCGACGGCCACCTCCTGTCGCGCGTCGGCGGTGTTGCTGGCGGCGGCCGACGATCTGCTCTCGCACGCCGCGCTCACCGCCGACCCCGCCCGCATCGCGGTCGTGCTCGGCACCGCGCTGGGCGGCGTCGACGAGCTGGAGCGCGCGCTCGGGGGCGCCCGCAGTCCGCGCGTGGCGGCGGCGGGACTCTACGACGGCCCGGCGCACGCGCTGGCCCGGCGGCTGGAGGCGCGCGGGCCGGTGCTGACGGTGTCGACGGCGTGCGCGTCGGGCGCCACCTCCCTCGGCATCGGCGCCGACCTGCTGAACGCCGACGCCGCCGACCTGGTGGTGGCGGGCGGCTACGACGTCCTCGGCCGCTTCGTGATGCGCGGGTTCGATGCGCTGCGCTCGCTGACGCGCGACCGCGTGCGCCCGTTCGATCGCCGTCGTAGCGGCCTGCTCCTCGGCGAGGCGGCCGGCCTCGTGCTGCTCGCCCGCGACGCGGACGCGCGCGCGCGGCTCGGACGCCTGCTCGGCCACGCGAGCAGCAGCGACGGGTCGCACATCGCCGCTCCCGACCCGGACGGCCGCGGCCTCGAGCACGCGCTGCGCGGCGCGATGGCCGCCGCCGGCATCGCGTCTGCCGACGTCGACATGATCAGCGCCCACGGCACGGGGACCGTGCTGAACGACCGGATCGAGACGGCCGTGGTGAAGCGCGTGCTCGGCCGCCGCGCCTACGCCGTGCCGATGAACTCCATCAAGGGCGCGATCGGCCACACCATGGGCGCCGCCGCCACGCTGGAGGCGATCATGTGCCTGCTGGCCGCGCGCGACGGCGTGGTGCCGAGCACGCTCGGTTTCGAGGAGCCGGATCCGGCGTGCGACCTCGATTACGTGCCGCGCGCCGCGCGACACGTCCGTACGCGCATCAGCCTGTCGACCTCGCTCGGCTTCGGCGGCTGCAACGCCGCGCTCGTCCTCGAGGGCGCATCGTGACGCGCGTCACGGGCCTCGGCGTGCTCACCGGCTGGGGTATCGGCCCCGGCGCCCTGCCGGTCGACGCCCGGGCGGCCGCGCGCGGGCGGCGCGTGATCGCGCTGGGACGGCCGCCACTCGACGGCGAGCGGTTCCGCCGCGCCACGCGTGAATGCCTGCTCGGCGTCGCCGCCGTCGAGGCGATGCTGACGGACGCCGGTCTTTCCGCCGGCGCCGTCGGCGGCTCCGACACGGCGCTCGTGTATGCCACCGCCGCCGCCTACGGAGCGTCGAACCGCGCATTCGTCGTGGCGGGGGCCGCGAGCTCGGCTCCGCCCGAAGGCGGGCCGTCTCACAAGGATCGCGGCTCGGTGTACTTCCCGTACACCGCGCCCAGCGCCGTCCCCGCGGAGGTGGCGATCGAGTACGGCTTGAGGGGCGGCTATGTCATTCTTGTGGGCGGGCCGACAGCCGGCGTCGAGGCGTTGTGGCAAGCGGCCACGTTGCTGGCGGCCGGACGGTGCAAGCGGGCGCTGGTGCTCGCGGTCGAGACGTTCGCCGAGTGCGAGGAGCTCTGGGGGCGCGGGCGCTGGCTCGTGCGCCAGCCGCTGGTGGAGTCGGCGACGTGCGCGCTGCTGGAGGGTGACGGCGACGTCGGGTACGCGGTCGAGGCGGTGCCGGCACCGCTCGAGAGGCTCACACGGCGGCGCGCCGGGGAGACGCTGGCGTGCGAGCCGCTGATCGGACTGTCGCTGGCGCGTGAGGCCGGCGAGTTGGAGGCCCGGGTGACGGGCCACTGGCGCGGGCGCCGGATGGGCGTCACGCTCGCGCTGTCGACGACGACGAGGGTGACGACGCACGCGTGAACTCGAAGGCGGGAGGCCTATGGAGCCGAAAGAAGTCCTGGACGAGCTGAAGGCGATCCTGGTCGCTCGACTGAAGTTCGACCCGCGGCGCGCGGCCGAGACCACCGAGGCGACGACGCTGCCGAAGGGCGTCGAGGGGTCCATCGGCCTCGACTCGCTCGACTTCATCGAGCTGTCCATCGCGATCGAGGAGCGCTTCGGGATCACCATGGACGAATCGGAAGAGCTGGCCGAGCACTTCGCCTCGTTCGACACGCTGTCGCGCTTCATCGCGGGGAAGCTCCCGGCCGCATGAGGCGAGTCGTCGTCACCGGCCTGGGGGCGGTGAGCCCGCACGGCACCGGCGTGAAGGCGTACTGGTCGGGCCTGTCCAGCGGCACCTGCGCCCTCCGCGCCCTCTCCGTCATCGAGACCGAGGGCTTCCGCTGCCGCATCGGCGGTGAAGTGTCGGAGCTCGTGCCGGGCTCGGTGCGGCGGACGCGCGCGGACCGTTTCGCGCTCGCGGCCGCCGAGGAGGCGCTGACCGACGCCGGCCTCGCCGCCGGCGACCGCCAGGACGCGGCGCTCGTCGTCGGCGCCGTCGGCGGCGGCATGCTCGAGGCCGAGGCGTGGTACTGGGGGCGGGCGCGCGGCGGCGAGGCGCGCGCGGTGCCCGCCCTGCGGAGCGTGCTGCCGTGCGCTCACGCCGACACGCTGGCCAGCCGCCTGCGCGTGGGCGGACCGCGACACACCGTGGTCACGGCGTGCAGCTCGGGCGCGGTGGCGCTGGCCGAGGCGGCCGCGCTCATCGCCGACGGCACGGTGGACATGGCCCTGGCCGGCGGCGTCGACGCCCTCACGCGCATCTGCTTCATGGGCTTCAACGCGCTGAAGCTGCTCGATCCGGCGCCGTGCCGGCCGTTCGATCGAGACCGGCGCGGCATGTCCATCGGCGAGGGAGCCGGCTTCATGGTGCTCGAGGACGCCGCGGCGGCGCAGGCGCGCGGTGCCCGCGCCTACGCCGAGCTGGCCGGCTACGGGATGACGACCGACGCGTATCACGTCACGGCGCCCGAGCCCGAAGGCGACGGGATGATCCGCGCGCTCCGCGCCGCGCTGCGCGCCGCCCGCGAATCGCCCGACGGCGTACAGTACGTCAATGCGCACGGCACGGGCACGCCGCAGAACGATCGCGTGGAAGCGCGGGCGCTCGAGCACGTCTTCGGTGAGGGCGCCGTCCTCGTCTCGTCGACGAAGTCGATGATCGGCCACACGATGGCCGCCGCCGGCAGCCTGGAGGCGATCGCCACCGTGCTCGCCCTCGGCCACGGGGTGGTGCCGCCAACGGCGAATCTCGAGACGCCGGACCCCGACGTGCGCTTCGACTGCGTGGCGCGTGCGTCACGGGAGGCGGCGCTCGAGTGCGCCATCTCGAACTCCTTCGGGTTCGGTGGTCAGAACGTCAGCCTGCTCTTCCGGCGCCGCTGAGATGGCAGCGAGCGCACGCGTGGCGATCACGGGCGTCGGCGTTGTCAACGCCGGCTTCGTCGGCGACTCCGCGGCCCTCGGGGCGTTCCTGGCCGCGCCGCGCCCGGCGCCGGGCCTCGCCGAGGGCCACGTGGCCCGCGTCCCCACGTCGGCCATCGCCGGCCAGATCGACGCGGGCGAGACGCGCCGTCTGTCGCGCGTCTGCCAGCTGAGCATCGTCGCCGCGCGGCTGGCGCTGCGTGAGTCGGGCGTCGATCCGGCGCGCGGCCTGGGGCTCGTGATCGGGACGGAGTTCGGCGATCTGGCGTCGACGCACGTCTTCGCCGACGGCTTTCTCGAGCGCGGGCCGTCCGGGCTCTCTCCGCTGCTGTTCCCCAATACCGTGATGAACACGATGGCGGCGACCACGGCCATCGCCGTCGGCGCGCGCGAGCTGGCGCTCACGCTGAACGCGCCGACCGTGGCCGGTGAGCTGGCCGTGGCGCGCGGAGCGGCGGCGGTCGCCTCGGGACAGGTCCCGGCCATCCTCGCCGGCGGCGTCGACGAGATCGATCTCGTGGTCGAGCGCGAGCTGCCGGCGCTCGGGCTCTCCGGTGACCGCCTCGGGGAGGGCGCCGCCTTCGTGGTGCTGGAGCCGCACGACGCCGCGCACGCGCGGGGCGCCAAGATCCTCGGCCACGTCGCGGCCGCCTCGTGGCGCGCGCTGCCAGCCCGGCCATCCGGCGTCGGGCGACGACGTCGATCGCGCGCCATCCACGCCGTCCTCCAGCGCGCCGGCGTCGACGCCGCCCACCTGGGCGCGATCTACAGCTCGGCGAGCGGAGACCGCCGCCGGGACGCCTGGGAGGCCGCGGTGCTGTCCACGGCGCTCGGCCCCGACGCCCCGCCCGCCGCGACGCTGGCCCGCCTGCTGGGGCGCCACGCCGGCCTCGGCGTGCTGCGGGTCGCCGCGGCCGCGTGGACGGCGCGCTCCGGACTGCTGCCGGCCGCCACCGAGCCGGCCACGGTGATGACGCGTGTATGGCCGCGGCCCGGGCTCGTCCACGGCCTCGCGCGCGGCGGCGCTCACGTCGCGCTGGTGGTGGGCGGCGCGTGACGCCGTTGCTGCTGATCCCGGCCCACGACGAGCGGGCCACCATCGGTGCCGTGGTCGCTGCCGCGCGCCGTCACGGCCTGGTGCTCGTCGTCGACGACGGCTCCACCGACGACACGGGCACGGCGGCGCAGGCGGCGGGTGCGGAGGTGCTGCGTCACGCGCGGCGGCTCGGCAAGGCGCAGGCGTTGCGAACCGGCATCGTGGCCGCGCGTGCGCGCGGTGCCAGCCACGTCGTGACGCTCGATGCCGACGGCCAGCACGACCCCGCCGACGTGCCGGCGCTCCTGGCCGCGGCCGCGCCCCGGACGATCGTCGTCGGCGGCCGGCTCGGAACGGAGCCGGCAACCATCTCGAACAGGCCACCCACGGCTCGAGCCGCACACAGCGCGGTCGTTACAACGGAGCCGACCATCTCGAACAGGCCACCCACGGCTCGAGCCGCACACAGCGCCGCGATCGCGCCGGAACGGCTCGACGCGATCCGCGTGGCGGGCTTCTTCGCGTGCTGGGCGAGCGGCCTGCGCATTGCCGACACCCAGTCGGGCTTCCGGCTGTACCCGCTCGCGGTGTTCGACGCGGTCCCCACGTACCGCGGTGGCTTCGTGTTCGAGACCGAGATCCTGCTGGCGGCCGCCGCCCGCGGCTGGAGCGTGCGTGAGGTGCCGGTCCGCTCGCTGCCCCGCGTCGCGTCGCGGAGCCGTTTCCGGCCGGTGGCCGACGGCGCCGCCATCGGCGCCTTCGTCGCGCACCGCGCGCTCGCGCGCTTCGGCAGCGAGGCGGCGGCCGCCGCCGCCGAGGTGGCCGGCGTGTTCACCGGCGAGCGCCGTCGCCACCGGCATCTCGCCATCCTCGAAGCCGCCGCGCCCTACGGCGGGGGCCTCGCCTGGGGGCCGGCGATCGGCGCCGCCGCGCTGCAGCGGTTGACCGCGTGCGTCGGGGGCTGGTGGCGTCACCCGCGCCCGCGCCGCGCGGCGACGGCGTGCACCGCGACGCTGGCGCTGCCTCTCGTGCTGCCGTGGCTGCTGTTGCAGGCGCTCGCCGGGCGGCGCCTGTCGAACACGGCGGCGGCGTTCGTGTCGGCGCTCTACGCCCCCGAGCGGCTGGACGCTGCGCCCGCGCCGGCCCCGGTCACGCGCGACACCGTGGTGAGCCGCTCGTGAATCGTCGCGCCGACGTGGCCATCATCGGGGGCGGCCCCGGCGGATCGGGCACGGCCGCTTTTCTCGCCGATCGTGGTCTCAGCGTGGTGCTGTTCGAGCGCGAGACGTTCCCGCGCTTCCACGTGGGCGAGTCGCTGATGCCGGCCACCATGCTGCTGCTGGAGGAGCTCGGCGTGCGTCAGGAGATCGATGCCCGCGGCTTTCAGCTCAAGTACGGCGCCGTCTTCGTCGACGAGGAGACCGCAACCACGCAGACGTTCTACTTCCTCCCCGGCCAGGCCTGGCCGAACTATTCCTACCAGGTGCCGCGGGCGGAGTTCGACACGATCCTCCTCGAGCACGCGCGCAAGCGCGGTGTCACCGTGCATCAGCCGGCCGCCGTGGAGTCGGTGGCGATCGATCCGGACGGGGTCACCGTGACGGCCAGCGCGGACGGGGAGCCGATCACCGTGCGGGCGTCGATGCTGGTCGACGCCAGCGGGCGCGACGGCTTCATGGCCTCGCGCTACGGCGAGCGACGGCGCATTCCGAACCTCGGCAAGGTCGCCCTCTTCGCTCACTATCGCGGGGCGCGCCGCCTGTCGGGCCTGGCCGAAGGCAACATCCGCATCTACGTCTTCAAGGACGGCTGGTGCTGGTGGATCCCGCTCGCCGACGACCTGACCAGCGTCGGCGCCGTGTGCCACGCCCGGACCGTGCGCGCGTTCGACGGCCGGCTGGACGACCTGCTCGACTCGATGGTCGCGCGCTCGCGCGGCGTGTCGGACAGCCTCGCCGGCGCCGTCCGCGTGACCCCGGTGCATTCGGCGGCGAACTTCGCGTACCACAACTCGCCCGTCATCGGGGATCGCTTCCTCGCCGTCGGCGACGCCATCGCCTTCGTCGACCCCATCTTCTCAGGCGGCGTCTACATCGCGCTGCGCACGGGGCAGCTCGCCGCCGACGCCATCGCCGCCGCGTCGACCGCCGGGGATTTCGGCCGCGCGCGGTTCGCCGCCTACGAGCGGCGGGTGCAGCGCGGGCTCGCGCCGCTGTTCAAGTTCATCCACAAGTATTATGAGCCGTCGTTCTTCCACGTGTTCATGCACCCGCGCGACGTCCTCGGGACGTACGTCGCCGTCCTCAACGTGCTGTCCGGGGGGAACTGGATCCGGATGCCGTGGCGGCTCCGGGGCGCGATGCACCTGATGTTCGCCATTTCGCGGGTGACCAGCTGGCTGCGGCGTTGTCGCGGATTGCCCGTCGAATCGCGTCTCGAGTGGTGACGCGCCGCCGTCCGGTCGTTCGATGAAGGGCGCGCTCCGCGCCCTGCGCGGGTATGCGTTCACCGTGGTGGGCATCGCCATCGGCGTGGCCGGCATCGTGGCCCTCGGCGCGATGGCCGAGCGCATCGTGGCTTTCATCGACGGCGGCGATCGATTCGTGCTGGGCCAGATCTCCGTGGCCGGGCGGGGGATGGGCATGGGCGCCGGCTTCACCGCCGGCGGTCTGTTGCCGTCGGCCAGCATCGAGGCCATCCGCACGGTCGACGGGGTGGACGGCGTGCAGGCGCAGGTGATGCTGCCGCTGAATCCGAGCACGTCGCAGTTCCTGACGCTGACTCAGGAGCTCGTGGTCGGCATGGACGTCTCCGTTCCCACTCCCAACCGCCATTACCCGACGCTGCCCGTCCGCGAGGGACGGTTCATCAACGCAGGCGATCGCCGCCGCGCGGTGGTGGGCGCCTCCTTCGCCGCGTCCCACGGCCTCCGCGTCGGCTCGCCGCTCGTCCTCGAGGGTGAGCGCTACGAGGTGGTCGGCGTGCTGGATCGGATGATGACGGCGCCCGATCGCTTCGTCATCGTGCCCATCGCCGACGCGCGCGACCAGTGGGTCGCCAAGGACCGGCTGCTCCGCACGCTGCTCGCGTCGGGCGCGGCCGCGCTGCGCGCCGAGGATCTGAACACGGGCGCCGCCGTCGGCTGGCGTGCGGGCGCCGATCCCGATGCGGTGGCGCTGCGCATCCGTGAGCAGGTGCCCGGCGTGAACGTGCAGATCCCGAGCGAGCTGTCGGCGCTGCTGCGCTCGTCGACGGCGTTCTTCTCGGCGCTGCTGGTGGGCCTTGGCGCGCTGGCCTTCGTCATCGGGGGCCTGTCGCTTGCCAACACGGTGGCCGCCGCCGTCTTCGAGCGGATCCGCGACTTCGGCGTCAAGCGCGCGCTCGGCGCCTCCGACTGGCAGCTCGGCCGCGAGGTGCTGGCCGAGGCGCTGGCGGTGACGATCTCCGGCGGCGCCCTGGGCGTCGTGCTCGCGATCGCTCTGGGCGTGGCGATCGATCGCTGGGTGCAGCGGGCCGGGCAGGAGCTGTTCCTCTTCTCCCCCCGCCTGCTCGGCGGCGCCCTGGCGTTCTCGCTCGCCCTCGGTGCCGCGGCGGCGAGCTATGCGGCCGTGCGCATCGTTCGCCTGTCGCCGGCGGAGGCCATCCGGAGGGGCAGTGCCGCCTGAGGCTACGCTGCGCGCGCGCGGCCTCGTCAAGCGCTTCGCAGCGCCGTCCGGGCCACCGATCGAGGTGCTGCGCAACGTCGACCTGGAGGTCCGCGCGGGGGAGATGGTCTGTGTCGAAGGCCCCTCGGGGTCGGGCAAGAGCACGCTGCTGAACGTGCTCGGCCTGCTCGAGGACGCCGACGCCGGCGAAGTCTGGCTCGGCGGCGAGCCGATGAGCGGGCTCTCGCGCTCGGCCCGGAGCCGCGCCCGCGGGCGCTGGCTCGGCTTCGTCTTTCAGGCATTCCTGCTGCTGCCATCGCTGACGGCGCTCGACAACGTCCTGCTGGCCGCGCGCTACGTGGGCCGCGCGGGCGCCGACGCGCGCCGCCGCGCCGAGACGCTGCTCGAGCGGCTGGGCGTGGCGCACCGGCGCGATCACTACCCGGCGCAGCTGTCGGGCGGCGAGCAGCAGCGCGTGGCCTTCTGCCGCGCCATCCTCAACGATCCGCCGTTACTCCTCGCCGACGAGCCGACCGGCAACCTCGATGACGACCACGGCGCCGTCATCCTCGCCGGCCTGCGCGACCGCGCCCGCGCGGGCGGCGCCGTCGTGGTGGTGAGTCATCGGCCGGAGGCCGCCCGGGAGGCGACCGCCGTTTTCACCTTGGCCGGCGGGGCCCTGACGCTCCGCCGTTCAGCGTACAAGGAGGCATCGCGATGAAGCGTCTGCTGTCCGTCCTGCTCGTGACGCTGGCCCTGACCACGCCGGCGACGGCGGAGCCCGTGGCCCAGACCTTCAACGCGCCCATGGAGCGCGTCTGGAACACGGCGGAGGCCGTGCTGAAGCAGCTCGGCTGGGACATCGAGCGCAAGGACCGCTCGATCGGGATGATGACGACGGAGTCGCGGCGCCTCGAGGGCGAGGACTACGGCGTCTACGCCAAGGGGCTCCGCCATCGCCTCACCCTGCGGCTGAAGGCGGCGAGCGAAAGCCGGACGACGGTCACCGTCGAGCGCGACACGTTCCGCCGCGAACGGATCCTGTGGATCGACAAGGACGAGCCGGCGAACGCCGGCGGCGGGAACGAGGTGCAGCGCTCGGTCCTCGCCTCCATCGGCAAGGCGCTCTGATGGCGAGTACGCTGGCGCTCGTCCTGGTGGCGAGCCTGCTCGGCGGCCTCGGTCACGTGGTCCTCGCGAAGGGGATGAAGCTGGTGGGCGTGGCGACGGCGGCGGGGCTCCCGCTGTCGCGCGCCCTCGGCAACCCATGGGTTGTGCTCGGCGTCGCCCTGCAGGCCGCCTTCTTCTTCATGTACATGGCGCTGCTGTCGCGGGAGGACGTGAGCAAGATCCTGCCGCTGACCACGCTCAGCTATCTCGTCGTCGGGCTGCTCGCGCAGTTCATGCTCGCCGAGCCGGTGACGCCGCTTCGCTGGACGGGCATCGGCTTCATCGTGCTCGGCGTCTTGCTCGTCGGCCGCACCTGAGCTCTCCTCGCGCCGCGCTCGCTTCGGCTGCGCTGAGCGTGCTCGTCGTCGCCCCCTTCTTCGTGCTCGGGCTGGGCGGCGTCCCGTTCGACGACCCCGGCGAGGGGATGCACGCGGAGATCGCGCGCGAGCTGCGCGCCTCCGGCGACGCGCTGCGGCTCACGCTCAACGGCGTGCCCTACGTCGACAAGCCGCCGCTGCTCTACGCGCTGCTCGCGGCCGTCTTCGGGATCGGCGGCGCCTCCGAGAGCACCGCGCGGCTCGTGCCGGCACTGGCCGCGCTGGCGGCGGTGGCCGCCACCGCCTGGCTCGGCGCGCGGCTGCTCGGCGCCCGCTGCGGGTTCGTGGCCGGCGCCGCCCTGGCCACGTCGTGCGGGTTCTTCGTGTACGGTCGTTACGTCCGCCCCGAGACGCTGTTCGTCGGCGCCATCGCCGCCGGCTTCGCGCTCGTGCTCGTCGGCGTCATCGACGGTCGCCGTCTCTGGATCGTCTTCGGTCTCGCGGCGTTCGGCGTGGCGGGGCTGGCGAAGGATCCGCTCGGCGCGCTGCTGCCGCCGGTGGCCATCGGGCTGGCCCTCGCCGCCTGCGGACACGCGCGACCGCTGGGGCGATGGCTGCCGGCGGCGGGGCTGGCGGCGCTGCTGCTATTCGGCCTCGGCTGGTACGTCGCCGCCAGCGTGGCCACGCCGGGATTCGCCTGGTACACGGTCGTCGACAACCACCTGCTGAACGTCGCGCGCGCCCGGCGCTTTCCCGACGAGGACGTGCCGCTGTCGGCCGTGGAGTTCCTGGTCGTGGGCGGCCTCGGCGCGCTCCCGTGGCTCGCGCCGGCCGCGGTCACCGTGTGGCGCCTGGCGCGCGCCCGGGCGTGGCGGGACCCGAGGGAGGCGCCGTGGACGGCGCTCGCGCTCTGGGCCGTCGGCGTCTTCGGCGTCACCATGCTGTCCGGCTTCCGCCTGCCGCACTACGGCCTGCCGGCCTATCCGGCCATCGCGCTGCTCGCCGCGCGGGGCTGGGCCGAGCTGCACCCGCGTGGATTGGCGGCTGCGCACGCCGTGCTCTTCGCGGGGCTCGCGGCCGTGTGCGCCCTCGGCTGGGCGCGCGGGCCGGCGGCGCTGAGCGGCGTGCTCGACGCCACCGACGTCGCGACGCGAAAGGCCGCCAGCACCGGCGGGGCCGCGATCGACGCCGCACTGTTCGTGCCCCTCGTCGGCATCGGCGCCGTCGGCTTCGCGGCGGGCGCGGTGCTGCTCGCCGTGCTCGCGCTCCGGCGCGGCAGTCCCGCCCTGCCGGCCTTCGCCGTCATCGCCACGCTCCTGCTGGTGCTGCCGGCGGTGGCGTCGGGGCTCGCCGCCTCCTCGTCGGCGCGTGCGGTGAAGAGCATCGCGCTGGAGGTCGCCGCGCGATTCCAGCCCGGCGACCTGCTCGTCCACGAGGGGCCGCTCGAGAACTCCGGCGCGCTCGAGTGGTACTCCGGCGTGCGGCCGGTCATCGTGGACGGCCGCCGCAGCGTGCTCGGCTTCGGCGCGAGCCGGGCCGGCAGTGGCCACGCGTTCTGGGACCAGGCCCGACTGGCCGCCATGTGGCGCGGCGAGCGGCGCGTGTGGCTCGTCACCGGCCGGCGGCCTGCCGCGAGCCTGGTGAGGACGCTCCCCGCGGCGCGGCTCCTCGTGAGCGACGGCGGACGACGGCTCTACGTCAATCGCTGAGCGCGTGGATCGTTTAAGATGGCGCGCATGACCTCGTATCTCCGGACCCTTTTCCTCCATCCTCCTTCGTTTCAGGGCTTCGACGGCGGTGCCGGCGCGCGCTACCAGGCACGCCGCGAGGTTCGATCGTTCTGGTATCCGACGTGGCTCGCGCAGCCGGCCGCACTCGTGCCAGGCTCGCGCCTGCTCGATGCGCCGCCCGCGGACCTCACGCTCGCGGACATCCTGCCGCTGGCGCGCGAGTACGAGCTCGCCGTGCTGCACACGAGCGCGCCGTCGTTCGCCCACGACGTGAAGGTGGCCGAGGCGCTGAAGGGCGAGAACCCGCGGCTGCGGCTGGGACTCGTCGGCGCGCACGTCGCCGTCGCGCGGGAGACGTCGCTGGCCGCGTCATCGGCGCTCGACTTCGTGTGCGGCACCGAGTTCGATTTCACGCTCCGCGAGGTGGCCGCGGGCCGCCCGCTGGCGGAGGTGGCGGGGCTGAGCTATCGCGACGGCGACGGCGAGCTGCGACGCACGCGCGAGCGCGCGCCGTTGGAGGACATGGATCGGCTGCCGTGGGTGGTGGACGTCTACAAGCGCGATCTCGACATCCGCCGCTACTTCATCGGCTACCTGCAGCATCCGTACGTCTCGCTCTACACCGGGCGTGGCTGCCGGTCGAAATGCACCTTCTGCCTGTGGCCGCAGACGGTGGGCGGGCAGCGCTATCGTACTCGCTCGGTCGACAACGTGGTCGGCGAGATCGCGCATGCCAGGCGGCTGTTTCCGGAGGTGAAGGAGTACTTCTTCGACGACGACACCTTCACCGACGACCTGCCGCGCGCGGAGGCCATCGCGCGCGGGCTGGGCCGGCTCGGCGTCACCTGGTCCTGCAACGCGAAAGCCGACGTGCCGTACGCCAGCCTCAAGGTATTTCGCGACAACGGCCTGCGCCTGCTGCTCGTCGGCTACGAGTCCGGCAGCCAGACCATCCTGAACAACGTCCGGAAGGGAACCCGGCTCGACCGGGCGCGCGAGTTCACGCGCAACGCCCGCGCGCTCGGCATCACGATCCACGCCACCTTCATCCTGGGCCTGCCCGGCGAGACGCGCGAGACGATCGAGGCCACCATCCGCTTCGCGCAGGAGATCGATCCCCACACGCTGCAGGTCTCGCTGGCGGCGCCCTATCCCGGCACCGAGCTCTACCGCCAGGCCCGCGCGGAGGGCTGGCTCGAGACGCCGACGCTCGTCGACGGGCACGGGACGCAGGCCAGCGTGCTCGGCTATCCGCACCTGCCGCGCGAGGCCATCTTCGCCGCCGTGGAGACGTTCTACCGGCGCTTCTATTTCCGACCGCGCAAGATCGTGGCCCTCGGCGGCGAGATGCTTCGCGACGGCGCCGTCCTGCGGCGGCGGCTCGGCGAGGGCGTCGACTTCGTGCGGTTCCTCGCGCGTCGGCGTCAGGAAGCGAGCAGCTCGCTCACCGTGCCGAAGCCGTAGCCGGCGGCCGCGAGCCCTTCCAGCATGCCGGGCAGGGCGGCGCACAGTCGCGCCGGCGCCTCCCGCGTCCCTTCCGCGTCGTGCAGGTCCACGATGGCGCCGGGATGGGCGCGCCGCAGCACGCGCTCAACCTGCGTGGCCGCCGGGGCCGGCCGCAAGCCTTCCGGCTGGATGGACCAGAACACGCAGCGCTGGCCGTGTCGCCGGAGGGCGCCGAACAGGGCGGCGTTCACCATGCCCCACGGCGGGCGGAACAGGGCTGGCGCGGTGCCGGCGAGCTCGCCGAGCGTCGCGCGCGCGCGGCGGATCTCGTCATCGGTGCGCGAGGGCCCGCAGAGCCAGAGGCTTCGATGCGACCAGCCGTGCGAGGCGATCTCGTGGCCGGCCGCGGCGATGGCGCGGACGGTGGCCGGTGCGCGCGCGGCGCGCTCGCCGACGAGGAAGAACGTGGCGCGGACGCCGCGCGCGGCCAGGAGGTCCAGCACCCGCGGCGTGAAGTCGGGATCCGGGCCGTCGTCGAAGGTCAGCGCGATCCGGCGGCCGGCGTGGCGCGGCGCGCGCCACACGCAGCGCGCCGTCAGCAGGTGCGGTGCCCACGCGTAGCCGATCCACGTCAGGGCCCCGCCGGCGGCGACGAGCCCAAGGCCGGCGCCGATCACCGGTGCTGCGCCACCCGGCGCAGGGTGAGGTCGGCGATGACGCGCGCGGCGTCGGGCCGGCGATGCGCGCGGATCCGCTCGCGGAGCGTGTCGAGCAGTCCCGGATCGGACAGCGCGCGCTCGATGAGGGCCGCGAGATGGCGCCGGTCCCGTGCGACCAGCGCGATGCCGGCCCGCGACGCAAAGCGCTCGTTGCGGCGCTCCTGGCCCGGCAACGAGCCATAGAGCAGCAGGGGAGTCTCGGCCGCCAGCGCCTCGGCCAGCGTCATGCCGCCCGCCTTGGTGACGAGCAGGTCGGCCGCGGCCATCAGCCGGCGCACGTCGCGCACGTAACCGACCGCGCGAAGCCGCGAGCCGGCCGTCAGCGCTTTGAGCGTGGCGAGGAGCCGCGCGTCCTGTCCGGCGACCAGTACCCCCTGCACGGGCCGCCCGCTCGTCAGGAGCACGCGCGCGATGTGGGGCAGGCGACCGAGGCCGCCCCACGAGCCCCCCATCGCGAGCACCACCGGTGCGTCGTCGACAAGGCCCAGGGCGCGCCTGGCCTCGGCGCCGTCGATACCGCCGCTGAACTCGGGCCGCACCGGCACGCCCGTCACCTCGATGCGCTGCCGCGGGATGCCGCGCGCGACGAACTCCCGCCCAACCTCGTCGGCGGCGACGCAGTAGCGGTCGATCCCCGGCGCCATCCACTGGCTGTGGGCCACGAAGTCCGTCACCACGGTGATGTGCGGCGGCAGCGGCCGTCCGGTTGCCCCAAGCTCCGCCATCACGACCGCGGGTGTGGCATGCACCGTGAGGACGGCGTCGGGCTCGAGGCGCGTCAGCAGGGCCGCCAGCGCGCGCGCACCGACGCGCGAGGCACCGAACGTCAGCCAGGAATCACTGGCCAGGCGGTCCCCGACCTCGTATGCCAGACCCCACAGGCCCGGCGCCCGACGCAGCATGGCATCGTAGGTGACGCGGGAGAGCCGATCGAAGAGCGGATGCGCGCACGCGCGGAAATGATCGACGACGATGGCCTCTGCGCCTTGAGCGGCCAGCGCGCCGGCGAGCGCGCGCGCAGCCTCGTTGTGTCCCGAGCCGTAGCTGGCGGTGAGGACGAGGACGCGGGGCATCGCGTCCTATCCTAACCGGTTCAGCGCTTGCGCAGTCGCCGACTCGTCCGGTCGTCGCCGTTCATCGAGGTCAGCTCGCCCAGCGGCGTCTTCAGCGCCTGCGCGACACGATAGAGGCTGTCGATGGTGATCGACTTCTCGCCCCGCTCGACTTCGCCGATGAACTTGCCGCTGAGCCGGGCGCGCCGCCCCAGCGCCCGCTGGGTGTAGCCGAGATCCTCGCGCAGCGCCCGCACGCGCGCGCCGAGCACGACGCGAACCTTCTTGACGGCCCGGCCGCTCATGCCGCCCTCCCGGCCGGCGGCGCGACGGGGTGAGGATGTCGTCCGTTCCGACGCGTCCTTTCGTTGGTCATGACGTCAGTGTCGAATGGCCGCTGGCGTCGCGCAGTACGGCGCCTGACGCCGCAGCGTTGCGGGCGTACACTGGGCCGTACGATGGCGTACGCGCCGGCGCGCCGCCATCGGTTTCAGCACATGGCAGCGATGGGGGATCGTGATCCGCGACGGAATACGCTGCTGCGAGCGCTGCCTGCCGACGAATACGCGCGGCTCGAGCGTCACCTTCAGCTCGTGGCGTTCACGGCCCGCCAGGCCGCCTACGAGGCCAACGATCCGCTGACGACGGTGTACTTCCCGGTGAGCGGCGTGCTCGCGCTCGTGACGCTCCTCGAGGCGGGCCAGACGCTGGCGGTGGCGAGCATCGGCAACGAGGGCTTCGTCGGCCACGCGCTCGTTCTCGGCACGGGCCGCATGCCGTACCACGTCGTCTGCAAGGTCGCCTCGACCTGCGCCGCCGTCCGCGCCGACACGCTGCGCGATCTCCTGCGGCTCGAGGGCCGGTTGCCCGTGCTCCTGCTACGCAACACGCAGGCGCTCTTCAACCAGGTCGCGCAGATCGCGGCCTGCAACCGCGTCCACCCGGTGGAGCAGCGCCTGGCGCGCTCGTTTCTGATGATGCACCACCAGACGGGGATGAGCGAGTTCTCGGTGACGCACGAGTTCCTGGCCGACATGCTGGGCGTCCGCCGGGCCAGCATCACCGGCGCGGCGGCGGCGCTCCAGCGGGCGGGGCTCATCCGCACCGCCCGCGGCCACATCGTGATCCGCAACCGCGCGGGGCTCGAGGCCGCCGCCTGTGAGTGCCACCGGGCGATCGAGCGGCAGTACGAACGCGTGCTCCGGGCCGCCTAGCACAACCCCCTTGCGCTCGCGGCCGGTTGTGCTAGATTCGCCCTCGTTCCGCACCTGCCGCCTCAAGTGCGGAGGCGGGAAGCCAGGCCGGGACCAGATCGAAGGCCAGAGCAGACGCGATGCGATGCCGGCCACACGATCTGCCCGCGGACGCGCTAACGGGCGCTGAGGTCAACCTCGGCGCCCGTTCTATTTAGAGCGTCGAGGCGCCCAGGCGACCCGGCGCAGGTGACACGCCGTCACGCCACCGGTGCCGTCCGGGCAGGCCGTGGGAGTCCGGTCGCCATCGATATCGCGGCTTTACGCGTGGAGCCCGGCTTGCATTCGTCGGGCCCGACATGCGCACGATCCTCCCGGTCCTGGCCGCAACTGTCGCCCTCACCGCCGGCTGCGCCACCATCCATGGCTATCCCGTGCGCGAGTCGCGCGGCGTCGAGACCCGGCGCGTCGGGGAGATCCTGGATCCGTTGCTGGCCGCGCTGGAAATGCCGTCGCTGCGGGAAATCAGCACCTCGAGTTGCAAGATCGGCTTTGCCGTCGTGCGTACCGACAAGGTCAACGTGTGGAGCACACGCGGCACCACGGACCCCTGCCTGCACTTCAGCATCTTCGTCACCGAGGGCGCCCTCGAAGCGCCGATCGACGAGCTGACGGCCATGATCGCCCACGAGCTCGGCCACCTGATGCTGCAGCACACGCCACAGTCGGAGCGCCAGTCGGCGAGGTCCCATGAAGCGTGGCGGGCCATCCAGGTGCAGGAGCTCGAGGCCGATCGGTTTGCAGTCGCGCTGCTGAAGCAGTTGCCGGTGTCCTCGCACGTGCACTGTGGGGCGATGGGGCGCTTCCTCCGCCGCGGCGCCGCCGACTGGTACGGCGACGCGATGTCGCCGCGGATGGAGGCGGCGGTGGCCGAGCGCGCCGAGTCGGCGGACGCCGCCTGCGCGTCGGCCGACGTGAGCCTGCCCCGCCGAGTCACGCCCGTGTCGCTCGTTCCCTGACCGGCTCCGCCGACCTCCCGCCAGTCCCGCGTGATTGAATGCGTTCGGCCGCGGTGGCATACTCCTGCCCACGGCCGATTAGCTCAGTTGGTTAGAGCGCGCGCCTCACATGCGCGAGGTCGCTGGTTCGAATCCAGCATCGGCCACCACCAACTCGCCGGATCATGACGTTCCATCGCCGCACGATGTTGAGGCTGGGCGGCGCCGCCACGCTGGCGTCGATGGCGAGCCCCTTCCGACCCCGCATGGCCGCCGCCGACTGGAACCAGGCTGCCTTCAACGGCAAGACGCTCGACGAGATCGTGCGGGCCCTCGGCGGCAGCGGCTACACGCCGACGAAGGCGGTCTCGTGGGGGGCCACGCCGGACATCGCCGAGAACGGGGCGGCGGTGCAGGTGTCCGTCACCAGCGCGCTGCCGAAGACCCAGTCCATCGCCATCGTGATCGAGAAGAACCCGGGGCCGCTGGCCGCGCAGTTCGAGGTGCCGCCGGGCACGGAGCCGGCCATTGTCGCGCGCTTCAAGATGGCGCAGACGTCGAACGTTCACGCGGTCGTCAGGGCGGACGGCAAGTATTTCGTGTCCACGCGCGAGGTCCGCGTCACCTTTGGCGGCTGCGGGTAGGATGGCCGTGAGCGATCCGACCCGGATCCGGGCCAGCATGCAGGGCGACAAGGTCCTCGTCCGCGTGCTGATGACCCACGAGATGGAGTCCGGGCAGCGCAAGGACGCCGACGGCAAGATCGTCCCCGCGCACTTCATCCGCGAGGTCACCGCCCGGCACAACGGCCGGGCCGTCCTGTCTGCCCAGTGGGGCCCCGCCGTGTCCAAAAATCCGTTTCTCCAGTTCGCGTTCGCGGGCGGCAAGCCGGGCGACAGGATCCAGGTGAGCTGGGTGGACAGCAAGGGCGCGACACGGACCGACGAGACAACGATATCGTGACGTGGCCGGCCGTGGTACGATTTCGCCGACGAACGGAAGTTCTGCTCTGAACTGATTCTGCCCAGGGAGCTGCGCATGAAGATCTGCATTTTCTTTGACGGCCAGAACTTCTACCGCTCGCTCCTTCGCTACGACGAGACCCTGCGCGTCGACTACGATCGCCTGGCCGCCTGGATTACCCAGCAAGTCGGTGGTGGCAGCGCGATGTTCGGCGGCGCCTACTACTACGTTGGCGTGTCGGCCGGCGCCCCCCCGCTCGTGGAGGCCTTCCTGAAGGGTCTCGAGCTGCGCCCGGGCTACTTCGTGAAGCGGGAGCCCCGCGTGCGCCGCACGGGGCGCTGTAACGTGTGCGCCGGCGAGTACGAGTACACGACCGAGAAGCGCGTGGACACGCGCCTGGTGGCCGACCTCATCCACTACGCCGCCAACGGCGCCTACGACGCCGCCGTCCTCGTGTCGGGGGACGATGATTTCGTGCCGGCGGTGGAGGCCGTGAACGCGCTCGGCAAGCAGGTCTGGGTGGCCACGTGGTCGCCGGACGAGCTCTCGAGCGACCTCCGGGTGCGCTGCTTCGGCCACATCCACCTGAGCGAGGGCATCTCGGCGTTCAAGGTCGAGCGTCCGCGTCTGGCCGAGCGCGAGCGGGGCCCGGTGCCGCTGCGTGGCCTCTCACGGCCGCCGCTGACGCGGGTGCCGCCGCGCATGACGGCCGAGGAGAGCCTGGAGCGCGGGGTGTCGGAGCTCCAGCGGGCCGAGGCCCGGCTGCCGCACGTGAGCCGCGGTTACTTCGTGATGCGCTGGAAATCCCACCAGCTGCCGCCGGCCGGTCACGAGCGCGAGGCGCTCGTCCAGCAGATGCTGGACGCCGGGCTCATCGAGGAGGTCGACGTCACCGACGCCGAGGGACGGCAGGTCATCGCGCTCCGCACCCGCGAGCGCGACGGCAACATCGCGCTCCCGGGGTAGCGGAGCCGGCCAGCAGTCCAGGCCAGGCCACCCACGGTACAGCAATGACCCTCGCCCAGCGGCTCGCAGTCTTCGCCGCTGAGTTGCGCTTCGAGGACCTTCCCCCGGACGTCGTCGACAGCGTCAAGCTGCGTGTGCTCGACACGCTGGGTCTCGCGCTGGCTGCCTCGCGCGCCGACTTCGGCCCCGCGCTGCTTTCCGTCGTTGCCCAGGAGCAGGGGCCGTGCACCGTGCTTGGCACCGACCGCACGGCATCAGCGCCCCTCGCCATCCTCGCCAACGGCTCTCTCGCCCATGGATTCGATTTCGACGACACGCACCCCCCATCGATCACCCACGCCTCCGCCGTCGTGCTGCCCACGGTGCTGGCGCTGGCCGAGGCGCTCGGCCTGGACGGTCGCGCCGCCATCACGGCCGCCGTGGCCGGCTACGAGACGATCACGCGAATCGGCATGGCGGCCTCCGGCGCGTTTCACGATCGCGGCTGGCACGCGACGGCCGTCTGCGGTCCCTTCGCGGCCGCGCTGGCGGCGGGTCGCTGCGCGGGCCTCGACGCCGCGAAGCTCACCGCTGCGCTCGGCATCGCGGGGAGTTGTGCCTCGGGAGTGATGGAATTCCTCGAGGACGGCTCGGCGGTGAAGCGGCTGCATCCAGGCTGGGCCGGGCATGCGGGGGCGGTCGCCGCCACGCTGGCCGGTGGTGGCTTCACCGGGCCGGCCACGATCTTCGAGGGCCGCTTCGGCTTCTATTCCACGCTGGTCGGCAAGGCGCCCGACCTCGATCCCTTCGAGACGCTCGGCCGCCGCTGGGAGACGCTCGCGGTCGCCTTCAAGCCCTATCCCTGCTGTCACCTGAGCCATGCCTATCTCGACGGAGCGCTCGAGCTCCGCTCGACGCACGCGATCGACGCGGCGGCGATCGAGGCCATCGAGTGCGGCGTGCCCGCCGGCGAGGTCCCGATCATCTGCGAGCCCGCCGCCGGCAAGCGGCGCCCGCGCACCACGTACGAGGCGCAGTTCAGTCTGCCCTTCTCGGTGGCCGCCGCCTTCGTAGACGGACGGGTCGGGATCGACACCTTCAGCGCCTCCCGCCTCGCCGATGCCCGTATTCTGGCGCTGGCCGCCCGGGTCGGCTACACCATCGACCGGGATTCCCGGTTCCCCGCCGCGTTTCCGGGGCGGGTGCAAGTGCGGCTCGAGGATGGCCGCGTGCTCGAGGCGCGGCTGGAGGACGGCCGGCCGCCTGGACGCCAGGCCATCATCGACAAGTACCGCGCCAATGCCGGGCCGGCCCTGGCGCCCGCCCGTCTGCGAGAGCTCGAGCGACGCGTGCTCGCCCTCGAGGGGGAGCCGTCCGTGGCGTCGCTGGTGGCGCTTTGCCGCGGGTGAGGCGCGTGGTGGTCAACCCCGAAAGCTCCGGTAGAATGGATTCATGAAGATGCTGCTGGCGCTCGTGGTGGTCGCGGCCGTTGCCTTTGGCGCTGCCGCCGCCGAGGCGCAGGTCAAGATCGAGACGACGCCCCCGCAGGCGCCGCCGAAGGCGCCCGAGGCGCGCGTGGTCCCACCGCCGTTGCACTACGAGCAGACGCGTCCGCGCGATACAGATTTCTACCCCTACGGCACGCGCGTCGAGCACGATCCGGCATTCATCGAGCCCTTCAGCGGCTCCTATCAGACGGCCACCACGAGCGGCCGCTTCGGGCTGTCCGGCTGGACGGCTCCGAATCCGCCGGTCGGCTCGGAGGCCGCGCTCTGGCGTCAAACGAACGGCTGGTTCGCGCTCGGCTTCTCCGTCACCTGGGACGGTCCTCCAGCGCGCCCGGCGGCGGCGCCGCCCCCTCCACGCTGAGCGCCGTCGGCCCGAGGGCGCGCTGATGGCGCTGCTGCGCGGCAATCTGCACGCGCACACGACGTTCTCCGACGGGGTTCGGACGCCGGCCGCGCTCGTCGAGGAATACGAGCGGCGTGGCTACGACTTCCTCGCCATCACCGATCACTTCGGCCACGAAAACCTGATCGAGCCGGGCTACACGCGGACGCTGGCGCAGCTGCGGCCGAATCTGCTGCTCTTCGGGGGAGTGGAGCTCGACTACGGACGCCTGAGCCAGCACGTCGGCAAGGTGGTTGGCGACGAGGAGACCCTGTACGTCCTCAATCACCCCGCCCGGTACCGGCTGTCGGTGACGGAGACGGTCGATCGGGTGCGCGAGATCCGGCGCTTCGGCTGGGCGCTCGACGCCGTCGAGATCACGGATACCGGCCTGTACCGGCCTCTGTACGACACCGACGAGATCCCGCTGGTGAAGATCGCCACCGACGACGCGCATCGGCCGCCGCACTTCGGGCGCGCGTGGATCGAGGTCGAGGCTCCGCGGGATCGCGACGCCATCATCCGTGCCATCCGCGCCGGCGACTTCCAGACGGCGTTCGCGCCCCGCGACTGAGCCGCGCGCCGCGTAGCTCGGCGAAGTCCTCGCGCGGGCGCACCCTGTGATAGCCTTTGCGCGCGAACACGTCCGGCGCGCCGCCGAGGATGCGCTCGGGCGTCACCAGCTTTGCTGACAGGAGCTCCGATGGCGGATCGCCTCGTACGTATCGGCCACAGCCCCGATCCCGACGACGCGTTCATGTTCTACGCGCTCACGGCCGGCAAGGTGCGCATTCCGGGCCTGCGGATCGAGCACGTGCTCGAGGACATCGAGACGCTGAATCGGCGGGCGCGCACGGGCGAGCTCGAGGTCACGGCCGTCTCGTTCGCCACGTACCTTCTCGTGGCCGAGCAGTACCGCATGATGGATCCCGGCGCGTCCATGGGGAAGGGGTACGGCCCGATCCTGGTCGCGCGGGAGCCGATCGCCCGCGGCGAGCTCGAGCAGCGGGTGACGGCCATCGCGGGCAAGCACACGACGTCCGCGCTGCTGCTGCGCCTCTACGTCGGCGATCCGCCGCTGATCGAGGTGGCCTTCGACAAGATTCCGGTCGCGGTGCTGGAGGGACAGGCCGACCTGGGGCTGCTCATTCACGAGGGACAGATCACGTATCAGCGCATGGGCCTCACGAAGGTGCTCGATCTCGGCGAGGCATGGCAGCGCGACACCGGGTTGCCGCTGCCGCTCGGCTGCAACGTCATGCGGCGCGACCTCGGCGACGACGTTCACCGCGCGCTCTCGCGCGGACTGCGCGAGTCGATCGCGTGGGCGCATGCCCACGTCGACGAGGCGCTCGAGTACGCGATGCGTTACGGGCGCGGCATCGACAAGGAGACCTGCCGGCGGTTCGTCCTGATGTACGTCAACGAGCTCACGCTCGCCCTCGGTAAGGAGGGCCGCGCCGCCGTCGAGCGTCTGTTCGGGATGGCGCATGAGAAGGGCCTGATCCCCGCCCGTCCCACCATCGACCCGATCTAGTAGCGACGCACGATCTCGTATTCGGTCGTTCGCTGGGCGGGGGTGAAGCCGGCCTCCCGGATCAGCGTCACCATCTCCTCGACCGCGATGGTGTTCACGTAATCGGCGGCCTTGTGCACGTTCTCCTCGAAGAGCGTCCCCCCCCAGTCGTCGGCGCCGAAGTGAAGCGCCACCTGGCCCGTGCGCTTGCCCTCGGAGAACCACGACGCCTGGATGTGGGGAAAGTTGTCGAGATACAGGCGCGACACGGCGAGCATCCGCAGATACGTGTTCGGGCCCTTGTAGTGCTTGATCCACTTCTCGAGCAGGGTGTTGCCCGGCTTGAACGACCACGGGACGAAGGCCGTGAAGCCGCCGTGCTGGTCTTGAAGGTGGCGGATCGCGTCGAAATGGTCGAGCAGGTCGTCGGCCTGCTCGACGTGGCCGTACATCATGGTGGCCGTCGACTTGAAGCCGCGCCGGTGCGCCTCGCGGTGGACGTCGAGCCAGGCAGCGGGTCCACCCTTCTTGGGCTCGATCCGCTGGCGAACGCGCTCGGAGAGCACCTCCGCGCCGCCGCCGGGCAGCGTCCGCTGGCCGGCCTCCCACAGCCGATCCAGCACCTCCGGCACCGAGAGCGACGCCACCTCGGCCATCGTCCGGATCTCCGAGGCCGTGAAGAAGTGCGGCGTCACCTCGGGAAAGCGCCGCCGCGTCTCCGTGACCAGCGCGAGGTAGTACTCGAGGGGCAGCGCGGGGTTGTGACCGCCCTGCAGCAGGACGGTGGTGGCGCCGCGGCTCACCGCCGACGCGATCTTGGCGAGCACTTCGTCGACGCTGAGCGTCCACGCTTCCGGGTCGCCGGGCTTGCGGTAGAACGCGCAGAACTGGCAGTCGGTGATGCAGACGTTGGTGTAGTTCGGATTCGTGTCGACGACGAAGGTGACCACCTTGTCCGGCAGGCGCGCGTACCGGGCCTCCGCCGCCAGCGCGCCGAGCTCGAGCAGGGGGGCCTCCACGAGGAGATAGCGGCCCTCGTCACGCTCCAGCCGCTTGTCGTGGCGCAGCTTGTCCGCGATGGCGTCGAGCACGCTAGTTGTAGACCCGCACGACGTTGTAGAGCGCGTCGCGCTCGACGGGGACCTTGCCGGCATCGCGGATCATGCGGAAGAGCTGCTCGCGGGCAACGCCGGCCGGCGTCTGCGCGCCCGACAGGTGCTGGATGCGCTCGTCCTCGAGGGTGCCGTTGACGTCGTCGGCGCCGAAGTTGAGGGCGAGGGACGCCGTGTCCTCGCCAAGCGTGACCCAGTACGCCTCGATGTGGGGGAAGTTGTCGAGCAGCAGCCGCGAGACGGCGATGGTGCGCAGGCTGTCGGTCGGCGGCGTCTGACGCTCGCGCAGCCTGGTGGCCGCCACCTGGTACGCGAGCGGCACGAAGGTGACGAACCCGCCGGAGGCGTCCTGCTGCTCCCGCAATCGCAGCAGGTGATCGACTCGCTCGGCCGTGGTCTCGACGTGGCCGTAGAGCATGGTGGCGTTGGTCTTGATGCCGAGCCCGTGCGCAAAACCGTGGATCTCGCACCACCGATCGGGATCGGCCTTGCCGGTGTACCGCAGCAGCTTGGCCAGCCGCGGCGAGAAGATCTCGGCGCCGCCGCCGGGCATCGAGGAAAGACCGGCCGCTTTGAGCCGCGCCAGCGCATCCGCAGGCTCGATCTTCCAGCGCCGCCAGAAGTAGTCGATCTCCGCCGCCGTGAACGCTTTGATCTGCACCGTGGGGTGCGCGGCGTGAATCGCCTGGATCATCCGCTCGTAGTACTCGAACGGCCATTCGGGGTGGTGTCCGCCCACGATGTGGACCTCGCGCGTCTCGCCCTTCACCATCGCCACCATGTCCTCGATCGTGTGCTCGTAGGCGCCGGCGGCGCCCGGCTTGCGCGCAAAGCCACAGAAGGCGCACGACAGCACGCACACGTTGGTGGGTGTGATGTGCCGGTTGATGACGAAGTAGACGCGCTCGCCCTCGCGTCCGCGCTTGACGTGATCGGCCATGCGCCCCACGCCGAGCAGATCGTCGGTCGCGAACAGCGTCAGCCCATCGTTGCGGTCGAGGCGGTCTCCGGCCTTGACCTTGACCCAGATCGGCTCCAGGTGGGAATCTCGGAAGCGCACGTCCGACCTCCGTGTGGAGGGAGTAGCGGTCTCGGCCCGGCAGCGGACCGACCGGTCGGTCTGATGCTAGCCGCGGGGTGGATCACGGTCAACCGGTAGGCAAGAGTTTTCCCATGTTTCTGCGGCGGTCCATTGACAGGACCGGCGGGGCGGCGTACTGATTGGCGTGAGCGCGCCTGATATGAGTGTCAGTCCCCTGCTCGCAGAACGGCCTGCGGTTCCCGGAGCGCGTCCGGCATCTCCGCCCCCGGCGTCGAGGGATCTCTCGCCCTCGCCACCGCCCGAGATCGTGCGCTCCCGCTGGTACCCGTCGCGCAGGAACGAGCCGCTGGGCGCCCTCCCGAGTTTCAAGGGCCGCACGATCCTCGTCGTGGACGACGATCCCGATGCGCTCGAGCTGCTCCACATGATTTTCGAGTCGTGCGGCGCCAAGGTTTTGACGGCGTCGACCACGATGCACGCGCGCGGCTATCTCGCCACGATGACGCCGGACCTGATCGTGTGCGACCTCGCGCTGCCGCGGGAGGACGGGCCCGCCTTCATCCGATCGGTGCGCGCGTCCAAGAACGAGGTGCTGGCGCGTGTTCCCGCCATCGCCGTCACCGCGTTCTACGAGGACTACCCCCCGACGCAGGCGGTCGAGTTCGCCGCCTACTTCCAGAAGCCCATCGACATCGACGCGTTCACGCGCACCATCGCCTCGCTGCTGCCACCGCGCTGACCCGCCCGGCTCCGACGGGCGCCGCCGCGACGGCGTGTTATTCTTACCGCCTGCATGGCGGACCTCCGACGTTTCTACGACGACATCGAGGTAGGCGAGACGTACGAGTCCCCGGGCCGCACGGTCACCGAGACCGACATCGTCCTGTTCGCAGGGCTCTCCGGTGACTACAACGTGCTGCACACCGACGCCGAGTTCATGAAGCAATCGATCTTCGGCGAGCGGATCGCACACGGGCTGCTCGGCCTCTCGATCCAGGCCGGTCTGTTCACGCGCGCGACGGCGGCCTACGCGACGCTGGCGTTCGTGGGGCTGCGCTGGAAGTTCAAGGGTCCGATCAAGATCGGCGACACCATCCGGCTCCGGGCCAAGGTCGTCGCGAAGAAGGAGACGTCGAAGCCCGACCGCGGCCTCGTCACGGTCGAGCGCGTCGTCGTGAACCAGCGCGGCGAGGTGGTCCAGGAGGGCGAGACCGACCTGATGGTGGAGCGGCGGCGGTCGTGAGCGTCGCGCCGCCGGCGCGCTTCTTCTTCGAGGACGTCGAGCTGCACGGGATCCGCGAGACGCCGGCCGTGACCGTCACCGAGGCTCACGTCGCGCTCTACACTGGCGTCACGGGCGACGTCGAGCCCGCGGCCGGTGTGGCACCGAGCCTGCTCTTGCTCGGCCTCACCACCGGGCTCGGCTGGCGCATCCCGCAGCCGCCGCTGGCGGTGCTCGCGTTCATGGGCGTCGAGTGGCACGTCGACGCCCCGCTCGCCGTCGGCGACACCATCCACAGCCGCTCCAAGACGGCCGTCAAGCGCGCCATGCGCGAGGGCGGCGTCATCATCGAGGAGCGCCAGGTCATCAACCAGCGAGGCGAGACGGTCCAGCACGGCAAGTTCACGTTCCTGGTCGCCCGGCGCCCGGCGCCGGCCGCCCGTCAAGGAGACTCCGCATGACGTTCGACCCACGGCACATGAGCCGCGCGCTCCTCGACGGCGGCGACCGCGCCGCCGCCCGCTCGTACTTCAAGGCCATCGGGTTCACCAACGAGGATCTCGCCAGGCCGCTCATCGGGGTCGCCCACTGCTGGATCGAGATCACCCCGTGCAACTGGAACCACAAGAAGCTGGCGGAAAAGGTGAAGGAAGGCGTCCGCGCCGCGGGCGGGACGCCGATCGAGTTCAACACGATCTCCGTCACCGACGGCATCGCCATGGGCACGGAAGGCATGAAGGCCTCGCTCATCAGCCGCGACTGGATCGCCGACTCCGTGGAACTCGTCGCTCGGGGGCACCTGCTGGACGGGCTGGTGACGCTGTCCGGCTGCGACAAGACGATCCCGGCCATGGTGATGGCGATGGCGCGGCTCAATCTGCCCTCGGTGATGCTCTACGGCGGCTCGATCCTCTTCGGCGAGCACCGCGGCAAGCGGCTCACGGTGCAGGACGTCTTCGAGGCCATCGGCGCCTTCAACGCGGGAAAGATCGACGCGCGGGAGCTGAACGAGGTCGAGAGCCGCGCCTGTCCGGGCGCCGGCGCCTGCGGCGGGCAGTTCACCGCGAACACGATGGCGACGGCGTTCGAGATGCTCGGGGTCTCGCCGATGGGATTCAACGGCGTTCCCGCGGTCGACGCGCACAAGGAGGAGATCGCCTACCAGACGGGGCGGCTGGCGATGGAAGTCTTGAAGAAGGGGCTGCGCCCGCGCGACATCATCACCAAGAAGGCGCTCGCCAACGCCATCGCCGGCGTCATGGCCACCGGCGGCTCGACGAACGCCGTGCTTCACCTGCTCGCCGTCGCGAAGGAGGCGGGGGTGAAGCTCACCATCGACGAGTTCGACCAGATCTCGCGCAGGACGCCGCTGCTGGCCGACCTGAAGCCGTGGGGCAACTACACGGCGCCGGAGATGTACGAGGCGGGCGGCATGGCGGTGGTGGCGATGCGTCTGCTGGAGGCGGGTCTGCTGCATGGCAGCGAGAAGACGGTAACCGGCCGCACCATCGGCGAGGAAGCGCGCGCCGCGCGCGAGACGCCGGGACAGAAGGTGATCCGGTCTCTCAGGGACCCGCTCAAGACCCAGGGCGGCCTCGCCATCCTTCGCGGCAACCTCGCGCCTGACGGCTGCGTGGCGAAGGTCTCGGGGCAGAAGAAGGACGTGCACCGCGGCCCCGCGCGTGTCTTCGACCGGGAGGAGGACGCCTTCGCGGCCGTGAAGGCCGGCAAGATCAAGCCGAACGACGTGGTGGTGATCCGCTGGGAAGGGCCCAAGGGCGGTCCGGGGATGCGCGAGATGCTGCACGTGACGGGCGCCATCCAGGGCGCCGGCCTCGGCGAGACGGTGGCGCTCATGACCGACGGCCGCTTCTCCGGCGCTACTCACGGTTTCATGATCGGCCACGTCGCGCCGGAGGCGGCCGAGGGCGGCCCCATCGCGGCCGTGAAGAACGGCGACACGATCGTGATCGACATCAAGAAACGCCGCCTCGACGTGGAGCTGTCGCCCGTGGAGCTGAAGAAGCGCGTGAAGGCGGTGAAGCCGCCGAAGCCGCGCTATGCCTGGGGCGTCATGGCCAAGTACGCCCGCCTGGTGTCCAGTGCGTCCGATGGAGCGGTCACCGGGTAGCGCCCCGCCCGGGGTGAGCGCCCGGTACTGGGCGCTCCTCGAGGCCGAGCGTCTCGGCGGCGCCGAGGCGCTCGACGTGGGCACCGGAGCGGGGCGCATCGCTCTGGCGCTCGCGCCGCGGTGCCGGCGCGTGCTCGGCATCGACCGGGATCCCGCGGCGCTCGCCGAAGCCCGTCGCCGGGCCGGCGACGCGGGCCTGGTCAACGTGGAGTTCGCCGACGTCGACGCCGAGGCGCGCGGCGATTACGTCGGCCTCACGCCGACGTGGAAGCGGCCCACGCTCGTGGTCGCGCACCTCTGCATGTCCGAAGCGATCATCGCGGCGGCCGCGCGGACGCTCGCCGCCGGCCAGGCGCTCGTCTTCGTCGCGCTGCACGTCGACCAGTGGCGAGAGACCGGCCGCCGGTCCCGCTTCGCGTACGACGCGGACGAGGCGCGGCGGCAGCTCGAGGCGCACGGATTCGCGGTCGAGCATCTGGAGGTGGAGCAGGAGGTGGAGCGGTTCGAGTCCGTGGAGCAGGGGCTCGCGGCGGCCATCGCCCTGGCCGAGAAGTGGAAGTCGGACGGGCGGTGGTTCCGCTACATCAAGTTCCTGGAAGACGGCGGCCGCACGCTCACGCGCAGCCAGCTTCTGGCCAAGGCGCGCCGCGCGTGAGCCTCACCGCGCTGGCGCTGACCCGGACGGTGAAGGAGCGGGCGCTCGAGCTGGGCTTCGATCGCGTGGCCGTTGGCGCGGCCGCCCCCCCGCAGCATGCCGGCGACTTCGAGCGCTGGCTCGACGCCGGCTATGCCGGCGACATGAGGTATCTGCACACGGGCCGATCGGCGCGCGTCGACCCCGGTCGGCTCTTGCCGGGCTGGCGCTCGGTGGTCGCCGTGGCGTTGAACTACACGCCGGGCGCCGACAACCCCGCCTGGCGCGGCGTGGCTCGCTACGCGCGAGGACGCGACTACCACGAGGTGATCCGGCCGCGGCTGCACGCCCTGAAGGACGTTCTCCGATCCGCCGGCGGCGCCGACGTGCGCAGCCGCGCAGCGGTCGACACCAGCGCCGTGCTCGAGCGCAGCCTCGCCGCGGCGGCGGGGCTCGGCTGGATCGGGAAGAACACCAACCTGATCGCGCCGGGCCTCGGCTCCTACTTCTTCATCGGCATCGTGCTGACCACCGCCGGGCTTCTGCCGGACGCCGCCGTTCGGGATCGCTGCGGCACGTGCACGGCGTGTCTCGACGCCTGTCCGACCGGCGCCTTCGCAGCGCCGTATACGCTCGACGCGCGGCGCTGCGTGTCGTACCTGACCATCGAGCACCGCGGCGAGATCGACCAGTCGCTCCATGCGGGGATCGGAGGGTGGCTCTTCGGCTGCGACGTCTGCCAGGAGGTGTGTCCCTGGAATCGCCACGCGCCCCCGGCGACCGACCCGGAGCTTGCGGCCGGGGAGCCGCCGGGTCCGCCCGAGGAGCTCATGGCGATGACCGACGAGGCCTTCAGCCAGCGGTTCCGCGGCTCGGCGCTGAAGCGGGCGCGGCGCGCCGGCCTGGCCCGCAACGCCGCCATCGTGCTGCGCAATCGCGCGCAAGCGTAAGCTCTACATCGGGCTCGCTGGTACAACGCTTGCTCGGTTATGCACCGCAAGGAGGATCTCAACTCATGGCCGACAAGATGAAGGAAAACAAGGACGCCAAGAGCGGCGAACCCGTTCAGCTCGATAAGGACATGGAGCAGGGCGGCCAGCAGCGCCCGCCCCAGCAGCCCCAGCAGCAGCCCGATCAGCAGCAGGGTGGTCAGCATCAGGCTGGCCAGCCACACGAGGGCGGTCAGAAGCGTTAGACCGTCCCCGGCGGGGCGTGACGGCGCCGGCCTGTGCCCCGGCGCCGTCACGCTCCGCGTTCCTGTCGCGCGTTTCCACGCGTCCTCCTGTAAAGTGTCGCGCACCATCGCCGGGCCCTGTGCGGCGCGTTCAGGAGATCGCCCATGACTGAAGCTGCTCTTCGTGCTGCCGTGCTGGCGCTCGGCCTGCTCGGCATGGTCGCCGTTCCCGCCGCCGCCGACGATCGGTATCCCACGCGACCGATCAGCCTGGTCGTGCCGTTCCCGCCCGGCGGCATCGCCGATCTGACCGCGCGTCCGCTGGCGGCCGCGCTCGAGCGGGTGCTGAAGCAGCCGGTCGTCGTCACCAACAAGGCCGGCGCCGCCGGCGCGGTCGGCGCGCAGTCCGTGGCGGTCGCCAAGCCCGACGGCTACACACTGCTGGTCGCGCTGGTGTCGATCTCCACGATCCCCGAGGTCGACACGCTGTTCGCGCGCACGCCCGCGTACACGCGCGATCAGTTCGTCGGCATCGCGCGCCTCAACGCCGATCCGCCGGTGCTGGTCGTCAACGCCGAACGACCCTGGAAGACGCTGAAGGAGGCGGTGGACGATATCCGCGCCAGGCCCGGCGAGTATACGTTCGCGTCGTCCGGCCTCTACGGAGCCTCGCACGTGCCGATGGAGATGCTGTTCAATGCGGCCGGCGGCCTGAAGCTGCGCCATCTGATCACGACCGGCGGCGGTCCGGCCACGACGGCGGTGCTCGGCGGGCACGCGGCGATGTGGCCGTCGCCGCCGGCGCTGGCGCTGCCGCATGTCAAGGCGGGCAAGCTGCGGCCGCTGGCGTCGTGGGGCGCCACGCGCCTGGCGTCCTTCCCGGACGTGCCGACGCTCAAGGAGCTCGGGTACGACATGGAGTACTACATCTGGGCGGGGCTCTTCGCGCCGCGCGGCACACCGCCGGCCGCCATCAAGGCGCTGCGCGAGGCGACACGCCAGGCCGTCCAGGAGCCGGACTTTCGCAACGCGATGGAGAAGGCGCAGACACCGATCGCCTACCAGGATGCCGACGAGTTCCGCGCCTTCTGGGACGCCGACGCCGCGCGCCTGGCAAGCGTCATCAAAAAAATCGGACGCGTTGAAAGCAAGTGATCGCGCCCCATCTCGATCAGGCCATCCACGACTCGAGCCGCACGACCAGCCGTCGGTACAGATGACTCGAATCGATCTCCACACGCACGTGGTGCCGCCGCGCTGGGACGACTGGGCGGCGCGCTTCGGCGGCGGCAGGTGGCCGCGGCTTCAGCCGAAGGACGCCTGTCGCGCCACGCTGATGACGGGCGACCAGTTCTTCCGCGACATCGACGATCGCTCCTGGGACCCCGGGCGGCGCGTGGAGGACATGGACCGGCTCGGCGTCGACGTGCAGGTTCTCTCGCCGCCGCCCGTGATGTTCTGCTACTGGGCCGAGGCGAAGGCGACGCAGGCGTTCGCGCGGCTGCAGAACGAGAACGTGGCGGCCATCGCCGCGCGCCACCCGCGCCGGTTCGTCGGCATGGCCACCGTCCCCCTCCAAGACACCGCGCTCGCGATCGCCGAGCTCCGCCACGCGCGCGAGGAGCTGGCGCTGTCGTCGGTGGAGATCGGTACCTGCCCGGGCGGGCGAGACTTCGACGATCCCGCGCTCTTCGACTTCTTCGCCGCCTGTCGCGACCTCGGCGTGGCGATCTTCGTCCACCCGGCCACGCCGCTCGTGGGGCAGGAGCGATTGACGAAGTATTATTTCCCGCTGATCGTGGGCAATCCGCTGGAAACCGCGCTGGCCGTCTCCAAGCTGATCTTCGGTGGCGTGCTGGAACGGCTGCCCGATCTGAGGATCTGCTTCGCGCACGGCGGCGGCGCCTTTCCGTTCACGCTGGCGCGGCTCGATCATGGCTGGAAAGTCCGGCCCGAGGGGCCGGCCGCCATCCCCCGCGCGCCGCGCGACTACGCGCGACAGATCTACGTCGACTCGCTGACGCTGTCCGGCGAGAACCTTCGCTTCGTGGTGGACGTGCTGGGCGCCGAGCGCGTCGTGATCGGCAGCGACTATCCGTTCGACATGGGCGAGGCCGATCCGGTCGGCTTCCTCGCCGGCGCCGGCCTGCCGCCGGCCGTCCGCGACGCCATCGCGAGCGCCAACGCCATGCGCTTCCTCGGACGCGCGTAGCGCCGGGCCCCATGCTCACCGTCGACCGCGTTGCCGGCGCCGGCCTGGCGGTGTTCGCGCTGTTCGTGCTCTGGCAGAGCCGCGCGCTGCCGCTCGGGAGCGTCGCCAATCCCGGCCCGGCGTACATGCCGATGGTGCTGGCGGCGCTGCTCCTGCTCGGCGGCATCGCCGTGGCCGTGCTGGGCGGGAACACGCCGCGGCTCGGCACGCTCGACTTCGGCGAATGGCGGCATGCCGTCGCCATCTTCGCCGCGTGCGCGTTCGCCGCGCTCGGCCTCGAGCGGCTCGGCTATCGCCTGACCATCCTGGTCGTGCTCCTGTTCCTGCTCGGCGTGGTGGAGCGCAAGCGGGTGTCGGTCACGGTGGTGTTCGCCGTCGCCTTCGCGGTCGGGACGTTCCTCCTCTTCGACACGCTGCTGCGCGTGCCGCTGCCGCGCGGCCCGCTCGGCATCTAGATGTTCGAGACGCTTCACAACCTCGCCGTCGGCTTCTCGGTCGCCCTCTCGCCCTCCGTGCTGCTGTATGCGTTCGTCGGGTGCGTGATCGGGACGCTGGTGGGCGTGTTGCCGGGCGTCGGGCCGCTGGCCGGCATCAGCCTCCTGCTGCCGGCGACGTTCGGCATGGACGCCACGCGCGCCATCGTGATGCTGGCCGGCATCTACTACGGCGCCATGTACGGCGGCTCGACCACGTCGATCCTGATGCGCATCCCGGGGGAGGCGGCCTCGGTGATGACGTGCATCGACGGCTACGCGATGGCGCGCAAGGGACGCGCGGGGGCTGCGCTCGCCATCGCGGCCGTCGGCTCGTACGTCGCCGGCACGCTCAGCGTCATCGGCCTGATGCTCCTCGCGCCGCCGCTGGCGGCCTTCGCCCTGCGCTTCGGGCCGCCGGAGTACTTCGCGCTGCTGCTCTTCGGGCTGCTCGTGCTCGCGTACATGTCGTCGGGCTCGATGCTGAAGTCGCTGGCCATGGCGACCCTCGGGCTGCTGCTGGGAATGATCGGCATCGATCAGATGAGCGGTTACTTCAGATTCGCCTATGGCTTCGTCGAGCTGGGGGACGGCCTGGGCGTGGTGCCGGTGGCCGTGGGCCTGTTCGGTCTCGCCGAGATCCTGGCCACGGCGGGGCAGGCGGTGCCGCCGAAGGTCATCGAGCCGCGGCTGCGCGAGCTGCTGCCGTCGCGCCAGGAGTGGCGTGAGGCGACGGCGCCGATCGGGCGGGGAACGGTGCTCGGGTTCCTGGTCGGCATCATCCCGGGCTCCGCGCACATCATCTCGTCCTTCGTCTCGTACGCGCTCGAGAAGAAGCTCTCGCGACGGCCGCAGGAGTTCGGGCACGGCGCCGTGGCCGGCCTGGCGGGGCCCGAGTCGGCCAACAACGCCGCCACCTCGGGCGCCTTCGTGCCGATGCTCGCCCTCGGCGTGCCGTCGGGGCCCATCCCGGCCGTGATGCTGGCGGCCATGATGGTGCACGGCGTGTCGCCCGGCCCGATGCTGATCCGCCAGCAGCCCGAGCTGTTCTGGGGCTTCATCGCGTCCATGTACGTCGGCAATCTCGTGCTGCTGATCCTGAACCTCCCGCTGGTCGGCATCTTCGTCAACCTGCTGCGGGTGCCGTACAAGTATCTCTACCCGGCGATCCTGACGTTCTCGATCCTCGGCGTCTACGCGGTGAACGGGTCGGTCGTGGACGTGTGGATCATGCTCGGGATGGGCGTGCTCGGCTACGTGCTGCGCAAGCTGTCGTTCGAGACGGCGCCGATCGTGCTCGGCGTCGTGCTGGCGCCGATGATCGAGCTGGCGCTGCGGCAATCGCTGGCGATGTCCGACGGACACTATGGAATCTTCTTTCAGCGTCCCATCGCGGCCACGCTGCTCGTGGTCGGGCTCGGTATGATGCTGCTATCGCTTCGAGCCTTCATCCGCCGCGGCCTGGACTGGCGCGCGCGCATGGCGCTCGCAGAAAAGGGGGAATCCTGATGGCTGCTGTGCGCTGCGTGCTGCTCGTCGCCCTCGTCGTCCTCGCCCTGTCGTCACCGCCGGCCGGCGCCCAGGAGGCGTTTCCGTCGCGGCCGATCACGATCGTGGCGCCGTTCCCGCCCGGCGGCGTGGCCGACCTCACGGCGCGGCCGGTGGCCGCGGCCATGGAGACGGTGCTCAAGAGCCCGGTGGCCGTCGTGAACAAGACGGGCGCGGCGGGCGCCGTCGGCATGCAGTCGGTGGCGGTGGCCAAGCCCGACGGCTACACCCTCCTGCTCGCGCTCTCGTCGATCTCGATCATCCCGGAGGCGGACAAGATCTTCGGCCGGCCGCCCGCGTTCACGGTCGACCAGTTCGCGCCGATCGCGCTCATCTCGGCCGATCCGACCATCCTCGTGGTGCCCGCCGACAAGCCGTGGAAGACGGCGAAGGACTTCATCGAGGACGCCAGGAGCCGGCCGGGCCAGATCTCGTTCTCGTCGTCCGGCGTCTACGGGACGCTTCACATGGCGATGGAGCTCCTGTCCCATGCGGCGGGAATCAAGCTGCGGCACGTGCCGAACGCCGGCGCCGGCCCCGCGCTCACGGCGATTCTCGGCGGCCACGTCGACGCCCTGGCCTCCGGCCCCGCGGTGGTGCTGCCGCACATCAAGGCGGGCAAGCTGCGCGCGCTCGCCGGCTGGGGTGACAAGCGGGTGGCGGCATTGCCCGACGTGCCGACGTTCAAGGAGCTCGGGTACCGGGACGCCGAGTTCTACATCTGGGCCGGGCTGTTCGCGCCGAAGGCAACGCCCGAGCCGGTGCTCAGCCGACTGCGGGCCGCCGTCCGCGACGCCGTCAACGATCCCGAGTTCAAGACGGCCATGGACAAGCTCCAGACGCCGATTGCCTTCAAGCAGGGCGAGGAATTCCAGCGCTTCTTCGACGCCGACGCCAGGCGATTGGCGGACGGCGTGCGAAAGGTGGGCCGGATCGAGACGAAGTGACGTCGCGGCTGCCCGGGGGTGTTCGGGCCGCGTGCTACAATTCTCGACATCGTGGCGATTTTGAAAGTGGCGCGGCTCGGGCATCCCGTGCTCCGGCAACCGGCCAAGCCGGTCCCGCCGGCGCAGATCCGCTCGCCGGAGACGCAGCGCTTCATCGACGACATGGTCGAGACGATGCGCGAGTACGACGGCGCCGGCCTCGCCGCCAACCAGGTGCATTCCCTGCAGCAAATCGCCGTGATCGAGGTGCAGAAGAATCCGCGCTACCCCGACGCGCCGGAGATCCCGCTGACGGTCGTCATCAACCCCGTGGTGACGGCGCTGACGGACGACAGGGAGGACGGCTGGGAAGGCTGCCTGTCGGTGCCCGACATGCGCGGGGTCGTTCCGCGCTACACGTCGGTGCGGCTCGAGTGCCTGGATCGCGAAGGCAATGCCGTCAACGTCGTGGCCAAGGACTTCTTCGCGCGGGTGATCCAGCACGAGACCGACCACCTGAACGGCATCGTGTACGTCGACCGCATCACCGACATGCGGACGCTCAGCCACATCGCCGAGTGGAACCGGTACTGGCTCGGTATCCGGGAGCAGGTGGATTAGATGGGGGGCGCGTCGCGCCCCGGCAAAGCCGTGGCGCGTCTCGGAGCCCCTGACGAGACAGGCACTCCTGTCCTGGCCGTCGTCAAGGACCTGTTCTTCGTCGCGCGCATCCGAGAGACCGCCCGCCTGGCCGGCGTACCGCTGGAGTTCGCGCGTACGGTCGACGACCTCCAGGCGGCGCTCGCAACGGGCGCGCGATTCGTGCTGCTCGACCTGACGGGCGGCTTCGACTACACGCGCGTGTTCGCCGCGCTGGAGGCGCTCGAGCCGGGGCGCCGGCCGCCCGTGCTCGCGTTCACCACGCACGCCCTGGCGCGGCAGACGCAGCCGTGGCACGGCCGGTGCGCGCGCGTGGTCACGAAGGAGACGCTGACGCAGGAGCTGCCGGCGCTGTTGCGCGAGGGCGTCGGCGCGTGACCGCCGCGGAGTTCGTTGCCGGCCTCGACGCCGAGAACCAGGCGGCACTGCGCGGTCTCGAGCCCGACGCCACGCTCAAGGCGGAGGTGGCCGGTGCCCTCAACGTTCCCAATCTCCTGAAAGTCGCGCTGAAGAACGAGCTGGAGGCGACGGAGATCGCCGCCCGCTGGCTGGTGGCCACCGACGACGCGCGCGTGAAGCTGGCCTTCGCGCGCCAGGTGGGCGACGAGGCGCGACACTTCCGGCTCATCGCGGAGCGTCTCAAGGAGCTCGGCTTCGATCCGGACGCCGTCGACCCGCTCGCCGGCGGCTTCGGGCCGCTGTTCAGGTATCTCGACTCGCTGACGACCACGGTGGAGCGGGTGGCGGCCGGGCAGTTCACTCGCGAAGCCATCGCGGTCGTCAAGAACCGGCAGTTCATCGAGTTCTGCGAGCGCGTGGGCGACAAGGCGACCGCCACCCTGTACCGGGACGTCATCGAGCCGGACGAGCGCTTTCACCACGAGCTCGGCCGCTCGCTGCTGCTGCGGCTGGCGACCACGGAGGCCGCACAGGCCAGTGCGCGGCGGGCGGCGCGCCGGACGCTCGAGCTCGCGGAGGAGCTGCAGCGGAAGGCGCTGACCAGCGCCGGCATCCATCACGCGCCGGGGTGTTGATGGACGAGCTCGCCGCCTTCAAGCAGCTCGCCGAAGTCGACGAGCGGCGACTCGACCTCGGCCGCGCCGCGCTCACCATCGCCCGCATCGAGCATCCGGGTCTCAGCGTCGAGCAGGAAGTGGCGCGCCTCGACGAGCTGGCCGCCCGCTCGGCGGCGGGCGCGGCGGGTGATCGCCAGGCCGTGCTCGAGCGCCTGCTGGCGTTTCTGTTCGAGGACGAGGGTTTTCGCGGCAACGCCGAGGAGTACTACGACCCGCGCAACTCCTGTCTCAACGACGTCCTCGACCGCAAGCTGGGGATCCCGATCACGCTTTCCGTTCTCACCATGGAGGTTGGCCGGCGCGTCGGCATCGACGTGGACGGCGTGGGTCTGCCCGGGCACTTCATCGTCAGCGCCAACCTCGGCGCGCGGCGCATCTTTCTCGATCCGTTCAACGGCGGCGCCGTGTTGACGCCGGCGCAGGCCGCGGAAGTCGCCTCCCGCGCCGTCGGCCGCCCGGTCAAGCTGCTCGACGGGCACTGGGCGCCGTGTCCCAAGCGGCAGATCCTCGTGCGCATGCTTCGGAACCTGAAAGGGATCTACGCGCGGCGCGAGGACTGGACGCGCGCTCTGGCCGTGGTGGACCGGCTGCTCGTCCTGGACGCCGACTCGCCGGTGCACCTGCGCGATCGGGGCAGCGTCCTGGTGCGGCTGCGGCGGCTGCACGAAGGCGCGCAGGCCTGGGAGCGCTATCTCACGCGCTTTCCGGGCGCCCAGGACGCCGACGCGTTCCGCGAGCAGCTGCGCAAGGTGCGGCAGAAGCTGGGCTCGCTGAACTAGATGCGCCGGCTCCGGCGCCCGGCCGCCTGGCTCGTCATCATGACGCTGCTGGCGGCGGCCTGCGCGAGCCGGACCGTCCCGCCGATCGGGGCCGGCGGCCGGCCGTTCAAGCCCGAGGCCGACGAGCGGGCGCTGTGGGCGAAGGCCGAGAAGGAAGAAGAAGCGCTCCTCAAGAAGGCGCGCCCCTACGACGATCCGCTGCTCGAGGAATATCTCGCTCGTGTCGGTGAGCGGCTCACCCCGGACGAGGTGCGCGCGGCCGGCGGTCCGCCCCTCACGTTCGGCGTCATCCGCGACCCGTCGCTGAACGCGTTCGCCATGCCGAATGGCCGGATCTACGTGCACACGGGCTTGCTCAGCCGTCTCGACAACGAAGCGCAGCTCGCCACCATCCTCGGCCACGAGATGACCCACGTCACGCACCGGCACGCGCTCAGCTTCCAGCGCGACGCGCAGAACAAGCAGATCCTCTACACGGTGCTGGCGGTCGCGGCCTCCATCGGCATCGCGGCGGCGGCCGGATCGCGCGCAGGCGGGGGCGATGCCATCGGGGCGGCGGTGATCGGCCAGACGGCCAACGCGATCCTGGGACTCGGCCTGCAGCTGGCGACCGTGGCCGCCATCAACGGCTACGGCCGGGACCTGGAGCGCGACGCCGACGACGGCGCGATGCTGAGCCTGGTGCAGGCCGGCTACGACCCGAAGGAGGCGCCGAAGGTCTTCGAGCTGCTCCGCTCCGAATCGAAGGAGCGCGGCTCGCTGGAGACGTTCTTCTTCGGCAGCCATCCGAAGCTCACCGAGCGCATCGCGACGACCCGCGAGATGGTGCAGACGCGCTACGCGGCGGCGGCCGCCTCACCGGCCACGGTGCGCGATACCGAGGACTTCCAGCTGCGGATGCGCACGGTCGTGCGGGACAACGCCTACGAGGACATCCGGGCCGGGCGCTTCGCGGTGGCCCAGCGCCAGCTCGACCGCGTGCTCGCGGTCACGCCGCGCGACCCGCTCGCCCATCTCTATTACGGCGACCTGCATCGGCTGCAGTCGCAGCGCGCCCGCGACGCGGCGCAGAAAGCGCAGTCGGCGGCGCTCGCCCTGGCGTCGTACGAGAAGGCGGCCGAGCTCGATCAGGCGCTGCCGGAGCCGCACCGGCAGCTCGGGTTTCTCTACTACCAGCAGAAGGACAACGTTCGCGCCGGCGAGGCCTTCCGGAAGTACCTGGCGCTGAAACCCGACGCCTCCGACGCCAAGCGCATCAAGGAATACCTCGTCGAGCTGGAGCGTTAGTCCAGCTCGTCTCGAGCCGCGCTTTCAAGATCTTCCCCGTCGCGCTCCGCGGTAGCGACGGGAGGAGGACGACGCGGCGCGGGTACTTGAACGCGGCGAGGCGCCCGCGACAGTAGGCGACGAGCTCGGCGGCGGTCGTGCGCGCAGCGGGGCGCAGGGCCACGAAGGCCGCGATCTCCTCGCCCAGCTCGGGATGCGGCACGCCCACCACCGCCGCCTCGGCCACCTCCGGATGCGTGAAGAGCACGCTCTCCACCTCCGACGGAAACACGGAGTAGCCGCCTCGGAGGATCCGCTCGCGCTTGCGCCCGGTGATGCACACCCAGCCGTCCGCCGTCACCGAGGCGAGATCGCCGGTGTGGAACCAGCCATCGCGCAGCGCCGCGGCCGTCTCGAGCGGCGCGCCGAGATACTCGTCGAGCGCCGCCGGCGTCCGGATCAGCAGCTCGCCGACGGCACCGGCCGCGAGCGCCGCGCCGGCCTCGTCGACGATGCGCAGCTCGACGCCCGGCACCGCCCGGCCGACGGCATCCGCCCGATCCTCGACGTCGGCCGCGAGATACGAGATCGGCCGGAAGAGCTCGGTCATTCCGTAGCCGCGAAGGATGCGCACGCCCGTTCGTGATCGCCAGTGCTCCGCGATCTCCCAGGGGCACGGCGCGGCGCCGGAGAGGGCCAGCCGCAGCGCGGGGCCGCCGCGGAACGTGTCGACGTCGAGCAGGCGCCGGAACATCGTCGCCACGCCGGGAAAGACCGTCGCGCCGCCGCGGGCGAGCAGGTCGGCCACGGCCTCCGCGGCGAAGCGCTCGACGATCCGCACGGTGGCGCCGGCGAGCAGCGGCGCCAGCAGGGCCCCGTTGAGCCCGTACGAATGGGACAGCGGCAGCGCGGCCAGCACGACGTCGCCCGGCCGGAGCGCCATCACCGGATCGGCCCACGAGCGGAGCGCGAACGCCACCGCCGCGTGCGAGAGCGCGGCGCCCTTCGGCCGGCCGGTGGAGCCCGAGGTATAGAGCACGAGGGCGGGACCGCGCGGCTCGGACGTCTTGCCGCTCGCCGTCTCCGCGGCCGCGTCGTCGAGCACGACGCGCGGCGCGAGGTCGGCGATGATCGCGGCGCGCTCGTCGGCCGTCAGCAGCGGATCGAGCGGCGCGACGGTGGCGCCGGCCTTCAGGGCGCCGAGCAGCGCCACCACGAACTGCCAGCGGTTCGGGAGGGCGATGGCCACGCGGTCGCCCGCGAGCACGCCCGCCGATGCGAGGCGGCTGGCCAGTGCGCAGGCGCGCGCGTCGAGCTCCGCGTAGCTCAGGCCACCGCCATCCCACTCGAGCGCCGGGCGTCCCGCGTGGGCGTGGGCGGAGGCCTCCAGCAGCGCGGCGACGCTCAGGGCAGGAAGTCCTCCAGCCGCAGCCGCTCCCACACCGCCGGCGGCACGCGGTGGCGCGGCGTGTAGCCGGCCAGGGAAGGCTTCGCCGTCGCGTCGACCCCCCATTTCGACGTGTAGCCATCCTCCCGGGAGGACGGATCGAGATCGGAGCCGCGGGCGTTCGTGATCACGCTGATGTCGCGGTCGGGCTGGCAGCGGGTGGCGATGGCCCACGTGACCTGGCGGTCGTCGAAGACGTCGACGTCGTGATCCACCACGACCACGCGTTTCATGTACAGGTCGGCGCCGAAGACGGCCATGATGGCGTTCTTCGCCTGGCCCGCCAGGCGCTGCTCGATCGAGACGTAGCAGGTGAACGGCGCCGGCACGCGGACGGCGCGGATCGAGGGCACCATGGCGCGCACCGCGCGATAGAGGTTCGCCTCCATCGGAATCGTGGACAGCAGCATGTGGTCGAGGTGGGCAACCGTGATGTCCTGAAACATCGCGTCGCGCCGCCGGGTGATCGCGCGCACCTTGACGACTTCGCGCTGGCGCTCGCCGAGGCTGTAGCCGGTGAACTCGCCGAAGGGTCCTTCGGCCGTGCGCTTGCCGGGCAGGATCTCGCACTCGAGCACGAGCTCCGCGTGGGCAGGCACGAGCACGTCGGACGTCTCGCTTTTGACGAGCTCGAGCGGCTCGCCGAGGAGGGCGCCCATGATGGCGCGCTCGTCCTCGTCGATGGAGCCGATGGCGAGCGCGCCGAGCGCGATGGCCGGGTGCACGCCGATCACGAGGGCCAGCGGCAGCGGCTCGCCGCGCTGCTCGGCGATCTGCTGGAACTCCCAGAGATGCTTGCCGAGCGTCAGATGAATGGACGTCGCGTCGCGCCCCTGGATCATCAGCCGGTTGTAGGCGCAGTTCCACGTCTCGGAGGCGGGATCCTTCGCGAAGGAGATGGCGGCCGTGATGTACGGGCCGGCGTCGCCCTCGTGATGGACGATCTGGGGCAGGGCATAGAGATCGACGGCGGCCCCGCGCTCCACGACCTCCTTCACGGGGCCGGTGGTCACGATGCGCGGCGCGATCGGCCGCTCCATCGCGCGCAGGTACGTCTGCAGCATGGCCTCGGGCGCGCAGTTGATGGCCTGGGCCAGCCGCGAGCGGCTCGCGTGGACGTTGGTCACCACGGGCAGCTTCGTGCCGTTGACGTTCTCGAACAGGAGGATCGGGCGTTGCTTGCGCTCCTTCTCGAGCTTCACCACCAGCGCCGTCAGCTCGTAAGCGGGGTCGACGGGGCGAGTGACGACCTGCACGTCGGTCGGCCGCTTGCGCTTCACCTGCTCGAGGAACGAGCGCAGGTCCTGCGGCATCAGCGCTCCTCCACCAGGTGCCGGGCGCCGCGTGCGGCATTGCGTGCGAACCACCACCCGAGGAACGTGATCACGAGCGCCAGCGCGATGGAGAGCGCCTTGCCCCACGCCGGCGCCTCGGGTCCGATCAACGGCGCGAGACCCTTGTCGTGTAGCGCCATCTCCATCGCCACGTAGCCGAGAATGCCGCCGCCCACCCAGATGATCCAGCCGAACCGGTTCATCAGCTTCGCGAGCAGCCCGCTGCCCCAGATGACGATGGGGATCGACAACCCGATGCCGAAGATGACGAGCCCCATGTCCCCGTGCGCGGCGGCCGCCACCGCCAGCACGTTGTCGAGGCTCATGACCGCGTCGGCCACGATGATGATCCAGACCGCCTCCATCAGCGTCGTGCCCTGCCGGACGTGCTCCCCCTCGGCGTGGCCGCCCTGCTGCCGGACAAGCTTGACGGCGATCCAGACGAGCAGCGCGCCGCCAACGAGCTGCAGGAACGGGATCCGGAGCAGGAACGTGGCGATGAAGATGAAGAAGAGGCGCAGACCGACGGCGCCGGCCGTGCCCCAGAGCCGCCCGTGCAGCTGCTGGCGCGGGGGCAGGTTGCGGACGGCGAGCGCGATCACGAGCGCGTTGTCGCCGGCCAGGGTGAGATCGATGATGATGATGCCCACCAGGCGGGCGAAGAACTCGGCGGTGAGAAAGTCGGTCATGGTTGGATCGCCCCTCGCTTCACTTCAGTCCGTACAACCGGCGGGCGTTGTCGCCGAGGATCTTGCGTTTCTGCGCGTCGCTCAGGTCCCCGCGATCGCGAATCTCGGCGATCGATTGCGGGAACGAGTGGTCCCAGTGCGGAAAGTCCGAGGCGTAGACGATCTGGTTCTCGCCGACGAGCTTCACGGCGGGACCGAGCAGCCATTCGTCGGCCTCGCAGGAGAAGTAGATCTTGCCGGAGCGGACGTAGTCGCTCGGCTTCTTCTTCAGCACGGGCGCCTCCGCCGCGCGCTTGGCGTACTCGTCGTCCATGCGCTCCATCCAGTACGGCGCCCAGCCGCACCCCGCCTCGAGGAACGCGATGCGAAGGTCCGGGAACCGCTCGGGAATGCCCTCGAAGATCACCGAGGTGAGCTGCCGCATCTGGCCGAAGGCGTGGGAGCACGTGTGCGCCTGGATGAACTGCGGGAACAGCTCCACCCCGGCGCCGCCCAGTGACGAGCCGGAGGCGTGGATGCCGAGCATCACGTCGAGACGCTGCGCCGTCTCGTAGATCGGGGTGAAGCGCGTGTCGCCGAGGACGTGGCTGCCGTCGGCGGCCAGCATCGCGCCCGAGAGGCCGAGCTCGCGCACGGAGCGCTCCAGCTCGACGGCGGCCGCCTCGGGATCCTGGATGGGCAGGAGGGCCACCGCCTTGAGCCGCGACGTCTTCGAGGTGAACTCCTCGTGCAGGAACGTGTTGTAGGCACGGCAGATGGCGACCGCCCACTGTCGGTCCTTGAGAAACGACAGGAACAGGCCGAGCGTCGGATAGAGGACGCTCAGCTCCATGCCGCCTCGGTCGAGGGCGCGGAGCCACTGCTCGACGGTCCCGCCCTGATCGCCCAGCGTGCCGAGCAGCCGCCGATCCCACCCATCCTGAGGGTAGAAGGAGAACGTCAGCGGCCGGCGACGATAGGGCTCCTCGAGGTATTTCGCGATGCCTTCGTTGGTCTCGATGACGTGACCGTCGGCGTCGACGATGCTGTAGCTCATGCGAGTCTCCGTTGTAGCGACGGGGCTGGTGGCGGCTCGAGTCGTGGGTGGCCTGCTCTGGATGGTTTCCGGCTGCGCTTTGCTTCGATTGGGAAGAGACCGGGTCGGGCCGGTGTCCGCTGGGCTTCGGTTGGCGGGGCTTCGGTTGGCGGAGCTTCGGTTCGCGGACCTTCGTTTCGGGCCCCTTCGTTTCCTTCGGTTCGGGCGGCTTCGGTTTGCGTCACGGCTTTTTACATATCACGTTCAGCAGGGCCTGGCGGCGCTCGCGGCGCACGATGTCGAGCGCTCGCGCCAGCGCGGCGGGAAGCTTCGTCGGGTCCTCGACCTTCTCGGCGTGGCCGCCGGACGCCTGGCAGATCAGCTCGTAGTCCGGTGGCGGATCGAGCTCGGTGAGCGGCATGCCGGTGCGCTTGGCCCAGCCGTCGGGCGCGTGGGAGAGCACGGAGCGCTTCACGGCGTTCCACAGGCGGTTGTTGAAGACGATCCACAGGACGGGCGCGTCGTACGCGCGCGACACCCAGTGCGCGGCCGTGGGCGATCCGAAGATGTAGGCGCCGTCGCCGACGCAGCACATGACCGTGTGGTCGGGGGCGGCGAGCTTGGCGCCGAGCGCCGCCCCGAGCCCCCAGCCGAGGCCGCCCGACGACGGCGCGGCGAAGTAGGTGCCGGGCGTGGTGAAGCAGGTCTGCATGGCGTCGAGGTCGTATTCGTTCACGACGATCGTGCGTGGATCGAGGACGTCGCCGATGCATCGCGACAGCCACGCCATGTCGATGGGCTGATCCTGGCCGAGCGCGCGCGCTCGCGCCTGGGCGGCCGCGCGGCGCTCGCGCCCGGCCGCCGCCACGCGCTCACGCCGCTCGGCGGCGACGCTCGACGGCACGACGCCACGGAGGGCGCCGGCCAGCGCGGTGAGCGTCAGGCGTGGCGTGCCCGGCAAGGCGACGTCGGCGGCGAAGCCGCGGACGGGGTAGCGCGTGAACAGGGGATCGACGGCCACGTGCACCAGCCGCGCGTCGGGCGGCGCGGCCTTCAGGGCGGGGAACCACGGAACGTCGGACTCCACCACGAGCACGGCGTCGGCGTCGTCCAGGTACGGCGTGGCGTCGAAGCCGCCGTGGAGCGAATGATCCTGAGGGATGTTCACGTGGGTATGGAACTGGTCGACGACGGGCGCGCCGAGCGCTTCCGCCACGGCGACGAGCGCGGGCACGGCAGCCGGATCGCGTCCGGCCGCCTTGGTGAGGATCAGTGGCTTCCTCGCCGCCGCCAGGATCCGCGCGGCCTCCTGGACCGCCTCCGGCGCGGCGACGGCGGGCGCCGGCCGCGGCGCACGCGACGTGTCCCCGTACTCGAAGACCTCGTGGGCCTCGCCCAGCACCTCACGCGGCAGCGTGAGATAGACGGGGCCCTGGGGCTCGGCGGTGGTGATGGCGAGCGCGCGGTCGACCACCGTCTCCAGCTGCGCGAAGTTGCGTAGCTCGTAGTCCCACTTGACGAACTCGCGGACGAGCGCGCCTTGATCGAAGGACTCCTGTGCCCAGTGGATGGGACGGTTGCGCGAGCCGCGGAAGCCGGCCTCCGTGATGGGGTTGCGGCCGGCCGTGAACAGCATCGGGACGCCGGCGCGCGCGGCGTTGATGAGACCGCCCGTGGCGTTGGCCGCTCCCACGATGACGTGGACCATCACCGCCTGCGGGCGCCCGGTGACCATCGCGAAACCATGGGCCATGGCCACCGCCGGGACCTCGTGCGGCACCGTGATCGGTTTCGGGAGTGCCTGGCCGGTGGCGAAGCGCTTGGCGTAGGCCTCGATGAGGGGCGCGAAATCGGTCCCCGCGTTGGCGAACAGATACTCGACCCCGCGCGCCGCGAGCAGCTCCAGGTACGCCTCGGCGGTGGACTCGATCGCGACCTTCTTGCTCATGATGGCCTCTCCGCGGCGTGCATGGGACGTATCCTCCGACGAGACGGGCGAAAAGTGGCTTAGGGTAGCCCGGCCGCCGGGGGGGTTTCAATTGCTATAAAGGGGACGTGAGCGGCATCGCCGGTATCGTCCTCGCCCGCCCGGATCGGAGCCCCGACCAGGCCGTCCTCGACGCAATGCTCGACCGGCTTGCGCGCCGCGGCCCCGACGAGACCGGTTCGGTCATCCGCGGCCCCGCCGCGCTCGGCATCCGTCGCCTGCGGACGGTCGACCTCGACACCGGCCGCCAGCCGGTGACGGGCGAGGACGGTCGCACGTGGGTCGTCGTCGACGGCGAGATCTACAACTACCGGGAGCGGAGCAATCGTCTCGCCGCCTCCGGCCACGTGATCCGTACCCGCTCGGACGCCGAGCCGATCGTGCACACGTGGGAGGTCCGCGGGCGCGACGGCCTCGAGGACCTGGAGGGCGTCTTCGGCCTCGCCGTGTGGCAGGAGCCGTCAGAGACGCTCGTGCTCGCCCGTGATCGTGTCGGCGTCAAGCCTCTCTACTACGCCGTCCTTCCCGACCAGCTCGTCTTCGCCTCGGAGCTCCGGGCGCTGCTGGCGCACCCGGGGATCTCCCGCGAGCTGGACCTGGACGCGCTCGCCGCGTATCTCGTCCACGGCTGGGTGCCCGCGCCCGAGTCCATTCTCCGGAGCGTCCGCAAGCTTCCACCGGCCCATCGCCTCGTCTACGCGGGCGGTGAGGCGAAGGTCGAGCGGTGGTGGGACGTCCGCTATGGCGCCGGGCCGAAGGACCTGCTCGTCGGGTCGGCCCACCTGGGTGCCGCGCTCGACCTGGCCGTGCGCCAGCAGCTGCGCGCCGACGTCCCCGTCGGCATCCTGCTCTCCGCCGGCGTCGATTCGGCGGCGCTCGCGGCCATCGCGCGCACCTACCTCCCCGGCCGCGTCGAGACGTTCACGCTCGGCTTCGAGGACGCCGCGTACGACGAGTCGGCCGTGGCCAGAGGCGTGGCCGAGGCGCTCGGGACCGAGCATCACGAGCACGTCGTCGGCGCACGCGCGGCGCTCGACGCGTTCGACGATCTCGGCGACCTGGTCGACGAGCCGCTGGGCGACGCCTCGCTGCTGCCGACGGCGCTGCTCTCGCGCTTCGCTCGCCGCTCCGTCGCGGTGGCGCTCTCGGGTCTCGGCGCGGACGAGGTGTTCGCCGGCCACGAGATCTACCGCGCCCATCGCGCCGCGCGCGTACGGCAGCGGCTGGGCTTCACGCGGCCGCTCCACGACATCGAGCGGCACGCGCGGTGGCTGGCGCCGTGCAGCCCGGGCGACGTGGGCGAGCTGCTCACCACCGACGCGCTGGCGCGGCTGTCCGCGCCCCCGTCATATGAGGCGTCGTACCGGGCCGCCGAGGGGGCGGCCGACGCGGCGTGGCTCAACCGGCTGCTCTACGTCGACCTGAAGGGCCATCTCGCGGAGGGCGCCCTGCAGGCGCTCGACCGGGCGTCGATGGCCAGCTCCCTCCAGGTGCGCGTGCCCCTGCTCGATCGGCGGGTGGTGGAGGCGGCGGCAATCCTGAAGCCCCGCCTGAAGCTGGGAGCGCTCCGGAGCAAGTCCATCCTGCGCCGGACACTGCGCGGGCGGCTTCCCGGAGCCATTCTCGCGCGCCGGCCGAAGCGGCTCGAGCTGCCTCTCGCGCAGTGGTTTCGCGGCGAGCTGGGCACCCGCCTGCGCGACGCCTGCGCGACGACGGCCGTCGCGGGCGACGCGCTCTTCCGGCGCGCCGCCGTCGAGCGGCGACTGGACGCGCATCGCGAAGGACGCGGCGATCACACGGGTGCGCTCTACGCGCTGCTCGTCTTTCTCGAGTGGGCGCATCGCCACCGCGCGGCCTGACGCGGGCGGCGCCGGCTGGGGTAGAGTAAGTGGCCATGACGACCGGGCGCGTGCGCGGCGGCTTCAACCAGTACGGATTCACCGTCGGCATTCTCATGCTGGACACGCGCTTCCCGCGCATCCAGGGCGACATGGGCAACGCCACGACGTTTCCGTTTCCCGTGCGTTATCACCGCGTGGCGGGCGCCGAGCCCGACCTCGTCGTGCGCCGGGGGGCGGAGGGACTGCTGCCGGCGTTCGTGGCGGGCGCGCAGGCGCTCGAGCGCGAGGGCGTCGGCGCCATCACCACGAACTGTGGCTTCCTGATCAAGTACCAGACGGAGCTGGCGCGGGCCGTGCGCGTGCCCGTGTTCACGTCGAGCCTCTTGCTGGTCCCGCTGGTGCACCGTACGCTGCCCCCGGGGCGCCGCATCGGCATCATGACCGTCAACGCCGGGACGCTCACCCCCGAGCATCTCGAGGGGGCCGGCATCGGGCCCGACATCCCGCTGGCCGTGGTCGGGATGGAGACGGAGAAGGAGTTCACGCGCGCCTTGCTCGACAACGAGCTGGAGCTCGACGTCGACCTCGCGCGCGAGGAGCACGTGCGGGTGGCGCGCCGCCTCGTGGCCGACCACCCGGACGTCGGCGCCATCGTCCTCGAGTGCACGAACATGCCGCCGTACACGGCGGACATCCAGCGCGAGACCGGCCGCCCCGTGTTCGACGTGCTGACGCTCGTCACGATGTTTCACGCTGCCCTCCTCGCCGCCCAGCCCCCGCGCCGCGCCTGACCGTCTTCGCGAGTCCGGCATGAGGCGGAACCACAGTCGCGGAGCGCAGTCACGACCAGCTCGAACAGCCCACCCACGCTTCTAGCCGTGCAACGAGCGCTCGCTACGACAGTCGCTACAGTAGCCGGCGCGGACGGCTGTCGCGCCGGCTGGGTCCTGGTCCTCGCCGCCCGCTCCCGCACGACGGTCCGCGTGGTGCGGAGCTTCGTCGAGATGCTCGACGCGGCCGCGGATGCCGACGTGCTCGGCATCGACATGCCGATCGGCCTGCTGGAGCACGCGGTGCCGGGCGGCCGCGACTGCGATCGCCGCGCGCGGCGGCTGCTCGGGCGGCGCGCGTGCTGTGTCTTCACGCCGCCCGTCCGCTCCGCGCTGCGCGCGCGGACGTATCCGCGGGCGCTCGCCGTCAACCGCGCCTCGTCGGCGGCGGGACTCGGCATCTCGATCGAATGCTTCGGGCTCTTCGGCAAGCTGCGCGAGGTAGACGCAGCGCTGCGCCGCCGGCCGGCCCTCGCGCGGCGCGTGCGCGAGGTGCATCCCGAGCTCGCCTTCCGCGAGATGGCGCGGGCGCCGGCGGGCCTGCCGCCCAAGCGCTCGGCGGCCGGACGCGCCGCGCGCCTGGCGTTGCTCGCGCGACGTTTTCCGGACGCGCGCGCGGCGGCGGCCCGGCCGCCGCGCGGCGCCGCCGCCGATGACGTGATCGATGCCCACGCCGTCTGCTGGTCCGCCGCGCGCATCGCCGCGCGGCGCGCGGTGTGCCTGCCCCCGCGGCCGCGTCATGACGCCTGCGGGCTGCCGATGGCCATCTGGTACTGACTTTCACCTTCGCCAGAGAGAGGAGACCGTCATGCCGATCCAGAGTCGCTATCTCTTCACCGCTGCCATGGACGTCGAGCCGGGCAAGGACGCGATCTTCAACGAGGTCTACGACCGGGAGCACGTGCCGGCATTGCTCCAGGTTCCCGGCGTGGTGTCCGTCGCGCGCTTCCGGCGGCGCCCGCTCGAGATGTTCATCGGCGGTGAGCGCAAGAAGATCGTGATCGAGGGCGAGCCCGCCTACACGGCGCTCTACGAGCTCGAGAGCCCCGAGGTGCTCGTGACGCCCGCGTGGTCGGCCGCCGTCGAGCGCGGTCGCTGGCCGGCGCAGGTTCGTCCGTTCACCACCAACCGTCGCCACTTCATGTGGCAGAAGATTTAACCGCATGGGGGGCCCCGAAATGGCCCCCCAAGCCCCCCGACGCTCGTCGCGCCCCGGCAAAGCCGGTGCGCTCCTCGATCAAAGCATTTTCAATCTCTGGACCAGCGCCGCGTCGGCGGGGGGAAAGTTGTAGTCGCCGAGGCGGTCGGGGGGGACCCAGGCCATGGCCTGGCCCTCGCGCGGGGCGATCGGGCCGGAGACGTGGCGGCAGCTGTAGAAGCGGAGGATGATCGTGCGGTCGGGGTACTCCCAGTGGATCGTCTCCACCAGCGGGCCCACCTCGAACAGCGCCGTGAGCTCTTCCTCCAGCTCTCGGCGCAGGCCGCGCTCGGGCGTCTCGCCCGCCTCGAGCTTGCCGCCGGGAAACTCCCAGAGGCCTTCGAGATGGCTGCCCTGCCGCCGCTGGGTGATCAGGTAGCGTCCCTGCTCGTCGCGAATGAGGGCGGCCGTGACCTCGATGAGGAGCGGCACGTCACGAACCTCGCGCGAGCGTGGGATATGTTGCGCACAGCCGCCGCATCGGACAGCGCCCGCATCGCGGCGCGCGCGGCGTGCACCACGTCGCGCCGAAGTCCATCAGAGCCTGGTTGAAGTCGTAGCACCGCCCGGGCGGCACCAGCGACTCCGCCAGCTCCCAGAACCGACGGTCACCGCGGATGCGCGCGAGCCGCCGCGGCCCGAAGAAGACGCGGCCGAGCACGCGCCGGACGTTGGTGTCGAGGATCGCGGCATCGCGGCCGTAGGCGAAGGACAGGAGCGCGCCGGCCGTGTAGCGCCCGATGCCGGGCAACGCGCGGAGGGCGTCGCCGTCGTCGGGCAGTCGTCCGCCGTAGCGCGCCACCGTCTCGCGGGCGATCGCGTGCAGTCGCACGGGACGGATGTTGTAGCCGAGCGGGTACCAGAGCCGCCGCACCTCCGAGACGTCGGCGGCGGCCAGGGCGCGCAGCGACGGGAACGCCCGCAGAAACTGGCGATACTTCGGGATGACGCGCTCGACCTGGGTCTGCTGGAGCATGATCTCGGAGACGAGGATGCGGTAGGGGACGCGCGTCCGCCGCCACGGCAGGTCGCGGCGGTGACGGGCGTACCACGCGAGCAGCGCCCGCTGGAACTTCGCGACGACGAGCCGCGCGGGTCCCGGCACGCCGCGCAGTCTAGCAGCCCGTGTAGAATGACGCCATGCCGGGAGCGACCGTGCGCGAGACGCCGCTCGATTACGGCGACGCGCCCGCCGAGTACGACGCCGTCCGGCGGCGCGCCGGCGTCATCGATCGCTCGGATCACGGTCTCGTCGAGGCCACCGGCCGTGACCGCGCGACGTTCCTGCACGCGCTCCTCAGCAACGAGATCAAGGCGCTGACGCCGGGGCAGGGGTGCGCCGCCACGCTGCTCGACGTTCACGGCAAGGTGCAGGTCACGCTGCTCGTGTGGCTCTTCGAGGATCGAATCGTGCTCGTCACGCCGCCCGGCATGGCGGCGACCACCCACGAGCAGCTCGACAAGTACCTGTTCGCCGAGAAGGTCGTCTTGGAGGACGTCTCCGGCGCACACGGGCTGCTCCTGCTCGCGGGGCCGGAGGCGCCCGCGCTCGTGAGCCGGCTGGCCGGAGCGGCGCCGGCGAGCGCGCCATGGTCGAGCGTGGCGGCCCGCCTCGACGGCGTCGCCGTGCGATTGGTCCGCGGCGGCGGCGACACCGGCGAGGCGGAGGTGTGGCTCATGACGCCGGCCGACGGCACGGCGCGCGTCTGGGATGCCGTGGTTGCCGCCGGCGCGCGCCCGGTCGGACAGGCCGCCGTCGAAACGCTGCGCATCGAGGCGGGCACGCCGCGCTTCGGGCGCGACGTCGACGGGAGCGTGCTGCTGCCGGAGATTCCGTTCGACGCGCTCGTCTCGCAGACCAAGGGCTGCTATCCCGGCCAGGAAGTCGTCGTGCGCATCCGCGACCGCGGTCACGTCAACCGCCATCTGCGCGGCCTCGTCTTCGACGGCGCCGACGTCCCCGAGGCGGGCGCCGAGGTCCGCGCCGACGCGGCGGCCATCGGGCGCGTCACCAGCGCGACGCGCTCGCCGGCGCTCGGCCGCGCCGTCGGGCTCGCGTTCGTCCGGCGCCAGCACGCCGCCCCCGGCACGCGCGTCGAGGTGCAGAGCGGCGCGCAGACGCTCGAGGCCACCGTGAGCGATCTGCCGTTCGCCCGTTGAGCCGGCCGTGACCGGAGAAAACCGGCTGGCGCGCGAGACGAGCCCGTACCTGCTCCAGCACGCGCACAATCCGGTCGACTGGTACCCGTGGGGCGAGGAGGCGTTCGCGCGGGCGCGCGCGGAGAACAAGCCGATCTTGCTCTCCGTCGGGTACTCCGCGTGTCACTGGTGCCACGTGATGGAGCGCGAGTCGTTCGAGAACGCCGATACCGCCGCCCTCATGAACCGCCACTTCGTCAACGTCAAGGTCGATCGCGAGGAGCGGCCGGATGTCGACCACATCTACATGCAGGCCGTGCAGTCGCTGACCGGGCACGGCGGCTGGCCCATGACCGTCTTCCTCACGCCCGACGGCACACCGTTCTACGGCGGGACCTACTTCCCTCCGACCGATCGCCACGGCCTTCCCGGCTTTCCGCGCCTGCTGACGGCGCTCGCGGAGGCGTGGACGCATCGGCAAGGCGAGGTGCTCCAGTCGGGCCGGCAGATCGCGGACGCGCTCGGCCAGACGGAGCGGCTGCGACGCGCGGCGACCCTGCTCACCGAGGAGGTGCTGGCCTCGGCCTTCCATGGCGCGTCGGCGCAGTTCGACGAGGAGCATGGCGGCCTCGGCGGCGCGCCCAAGTTCCCGCAGCCGATGATCTGGGACTTCGTGCTGCGGTACGCGCGGCGATCGGGCAACGAGTACGCGCGGCGCATGGTGCACACCACGCTGGTGCGCATGGCGCGCGGCGGGATGTACGACCAGCTCGGCGGCGGCTTCGCGCGCTACTCCGTCGACGCGCACTGGCTCGTCCCGCACTTCGAGAAGATGCTGTACGACAACGCGCAGCTGGCCTCGCTCTATCTGCACGCGTGGCTCGCCCTCGGCGATCCCGAGTGCCGGCGCGTGGCGGAGGAGACGCTCGACTACGTGCTGCGGGAGATGACCGACCCGGCGGGCGGCTTCTACTCGGCGCAGGACGCGGATTCCGAGGGCCACGAGGGCAAGTTCTTCGTGTGGACGCCGGAGGAGATCCGCGCGGTGCTCGGGGCCGAGGCCGACGCGGCCATGGCGTACTGGGGCGTCGATGGCGGCCCGAACTTCGAGGGCACGTCGATCCTCTATCTGCCTGGCGAGCCCGACGCCGAGCGCATGGCCGCCGCCCGGCGCAAGCTCTACGAGGCGCGCGAGCGGCGCGTGCGCCCGGGGCGCGACGACAAGGTGCTCGCCGCCTGGAACGGGCTGATGGGCCAGGCGCTCGCCGAGGCCGGCCGCGCCCTCGGCCGGCCGGAGTATCTCGCGGCCGCCGTCCGCAACGCCGAGTTCGTGCTCGGCTCGATGCGCCGCGACGGGCGGCTCTGCCGCACCTGGAAGGCGGGCGAGGCGCGGCTCAACGGCTACCTCGAGGACTACTCGATGGTGACGGCGGCGCTGGTCACGCTCTACGAGTCGACGTTCGACCGGCGCTGGCTCGACGAGGCCCGCGGCCTCGCCGCCGAGATGCTCCGGCTCTTCTGGGACGACACGCTCGAGGGCTTCTACGACACCGGCATCGATCACGAGCGGCTCATCGTGCGCCCGCGCAATCTCTACGACAACGCCGTGCCCTCCGGCTCCTCCGTGGCCATCGAGACCCTGCTCAGGCTGGCCGAGCTCACCGGCGAGCGCGAATACGAGCAGCGCGCCGTCGCCGCGCTTCGCCCGATGGCTGATCTGATGGCGCGGCATCCGACCGCGTTCGGCCGGTTCCTGTGCGCGCTCGACTTCCATCTCGGCCCCCGGGTGGAGCTGGCGCTGCTGGCGCCGCGCGCGATCGACGAGGTCGACGGGCTCGCCCGCGAAGCGTTCGGGCGTTACCTGCCGAACCTGGTCGCCGCCGGCGCGGTGGCCGGTCAACCTCGGGCGGCCGCCGGCATTCCGCTGCTCGAGGGGCGCGGCGCCGTGGACGGCAAGCCTACCGCCTACGTCTGTCGCAATTACGCGTGCGAGCTGCCGGTGACCGACGCGACGGCGCTCGCACGGCAGCTCGACGCCGCCGGCGGACGATGATGCGTTCGCTGGCGCTCAGCGTCATCGCGCTCGTCATCGCCGCCTCGCCGGCCGCCGCCCAGCTCGACCAGCTTCTCAAGCAGCTTCCCCAATTGCCCGGAACAGAACAGCTCCCCGCCACTGGCTCCGTCGGCGACGTGAAGATCGGGCAGGCTCTCAAGGAGGCGCTGCAGGTCGGCACGGCCAACGCCGTGGCCATCACCGGCAAGACCGACGGCTACTTCAAGAATCAGGCGATCAAGATCCTCCTGCCCGAGCGGCTGCGAACGCTGGAGCGAGGCCTTCGCACGGTCGGTTACGGCGCCGAGGTGGACGAGCTGGTGGTGGGCATGAACCGGGCGGCGGAACGGGCGGCGCCGCAAGCCAAACAGATCTTCTGGGACGCGATCGGCGCCATGACCATCGACGACGCGCGCACGATCCTCAACGGGAGCGAGACCGCGGCCACCGACTATTTCCGCGCGAAGACGTCGGAGCCGCTCACGGCGTCCTTCCGGCCGATCGTGGAGACCTCGATGAAGGAGGTCGGCGTCACGCGGCAGTACACCGATCTGTACCGTCGCGCGCAGGCGATCCCGTTCCTCAACGTCGAGGCGTACGACCTCGACCGGTACGTCGTGACCCGGGCGCTCGACGGCCTCTTCCACGTGGTCGGCGAGGAGGAAAAGAAGATCCGCACCAATCCGGGCGCACGCGTCACCGACCTGCTGCGCGAGGTCTTCGGCCGCCGCTAGCCTAGCGGTACGCGCACGGCGGGACCGGCGTGCGGTACGGCGCCTGGGTGAGGTGACCGCCCGGCGCGAACAGGCGCAGCTGCTCGGGGGCGGGGACAGCCGCGAGCCGGCGGCCGCGCAGCGACAGATAGAATGCCGCCCGCACCGTGTCGACGCCGGCCTTCTTCAGATCCTCGAGCCCTCGCAGTACCAGGCGCCCGCGCCGGTCGACGAGCTGTCGCGCGGTGGTGGGACCCACGCCGGGCACGCGGATCAGCGCCTCGTACGGCGCGCGCGTGATCTCGATCGGAAAGCGCTCCGGATGCGCGCGCGCCCACGCGGTTTTCGGATCGACATCGAGCGGAAGGTTGCCGTCGGCCTCGAAGGCGAGCTCGCCGTACGCGAACCCGTACTGGCGGAGCAGGTGCTCGGCCTGATAGAGGCGCAGCTCGCGCGCGGCCGGTGTCGCCGGCAGGCTCTCGAGCGGCGTGCCCGCCACGGGCTGAAAGGCGCTGAAGTGCGCGTGGTGCAGCAATCGCCGGCGCTCGAGGCCGGCGACGACGTCGAGGATCTCGCGGTCGCGCTCACCGGCGGCGCCGACCACGAACTGCGTGGTGGTGCCCGCCGTTCTCAGCGCGCCGCGGTCGCGGCGGCGCAGCGCGAGCTGCCGGGCCGCGCGCTCGAGCTTCGGCAGCAGATCGCCCGCGAAGTCCTTCTCGCGCGCGAGACGGCGCACGTAGCCGTCCGCGGGCGCCTCCAGGTTGACCGAGATCCGCGACGCCAGCCGGGCGGCTTCGTCGACCTGCGCCGGCTCGGTGCCGGGCAACAGCTTGATGTGAACGTAGCCCGTGAAGCCTTCGCGGCGGCGCAGCAGGTCCAGCGTCGCGAGCATCCGGTCGGTCGCGCGATGCGGACGTCCGGGAACGCCGGACGTCAGGAAGAGGCCCTGCGCCAGCCCCTTGCGGTGCACGTCCATGAACGTCCGCGTCGTCTCCTCCGGCGTGATCGTGGCGCGAGGAACGTCTCCGCCGCAGAAGGTCGGACAGTACCCGCACGACAGCGAGCACGCGTTGGTCTGCATGACCCGCATGAGGTTGGTGGTTCCGCCTCCGGGAACGCGGACGGCGGCGATGCCGACCGACGTGAGCGGCCGCGAGCCCACGCGAACAGGCTGATGAAGGCGCGGCGCGCCGTCGCGGTCTGCAGCCGCCGAGTCCGAGAGCAGCTCGATCCGGCGGCGGAGGTCCATGTCGGATAGATACTATACAAACGTAGAGTAGTCTAGTCCCTCGGAAGGAATCCCTCGGTCATCGCGTTGACCTCGGGGATGCCAGTCCGGGCGATCGCATTGATGCGTGCCTTCATCTCGGAGAGTGGACGGAACGGCTTGGCGAGCAGCGTTTGCGCGAAGTCCTTCACGCTTTTCTCGAGCTCGCCGCCCGGCACCACGCGGTGGACGAGGCCCATCGCCCGGGCCTCCTCGGCCGAGTAGCGGCGACACTCGAGGATGATCTCCTTGGCCCGCGCCGGTCCCACGAGACGGACGAACCGCGTGGTCGACGCCACGCCGAGCGGCACACCGAGGTCGACCTCCGGGATCCAGAACTGCGCCTCGGCGGCGACCAGGCGGAAATCACAGGCGAGCGCGAGGCCCCAGCCCCCGCCCACCGCGTGTCCGTTGACGGCCGCGATCGTGACCTGCTCGAGCCCCTCGAGCAGCGTGTTGGCGCGCTCGAACAGGCGGCGGAACTGCGACTTGTTCGCGGCGAACGCGCGGCGCCGCTCCTCGGCGCTCATGGACCCCTTGAGCCCCGCGTCGGCGCCGGCGGAGAATACGGGCGGCGCGCCGGTCACCACGACCACGCGGACGGTCGCATCGTCGCGCAGCTCGGCGAAGGCGGCGCCGAGCTCGGTGAGCATCGCGTCGCTCAGGGCGTTGCGGCGGTCGGGGCGTGCGAGAGTTACGGTGGCGACGGCGCCGTCACGGGTGAGAGTCACATTTGCGTTCATGGCGCAGGGATATCATAGGAGCGGCGATGACAGACGAGATCATTTGGCGTCCGACTCCCGAGGTGGTCGAGCGCGCCCGCATCACGCGGCTCATGCGCTCGCTCGGTGTCGCGACGCTCACCGACCTCCAGCGGCGCTCCGTCCAGGATCCCGAGTGGTACTGGAACGGTGTCGTGAAGGATCTCGGTCTCCGCTGGCTCACGCCCTTCACGAAGGTGCTCGACGACTCGCGCGGAGCGGCGTGGCCGCGGTGGTTTCCCGGCGGCCGCCTGAACTTCAGCGACAACTGCCTCGACCGGAACCTCGACGCCGGCCGCGGCCGGAAGCCGGCCGTCGTGTGGGAGAGCGACGACGGCCAGACGCGCACCTTCACGTACGCCGAGCTCGCGCGCGACGTCAACCGCCTGGCGAACGCGCTCCGCGCGCTCGGCATCGGGCAGGGCGATCGCGTCGGCATCTTCCTGCCGATGTCGCCGGAGGCCGTCATCGCCACGCTCGCCGTGGTTCGGATCGGCGCCATCTACACGCCGTGCTTCTCCGGCTTCGGGGCGCAGGCGGTGGCCTCGCGACTTCAAGATTGCGAGGCGAAGCTGCTCATCACGTGCGACGGCTTTCAGCGCCGCGGCCAGGTCGTCCGCGTGAAGGAGACGGCGGACGAGGCCCTCGCGCAGTGTCCGACGGTGACGCAGGTGCTCGTCTATCGGCGGCTGGCCCGCGATATTCCGTGGACGGCCGGCCGCGATCGCTGGTGGCACGAGGCGGTCGGCGCCCAGTCCGACGAGTGCGCGCCGGTGCCCGTCGAGGCCGATCATCCGTGCCTCATCATCTACACGTCGGGCACCACCGGGCGGCCCAAGGGCACGGTGCTGACGCACGGCGGATTCCTGGTGAAGTGCGCGCACGACTTCGCCTACTGCCACGACGTGGGCGACGACGACCGGCTGTTCTGGCTCACCGATCTGGGCTGGCTGATGGGCCCCATGCTGTTCACGGCCGCGCTGGCGCTCGGCGCCACGGCGGTGGTGTTCGAGGGCGTCCCCGACTATCCGAAGCCGGATCGCCTGTGGGCGCTGGTCGAGCGGCATCGCATCACCGTCATGGGCATGTCGCCGACCGCCGTGCGCGCGCTGATGCCGCACGGGCCCGAGCACGTCCACGCCCACGACCTCAGCTCGCTGCGCATCCTGGGCTCGACGGGCGAGCCCTGGAATCCCGAGCCGTATCGCTGGCTCTTCGAGAACGCCGGCAAAGCGCGCATCCCGATCAGCAACTACACGGGCGGCACCGAGATCTCCGGCGGCATCCTCGGCTGCTTTCCGGTGGCGCCCATCAAGCCCTGCTCGTTCACGGGCCCGATTCCCGGCATGGCCGCCGAGGTCTTCGACGAGGAGGGCCGCCCCGTGCGCGGCGCGGTCGGCGAGCTGGTCGTCACCAGGCCGTGGCCGGGCATGACGGCGGGCTTCTGGCGTGATCCCGCGCGCTACGAGGAGACCTACTGGTCGCGCTGGAAGGACGTCTGGGTCCACGGCGACTGGGCCACCATCGACGCCGACGGCTTCTGGTACATCCAGGGGCGCTCGGACGACACCCTCAAGATCGCGGGCAAGCGCCTCGGGCCCGCCGAGGTCGAGTCGGTGCTCGTGGGTCACCCGGCGGTGGCCGAGGCCGGCGTGATCGGCGTTCCGCACGAGGTGAAGGGAGAAGCGATCGTGTGCTTCGTGGTCCTGCGGCCCGGACACAGCGCGACGGAATCGCTTCGAAAGGAGCTCACCGAGCGTGTCGCGTCGCAGATGGGCAAGGCGCTGAAGCCCGATAAAGTCCTGTTTGCCCGTGACCTGCCGAAGACCCGCAGCGCCAAGATCATGCGCCGCGTGATCAGGGCGACGCACCTCGGACGCGAGCCGGGCGACCTGTCGTCGCTGGAGAACCCGGGCGCGGTGAAGGCGGTCGGCGAGGCGAGCTAGCCTGGCGCTACAGCGAGAAGGTGCGGACGATCGCCTGATCGTGCCGGCCGCGGGGACCGCCGACCTCCAGCTCGTCGCTGGCCGAGGCCGCCGGACGGACCGTGGACACCGCGAGGAGGGCGGCGCCGATGGCGAGCGTGACTCGCGTCGCCTTCACGAACCTGGCCGCGACGAACGCGAGCACGGCCACCGTCAGCACGATCTGCATGACCACCGTGAGGCCGCTCCAGTAGTCCTTGACGGCGCCGAGATTGGCGCCGGCCGCGTAGCCGACGGTCACGAACGCCGCCGCCCACAGCATCGCGCCGAGCCCGTCCCAGAGCACGAACCGACCGAACGGCAGCCGACGGGCTCCGGCCATCGGGGCCACCATCATCCGCGCCCCGATGACGAAGCGGCCGAAGACGAGCGTGCTGACTCCGGGCGTCCACCGCTGGCCGAAGCGCACTTTCTTGAAGACGCGCTGGCCGTGCACGCGGCCGATCCAGTACGTCACCGCGTCGGCCACCAGCACGCCGGCGGCGGCGGCGGCCACGCCCGAGGCGGGATCGATGTGACCCTGGCCGGCGAGGCCCCCGAGGCTCAGCAGCAGGAGCTCCCCCGGGATCGGCAGCGCGGCACAGTCGAGAGCGACCGCGACGAAGACCACGATGTATCCGTGGGCGATGACCAGGCTCACCAGCGCGTCGAAGATGCTCACGGCGCGATGGAAGAGCAAGACGGGTACCAGACTGACCGGTCGCTAAAACCGCGGGATTCCGAGCGAACGGGACAATCCGGCGGCGGGGCCGGCCAGAAACTGATCGGGGGCGGTGGCTAGCCTTTGACGGCGCCGGCCGTCAGACCGGACACGTAGTAGTCGAGGAACCAGACGTAGATCACGACGATCGGGACGCTGGCCAGAACCGCGCCGGCCATGAGCGAGCCCCAGTAGTAGATGTCGCCACGGATGAGGTCGGCGTAGACGCCGACCACCGCCGTCTTGTTCGCCGTCTGCGAGACGAACGTCAGCGCATACGTGAATTCGTTCCAGGTCAGCGTGAACGAGAACAGGGTCGCGCAGACGATGCCCGGGATCGCCATCGGCAGGACGATGCGCCAGAGCGTCTGCATGCGGCTCGCTCCGTCGACGAGCGCGCACTCTTCGACCTCGCGCGGCACCGTCCGGAAGTACCCCATCAGGAGCCACGTACAGAACGGAACGAGGAAGGTCGGGTAGGTGACGATGAGCGCCCAGATCGAGTCCGAGATCCCCAGCGACACGACGACCTGCGACAGTGGCAGAAACAGCAGCGTCGGCGGCACCAGGTAGGTGATGAACACGGCCAGGCCGAACGATCCGACGCCACGGAAGCGCAGCCGCGCGAGGCTGTAGCCGGCCAGGATCGAGATCACGAGCGAGATGGAGGTCGCGGTCACGCTGATAATCAGGCTGTTCGTCATCCAGGTGAGGAACTCGGTGCGGAAGAACAGCAGCCGGTAGTGCTCGGTGACCGGGGACTCGACGACGAACGGCACGGACTTGAGGTTGTACAACTCCGCGTTCGACTTGAAGGAGGTGATCAGCATGAAATAGAAGGGGAACAGCGCGAAGAAGACGAACGGCACGAGGTTCGCGTACCCGAACACCGCCGACCATCGCTTCGTGGCCGCGCTGCGCACGCCGGTGATCATGCTCACTCCTTCCTGATATAGCGCAGCTGGACGAAGACGACGGCCGCCAGCATTGGGAACAGGAACAGCGAGATGGCGGCCCCCTGACCGAGATTGCCGCCCTGAAGTCCGACCTGGTACGCGAGGGTGGCGAAGAGATGCGTGCTGTTGACCGGGCCTCCACGCGTCAGCACCTGGACGATGTTGAAATCGGAGAAGGTGAAGATCGTAGAGAAAAGCGTGACGACGGCGATCACCGGACGCAGCAGCGGCAGGGTCACGTGGCGAAATCGTAGCCACGCGCTGGCACCGTCGACCTCGGCCGCCTCGTAGTACTCGCGCGGGATGGCGACCAGTCCGGCCAGCACCGTGATGGCGAAAAAGGGAAGGCCGCGCCACACGTTGACGATGATGACGGCGGCCATCGCGAAGCCCGCCTGGCCGAGCCAGTTCGGGCCCGGCGCGCTGATGATGCCGAGGCGAATGGCCGTCCAGTTCACCACGCTGTAGAGCGAGTCGAACATCCACCACCAGCCGAGCGTCGACAGCGCCGTCGGTATCACCCAGGGCAGCAGGACCGCGCCCCGCAGCACCCGCTTGAACCTGAGATTGCGCGCGAGCAGGAGCGCGAGCCACACGCCGAGGACCGTCTTCAGCGCGACCGCGATGGCGGTGAACACGAATGAGTTCCAGACGGTCTGGCGGAACACTTCGTTGCCAAGGATGTCGCGGTAGTTGGCCAGCCCGACGAACGGGCCCGGCGAGCCGACCCAGTAGTCGGAGAGGCTGAACCAGATCGCCATCCCGAACGGATAGGCGACCAGCGAGGCGAGCAAGATGATGGCGGGCAGGATCAGGCCGTACCCGAAGACGTGCTCCTGCTCCGCCCATTCGCGGAGACGCCGCAGGTGACCGGCGCGCGGGGCGCCGGCCACCTCGAGGACACGGGGACCGACGGCCATCAGCCGGCCTTCAGCTGCCCCTTCACGGCCAGGACGATCTGCTGCTCCGCCCAGTCCATGGCGCGCTTGGGCGGCATGCCGTTCACGGCCTTCGCGATCATGTCGGCCATGACGTAGTTGTTGTCGATGCGCTGCACGGCATCGTTGGGCTTCGCCGGCCAGCCGCGCGGATGCGCGTACTCGGCCTCCTTCGGCAGCATGGCGAACTTCGGGTTGCGTGCCCAGATCGGGTGGTCGGCCATGTGCTTCAGCGGCGGGTGGTTGAAGGCGTTGCCCGCCACGATCCACTTGTCGTAGTTCTCCTTCTTCATCAGGAACTGGACGTACTCCTTGGCCAGCTCCACGTTCTTCGAGAACTTCCAGATTCCCAGGCCGAGGATCGGCGGCGCCGAGTGCCGGCCGGCGGAGCCGGCGGGGCTGGTGTGGTGATTGATGTCATCCGCGATCGGCTGCTTGTTCGCGAGCGCCGCGTTGTAGGGGCTCACCGGATTGTGGATCCACGAGCCCTTGCCCGAGAGGATGAAGCGGTTGTTGGAGGCGTCGTCCCACGACAGCACCTCCGGCTCCATCGCGTCCTTGTAGAGCTCCTTGTACCATTCGATCACCTGCTCCGTCTGCTGGGACTTGAGGCCGGGGGTCTTGCCGTCGGCCTCGAGCACCTTGGCGCCCATCGACCACGCGACCGACCAGTACGTCGAGTGCGCGTCCGAGCAGTGGCTGATGGCGATGCCGACCGGGTTGCCCTGCTTCTTGAGGACCTTGCCCATGCGGAGCAGGTCCGTCCACGTCGACGGAGGTGTCTCGAAGCCGGCCTTTTTGAAGTGGGCCTGGTTATAGGTGGCGGGGAAGGAGATCCAGAACCACGGGACGGCGCGCCACCCGGCCTTCGTCTGGTTCGCCTCCGCTGCGAAGGGGTACCAGCCGCCGCCGCCCTTGCCCATCTTGTCGACGATGTCGCCGACGTCGACGAGATGGTTCTCGTACAGGAACGGGTCGGCCGAGGCGGTCCGATACATGTCGTGGCCGGACTGCGATTGCGCTTCCGCCGCCACCTTGGCCGGCATCTGCAGATGCGCGATCGTATCGACACGTACGGTGCAGTTCGCCGCCTTGCTGAACTCCTCCGACTGACGCCGAAGCTCGTCGTCCGCGGCAGGGACGAAATGGTTCCACGACAGGAACGTCAGCTCGCGCTTCTGCGCGTACGCGGGGGCGCGGCCCAGGGCCAGCCACGACGCCATGCCGGCCGAGACGCCGGCCGACGTCTTGAGGAACTCACGGCGGGTCGTTCGCTTCATGGACGAACTCCTCTGTGCGTGCGGTGGTGGTGATGTTGGTTGTGAGCGCGTGAGCGGAAAGTTGTCGCGCCGGGTCACCCCCTCGGGGCACGAGCGGACGGGACAGGTGGCGGACTAAGTACCACCCGGCAGGCCGGCAAGTCAATGCGGCGGGTGCTATACTTTGGCCGACGTCGTGGGGGGAGGATTCCTGAGAACCGGGTGCGGCCCGGGACCCCTCGAACCTGATCCCGGTAATGCGGGCGAAGGGAACACGGCGCGGCGAACGCTGGCGGCCGCACCCTCACGGGGAGCGGCCGTTTGTGTTCATGAAGATCGTGGTGAACGGCAGGGACATGGAAGTGGCGGACGGGCTCAGCGTCGAGGCGCTGCTGCAGGATCTCGGCGTGAGGCGCGAGTATACCGCCGTCGCCGTCAACCGCGACATCACGCCCAGAAGCGCGTACGGCGCCACCGTGCTCCGGCCCGGCGACAAGGTCGAGATCGTTCGTCCGATGGGAGGCGGGTGAGTCATGTACGACACGAACCTGGTCCTTGGCGGCAAGGAGTTCTCGTCGCGGCTGATCGTGGGGACGGGCAAGTACGCGTCCAACGAGATCATGCGTCAGGCCCACGAGGAGTCCGGGGCGCAGATCGTGACGGTGGCCGTCCGGCGCGTGAGCCTTCCCGGCACGGGCGAATCGCTGCTCGACTTCATCGATACCAAGCGCTTCACGCTCCTGCCGAACACGGCCGGCTGCTACACGGCCGACGAGGCGGTCCGCACCTCGTATCTCGCCCGTGAGGCCGGTCTGGGCGACATGGTCAAGCTGGAGGTCATCGGCGACGCGCGGACGCTCTTCCCCGACGTGCAGGGGTTGCTCTCGGCGACGAAGACGCTCGCGCGTGAAGGCTTCATCGTGATGCCGTACACCAACGACGATCCGGTCACGGCGAAGCGGCTGGAGGACGCGGGCGCGGCATGCGTCATGCCGCTCGGCGCGCCGATCGGCTCCGGCCTCGGGATCCGCAACCCTTACAACATCAAGATCATCCTCGAGACGGTCTCGGTGCCCGTCATCGTGGACGCGGGCGTCGGCACCGCATCCGACGCCGCCATCGCCATGGAGCTCGGCGTCGACGGCGTGCTGATGAACACGGCCATCGCGGGCGCCAGGGACCCGGTCGCGATGGCGCGCGCCATGCGCCTGGCCGTCGAGGCCGGGCGCCTCGCGCACCGCGCCGGTCGCATCGGCAAGAAGCTTTACGCGACAGCGTCCTCGCCGCTCGAGGGCCTGCCCGATTGGACCAGCTGAGCCTCACGCTGGTCACCGACCGCTCGCAGACGCGCGGCCGTGAGCTGACGGCCGTGGTGGCGGAGTGTCTGGCCGCCGGGCTGCCCGCCGTGCACGTACGCGAGAAGGACCTCGCGGCCGCGGACCTCGCCGCGCTCTGCCGGCCGCTCCGCGCGCTCACGCGCGATCACGGGGCGCGCCTGATCGTCAACGATCGCGTCGATGTGGCGCTGGCCGTCGGCGCCGACGGCGTCCAGCGCACGCACGCGTCGCTTCCCGTGGACGACATCCGGCGCATCGCCGGTGCCCGCCTCTCCATCGGCGCCTCCGTCCACTCGCTCGAGGACGCGATCGACGCCGAGGTGCGCGGCGCCGACTGGGTCGTGTTCGGTCCCGTCTACGACACGCCGTCGAAGCGGCGCTGGGGCTCGCCGCAGGGCCTCGACCGCCTGGCGAAGGTGACCGCGTCTGTCCGCATCCCCGTCGTGGCCATCGGCGGCATCACACCGGAGCGGGTCGCGGCGGTCCGTGGCGCCGGCGCCGCCGGCGTGGCCGCCATCGCGGCCATTCTGGATTCGGCCTCGCCGGGCGACGCCACCAAGCGGTTCCTCGAAGCGCTGGCGGCGTCATGAAGATCTCCGTCGTCGGCGGCGGCATCATCGGCTGCGCGACGGCGTGGGAGCTGGCCCGCGCCGGCTGTGCGGTCACGCTGTTCGAGCGCGCCACCCCGGGTGCGGAGGCCTCCAGCGCCGCCGCCGGAATCCTCGCCCCGCTCGGCGACTCCCCCGACTCCGCCTTCGCGCGGCTGGCGCTCGCGAGCTGGCGACTCTTCCCGGCGCTCAGCGAGGAGCTGCGCGAGCTGACCGGCATCGACGTGGAGTACGTGACCCGCGGCACCATCTATCCGCTGATGAGCGTGGAGGACGTGAGGCGCACCGAGGTGCGAATCGCCGACCGGCTCGATCCCGTGTACGGCATCGAGGTGTGGGACACCGCCGACGTTCGCGCCAACGAGCCGGTGCTGGCCACGAGCGTCCGCGGCGCCATGTTCGTCGGTGCCGATCACTGGGTCAACAACCAGCGGCTCACCGTCGCGTACGCGCAGGCGGCCGTGAGCGCCGGTGTCATACTGCGCGCCGGCTCGTCGGTGACGCGGGTCGTGGTGGAGATGGGGCACGCGCGCGGCGTGGTGGCCGACGGCGATCTGTGGGAGGCGGACACGGTGGTGCTGACCGCCGGCGCGTGGACGGGTGAGCTCATCGCCTCGTTCGGTGGCCGGCTGCCCATCGAGCCGCGGCGCGGGCAGATGCTGGCGCTGGGCCACGTCCCGGCCGTCCTCGGTCATCTCATACACGGCGACGACATCTATCTCGTCCCGCGCCCGTCCGGCGAGCTCCTCGTGGGCGCTACCGTCGAGCGTGTGGGCTTCCAGCGCGGCGTCACGGCCGCAGGCATCGCCGGCCTGCTGGCCTCGGCCATCGAGCTCTGCCCGTCGCTCGGCGCCCTGCCGATCACGCGAACCTGGTGGGGATTCCGGCCGTGGGCGCCGGACAGCCTGCCCGTGCTCGGACCGTGGCCGGACGTCGAGGGGCTGTGGCTTGCTACCGGCCACTATCGCAACGGGATCCTGCTGGCGCCGATCACGGCGCGGGTCATGACGGACTGGATCACGACCGGCCAGCCCGGACTCGACATCGAGGACTTCACGCCCGCCCGCTTCACCCGCTCGCGCGCCATCCGCGAATAGGGCGTGTTAGAGGAGCGCCACGGCTTTGCCGGGGGGCGCTGCGGACGTTCGGAGTTTGGGGGCCATTTCGGGGCCCCCAACAGAGAGGGGACACCGATGACGAAGTCGGACCTGAAGCAGCGCGTGTACGCGGCCATCGACCGTCGCGCCGAGCAGATCGTCGGCATCGGCGAGCAGATCCGCAAGCATCCCGAGCTCGGCTTCAAGGAAGTGAAGACCGCTCGCCTCGTCGAGGACACGCTCGGCGCGCTCGGCCTCAAGCCCCGGACGGGTCTCGCGCTCACCGGAGTGCGCGCCGACGTCGCGGGCCGCGGCGGTGATGGCCCGACGTTCGCGCTGCTCGGCGAGCTGGACGCCCTCGTCGTGGCCGGACATCCCGACGGCGATCCTGCGACCGGCGCCGCGCATGCCTGCGGTCACAACGCGCAGGTGGCGGCGCTGATGGGCGCGGCCATGGGCCTGCTCGACGCGGGCGCGGCGCAGCATCTGACCGGCCGTGTCGTCTTCTTCGCCGTGCCCGCGGAGGAGTATGGCGACATCGAGTGGCGCGTGGCGCAGGCGCGTGCCGGCAAGCTCGAGTTCCTGGGCGGCAAGCCGGAGCTGCTGCGGCTCGGACACTTCGACGACATCGATCTGTCGATGATGATCCACATGACGTCGCGGCCGGAGGACGGCAAGGCGGGCGTGCCGGCGTCGAACAACGGCTGCATCGTGAAGACCATCCGCTATGTCGGCAAGGCCGCCCACGCGGGTGGCGCGCCGCACATGGGTGTGAACGCGCTCTACGCGGCGCAGATCGGCCTGGCCGCCGTCAACGCGATCCGCGAGACGTTCCGAGACGAGGACACGATCCGCGTGCATCCGATCATCACCCACGGCGGCTCGCAGGTGAACGTCATCCCCGGCGAGGTCCGGCTGGAGACCTACGTGCGCGGACGCTCGGTGGAGGCCATCCTCGACGCCCAGAAGAAGGTCGACCGCGCCTTCAAGGCCGGCGCCCTGGCGCTCGGCGCCAAGGTGGAGATCGAGACGCTGCCTGGCTACATGCCGATGACGTGCGACGCGACGATGTCGCGCTACTTCGAGGACACGGCCGTGGAGCTGGTCGGCGCCGACGACTACCGGCAGATCGGCCACCGCACGGGCTCGACCGACATGGGCGACCTCAGCATGGTGATGCCGGTGCTCCATCCTTATATCGGCGGCGCCACCGGCGGCGGGCACGGCGCCGACTACAAGATCGTCGACGCGCGGCTCGCCTACGTGACGCAAGCCAAGGCGCTGGCGGCCATGGCCGTCGACATGCTCGCCGACGGCGCTTCCGGCGCACGCTCCGTCTTGCAGTCCGCGAGGCCTCCTATGACGCGCGAGCAGTACCTGGCTTTCCAGCGCGGCCTCGCGCGGCGAGAGATCTACGAGGGATGACAGTGCAAACGCGTTCGGCGGGCGGGGCCTGGCGCCGGCCGCGGCGCCACCCGCCCGGGAATGCTCGCGGCAAACCCGTTCACTCGCGCGTGCTGCGCTAGCCTGCTCTTCCTCCGCGGCTCATCCATGTACGGCAAGGCGGGTGTCGGGTTTCCGGAGCGCGTTGTCTGTCTCACGGCGGAGACGGCTGAGATTGCTTATGCGGTCGGGGCGGGCGAGCGTGTCGTCGGGGTGCCGGGGACGGCGCGGCGGCCGGAGGCGGTTCGGGAGAAGGCGCGCGTGGGCGGGTTCACGACGTTTCGCGTCGACAGGATCCTGGCGCTGCACCCGGATCTGGTCCTGGCATTCTCCGATCTGCAGCGTGATGTGGTCGGGGAGCTCATTGCGTCCGGGGTGGCGGTGCTGTGCACCAATCAGCGGTCGGTGGACGACATCCTGCGCGCGATTTTGCTCATCGGCGGTGCGCTGGGCTGCGAGGCCGCCGCGCGTGACGTGGTGGCGGACATGCGCGACGAGATCAAGCAGGTGCGGGAGTACTCGTCGGTGTGGCCGGATCGGCCGCGGGTCTACTTCGAGGAGTGGATGGACCCGCTGATCGCGGGCATTCGCTGGGTGTCGGAGCTGATCGAGATCGCCGGAGGACGCGACGTGTTCGCGGAGCTGCGCGAGCGCGGTGATGCCAGGGGACGCATCGTCGCCGCCGAGGAGGTCGTGCGCCGGGATCCCGAGATCATCCTGGCGTCGTGGTGCGGCAAGCCCGTGGACGCGCCCGCGATCGCCGGTCGCCAGGGCTGGTCGAACGTCAGCGCCGTGCGGGCGGGACGCATCTACGAGCTGGCGGGCGAGGACGTCCTCTCGCCGGGGCCGTCCATTCTGCACGGACTCCGCCGGGTCCACGACATCATTCAGGAGGTCCGCGGGGGCTGACGGATTGCCAGACTGGCTAGAATGAGGTGTTGGAAAAGTTTGGGGGGCGCTGTCAGCGAAGCGTAGATTGGACCGCGCCGATGGGAGATTCGACGTCGATGAGTGAGCTCCAGCGTAGACGTCCCGAGAGCTTCTTCCACGATCGCTACAATGTCACCCCCGCGCTGATGGAGCAGCTGCTCGGGGACAATCTCGCCCGTCGCGTCGACGACGCCGACATCTACCTCGAGTACCGCGTCAACGAGGAGCTGGTGCTCGAGGAGAACGTCGTCAAGAAGGCCTCCCGCCACGTCAGCCAGGGCGCCGGCGTGCGTGCCCAGAGCGGGCCGCGAACGGGCTACGCCCACACGGACGACATCTCGGTCCACAACCTCACCGAGGCGGCGCGCCAGGCCCGGGCGATCGCCGACCGCGCCGGTGAGTCGGGAGCGCTCGCCGTCGGCGGCCGCGGGCGGCCGCACGATCTCTATACGCTCGCCGAGGCGCCGATCGTCACCGAGCTGTCGCGGAAGCTCGACCTGCTCCGCCGGGTGGACGCGGCCTGCCGCGCCGCCGACCCCCGCGTGAAGCAGGTCATCGTCTCGCTGGCCTCCGAGGAAGTCGTGATGCTCATCGCCACCGCCTCCGGATTCACCGTCGGCGACGTGCGGCCGCTCACACGCCTGAACGTGACCGCCATCGCCGAGGACGGCGGCAAGCGCGAGATCGGCAGCTTCGGCGGCGGCGGGCGCGTACCCTTCGACTTCTATCTGGACGCGGAGCGGTGGAAGCGCTTCGCGTCGGAAGCCGCGCGACAAGCGGCGCTGAAGCTCGCCGCTGTCGATGCTCCCGCCGGTGCCATGACGGTCGTCCTCGGACCGGGCTGGCCCGGGATCCTCCTGCACGAGGCGGTCGGCCACGGGCTCGAGGGCGACTTCAACCGCAAGGGCGTCTCCGCGTTCTCGGGCCGCATCGGCCAGAAGGTGGCCTCCGAGCTGGTCAGCGTCGTGGACGACGGCACCATCACCAACCGGCGGGGGTCGCTGAACGTCGACGACGAGGGGACGCCGACCGGCCGGACGGTCCTCATCGAGAACGGAATCCTGCGTGGCTACCTGCAAGACCGGCTCAATGCGCGGCTCATGGGGATGGAGCCCACGGGCAATGGCCGCCGCGAGTCGTTCGCGCATCCGCCGCTGCCGCGCATGACGAACACCTTCATGCTGGCCGGCCAGGATGATCCCGAGGACATCATGCGATCGGTCGACCGCGGTCTCTACGCCGTGTCCTTCGGCGGTGGCCAGGTCGACATCACCAGCGGCAAGTTCGTGTTCTCGGCGAGCGAGGCCTATCTGATCGAGAACGGCCGGGTCACGCGTCCCGTGAAGGGCGCGACGCTCATCGGCAACGGGCCGGACGCCCTCACGCGCGTGAGTCGCGTCGGGCACGATCTGGCGCTCGACGAAGGGATCGGAACCTGCGGCAAGGACGGCCAGTCCGTTCCCGTCGGCGTGGGGCTGCCGACGATTCGGCTCGACGGCATGACGGTCGGCGGGACGGCCGTGTGACGACGGATCTCCTCGCCTCCGTGCTGCGCCGGGCCGCCGAGCGCGGTGCCACCGCCGCCGACGGCTTCCTCGTCGAGGACACGTCCTTCAGCGCCTCCGTCCGCCTGGGCCAGGTCGATACCGTGACCCATTCCCGCGAGCAGCGCCTGTCGCTGCGCGTGTTCGCCGGGCGGGCGTCCGCGGCCGCCTCGACCTCCGACCTGTCGCGCGCCTCGCTGGAGCGCGTGGTCGACGAGGCCACCGCGCTGGCGCGCGTCACCGCGGAGGATCCGCACGCCGGGCTGCCCGATCCGGCCTCGCTGATCGACCGCGTGCCCGACCTCGAGCTGGAGGATCGCGAGGCCGCCGAATTGACGCCGGAGGAGAAGATCGAGACGGCACGCCGCGCGGAGGCGGCGGCGCTCGGCGTCGACCCGCGGATCACCAACTCCGAGGGAGCCGAGTACTTCGACCGCCGCGCGCGCTACGCGTACGCCACCTCGCACGGATTCGCGCGCGGCTACGCCACCTCATCCTTCGGCATCACCGTGTCGCCGGTGGCCTCCGAGAACGGGGAGATGCAGCGCGACGCGTGGTACACCACCGCGCGCCGGCGGCGGGCGCTCGAGGATGCCGAGGCCGTGGGACGCACGGCCGCCGCGCGCGCGCTCCGCCGGCTGGGGGCGCGCAAGGTCAAGACGACCGAGGTGCCGATCATTTTCGACCCCGATACGGCGGCCACCCTGATCCGGTCGATCGCCGGCGCGGCCAGCGGCCCCAGCCTCTATCGCCGGGCCTCGTTCCTGCTCGAGCGTCTCGGCACTCGCGTCGCCTCGGCGGCCGTGAACATCGTCGACGACGGACTGATCGAGGCCGCGCTCGGCTCGCGGCCGTTCGACGGCGAGGGGCTGCCCAGCCGGCGAACGGCCATCGTGCGTGACGGTGTGCTCGAGTCGTACCTGCTCGACACGTACTCGGCGCGCAAGCTCGGGCTGGCCTCGACACACCACGCGAGCCGCGACGGCGCCGGCGTCAGCGTGGGGACGAGCAACCTGATGCTGATGCCCGGATCCGACACGCCGCAGGCGCTGATCCGCTCGGTGCACAGCGGGCTCTACGTCACCGAGCTGATCGGCTTCGGCGTCAACGGCGTGACCGGCGACTATTCGCGCGGGGCGGCCGGGCTCTGGATCGAGAACGGAGAGCTCGCGTATCCCGTGGAAGAAGTCACCGTGGCCGGCAACCTCCTCGAGATGTTCGACCGGATCGACGGCATCGGCAACGACCTCGTCTTGCGCGACCGCACGGCGGCGCCGACGCTGAAGATCGCCCGGATGGTCGTCGCGGGCCACTAGATGGTCATCGACAGCCACTGCCATCTCCACGACGCCGCGTTCAAGGACGTGCCGGACGCCCTCCGGGTGGCCCTGACCTACGACGTGTGGGGCGTGATCGCGGTCGGCTGCGACGCCGAGACCAACGCGCGCACGCTCGAGATCGCCGCGCAGGCGAGAAAGACCGTGTGGGGTTGCCTCGGATTTCATCCCGACTGGGAGCAGCTCACCGAGCGCGATCTCGAAGCGGTCGAACAGCAGATCGTCGAGCACCACGCCCACGTCGTGGCCGTGGGCGAGGTCGGGCTGCCGTGGTACTCGCTCGAGGACCGGCCGGACGCCGCCGAGCGCATGATGGCGGCCCGCGGCCGCCTCGATCGACTGCTGCGGCTGGCCTCGCGCTACGATCTGGCCGTGGCCCTGCACGCCCCGCACGGTGCCGCCGTCGGCGCCCTCGAGGCGCTGAAGCGCCACCGCATCGAGCGGGCGGTCTTCCACTGGCACAAGGCCTCGGCGGACACGACGCGCGCCATCGTCGACGCCGGCTACTTCATCTCGGTGACGCCCGAAGTCGTCTATCGCGACCGCGACCGCGCGCTGGTGGAGCAGGTGCCGCTCGAGTCGCTGCTCGTCGAGAGCGACGCGCCGTGGCGCTACGGCGCGGAGTTCCAGGCGATGGATTCGGGGCCGTGGCTGGCCTCGCGCGTGGCCGAGGAGGTCGCCAAGATCAAGCGCGAGCCCATCGAGGAGACGATGTTCCAGCTGTCGAGCAACGCCGTGCGGCTGTTCGACCTCGTGTGGGCATAATCGTCGAGCGTCACCTGGTGGCGCTGCCGAGCGCGAAGCTCGCGCTGGCGCTGCACCTGCCCGACGCTCCCGCCCGCGTGCCGTGTGTGGTGGCCTGTCACGGTCTGCACGCGTCGAAGGACTCCGACAAGTACGTGCTCCTGGGCGACGCGCTGCCGGCGGCCGGCCTGGCGCTGGCGCGCTTCGACTTCCGCGGCTGCGGCGAGTCGAGCGGGCGGGAGGACGAGACGACGGTGGCCACGCGGATCGAGGACGTCGAGGCGGTGCTCTCGCTGCTGCAGGGCCATCGGCGGCTCGACGGCCGCTTCGGGCTCCTCGGCTCGAGCCTGGGCGGCTTCGTGGCGCTGTTCGTCGCCTCCCGCCGGGCCGGCATCCCGGTGGTGACGTGGAATGCGCCGGCGAGCCTCACCGAGCTGGCCAACGACGATCTCCACGAGAACCGCAATCTCGGCATCCCGTTCGCGCTCGAGTTCATGAAGGGCCACTACGCGCTCGCCCCGACCGGCGTGGCACGCCACCTGTGCGTGCACGGCGACGCCGACGACGTGGTGTCGCTCGATCACGGCGTGCAGCTGCACGAGCAGGCGAGCGAGCCCTGCGACCTGGTCGTCATCCCCGGCGGCGACCACCGGCTCACCGACACGGGGCACCGCGCGCGGGCCGTCGAGGCCAGCCGCGACTGGTTCAGGAGGTTTCTTGGCTGATCGCGTCTCGGTCAACGTCCCGCGGCTGCGCGAGGAGTTCCTCGAGCTGGTGCGGATCTCGAGCGTCTCCAAGCGCGAGGGCGCCATCGCCCGACGGCTGCAGGACGTCCTCCGCGGCATGGGCGCCGGCGTCGAGATCGACGACGCCGGCCCACGCGTCGGTGCCGACACCGGCAACTTGCTGGCGCGCTTCCCGGGCACGGTGCCCGACGCGCCGCCGTTCCTGCTGTGCGCGCACATGGACACGGTGGTCCCGGGCGAGAACATCCGGCCCGTCGTGGCCGGCGACATCATCCGATCCGACGGCACCACCATTCTCGGCGGCGACGACAAGTCGGGCATCGTGGCCATCCTCGAGGCCGTCCGGCTGCTGCACGAGCGCCGGATTCCGCACGGACCGATCGACGTGCTCCTGACCATCTGCGAGGAGCTCGGCCTGATCGGCGCCAAGCACTTCGACGTGGGACGGCTGCGTGCGCGCACCGGCCTCGTCCTCGACTGCGACGGCGTTCACGAGCTCATCACGCGCGCGCCCGCCGCCAACCGCATGCAGTTCACGGTGCACGGGCTCGAGGCGCACGCGGGGATCGCGCCCGAGCAGGGGATCAGCGCCATCAAGGTGGCCGCGGAGGCGGTGGCCGCGATGCGGCTGGGCCGCGTCGACGCGGAGACGACGGCCAATATCGGCCGCATCGAGGGCGGGCTGGCGAGCAACATCATCCCGAATCGCGTCGTGCTCCGCGCGGAGACGCGCAGCCTCACCGTGGAAGGGCTGGAGGCGCAGACCGCGCACATGCGCGACTGCCTCGAGCGCGCGGCCGCCGGGCATCGCGTGACGGTGGCCGGGCAGCAGCACACGGCGCGGGTGGAGACGAAGGTCGACCGGGACTACGACCGGCTGGCCGTCGACGACGACCGGCCGATCGTGGCCCGGGTGCGCCGGGCGGCGCAGGCGCTCGGCACGCCGTTCCGGACGCGGTCGACCGGCGGCGGCTCCGACGCCAACGTCTTCTCCGGCCGCGGCGTCGAGGTCGCCAATCTCGCCTGCGGGATGCGCCAGATCCACACCGTCAACGAGTGGGTCGACATCAACGACATGGTCGCCACCACCGCTCTTCTCGTCGAGACCGTCCGTATCTAAAGTCGGAGGGGGCCTCGACGGCCTCCGATGCCTCCCCCTCGAGCTAGGATTGCGCGGGCAAAGCCCGCGCTCGAAAGCGGCAAATCAGATACGCGTGGTCACACTGCGTATGGGGAGACGAGGGTGGTGACGGAGGTGGCTTCGGGCTCGGGGCAGTAGGTGAACCATTCCGGGGACGTGGTCAGCAGGGGTTCGAGCTCGGGCAGGAGGGTGTCGACGCTGAACGCGGTCGCGCCGGCGGCCTGGAGAGCCGTGCACTGGTGCACCCCGAGCATGAGCACGCTGAGCCGCGGTGTCTCACGGGAGTGGGCCAGCAGCAGGTAGGCGGGCTGGTAGATGCTCACCGCCCGCTCGACGAAGTGCGCGAGCGCCGCCACCACCGCCGCCGCCTCGCCCGCCCGGGCGGTCAGCAGCAACAGCCCCAGCGCCGAGGCGTGGAGGGGCACCCGCCGGAACTCCCGCACGACGACCAGACTGTGCTCGCCCGGAGCCCGGCCGTCACCCGGCGCCCACGCCTCCGTGTCGTGCACGGTGTAGATGGCGTAGCGCTCGGGCTCCGCCACGCTCTGGAAGCGCGAGCGGGCGTGGATGCGCGGGTCCAGCAGATCTTCGGCCCGATCGCTGGCGCCCAGGACCTCGCGCGGCCCGGGGCTCAACGATTGGTACAGCCTCAGTCCGCGCATCCAGACAGGTCGCGTGCGAAGCATGCGCGTGGCGAAAAGCAACTCGCGTGCCGCGCCGCGCCGTGAACGTTTGCGCGCGCGGGCGCGGAGATAGGAGTTTTCCCTGTTTTTTCAAACTCACATCGCCGACGCTCGCGCGTCAGCGAACTGACGATTCACGGCACCCGTTGTTACGACGGTTAGCCGCGGCGTCCGCCCGGGCCTCGCTCGTGAGACGCCGGTAGCGAAAACTTTTCACACGAGCGCGCGTCTCCGCTGCGCGGCGTCGCCGACGCTGTGTATGATGAGCGGCAAGGAGTGGTCTTGCGTCCCACGTGTCCCTAGAACTGCTCTACCGGCTTGCCAATCTCGTGATCACGGTCGCGGCGCTCGGCGTCGTGACGCTGATCGTCGTCGCCATAGGACGGCGTGGCTCGCGTCGCCCCGAGCCGCTCGGTATCGTCTTCTGCCTGGTGTTCAGCGCCGTGGCGGTGCGGTCGGCGCTGCGCGTGTGGGCGGGCGCGGAGAGCGGCGGCAGCCTGGCGCCGATCGTGGTGGCCGATGGCCTGCTGGCGGCGGCGTGCCTCGCGTTCCTGGCGCTCCACGAGCGCTATGGCGTCTTCATCAACAGCGCCGAGATGCGCGACGAGTACGCGCAGAAGGACCGCGAAGCGCGCGCGCTCGCGCAAGTCAACGCCGAGCTGCGGCGGCTCGACGAGCTGAAGTCCGAGTTCCTCGCCATGGTGAGCCATGAGCTTCGCACGCCGCTCACTGCCATCATCGGCTACAGCCGTCTGCTCATGCGGCAGGTGCACGGGCGGCTCAGCCCCAAGCAGCTCGAGCACCAGGAAGCGATCTTCCGCGGCGCGCAGCGGCTCAGCGATCTCATCAACGACCTGCTCGACGTATCGCGACTGGAGGCCGGGCGCATCGAGCTGACGCCGCGGCCGACCGACGTTCCGCTGATCGTGGAGCAGGCGGCGGCGGTGGTGGCGGTGGCCGCGCAGGCGCGACAGATCCGCATCACCAGCGAGTTCCCGCCGGACATGCCGGCCGCCAGCGCCGACGCCGCGCGGCTGCAGCAGGTGCTCGTGAACCTCATCGGCAACGCCGTGAAGTTCAGCGCCCCCGGGGGCGCGGTGCGCGTCACCGGGGGCCGCTTCCGCGAGCAGGTGTGGGTCGCGGTGGAGGACGACGGCGTCGGCATCGCGAAGGACGAGCTCGCGCGGATCTGGGATCCCTTCTACCAGGTGGAGGCCCCGATGCGTCGTCGCCACGGCGGCTCCGGGCTCGGCCTCGCCATCGTCCGCCGGCTGGTGGAGCTGCACGGCGGCGTCGTGCGCGCCGAGAGCGACGGCCAGAATCGTGGCAGCCGCTTCAGCTTCACGCTCCCGGTAGCGGTGGAGCCGGCGCTGCAGCAGCCGCGCGCGGGAGAGACGCTCGCGCCCCTGGAGCCGATCCTGGCCGGACGCGAGGTCCTGGTGGTCGAGGACGAGAAGCAGAACCAGGAGCTGATGCGGGCGGTCGTGGAGGATCTCCTCGGTGGCCGCGCGCGCGTCTGCGACGACGGTGAGCACTGTCTGAAGATCGCCCGGGAGCGCAAGCCCGCCCTCGTGCTGCTCGACCTGATGCTGCCGGGCATGAGCGGCTGGGAAGTGGCGCGCCGGCTGCGGCAGGATCCGGCCACGGCGTCGGTGCCGATCATCGCCGTCTCGGCGCTGTCGCGGCCGCAGGAACGGGAGTCGGCGCTGCACGCCGGCTGTGATGCCTACGTGGCCAAGCCGTTCACGCCCGACGAGATCGGGCGGCTGATGGCGGCCACGCTGGAGACCCAGGGGGTGGGAACGCGATGAGCAGCGACGCCGCGCGCATCCTCGTCGTCGAGGACAACGCCGACACCGCGGCACTCCTCCGCGACCTGCTCGAAGCGGAGGGCTACGACGTCGCGTCCGTGGCGACGGGCGAGGCGGGCTTCGAGGCCCTCGCGGTGACGCCCGACATCGACCTGGTCGTGCTCGACCTCATGCTGCCCGGGATGAGCGGCTACGAAGTCATCGAGCGGATGCGTGCGCTGCCCGAGCTGGCCGACCTGCCCGTGCTGGTGCTCAGCGCCCTCAGCAGCCCGTCGGCGCGCGTGCGCGGCCTGCGCGAGGGCGCCGACGACTACATGACGAAGCCGTTCCTTCCCGAGGAGATCGTGGCGCGGGCCCGCACGCTCGTCATGCGGCGGCTGCTCGAGCGGCGTACCGCGGAGATGGAGGCGCTCAGCCGCATCGCGCAGGCGGCCCTGACCGCCGCCAGTCCCGAGGTCTTGCTCCAGCGCGTGGCCGAGATCGCCGTGGACGTGTTCGCGGCCGACGTCGCCGTCATCTACATGATGGACGAGAGCCGCGGGGAGCTGAGGCCGCGCGCGGCCGTCGGACTGCCGGCGGACGTCGAGCCGGCGCCGATCCCGCTGGGCGCCGGCGTTGCCGCCACCGCCATCGCCGCCCGCGCGCCCGTGCTGATCCCCGACGGCGCGGCCGACGACCCGCGCGTGGTGGATCCGATCGTGCGCCGCGAAGCGCTCCGGTCGTTGATGGTGGCGCCGCTCGTGGTGGCCGGCGTGCCGACCGGCGTGATCGAGGTCGCACGCCGGGCGCGGCGCCTCGACACGCGCGCCGATCGCCTGCTGCGCATCGTGGCCGACCGCGCGGCGGGGGCCATCCAGCACGCGCGGCTCGAGGGCGAGGCCCGTGAGCTGGCCGACGTGGTGCGGCGCATCGGCGAGGGGGTCATCGTGGCCGACGTCGACGACCGCATCGTCTTCGCCAACCGCGCCTTCCAGGAGATGATCGGCGCCGCCGGCGATCCGCTCGTCGGCGTGCGCTGGACGGACTTCCTCGCCGGCGCCCAGGACGTGGCGGCGCTGACGGCGCAGATGCGCGGGCCGGCCTTCCAGGGCGAGGTGCTGCTGCTGACGCGCGCCGGCGATCCGCGCCCGGTGCTGGCCACGCTGTCGACCATGGAGCGCGGCACCGGCGACGGCCTGCAGCGCATCGGCGTCTTCCGCGACATCAGCCGCGAGCACGAGCTGCGCTTCCGCGTCATCCGCGAGCAGAAGTTCCGCACGCTCGGCTCGCTGGCGGCCGGCGTCGCCCACAACATCAACAACCGCCTCACCCCGGTGCTCGGCTGGACGGAGATGCTGCAGGAGCGCCTGACCGCGAGCGAGCCCATCGAGCGCGAGGAGCTGAAGCACGCGCTGAACGTCATCCACCAGGGCGCCTCCGACAGCGTGGAGACGGTGCGCCGGCTGCAAGAATACTCGCGGCCCGCGCGCGTGAAGGGCCCGGAGGCGGTGCTGCTCCGCGACGTGCTCGAGCAGCTCCTGGCGCTGACGCGCCCGCAGTGGGACAACGAGGCTGCCCGGCGCGGGATCCGTTACGAGATCGACCTGCGCGCCGACCCCGCGCCGGCGATCCTGGCCGTGGCCAGCGAGGTCCGCGAGGCGCTGCTGAACATCCTCGAGAATGCGCTGACGGCGATGCCGCAGGGCGGCCGCCTCACGCTGCACGTCCGTGGTCAGGACGACCGCGCGGTCGTCTCCATCTCCGACACGGGGCGGGGCATGAGCCCGGAGGTGCAGCGGCTGGCCTTCGAGCCGTTCTTCACGACGCGCTCGACGGAAGGCGGCACCGGCCTCGGCCTGAGCCTGGCGCAGGAGATCGTGCAGCGCTACCGCGGCACGATCGCTCTCGACAGCGCGGAAGGCGTCGGCACCACGTTCACGCTCTCGTTCCCGGCCATCACCGCCGAAGCGGTGCGCACGCCGGCCTTCCTGCCGACCCTGGAGTCGTTGCGGATTCTCGCGGTGGAGGACGAGCCGGAGGTTCTGGACGTGCTCCGCGCGATGCTGTCCAGCGCCGGGCACACGGTGTTCACCGCCGCCTCCGGTCGCGAGGCCCTGGAGCTGTTCGACCGCGAGCCCGTGGACCTGGTCATCACCGATCTCGGGATGCCGGGCATGACGGGACTGGCGCTGGCGACGGAGCTGAAGCGCCGGCGCGCGGTGCCCATCGTTTTGCTGACCGGCTGGGCCGACGAGCTCGATCCCGGCAGCGCGCCATCGGTCGACCTCGTGATCGCCAAGCCGTTCACGCGCGAAAAGCTCTTCGACGCCCTCGCCCGCGCCCTCCCCGACCGCGTCCGGCCTGTATAGATTTGCCGCGTTCGAGCGGCGGCTTTGCCGCCGCAATCGAGTTCTGGGCCCCTCCGAATCACCGCAAGTGAATCTTGGGGCCGGGGGGAGCGCCGCCGGGGCCGGGGCCGCCGCGGGGATCGAAGCCGGGAGGCATCCCGGTGGGCACGACGATCTGGGAGGCGGCTTCCCGGCGGAGCTGTTCGATCTCGCGGCGGGTCCGCTCGAGCGCGGCCGCGGCGCCGACCGCGAACCTTTCGATCGCCTCGCCCAGCGACCTGGCATCGATCTCGAAGACCAGCGGCAGCACGCCGGCCGGCGTGAGAAGCTGCGCTTCACCGACGTAGGCGACCGACCGCGTGGGGTCGGTCGAGCCGTCCGGCTTCAGCGGCGTCAGCACGCGGATACTGCCAACACGACGGTCGGTCACCACCTCTTCCCGGTACAGGGAGGAGGTGTCCATCTTCAGCTCGCCCGGACTCTCGTTGGCCATGCCTCTAGCGATACCATACCGCAACGATCAACGCTGCGAGTGCCACGCGGTAGATGATGAACGGCGTCAGCGAGCGGCGCTTGAGATAGCTGACGAGGAACCAGACGGCGAACCAGCCGCTGACGAACGACGCGAGGATGGCGACGGCCAGCGGACCGCCGTCGCCGGCCGGGAGTCCGCTGTGCGACAGATCGAGGGCTTTCTTGACACCCGCGGCGGCGGTGATCGGAATGCCGAGCAGGAACGAGTAGCGGGCTGCCGTGGCGCGGTCGAGGCCGGCGAACAGTCCGGTGGTGATGGTGATGCCGGAGCGTGACGTACCGGGAACGAGCGCCAGCGCCTGCGCGAAGCCGATCGCCAGGCCCGGACCCCACCCCACGCGCTCGAGGGGATCGCCGTCCGTGCGGTGGCCCGGCGCCGTGACCGCGCCGGTCGCCGCCCGCCGGTCCGCCACGAACATCACGAGGCCCCAGAACGCCGTGGTGCACGCGATCAGCAGCGGCAATCTCAAATTCGTCTCGATGTACGGTCCGAACGCGAGGGCGGCCAGCCCCGCCGGCACCGTCGCCGCCACCACGAGCGCGGCGAGCCCACGCGGGACGGTGCCGACCATGACGCCGATCAGCTCCCCGCGGAAGTAGGCGACCAGCGCGGCCAGCGTGCCGAGGTGCAGGGCGGCGTCCACGGCCAGTCCTTGATCCGGCCAGCCGAACACGCGCGGAACCAGGATGAGATGACCGGACGACGAGATGGGCAAGAACTCGGTGAGACCCTGGACGAGTCCCAGGACGAGCGCCTGGGCGTAGCTCACCCGACGATTTCTTCGCCGCCGTCCACCCCGATCACGTTGCCGGTGATCCAGTAGGTGTCGGGATGCGAGAGCGCCACGATCGCGCGCGCGACGTCCTCCGGCGTCGTCAGCCGTCCGCTCGGATTGCGGCGCTGCGCCATCGCGATGATCGCCTCGTGACCCGGGATCTTCTGCAGCGCCGGCGTGTTGGTCACCCCGGCGCGGATGGAGTTCGCGGTGATGCCGCGCGGCGCCAGCTCCGAGGCCAGCTGCCGGATGTTGGACTCGAGGGCGGCCTTGGCCGCCGACACCGGCCCGTAGTTCGGCAGCACGCGCGCGCCGCCCGACGAGGTCATCGCGTAGATGCGGCCGCCGCGGCCCATCAGCCCGCGCGCCACCACCTCCTGCGTCCAGTAGACGAGGCTGTGCGCCATCACGTCGAGCGTCATGTCCATCTGCGCCTGGTTCACCGCCTCCTTCATCGGATCGGCGATGAAGAGCTTCAGCGTGCCGAACGCGAGCGAGTGGAGCATCACGCGGAGCTGGCCGGTCTCACGGCGCGACTCGAGCGTCTTCTGCATCTCGGCGGCGACCTCGGCGCGCTTCTCGGCGTCGGCGGCGTTGATGTTGAAGAAGCACGCCTCGCGTCCAAGCGCCCTGATCTCGCCCGCGATGCGCTCGACGTTGGGCAGGGTCGCCTTGCGGTCGAGGTGGACGCCGAAGATGTGCATGCCGCTCCGCGCGAGCGCGAGGCTCACCGCCTCGCCGAAGCCCGAGGAGGCACCGAGGATCAATGCCCAGCCGGAGAGCTGCACGGGGCTCGCGGGCGTCGTCACGGGCCACAGTCTAGCATCCGCTCGGAGGGCGTCGTAAAATTCCGACTCGTCATGCCGAAGACGGCCGGCATCATCCTGATCGGCAACGAGATCCTCTCGGGCAAGATCAGGGACGAGAACGCCGCCTACCTCTGCCGCGAGCTGCGCGCGCTCGGCGTCGACGTGCGACGCATTGCCGTCATCCCCGACGAGGTCTCGCTCATCGCCGACGAGGTCGCCACCTTCACCAAGGCCTTCGATCTCGTCTTCACGTCGGGCGGTGTCGGACCGACGCACGACGACGTGACCATCGAGGGGGTGGCGCGCGCGATGGCGGTGCCGGTCGTCCGCCATCCCGAGCTGGTGGCCCTCCTCGAGCGCTACTATCGCGGCGCCGTCACCGAGGCCGCGCTCCGCATGGCGGAGATCCCGGAGGGCGCCGAGCTGGTCACCGGCGGGACCCTGCGGTTTCCCACCATTCTCATGCGCAACGTCTACGTCTTGCCCGGCGTGCCCGAGATCTTCCGGAAGAAGTTCGATGCGCTGCGCGAGCGGTTTCGCGACCAGCCCATCCACCTGAAGAACGTGTTCGTCCGCATCGGCGAGGGGACGCTCGCCGATTACCTCAACCGGCTGCTCGAGTCGTTTCCGCTCCTGCAGCTCGGCTCGTACCCCGAGTTCTCGAATCCCGAGTACCTGGTGAAAGTCACGCTGGAGTCGCGCGACCGAAGCTACCTCGAGCAGGCGCTCGGCGATTTCCTCGCGCAGCTGCCCGCGGACGCCGTCGTCAAGGTCACCTGACGCGCGGTGCGCGGCGTCGCCTCCGGCGTGGCGGTGGTCGCCGCCGGCCTCTACCTGCTGCGGCTGGGGCAGGCGCCGTTTCTGGACCCGCCGGAGGGCTTCCACGCCGAGATCGCGCGCTCCATCCTCGTGCACGGCGACTGGATCGGCCTGCGCATCGACGGCATTCCGTACTTCGACAAGCCGCCGGCGCTGTACTGGCTGATGGCGCTCTCGTTCTGGGTGAGCGGTCCGAGCGAGCTCGCCGCGCGCGTGTGGCCCGCGCTGGCGGCCGTCGGCATCGCGGCCGTGACCGCGCGGCTCGGAGCGGTGCTCGGTGGCGCGCGGCTCGGCATGCTGGCCGGGCTCATGGTCATCGCGAACCTCGGCATGTACCTGTACGGCCGCCTCGTGAAGCCGGACGTGCCGTTCATCCTCTGTCTCGTGCTCGCGTACGCGGGCTTCGCAATCGCGTATCGTGGCGGCGGCCGCGGCGGGCTCGTCCTCTTCTACGCGAGCCTCGGGATGGCGACGCTCACCAAGGACGTCCTCGGCGCCATCGGGCCGCTGGTCGTGGTCGCGCTGTTCTTCCTGCTCACGCGCGAGCGCCCGGTGGCGCCGTGGGTGCCGTGGTGGGGGATCCTGATCGTCCTCGTCATTGCCGCGCCGTGGTACGCGGCCGTGGAATGGCAACACCCGGGCTTCCTCTGGTACACGATCGTCGACAACCACCTGCTGAACGTCGTCCGCCAGCGCGTGTTTCCCGACGAGGACGTGCCGCTCGGCTCGCTGCCGTTCCTGGGCGTCACCTTCCTCGCGTTCCTGCCCTGGTCGCTGGCCGTGCCGGCCGCCGTCGCGCGCGCCCTTCGGCGGCCGTGGGAGAACGCGACGGCCCGACTCTGGGTGCTGATCGCGCTGTGGCCGCTCGTCGTCATCGGCTTTTTCACGCTCTCGCCTTTCAAGCTACCGCACTACGCGCTGCCGGCCTTTCCGGCGCTGGCGCTGCTGGTGGCGCGCGTGTGGGACGAGTCGATCGAGGCGGCGCCCGGTTCCGTGCGCCCGCGCCCGCTCATCGTGCCGGTGCTGGTGTTCTTTGGCGTCGCCGCCGTGGGCCTGGGCCTCGGCGCCGCGGGCAAGCTGGCGTTGCCACCGGGCGTGCTCGGCAATGTCGATCTCGCCACGCGCAATCTGGCCGCGCGAGGGCAGTCGGTGGCGGGGGCGCCGCTGGACGCCTACGTCCGCGTGCTCGGCTCGAGCGCGGTCGTCTTCGGGGTGGCCGCGATGATCCTGGCGTGGGCGGCGTGGTGGCGCCGGCCGGCTCTCGCGGTGTGGACCAGCCTGGCCGCCACGCTGGCGTTCCTGCCGCTCGCCGGCGACGGCATGGTGCAGTTCGCGCAGAGCCGCTCGACGCGGCCCATCGCGGAGGCGCTCGCCATCCGTCTGCGGCCGGCCGATGCGGTGATCCACGAAGGCCCGCTCGAGAACAGCGGCTCGGTGCTGCTCTTCGTCGACCAGCCCGTGTACGTCGTGAATGGTCTGCGCTCGAACCTCGCCTTCGGCGCCACGTTCCCGGAAGCCCGCGAGCGCTTCTGGACCAGCGCGCGGCTGCAGGAGGAATGGGTGAAGCCCGGCCGACGCTTCCTCCTGAGCGGCGTGGATCCGGCGCGGAGCGTCGTCCGCGTGCTGCCGCCCGCCCGCGTGCATCAGATCGCGCACGCCGGCGGGCGCTGGCTGTACGCGAATGTTGGTGATTGACGCCGCACCGGAGGATCATGGGCACGTGGACAGGGCCACCCTGCGGTACCCGCTGAAGGCCGACCCCTCCAGCAGCCACTCGATGATCCTGGCCTGGCTTGCCGACGGCCACGGTCGTCGGCTCCTCGACGTCGGCGCCGCCGACGGGCTGCTCAGCCGCCATCTCACCGAGCGCGGCTGGAAGGTGACCGGCATCGAAGCCGACCCGGCGATGGCGGCGGCCGGGGCCGCGCACTGCGAGCAGATGCTGGTGGCGGACCTCAACCGCGGCGTGCCCGCGCTGGACGGACTCTTCGACACGATCGTGTGCGCGGACGTGCTCGAGCACCTGGCCGACCCGGCGGCGGTCCTGCCGGCCTTGCTCACCGCGCTCGCGCCGGGCGGCGACGTCGTCATCTCCGTGCCGAACGTCGCGCATCTCTGGATGCGGCTGTCGCTCCTCGCCGGCTGCTTCCAGTACGCCGATCGCGGCATCCTCGACCGCACGCATCTGCGATTCTTCACGCGGCGCACGCTGGACGAGCTCCTCGACGGCGCCGGCCTCGAGGTCCTCCGCCGCGCCACCACGCCGGTTCCGCTCTACGAGGTGCTCGGTCCGCGCTGGCACGGCCGCGCGCTGGCCACCGTCCATGCGGCCAGCGCCGCCGCCGCCCGCGCGCTGCCACGGCTCCTCGGCTATCAGTTCATCGTGCGGGCGAGACGCCGGCCGTGAGCATGGCGCCGAAGGTCGTCGTGGTCATGCCGGCCTACAACGCCGGCCGCACGCTGCGCATGACCTACGAGGAGCTGCCGAAGGACACGGTGAACCTCGTCATCCTCGTCGACGACGGCTCCACCGACGCCACCCTCGACGTCGCGCGTCAGCTCGGCCTCGAGATCTTCGTGCACAACCGCAACTACGGCTACGGCGCCAATCAGAAGACGTGCTACACGGAGGCGCTGCGCGCAGGCGCCGACATCGTGGTGATGGTGCATCCGGACTACCAGTACGACCCCACGCTGGTCCCGAAGATCGTGGAGCCGATCGTGAACGGGCACGCCGACGTCGTCCTGGGCTCGCGGCTCAAGGGCGGCTCCGCTCTCGCGCAGGGCATGCCGTGGTGGAAGTTCATCGCCAACCGGTTCCTGACTCGGGTCGAGAATCTCGCGTTCGGCCTGCGCCTGTCGGAGTACCACACCGGCTATCGCGCCTTCCGCCGCGAGGTGCTGGAGGCCGTGAACTTCCGGGCGAACAACGACGGGTTCGTGTTCGACCAGGAGATCATCGCGCAGGTGGTGGCGGCCGGCTTCCGCATCGAGGAGATCGCGGTGCCGACCCGCTACTTTCCGGAAGCGTCGTCGGCGAGCTTCGTCGCGTCGTCGATCTATGGCCTGCGCATCCTCGCCGTGCTGTTCTGGTACCTGATGAACCGCTGGGGCGTGCGCCGCTCGCGCCGCTTCGACAGCCTCCGCGCCCGCTACACCCGTCTCGGCTGACCCGGCCGCTCAGGCCGTGCCGTGCCCCAGCACGTGCGAGGCGTGGTGGTGGACCATCAGCCATCGCTCGCCGTCGCGCTCGAAGACGTTGGTCGCGAGCACCGAGGTGACGGTGACGCGTCCGCGCACCTCCGAGAGAATGTTCTCGGTACAGGTGACCCAGGCCAGCTCGCCGCCGGCCACCACCTCGACGCTCGAGAGCGTGAAGCTCATCTCCGCGGTGTTGGCGAAGATCGTCTCCCACGAGGCGCGCACGGCCGTCCAGCCCACGAGCAGCGGCCAGCCGGGGTGGACGCACTTCACGTGCTCGCCGTGCGACCACACGCGATCCATCTCGTCGATGTCGAGCGTCTCGAACGCGCGATAGAAGCGCGCGTTCGCCGTCGTGATGGAATCGTGGTCGCTCACGGCCGGCCGGCGGTCATGCGCCGCATGGTACCATCGAGCCATGTCGTCGCTCGCAGCCGGTCTCGCCATCGATGCGCGCGACGTCGAGAAGAGCTTCCGGTCGGGATTCGTTCGCGCGCGCCGAACGCCCGCGCTGCGCGGCGTCTCGCTGGCGGTCCCGCGCGGCATGATCTTCGGGCTGCTCGGACCCAACGGCGCCGGCAAGACGACGCTCCTGTCGATTCTGGCCACGCTGCTGACCCCCGACCGCGGCAGTGCCCGCGTGCTCGGACTCGACGTGGTGCGGGACGCCGGCGTCCTGCGGCGGCGGCTCAACATGGCGAGCGGCCGTCCGTCGTTCCTCTGGAGCCTTCGCGTCGGCGAGATCGTCGCGTTCTACGGCCGGCTGTACGGGCTGTCCGGCCGTGCGCTCGAGCGCCGCGTCGACGGCCTGATCGCGGAATACGAGCTCGAGCCCTACCGCCGCGTGCCGTACAACGAGCTGTCCACGGGTCTGAAGCAGCGCGTGGCCCTGGCGAAGTCGCTCGTCAACGACCCCGAGCTGCTCTTCCTCGACGAGCCGACGCTCGGCCTCGATCCCGACGTCTCCGTGCGCGTGCGCGCCCACGTGGCGGCGCTCCGGCGGGAGCGCGGAATGACCATCGTGCTCACCACGCACTACATGCGCGAGGCCGAGGAGCTCTGCGATGACGTGGCCTTCATCAAGGCCGGCCGCATCCTGGCCCACGGCACGCCGGACGACCTGAAGCGCCAGATCAAGCTCGGCAGCGTCATCGCGGTGCGGCTCGACCCGCCGGCGGTGCCGTGGCTCGCAGAGGCCGACGGCGTGCTGCGCGTCGCCGCCGACGCCGACGGCTGGCTCGAGTGCACCGTCGACGACGTGGAGAAGCGGCTGCCCGTGCTGCTCCGCCAGCTCGTCGCGGACGGCGTGGTGATCCGCAACGTCCAGGTCCGCGAGCCCGAGCTCGAAGAGGTCTTCGTTGAGCTGGCGCGCTGAGTGGCTGGCGGTGTGGGCGGTGGTGGTGCGCAACGCCATCATGGCCTCGCGCAACGTCTTCTTCTTCTTCGAGCTGTTGTTCTGGCCGATCGTCGGCGTCGTGTCGATCGGATTCATGACGAAGTTCCTGGGGCTGACGCCGGCGCAAGGGTCGTTCGTCCTCATCGGCACCATGGCCCTGTCCGTCGTCAACGTGTGCCAGCTCGAGGTCGCCTACGCAGTGCTCATGGACGTGTGGTCGAAGTCGATCAAGCACCAGTTCCTGGCTCCCATCGGCATCCGGCACCTGACGCTCGGCTCATGGCTGGTCGGCATCGTCCGCGGATTCCTCGTCTTCGTGCTGGTGGCCGCGCTCGGCGGCTGGGCCTTCGGCTTCCGCGTGCTGGATCCGGGCGTGGGCGCGGTGGCGTTGTTCCTGTTCGGCTGCTTCGTCAACGCGTGGATCGTGGGCGTGTTCGTCTGCGCGCTGATCACGCTGTTCGGCAACCGTGCGGAGGCGTTCGCCTGGGCCAGCGTGAACCTCGTCCTCATGCTGGCCGGGATCTACTATCCGATCTCGGTGCTGCCGGACGCCGCCGCCGCCGTCGCGCGCGCGATCCCGCTGACCTACTTCCTCGACGCCTACCGGTCGCACTTTGGCTTCCCTTCGGAGTTCACGGCACCGGTCGCCACCGGGCTGGCGCTGTCCGCCTTCTATGCCGTGGCCGCGCACTGGACGTTCTTCGCCGCCATCCAGCGCGCGCGCCGCACCGGCCTCCTCCTCAAAATGTCGGAGTGACCTCCATGGACATCCAGGCCTTCGCCAAGATCAGCCCGTGCAACTATGCCGACGTCATCACGCGCGACCGGGTGATGGACCCGGCCATCCGCCCGCTCTGGAGCCCGATCCCCCGCGTGGCCGGCCCCGCCTACCCGGTGGCGTGCCCCGCCGGCGACAACCTGATGCTGCACGTGGCCATCCATCGCGCGCCGGCCGGCTCGGTGATCGTCTGCGCGGCCGGCGACTCGAACTGGGCGATGGCCGGCGGCAACGTCTGCGCCTTCGCGCAGCAGCGCGGCATCGCGGGCTTCGTGGTCGACGGTTGCATCCGCGACATCGCCGAGACGCGCAACAACCGCTTTCCCGTCTTCGGTCGCGGGCTCATCCCGATCCCCGGCGTCCGCAAGACGGCCGGGTTGATCAACGTCCCCGTCGTATGCGGCGGCGTGACGGTTGCCCCGGGGGACGTCGTGATCGCCGACGAGGAGGGTGTGGTCGTGCTACCGGCGGCGCAGGCGTCGAAGATCCTGTCCGACGCCGAGGCGCGCGCGGCGAAGGACGCCAAGACGTCGCTCGAGGAGTGGGTGAAGAACCACAAGGCGCGCGTCGACGAGACAACGCGCGCCCTCGGGATCTAGAAACCGTGGGGCGCCCCGGAATGACCCACCGACGCTCGGCGCGCCGCGGCAACGCCGTGGCGCGCCTCGTTAGCCCGATAGCCTTTTAGCCCCGCGCGAGCGCGGCGCCGATCTTTCCTTCGAGGGTGGGGCGCGGCACGGCGCCCACCACACGGTCGACGATCCGGCCGTCCCTCACGAATAGAATCGTAGGGATGGAGCGGATCTCGTAGCGGGCCGCCAGCGCCGGCTGCTCATCCACGTTGACCTTGGCCAGCTTCACCGTGCTGCCGGACTCCGCCACCAGCGAATCGAGCACGGGGGCGACGGCGCGGCACGGACCGCACCACGGTGCCCAGAAATCGACGAGCAGCAACCCTTCGGTGGTTGCCAGCGCCTCGTCGAAAGTGGTCTGCGTCAGAACCATGTCGCTTCCTCCCGCCGCTTGAGACGTCGGCGGCCGGCAGACCGATTCATTCCTTGGTCTTCCGCTGCCTCGTTATCTATGATTCCTCCGGCCGATGCGCCTGCCGGCCCAAGGAGGACAGCGATGCGCCCTCTGATCCTCGCTCTGAGCCTGGTCCTCGTCGCCAGTGGCTGCACGTTCCGGTCGGTGAAACCCACCTTGGGCGACGCGACGGGCCCCGCGTCGCAGCCGAGGGCCACCTCGCTCGTCGTCGGTGAGATCAAAACGGGCGACCCGCTGTGGGAGACGTACCGGCTGCATGTGACGCGCGGAATCACCGACTGGTACGGCCGCAACGCACAGGACCTGAAGGTGCTCACCGCCAAGCCGCCCGACGCTTCGCCGGGTACTGTCGTCCTCATCGGGACCATCACCAACGTCGACAAGGGCAACACGGCGCTGCGCTGGATCGTCGGAATGGGGGCAGGCCAGGCGAAGGTCAACGGCGACTTCGAGATCCAGTCGCTCGAAGGCGTGCCGCTGGTGAAATTCTCGGCTCGCGAGTCCTATCTCGGCGGCGCCGGCATCGGTGGCGCGGGCTTCCTCGACATGGAAGACCTCGTCAAGCGCTTCGCCGAGACAGTGGCCGAGACGACACTCAAGTGGAGCCGCGGCCAGTCTATCGACTAGTCGGCGAGGTCACGGCCAGACCTGTGCGTAGGCCAGGCGGGCGCGCTCGCTCATCGGGAAGTGGGCGTCGTACTCCTTGCGGAGCAGCTTCATGTGGTCGGAGCCCATCAGCCGGTGGTACGTCGCCTCGTCCTGCAGCTCGTACATGGCCATGTACTGGAACCTGTCCTCGCCGTCGAGGAGCTTGTAGCGCCGGGCGCTCACGAGCCCCGGGAACTGCAGTACCTGGGGCACGTGCTCCTCGTTGTACCAGCGGTTGAACGCGGCTTCCTTGTCGGCCGGGATCGACGCCTTCACGATGAACAGGGTGGTGGCCATGGGATGACGCTCCTCAGGCGCGCGGGTCGACGAGGCCGTACTTCACGCGCCGGTTGTGACGACCCTTGTTGTCGATCTTCAGAATGCGCAGCGGACGGGAACAAGCCGTCGAGGGGAGGTGGGTGCCCCCGCAGGCCTGGCGGTCGAGGCCGACGATCTCGACGATGCGCACGGTGCCGTCGGCCGAGGGAGGCGGCGCCACCGAGCGCGAGCGGAGCAGGCCCGGCTCGGCGGCGGCCTCCGCCAGCGGCAGCCACGCGTAACGCACGGGCAAGTCCTCGCGGATGACGTCGTTGATCTCGGCCTCGAGCGCCCGCACGCGGTCGTTGTCGACGGCGGGCAGGTCGAAGTCCACGCGGGCGGTCAGGTCGTCGCCGAGCTGGGCGCCGGTGATCAGGGCGCCGTTGAAGTGCCGATAGACGAGCGCGTTGAGGATGTGCGCGCCGGTGTGCAGCTCGGCCTGCGCGGCACGGAACGCGGCGTCGACGGCCACGTGCACCTGGCCGCTCACCTCGACGGGCGCGTCCAGCACGTGCCACAGGCGCCCGCCCGTCATCTCGAATCCGGTCACCCGGGCCTCGCCGCCGTGCCACGCCATGCGGCCGCGATCGGCGAGCTGGCCACCGCCGCCGGGATGGAACGGGCTCGTCTCGAGCACCACCGCGCCCGGCCGTGCCTCGACGACGCACGTCTCGAGCTGCAGCACCTCGGGGTGGTCGTGGCAGAAGTAGCGCGACACGCCGCCTGCTCAGCGGCCGAGGAATTTCGCGACGCTGGCGGCGATCCCGGCCGGATCGAAGCCGAACTTGACGTAGAGACCGTTCGGGTCGCCGGACTCGCCGAAGGTCGTGGTGCCGATCCGCTTCAGCGGCGTCGGCCGCACCTCGGAGAGCAGCTCGGCCACGGCGCCGCCGAGGCCGCCGCTGACCGAGTGATCCTCGACGGTGACCACGCGGCCGGTGGCGCGGGCCGACCGGACGAGCATCTCCTCGTCGAGCGGCTTGATGGACGCCGCGTTGATGACCTCCGCCGAGATGCCGATCGCGTCCAGACGCCGGGCGGCCTCCAGCGCGTTGAACACGGTGCCGCCGGTGGCGATGAGCGTCACGTCGGTGCCGGGGCGCAGCGTGAGCCAGCGGCCGAGCCGGAAGCGATAGTCCGGCGGACACACGGGCTCGAGGCTCTGTCGCGTCAATCGCAGGTAGATCGGCCCCGCGTGCTCGATCGCGTACGCCACGGCCTGCCGCGTCTCCAGCTCGTCCGCGGGCTGGATGATCGGGATGTTCGGCAGCGCGCGCATGCAGGCGATGTCCTCGAGGCCCATCTGACTGTAGCCATCCTCGCCGATGGCCACGCCGACGTGCGTGCCCACGATCTTCACGTTGGCGTTGGTGTAGGCGACGGAGATGCGGATGGTCTCGAAGCGGCCGACGATGAAGCAGGCGAAGGAGCACGCAAAGGGGATCTTGCCGGTCAGGGCGAGGCCGGCCGCCACGCCGACCATGTTCGACTCGGCGATGCCGAGATTGAACGCCCGGCCGGGATACTTCCTGGCGAACGCCGCCGTCATGGTCGACTTCGAGAGGTCGGCGTCGAGCGCCACGATGCGCTCGTCACGGCCGCCGAGATCGAGGAGCGCCTCACCGAACGCAGCCCGGCTCGCTTTCGCAGGCATCCCGTCTCCTTTTCGGCCTTACTTCTCGAGGGCGGAGAGCTCGTCGACGATGTCCGCCGTGGCGCGATCGGTTTGCAGATACGCCTCCCACGCGGGCTCCGTGACGCCCAGGATCTCCCGGATGGCGGTGACGGCTTCCGCAGGCTTCGGCGACTTGCCGTGCCAGTCGGGGCTGTTCTCCATGAACGAGACGCCCTTGCCCTTGACGGTGTGAGCGACCACGAGGGTGGGGCGGCCGGTGGTGGCTTCCGCCTGGTCGAGCGCCTTCGTCAGCTGGTCCATGGAGTGGCCGTCGATCTCGATCACCGGCCAGCCGAAGCTCTGCCACTTGGCGACGATCGGCTCCAGATCGAGGATCTTCGTCACGAAATCGTCGAGCTGGATCTTGTTGTAGTCCACGATGACGGTGAGGTTGTCGAGCGGATGCGCCGGCTGGCCGAGCTTCGGCGCCGACATCGCCGCCTCCCACACCTGACCTTCCTGGATCTCGCCATCGCCGAGAATGCAGTACACGCGCGCCGGCGAGCGATCGAGCTTCAGACCAAGCGCCATCCCGACCGCCACCGACAGGCCTTCACCGAGCGAGCCGGTGGCGGCCTCGATCCCGGCCAGGACGGTCCGATCGGGATGGCCCTGCAGCGGCGAGCCGAGCTTGCGCAGCGTGATCAGCCGCTCCTCGGGGAAGTAACCGGCCTTGGCCATCACCGCGTAGAGCGCCGGCACGGCGTGGCCCTTCGACAGCACGATGCGATCGCGCTCCGGCCAGTCCGGACGCCGGGGATCGTGGCGCAGCCGCCCGAACATGATGGCGACGAGCAGGTCGATCACCGACAGCGACCCACCGGGATGCCCGGAGCCGGCGTGGGTCAGCATGCGGATGATCTGCACGCGGCAGGCGCGCGCGATGGCCTCGAGACGGACGTCACCCATCGAGCTCCTCCATGAACCCGGCGATCTGGTCGACGCGGACATCGGAGACGGCGATCTCGGGGGCGTACGTCGCCTGGTCCGTTCCCCAGACGATCGTGCCCTTCACGTCCTTCGTGACGCCGACGACGTTGTTCAGGAACGTGGCGATGTTGTCGTTGATCCGGATCGTGTTCGGCTTGATCGGCTCCGCGATCCGTCCGTCGCGAATGATATAGGAATCGGCCACCACCGTACAGGTGAAATCGCCGGCGCGGAGCCCATTGATCGGGTACGTGTACCAGATGCGTCCGATGTAGAGGCCGTCGCCGACGCGGCGCAGGAGCTCCTCGCGGCTCACGCCGTCGGCGCCCTCGACGACCACGTTGGTGGCGGCCGTGCCCGGGCGCTGGTCGAACTGGCGGCCGCCGCCGCTGCCGAAGCGGAACCCGTTGCGCGGCACGAGCGCGGCGGCGCGTGCGGCATCGTCGGCGCCGCCGAGCTTCTCGGCGCGACGGGGATCGCGCAGCAGGCGCTGCGCCTCGTACCAGGACGCCAGGCAGCCGGTCAGTACGCCGTGACCGATCAGCTCCGTCCGCCCGGAGGGCAGGCCTTCGCACGTGATGCCCTTGCTCGCCATGAGCCCTGGCATCGCGCCGTCGTCGTAGATGCTGAGCTGCGGGCTGGCCACGGACGACCCCAGGCGTCCGAGGAAGGGCGACGCCGACGCGTAGAAGGCGCCGACGCGACAGGCGGGCACCACGATGTTGTCCAGCAGATCGGTGACGGGTTGCCGGCCGAAGACCACGCGATAGCGGCCGGACGCCACGCGCGCGCCGCCCACGGCGGCGATGGCCGCCTGTGCCGCCTCGCTGCCGGCCTCGTCGGTGAGGTGATCGAGGCGCGTGCCCGTCGACCAGCCACTGCCCTTGGCGCCGCGCGACTCCACCATGGCCGTCACGAAGGAGGTGATCATGGTCGACTCGTCGGTCTGGACACGCGGCATCGCCGTGGAGACGAGCGCGACCCGCTCGGCCAGGATGGTCACGTCGCCGCCGACGACGAGGCCGAGCCGGCGCAGGGCCTCGTCGTCCTGCGCCAGATCCGCCAGCCGGGACGAGGCCATGAACGTGCGCAGCGCGCCGTTCACGACCGTCCAGCCCGCATCCACCAGGCGCGCGTCCGGCAGCGCCATCAATACGGGATCGTGATAGTCCGCGAGCGCGCGCGCCGCCTTCGAGGGACGGGGCAGGGAGACGAAGTCGGGATCGACCACCGCGGCCGCGCGCGCCTTGTCCAGCGCGCGGGCGGCGCCGGCGGCGGAGAGGTCGCTCGGCTCACTGCCGAAGCCGATCCGCCGCCCCTCGGGTCCCTCGAAGACGACTTGCAGCCCGAGGCCGTACGATTCGACCGACTTCGGCTCCTCGACGCCATTGCACGGGATGTGCGAGGTGTAGTTGAGCCGCGCGAGGAGCGCCGCGTTGGCCGCGACGAAGACCTCGACCTCGCTCACGCCCGGAGCACCGCGCGCGACCTCGAAGGCCGTCTGCGCCGCCGCCTCCAGCGCGTTCAGCGCCCGCATTCAGTGCTTCGGCGGCGCCGCGATGTTGGTGCCGGCGACGGGATAGCCCTTGGCGTGCCAGCCGGGAAGGCCTTCGTCGAGAACGCGATGATTGCGCCAGCCCTGGGCGTAGAGGAGGTTGCTGGCCCCCCGGGCCAGCGCGTGCGGACACGTTCAGTAGAAGACGACGAGCCCGGTCTTGCTGATCTCGGCCGCGCGCTGCGGTACCGCGCGCAGCGGCATGGACCGCGCGCCCTCGATGTGCATCTCCACGTAGGCGTCCCAGGTGCGGACGTCGATGAGGTCGCCCTTGACGCCGCGGTCCCGGGCGGCCTTCAGCTCGTCGACGGAGATGAAGTTGACGGGATAGTCGGGCTGGGCGGCGGGCGCGGCGGTGACCAGGAGGGCGGCCACGACGACGAGCGGCACCAGCGCGCGGCGCACTCAGCCCCCGGTGACGCGCGCGCGGCTGCGCAGCGTCGGGCCGCCGTTGCCGAGCTTGCGCGACTGCATGGGCTGCCCCTTGCCGCAGTTGGCGATCGGGTAGATGCGGAAGTCCGTGCCGGCGGCGTCCACGTGGAGCAGGAAGTCCCGCGAGTCGGCCACGATCCCGCCGTCCCGGTAGAGGCGACCGAGCTGCCCGTGCTCGATCTCGTACACCTTCCGCGCGGAGATCCGGAAGTTCTCGCGGCTCTCCGCGATGGACGGGATGCGGTGGCCGACCAGGTAGTAGCCGTGCTCGACGTCGCGGAGGATGTCCCGCGGATCATCGGCGCCGCGCTCGAAGACCGTGCTCGACATGCGGATGAGTGGCACCAGCGACGCCTCCGTCGCCTTGAAGTGGCCATTGGGCGCGCCGCCGAAGATGGCGGCCGTCTGGCGGCTGTTCATGAAGCCCTGGAACACGCCGCGATCGATGTGAACGACGCGCCGCGCCGGCGTGCCTTCATGGTCGAAGGCGTAGTGGCCGTAGCCCGGCAGCGCCGGATCGGAGAAGGCGGTCACCAGCGATGAGGCGACCCGCTTGCCGACCTGGTGCTCGCCGAGACCGGAAAGGAGCCAGGAACGGCCCGCATAGGCCGTCTCCATCTTGAGCGCGCGATCGAGCTCGGTGGGGTGGCCCACGATCTCGTGCGACAGGAGCGTGTTGTAGTGCGGATCGGTGACGACGACGACCTCGCCGGCCGACGTCGGCAGCGGCGGCGCCACCGCGAGCGCGGCCGCCTCGCCCGCGAGATCCACCGCGAACCGGCGGAACGGCGGGAACTCGATGAACGGCTCGCTCACCCCGTCGGTCAGCACTTCCCAGCCGCGCTGGTGGCCGCTCACGTCGTAGAGCGACTGGCTGACCCCGCCGGCGACGGCCACCACCGAGCACAGCCCTTGCGTGAGCGCGAAGGCCTGGTCGATGAGCGCGCCCTCGGTGGAGGCGAAGAGCTCCCGGCTCAGCTGCGTCACGGCCAGGATGTAGTTGTAGTGGACGCTCGGGTGGGCATGGCGCACGGCACGCGAGACGTCGGTGACGAAGGCCACCATGTCCGCGAGCGGCACCGCGCGGGGATCGAGACGGTACACCGCCGGCACGACGGCCTGGTGCACTGCGATGGGATGCAGGCGCGTGTCGGCGAGCGAGGCGCCCAGCGGGCCGAACTTCTCGCGGGCGGTGGCCTTGCCGTCGGCATTGGCGACGGCGCGGCGATACGCGCGCTCGAGGGCCTCGCGGAGCAGCGACGCGAGGTCCGGCAGCTCGGCGGCGCCGATGACGATGCCCACCCAGCCCGGGGCCACCGCGCGATCGCCGGCGAGGACGCGGACACCGGCCGCGCAGGAGGCGTCCGCGCCCGACGCGCGGCTGCCACCGTTCTCGGCGCCGGCGAAGCGGCCCTCGACGACCTCGAGTCGCAGGTCCGCGTAGGCGAGATGCGGCAACCGGCGTCGCGCCTCGCGCAAGAGCTCGGGAACGGTCGCGCGCGCGCGCTCGATGACCTCGACGGTGATCAGAACGGCTCCACGGTGACGAGCTCGCCGGCGGCGACGTTGCCGCGCGCCTCCTCGAGCACGATGAGACAGTTGCCGGCGACCATCGAGGACAGGATGCCCGAGCCCTGCGGGCCCGTCGTCCGCACTTCCCAGGCGCCGTCGCTGAAGCGCAGGATCCCGCGCTTGTACTCGGTGCGGCCGATCTTCTTGGGCATCGCTTCCAGCGCGCGGGCCTGCCAGCACTCCGGGAAGAGCCGGCGCCGCCCCGCGAGCTTGTAGATCACCGGCCGCACGAAGAGCATGAACGACAGCATCGACGCGACGGGGTTGCCGGGAAGCCCGAAGAACGCCGCCCCGGCGATCGAACCGACGGCGAGGGGGCGGCCGGGCTGCATCGCGACCTGCCAGAAGTCGATGGCGCCGATCTCGCCCAGCACGTCCTTCACCAGGTCGTACACGCCGACCGACACGCCACCAGAGGTGAGCACGACGTCGGCCCCGGCCGCCGCCTCACCCAGGCGCGCGCGCAGCGTGGCGCGGTCGTCGGGCACGATGCCGAGGTCGAGCACCTCGCCACCGCACTGCTCGATGGAGCCGCGCAGCGCGAATCGGTTCGCGTCGTAGATTTGACCCGGGCGTCGCGGCGTCCCCGGCTCGGCGACCTCGTCACCGGTCGACATCAGCGCCACGCGCGGTCGGCGTCGGACCATCACCTGCCAGGCGCCGAGCGAGGTCATGAGGCCGATGTCTTGAGGCCGCAGCACGGTGCCCGCCTCCACGACGATGGCCCCGGCCTCGACGTCCTCGCCGCGCATCCGGACGTTGGCGCCCTTGGCGAGGGCGGCGATCCGGACGCGATCGCCGCTGCGCTCGACGACCTCCTGCGGATAGACGGTGTCGGCGCCGGCCGGCATCGGGGCGCCGGTCATGATCCGCAGCGCCTGTCCCGCGGCAAGCGTGCCGTCGAACACGAAGCCGGCGGCGAGGTCGGCGACCACCACGAGCTCGCGCGTTCCCGTCGCCGGAATGTCGGCGCTGCCCACGGCGTAGCCGTCGACCGCGGAGTTGTCGGCCGGCGGCACGTCGATCGGCGCCTGGAAGTCCTCGGCGAGGACACGGCCGAGGGCGCGGGTGACGGGCAGCAGCTCGGGCGCAACGACGGTGGTGATCCCGGCCAGGATGTGATTTTGGCCGTCGCGCACCGAAATCATGGGTGCATTATACGCGCCATGGACGGCGCGGCACCGCGGCCCGGCGGCTTCTGGATCCGGTTCGTTGCCTTCGGCATCGACCTCGTCGTCGTGATGCTCGCGCAGTTCCTCCTCGGCTTCCTCGCGGCGCGGCGCTGGGGCGTCGACGTGGATCGATCGGCCACGCTGCAGGGCGCGGTCGTGTTCTTCACGCTGTTGTTCGCCGTCCTCTATCCGACGGTGCTGCACACGCTCACGGGCCAGACGGTGGGCAAGCTCCTCGTCGGCGTCCGCGTCCTCGCCGTCGACGGAGAGCTGCTGCCGCCCGGCGCGGCATTCCTGCGGGCCGTCGTGCACTGGTTATCGCTCGTGGTCCTCTTCGGCCTCGGCCACGTGCTCGGCGGGCTGCGCAAGGACAAGCGCGCGCTGCACGATCTCCTCGCCGGAAGCCGCGTCGAGCGCGTGCCATACGCGCGGCCCCGCGCGATCGCGGTGCCGGAGCCGGCCGCCGCCGTCCCGCCGCCGGCGGGTTCCCAGCCGCTCTGAGTCGCGCGCTCCCGCTGCGGCTCCGCAATCGGCTGGCGGAGCGCATCGTGGCCGCGCTCTCGGAGGCGGCGGCGCGCGAGGAGCTGGCGGCGATCGCGCGCGACCCGCGCGGGTGGCTCGACGCCGGCGACGCCGAATGGGCTCCGCTGCTCGCGGACCGCGCGCGGCGCGCGCACGCGGCGCTCGGCGACGCGCCGCTGGCGGCCCCCGCGGCGCTCGACGGGGCGCTGCGCGCGGCCGGGCGGCTCTTCGACGCCGGGCTGTTCTTCGAGGTGCACGAGGTGCTGGAGCCGCTGTGGGTCGTGGCGCGCGACGAGAGCCGCGAGGCGCTGCAGGGCCTGATCCAGATCGCCGTCGGCTGGCAGCATCTCGCCAACGGCAACGTGGCCGGCGCCCGCTCGCTGCTCGCCGACGGCGCCGCGCGGCTGCACGGCCGGCGTCTCGGCGGCGTGGACTTCGACGACTTCGCGCGCGCGGCGCGCGAGGCCGCCGCCACCGTGCCGGCCGCGACGCCCCCGGCGTTTCCGCGCAGCACGCGCTAAGATCCAGCCTGCAGAGGAGCCACCCCCGCCTCTCTCGGGCCACCCACGGAGGAGGCGGAGACAACGCTCCAAACAGGAGGAGGAGCCCATGGACCTCGAGCTGAAGGGCAAGGTGGCGCTGGTGACAGGCGGCAGCAAGGGCATCGGCCGGGCGATCGCGCTCGGTCTGGCCGCGGAGGGCGCGCGCGTGATCGTGGTCGCCCGTGACGGGGGCGCCATCGACAAGGTGCTGGCCGAGGCGCGTGATCGTGGCGGTCGGGACCCCGTCGGCATCAGCGCCGACCTCTCGCAGCTGGTCGAGGTCGAGCGCGTGGTGACCACGGCGCGGCGTGACTGCGGGCGCATCGACATCCTGGTGAACAACGCGGGCGCCATCCGCGGCGGGGCATTTCTCGACATTCCGGACGCGCAGTGGATCAACGACTGGAATCTGAAGCTGCTGGGCTACATCCGGATGGCGCGCGCGGTATTCCCGGTCATGCAGGGCCAGGGCGGCGGGCGCGTCGTCAACGTCGTCGGTGCGGCGGCGCGCAATCCCACGGCCGTCTACCTCACGGGCGGCGCCGCCAACGCCGCCCTCGTGAACTTCACGAAGGGACTCGCCGATCTAGGCGCCGAGTCGAACATTTTGGTCACTGCGGTGTCGCCGGCAGCGACGCGGACCGAGCGCTGGGACTCGCTGATGGAGCAGCAGGCGAAGGCTTCGGGGAAATCGGTGGAGGAGATGCGCGCGGCCGCGCAGGCACCTTACAGGCTGGGCCGCATCGCCACGCCCGAGGACATCGCCGATGTCGTGTGCTTTCTTACATCGGCGCGGGCGTCCTTCATCACGGGCATCTGCATCACGGTGGATGGCGGGGCCACCCGGGGAGTATATCCGTAGACACCCCCGGAGGCCTTGACATGCGTTGCCTCCTGTAACTACTCTCTGCCCTAGCGCTGGGCTCAGGGTTCCCAATCGTCGCTCGCCGCTTTCACTGGGCAGGAGGTCTCGAGATGGCGGCCAAGCTGTTCGTCGGAAATCTTTCGTTCCAGGCCACGGAGGAGGATCTGCGCGAGCTCTTCGCACAGGCCGGCAACGTGGAGACCGTGCGGATCATCACCGACCAGTTCACGGGGCGCCCGCGCGGATTCGGGTTCGTGGAGATGGCCACGAAGGAAGAAGCGCAGAAAGCGGTGGAGATGCTGAACGGGCGGCTGTTCCGCGATCGCAACCTGGTCGTCGACGAGGCACGTCCGCAACCCCAGCGCGGCGCCGGGGGCGGCGGCCCGCGCGGCGACCGGCCGCGGACCGGCGGTGGTCCCGGTGGCGGCGGCGGCGCCTGGCGCCGCTAGAACAAACTGAGTTGCGCCGAGTCGGCCTCATCCTCGACGTAGGGGATGAGGCCGTCGATCTCGGTGAATCGTCGGAAGCGCTGCCAGATCTCCAGCACCTTCGACTGGTAGTACTCCACGTTCTCGTCCGGATGCTCGCGATCCCAGGCGCTCGCCAGCCTCGCCGCCTCGTTCACCGGTACTCGGGCCGTGCGCCCCGTCACGTAATACGAGATCTGATCGCCGGGCTGCACCGGCCGCCCTGAAGCGCCCGCCAGCTCGTAAGCCGCCGACGGCGCGCGCACGCCGCCGGCGACGCGCTCGCGGTAGACGTCGAGCGGCTCCTGCAGCGTCTCCGTGCGCGCGAAGGTCCGGACGTCGACGCGATGCGCGGCGAAGTCGGCCAGCCACCGATCGACGACGGCCTTCGTGTCGGCGGCCGCGCCGGTCACGAGGAGGCGCACGATCTCCTCGATGATGCGACGCTGGAACGGCTCGAGGCCGCGTGACCGGAACGCCGAGCCCTTCAGATTGAGGCGGCCGCGCGCGTCGAGCAGCGCGTACGTCTTCATCCTGTACGAGAACATCGCGGCCCAGCGCCCGTCGAGCTCGAGGGTGATCCCCGCCGGCAGACCGCCGGCGACGCGCTCCAGGAGCGCGGCATCGTCCCCGGCGGTGTGGCCGGGCGGCGGCATGAAGTAGACGCCGTCGGTGTCGGCCTCCACCGGGGTCGCGCCCGCCTGGCGCAGATGCTCGACGATCAGGGTGACGATGCGGCGGCCCTCGGCGGTGACGCGATTGGCCGCCTCGAAGTCGTTCCAGTGCGCCGACGAGAACCCGAGGTAGCCGTAGAAGGAGTTGATCAGGATCTTGAACGACTGCGACAGCGCCTGCTGGTGCTGTCGCTCCTCCTCGCTGACCGCCGCCTGCGCCAGGCGCTTGGCGGCCACGCGCACCTGCCGCAGGTGCGTGAGCAGCTCGAGAAAGACGCCGAGCGCGTCGGTGGCCGGCGCCACACGCCCCGCGATCATCAGCGAGGGATAGAGCGACGTGACGTCGACGTGCAGGACCGGCGCGGCCACGCCTTGCTGCCAGATGGCGGTGAGCCCGCCGCCGACGCTCTGGCCCGGGCCGGGCACCGGGACGGCGTGACCGCGGCGCAGGTATTCGCGCAGCATCAGCGCGTCGACCTTGGCGGCGGCGCCGCGCAGCGTGACCGCCTGGTAGTCGAAGGGCAGGAGCTGCGCCTGCGCGAAGTACGCGGGGGCGAGCACGGCGGAGACGGCCAGCGTCTCCAGCGCGTCGTCGGCGGCGTAGGCCATGAGGCGATCGGCGTCGCGGGCGAGCTCGCTCGCCACCTGCGCGGAATCGACGTAGGTGCGGCCGCTGGCGGCCACGCCCAGGTGCCGCGCGATGTCCTTGAGACCGAACGAGGGCAGGTCGCGCGCGCCCACGTCGTAGAGCTGCGCGAGCATCCACGTGTCGACGACATGACGGCCGGCGATCTCGTACCGGCGAAAGCCGATCGTGCGTTCGGCGACCGAGAGGCGGGCCGGCCGGCCGCGCAGCAGACTGCCGTCGCGGCCCCAGGCGAGCGGCACGCCGTGGCGGCGGGCGCGTGCTTCGATGTACTCGAGGTCGAAGCGGAAGATGTTGTGTCCCTCGATGACGTCGGGATCGCGTTCGTCGACGAGCCGCCCGCACTCGGCGAGCAGCGTCGCCTCGTCCAGGCGGTCGCCGCGAAGGACCTCCCGAAAGCCGCTCGAGTCGGCCAGCGCGATGGCGACGATGCGGTCGCCCGCGCGCGCCGCGGACGGAAACTCGTAGCCGTCGGTGGTCACCACCTCGATGTCGAGCGCGAGCCGCCTGAGGTCGCCGAACCGCATGTCCCCGAACGAGGTGCGCCCCGTCAGCAGCAGATATTGATGGATGGGGTCGGCGAGGAACCGGTACGGCGCCGGCGAGCCCGCCTCGGCACCGGTGTCGCGGCAGCGATCCCGGGCGGCCAGCGCCTCGCTCCACGTGCCGAAGGTCGCCAGCCAGCGAAGCGCGCCGGCGCCGTCGAGCTCGCGGAGCGACGTCAGTCCCGGCGCCTCGCTGACGAGGTGCGCGTCCGCGAGCAGCAAGAAGGGACTGAAGGGAACCGCCTCGACGCGGAGGGCGGCGCCCTCGCGACGCCAGAGACGGACGGCGCGGCCGTCGGCGGCCAGCGCGGCGGCGACGAGACCCGGCGTCCGGTCGGCGCCGAAGAGCAGCGGCGGCGGATGGCTCAGGCGGTGGCTTCTTCCACCGCCGCGCGGTACATCGCCGCGTCGACGAGGCCGACGAGGGCGCGTCCCGTCTCGGGCACGATCACGGTCGGGATGGACCGCACGCCCTCGGCCACCGCCGCCTCGTAGTCCTTCACCACGCCCTCTCGCCCGGCGCCGGACTCGAGGTCGGCATCGAAGCGGCGCAGGTCGGCGCCGAGGCCGGCCACGATCTCGCGCACGACGGCCGGGTCGGCGATGTTGCGACTGTGAGTGAAGTACGCCTCGAACAGCGCCAGATTCGCGTGCTCGAACAGCGCCTCGCCCTGGCGGGCCGCGCACTTCGCCGCCTCGAGGGCCGGCAGGCTCCAGTTCGGCATCTGCGGATGCGGCCACGGCGTGAACGTGATCCCGTCGGCGGCGGCCATCTGCCCGCAGCGCCGCCAGCCGTCTTCACGGTACGTCCCCTTGAAGGCGACGCCGGGCACCGGCGTCGGACGGAGCGGGAACGCGCGGTGCTCGACGCTGAGCGCAGCCCCGAGCTCGTCTTGCAATCGCCGGAGGCGGACCGCCGCCGGGAAACACCACGGTCAGAGGTAGTCGCTGTAGACGATCAGGCGAACGACATCGCTCATGGCCGGATTCTATACCGATCGCTTCGGTGTATGCTCGGCACATGCGGCTAACACTCCGGGCGGCGATGCTCGCCGCTTCGGTCCTCCTCGCCGGCTGCGCCCCCGCCGTCGTCTCCTTCGAGAACGTCACGCCCGGCGCCGCATTGCGCATTCCCGCCGAAGAGTTTCGCCCGTCCCGCTCCGGCGTCTTTCCGGCCGTCGTCCTGATGCACGGCTGCCACGGCGTGTCGGAGTCCAACCGTGACTGGGCGCGCTGGCTGTCGGAGCGCGGGTACGTGGCGCTCGTCGTCGATTCGTGGCGGCCGCGCGGGCTCACGGAGGCGTGCACGCCGGGAGAGGAGCTGCTGAACACGGCCCGCTTCGACGACGCCATCGGGGCGCTCCGCTGGCTGCACGGCCGCCCCTACGTCGACCGCCAGCGCGTCGGCATCATCGGGTGGTCCAACGGCGGCGTCTTCGCCATGGCCGCCGTGAACGGCCCGACGTTCGAGCGGACGAGGAAGCGCGGTGTGCAGATCCCCGAGCCGGGCTTCAGAGCCGCCGTCGGCGTCTACCCCGGCGGCTGCTTCTCGCTCGTGAACGAGCGTTCGGTGCGCCCGCTGCTGCTCCTGATCGGCGCCGACGATGACTGGACGCTCGCCTCGGAGTGCGTACAGCTCGCCGAGGCGCAGCGCGCCAAGGGCGCCGACGTCACCCTCGTGGTCTATCCGGGGGCGGTCCATTACTTCGACGTCAAGGGCCAGCCGCGGGCCTGGATCGCCGACGTCGAGAACCGCAACCGGCCGAACAAGTGCTGTGGTGCGACGGTCGGCTATGACGCAGCGGCGGATGCCGACGCCCATCGCCGTGTCGCGGAGTTCTTCGGCCGTCACCTGGGCGGCGTCCACTGATGGACGCCTCCGTCGAGTTCGCGCGCCATCTCCTGCAGACGGTGGTGAACCTGCACGTGGCGGTGCCGCGCGCGCATCCGTCCACGCGCATTCTCGGCAACGAGCGCATGGGCAGCGGCGTCATCGTGGATCCCGGCGGCCTCATCCTGACCGTCAACTACGTGGTGATGGGCGCGCAGACGGTCGAGGTGGGCTTCGTGAAGGGCCGGCGCGTGAAGGCCGAGATCGTGGGCCAGGATTTCGAGACCGGCATCGCCGTGCTGCGCGTGAAGCGCCAGGGCCTGGTGGCGGCTCCGCTCGCGCCGCCGGGACTCGAGCTCGAGCGCGGGCAGCCGGTCGTCTCGGTCGCGGCGACGGCCCCTCAGGAGCGCCGGGTCGGGGGCGGCGTGATCACCTATCTCGGTGAGTTCGAGGCGTACTGGGAGTACCTGCTGGACCGCGGCATCGTGTCGAGCGCGCAGAACCCGGGCTTCGGCGGCGGCGCCCTCTATTCGATGACGGGCGCCCTGCTGGGCATCGTCTCGCTGAACCTCAACGAGATCGCCCGGTGCTCGCTCGCCATCCCCGTCGACTGCTATCGCGAGCACGAGAGCGAGTTGCTACGCTTCGGGCGCGTCACGAGCCGGCCGCGTCGGGCGTGGCTCGGGGTCTTCGCGCACGCCATCGATGAGGGCGTCGTGATCGCCGGCATCGTCCCGGAGGGGCCGGGCGATCGCGGCGGCCTGCAGGAGGGCGACATCATCGTGTCGCTCGGCGCGCAAGAAGTATGCAGCCGCAAGGAGCTCTATCTGTCACTCTGGCGCCACGAGCCCGGCGAGCGCCTGATGCTCGAGGTCGTGCGCGACAGCAAGACGCGGCGGGTCGAGGTCACCACCGGCGACCGCGCGGAATTCTTCAAACAGAGGGAATGAGCGATGGACCTCGGACTGGCAGGCAAGGTAGCGCTGGTGACGGCGGCGAGCAAGGGCATGGGGAGAGCCTCCGCCATGGGGCTGGCGGCCGAGGGCGCCCGGATCGTGATGTGCGCGCGCACCGAGGCCGACCTCAAGACGGCGGCGGAAGAGATTCGCGCCAGGACCAGGGCCGAGGTGCTCGCCATGCCGGCCGACGTCACCAGGAAAGAAGACGTCGACAACCTCGTCGACCGCGCGATGAAGACGTTCGGCCGCGTGGACATCCTGGTCGCCAACGCGGGCGGTCCCCCGCGCGGCTACTTCGAGGACATGACGGACGAGCAGTGGCAGGGCGCCTTCGACGTCTCGCTGCTGTCCGTCGTCCGACTCGTGCGCGGCGTGCTGCCCTCGATGAAGGCGCACCGCTGGGGCCGCATCCTCACCATCCAGTCGGTCTCGGTGAAGCAGCCGATCCCCGAGCTGCTGCTGTCGAACGCCGTGCGGCCGGGGGTGGCCGGCATGATGAAGACGCTGGCCGGCCAGCTCGGCAAGGACGGCATCACCGTCAACACGGTCTGTCCCGGCAAGATCATGACCGACCGCTTCCTGGGTGGTCAGAAGATCTCGGGCCTGTCGCGTGAGGAGTATCTCGCGCGGGCGGTGGAGGACGTGCCCGTCCGGCGGGTCGGCACGCCGGAGGAGTTCGCCAACGTCGTGGTCTTCCTCGCCTCCGAGCGCGCGTCCTATGTGACAGGGCTGGCGGTGCAAGTGGACGGCGGCCTGGTGCGCGGACTGCTCTGAGCCGCGGCCATGCTGGCCATCCGCGGAGCTTTCTCGCGCTTCTTCGCGGAGAGCGGCTTCTTCCTTGCCGCCGGCCTGGCGTTCTTCTTCCTGGTGTGCTGCATCCCGCTGAGCCTGCTCGGTGTCTCGACCGTCGGCTTCGTGCTGTCCGGCGATCAGGCCAAGCAGGAGGTGATCGGCCAGCTCACGCGTAACTTTCCGGTCTACCGGCGCGAGATCGCGGCCGTGCTGCTGCGCATCGTCGACACGCGCGCGGTGTCCGGGCTGACGGGAACGCTGATCCTCGTCTTCTTCTCCACCCCGCTCTTCGGCGCCTCGCGCCTCGTGATGCACCGGATGCTCGGCGTGAAGGGCAGCGGCCAGTACTTCCGCAACATGCTGCTCGACGCCGTGCTCGTCGTCCTCCTCACGGTCTTGCTGTTCGCGGCGAGCTCGGTGACGTGGGTGTTCCAGTGGTTCCAGGAGTTCTTCTTCGAGGCGCTGCAGATGTCGCCGGCCTGGTGGTACTGGACGACGGGCGCCTTCAGCGTCACGCTCTCGTCGATGATGTTCTACTTCGCCTATCACTACGTGCCGCGCCGCCGTCCCAGCGTGGTCGCCTCCCTCATCGGGGCCATCCTGGCCGCGATGCTGTGGGAGTTCGCCAAGCAGCTGTTCGGGTGGTACATCCGCCGCTTTGGCGTGTATGACCAGATCTATGGCCCGTTCGGCGTGCTCGTCGCGTTTGTGATGTTTGCGTACTACACCTCCATCGTCTTCGTCTTCGGCGCCGCGTATGTGGCCAGTTTGGATGCGCGTCGCGTGCGGCGATAAGGGGTCATCTGCTTCGTTGACTCGTCGGGTCCGCCCTGCGGCGTAGGCGGCCTACGCCTCAGGCGTTCCCTCCTCGTCGCCTCGCATCTGACCCCTTCTCGCCACACGCTGAGACATCCGATTCCCCGCGGAGCCGCCGATCGACCGCCGACCTCGTCGAACTCGCCGGCTGGGGGCGGGGGGCGGGTCGCGCGTGGCGGCGGTCGTCTCAAAAGGTTGACGGTGTTGGTGTTTGACGCGGTGTGGTATCGTGGCGGGCGTTTTTATGTCGGGTGAGGGGGCGACGATGCTTCTCGAGGGCAAGGCGGTCGTGGTCACCGGGGCGGGACGCGGGGTCGGACGCGAGATCGCGCTGCTGATGGCGAAGGAGGGTGCGCGCGTCGTCGTCAACGACTACGGCGGCTCGGAGACGGGCGCCGGCGCCTCGCAGAAACCGGCCGACGAGGTCGTCGAGGAGATCCGCACGGCCGGTGGTGAGGCGCTCCCGAATTACGACTCCGTGGCCACCATGGTCGGCGGGCAGGCGATCATCAAGACGGCCACCGACGCCTTCGGCCGCATCGACGTGGTGGTCAACAACGCCGGCATCCTCCGCGATCGGATGATCTTCAACATGACGGAGGACGAGTGGGACGCCGTCCTCAACACCCATCTCAAGGGCACCTTCGCCGTCACCCGTGCGGCCGCGCCGGTCATGCGCGAGCAGAAGTGGGGCCGCTTCATCAACATGACGTCGACCTCGGGCCTGATCGGCAACGTCGGCCAGGCCAACTACGCCGCCGCCAAGCTCGGGATCTTCGGCCTGACGAAGGCCACCGCGCTCGACATGGCGCGCTACAACGTCACCGCCAACTGCATCTCGCCCTTTGCCTGGACCCGCATGATCGGCACCATCCCGACCGAGACCGACCAGCAGAAGGCGCGGGTGGAAAAGATCAAGCAGATGTCGCCCGCCCACATCGCGCCGATGGCCGTCTTTCTCGCCTCCGACGCGGCCAAGGACGTCACCGGCCAGGTCTTCGGCGTCCGCGGCAAGGAACTCATGCTGTTCGGTCACGAGCGGCCCATCATGCGTGTCCACCACGCGGAGGGCTGGACGCCCTCGCGCATCGCGGACATGTTCCCGGGCACGCTGCAGCACCACCTGGTGCCGCTGCTGACGTCGGGTCAGTACTTCAACTACGACCCGCTGGTCTAGCGACACCCCGGATGCGCGGTACCGCTGTCCTGCTCGGCCTGGCGCTCGGCCTGGGCGCCTGCGCGGGAGGCCGTACCGTGGTGCCCGTGAGCATGGACCCGGCGGCGATGCCGATGCCGCAGAGCGCGTACGAGTTCGTGACCCACGACCAGGCCGTGCGTGGCATCGCGGCCATCCTGAACCGCGACCTCCGGATGCCGGTCCCGCCGCGTGTCACGGTCTATGTGTACTCCTCGCGCCGGATCTTCGAAGACGGCCTCGTCCAGGACGGTCAGGTCTCTCGCCTGCGAGCCGCCGAGCTGAGTGACTTCGCGGCCGGGATCGGCAAGCGCCGCCAGCTCCTGCTCCACCACGAAGGGGCGGTGTCGAGCGCCGAGTGGCTGCGACTGATCGCGCACGAGCTGACACACGTGTCGCAGATCGAGATGGCGCAGGGCGAGGGGCGCGCCGAGCAGTGGCTGGCCGAGGGCATGGCGGAGTGGACGGCGTTTCACGTGCTCGAGCGGCTGCAGCTCGACACGCTCCGCCGGCGGCGGGCCGCCGCGGTACAGGCCGTGCGGCGGCACCCGGCGTTGCTGAGCGGCCGGCTCGACCTCGACGTCCTCGGCACGCCCGGTGGCTTCACCAATCGCCATCTCCGCGACGGCTCCCAGGCGACGTATCAGCTCGTCTTCCTGCTCGCCGACCACCTGATCCGGCGTGACGGCTTCGATCGTGTCGTGGACTACTTCCACTCGTTCCGCGGACGCGTCGACCGCGGCGGCAACTTCCGGGCGGCGTTCGGGCAGTCGCTGTCAGAATTCGAGCAGGAGGCTCTGGCCCATCTGGCCGGCATCGTGCGGTAGCCGCCGGCTGCGCGCGTCGCTGGCGCTCGTGCTCGCGGTGGGTGTCGCCGCGTCGGCGGCGCTGGCGCAGGGCAATCTCCTCATCGCCGCCGGTGACGTGACCTCCACCACGGCCGTGCTGTGGACGCGCGGTGTGCGCCCCGGCGAGGTGACGATCGACCTCGCCCCGGCAGAGGGCGCCACGGCGAGCCGCCGTCTCAGCCTCGGCGTTCGAGGCGACAACGATCTCACCGGCAAGGTACGGGTGACGGAGCTCACGGCGGCCACCCGCTATCGGTACCGCGTCAGCCAGGACGGGGCCGCTGCCGAGGGCGAGTTCGTCACCTCGCCCGCGCCGACGGATCCCGGACGCGTGCGGTTCCTCTGGAGCGGCGACCTCGGCGGCGGCGGATTGTGCCGGCCCGCACAGGGCGGGTTCACGATCTTCCCCACCATGCTTCGCTATCCCGCCGATTTCTTCCTCTTCGTCGGCGACACCGCGTACACCGACGTGCCGTGCAGCAAGCCGGGAGCGGCGCCGGGCGCCGCGTTCAAGGCGCTCACCCTGCCGGAGTACCGGGCTCGCCACCGTCACAACCGGGAGGACGCCGGCTTCCAGACGTTCCTGCGCCGCATGTCCGTGTACGCCATCTGGGACGACCACGAGGTCCGGAACGATTTCGCGGGCAGCGTGGAGCCCCTCATGCCGATCGGACGCCAGGCGTTCCTCGACTACTGGCCGATCATTCCGCCCGACGAGGAGCCGGGCCGCCTCTATCGACGCGTGCGGTGGGGGCGGCTGGTCGAGCTGTTCATCCTCGACACGCGACAGTACCGCAGCGAGAACACGCGGCCCGACGGTCCCGGCAAGACGATGCTGGGGGCCGCCCAGCGGCGCTGGCTCATCGACGCCGTGACGTCGTCGACCGCGACGTGGAAGATCATCGTCTCCAGCGTCACGCTGTCGGTGCCCACGGGACGGCCGGAGCGCCGCGACGGGTGGTCGAGCGCCAACGTGCTCGGGTTCCCGCAGGAAGGCGCCGGCTTCGCCACCGAGCGGGACGAGATCCTGCGGGCCTTCCGGCGGCGCGACGTGCGCAATCTCGTCTTCATCGCGGCCGACGTCCACCACGCGGAGCTCATCCGCCATCACCCGCATCTGGAGTGGTCGTTCCACGAGTTCATCGCCGGGCCGCTGTCGGCCGGCCTGGGGCGGCCGCGGCCGATCGACATCGGCCTCAATCCGCGCTCACTCTTCGCACGCGGCGGCGTCTTCAACTTCGGCGAGGTCACGATCGAGCCGTCGCTGCTCACCGTGCGGCTGATCGACGAGACGGACTCGGTCATGTTCAGCCACACGATCGGGGTGGAATGACCGCGCGCCGGGTCCGCTCGCTGGTGGCGGCGGCATTGCTCCTCGGCGCCGCACCGAACCGGATCGACCCGGCGACGCCGCCGGCGGCGGAGCCGGGCCTGCTCGTCACGATCGGCGAGACCACGGCGGGCTCGGCCCGGCTGTGGTTGCGGGCGGAATCGGACGTGGCTCGCGTGACGGTGGGGGCCGCCGACGGTGGAGCGCCACGCGTGCTGGAGGCACGCCCCGACCCCGCGCGCGATCGCACCGCCGTGGTCGAGCTCGGCGAGCTTCGTCCGGGGATGCGGTATCGCTACCACGTGGAGGCGGGGGCAGACGGCGTGAGCGGAAGCTTCACGACCAGCCCCGGCCCCGACGCGGACGCGCCGGTCCGGCTGCAGTGGAGCGGCGATCTGGGCGGTGCGGGATATTGCCGTGACGTGGAAGAGGGGTATCGGATCTTCCGCACCATGGCGCGCCGCGCTCCCGACCTGTTCCTCTTCGTGGGCGACACCATCTACGCCGATCAGGCGTGCGGTGGTGCCCCGCACGTGCGAATCGCCGTCTCGGTGGCCGACTCGCTCGACGCGTTCCGCGCCAAGCACCGCTACAACCGGGCCGATCCCGCGCTCCAGGCGTTCTTCCGGACGACGTCCGTCTATCCGATCTGGGACGATCACGAGGTGCGGAACAACTTCGTCGGACCGGACGAGCCGTTGATGCCGGTCGGCCGCCGCGCGTTCCAGGAGTACTTCCCCGTCCTCGGTCCGCCCGAGGAGCGGCCGCGGCTCTACCGCGCCATCCGCTGGGGACGCCACGTCGAGGTCTTCGTCCTCGACACCCGGCAATACCGCTCCGCGAACGCGACGCCCGACGGTCCGGACAAGACGATGCTCGGCGCCGCCCAGCGCCGCTGGTTCCTCGATGCTGCCGCGGCCTCCGACGCGACGTGGAAGCTGGTGGTCAGCTCGGTGCCGCTCGGCATCTTCACCGGTGGTCGCCACGCCGACTCCTGGTCTAATGCCAACGTCCTCGGCTATCCGCGCGGCGGCACCGGCTTCGCGCACGAGCGCGATCTGATCCTGGCCGAGCTGCGCGCCCGCGGCGTGCGGAACGTCGTCTTCCTCACCGGCGACGTCCATCACGCGGAGCTGCTTCGTCACCGGCCGGCTGCGGACTATGCGATCCACGAGTTCATCGCCGGGCCGCTGTCGGCCCGGCAGGGTTATCCGCGCTTCCTCGACCGCTCGCTCCGCTCGCGCTCCCTGGGCTCACTCGGCTTCGCCATGAACTTCGGCGAGATCCTCGCCGACGCCACCGCGCTCACCGCCCGCATCATCGACATCTCCGGTACCACCCGCGCCACCACGACGTTACGCCCGGACACCGCGTCGCGGACCGCGCAGCGGTGAAGGTGAGCGGCAGGAAACGAATCGTGTGGTGCGAGAATGCATTGGCGCGAGTCGGGATCAGTGATTCGAGAGTAGAAGCGTCGGCAACGGTTGACCGGACGCTCGAACGACACGTCCGCGGGCCATGGAGCGCCGAGCCGAGCCACGGAACCGGAAACCGATGCTCGGGCGTGCGGAGCCCCCATCAACCAATGATCGGGCGTGGAGCCCCCATCAACCAAGGATCGGCGTGGAGCCCCATCAACCAATGGTCGGCGTGGAGCCCCCATCAACCAATGGTCGGCGTGGAGCCCCATCAACCAATGGTCGGGCGTGCGGAGCCACCATCCATCTAGAACAGGCCACCCACGCCCCTAGCCGTGCAACCGTCATCGCTACAAAGGAGAGCAGAAATGATCGATCTCAAGCTCGAGATGGCCGAGACCGCCGTGAGGACCGCCCAGGCCAGAGCCCGCGCGCTCGGTACCCCGATGACCGTCACCGTGGTGGACGAAGCGGGCCGGCTCGTGCTCAGCGCCCGCGGTGACGGCACCGGATTCCTGACGCCGGACACCTCGCGCGCCAAGGCCACGGCGGCGGCCGCGTTCCGGAAGAGCACGGCGGAGCTGGTCACGCAGGGCGCGAAGGGCTGGGGCTTCTGGCACGTGATGCCCGTCGTGGCCCAGGGCGAGGTCCTCCCGACGCTCGGCGGGGCGCCCATCAGCGTGGGCGGCCGCGTGATCGGCGGCATCGGCTGTGGCGGCGGCACCGGCGAGCAGGACCAGGAATGCGCCGACGCCGGCGCGGCGGCGGTCAAGGGATAACGGAGCGCCGTTTCCAGACCGCCGCCGCCCACGCCACGAGAGCGGCGGCGGTCACCGCCACGCCGAGGATCTCGGGCGCGCCGGCGCTGTAGCGAAGGGTCACGTGCTGCAGCGGTCGCGTGAGTCGCACCTCGAGGACGCCGTCCGCACCGCGCCGCTTTTCGAGGCGCTCGCCGTCGATCTCGGCTCGCCAGAGCGGGTAGTACGCCATCCTCGCCGGTACCCAGGCTCCGACTTCGCCGGCGAGCGTGATTCGCCTCGTCGCCCCATCCGCTTTCGTCGGGAGCGCCACCGGCGTCTCGCGCACGAAGATGCTGAACGGTGTCAGCGTGATGCGACGTCGAAATGCCGTCCGCTCCGGAAGCCAGTCGAGCTTCGTCACGTCGTCTTCGAGCGCGACGACGGCGCCGATGCCGAGCCGATCGGCCCGCGACGTGAACCGCGCCGGGTCCATCGTGTTCAGGGGCTCGCCGAACAGCTGCTCTCCGTCGAGCTGCTCGGCGAGCCGCGTGACGGCGGCGCGCCCGGCGTCGCCGCGGTAGACCAGCGCCGCGATGGGCGCCGGGTGGGTGAACGTGCCGTGCACGATCTCGCGGCCGCTCGCGGCCGGCGTCAGTGCCGTCGCGTGCGTGTGAAGCCGCCACCAGTCGGTGCCGTGCACCAGCGGGACGCCCGAGCGGACGAAGAGCGCACGGCCTTCGGGCAGCCGGCCGAGCGCCGTCCAGAAATCGAGCAGGCGCAGGCCTCGCTCGATGCTGCGCAGCGTCGGCCACGACACGGCGTCGCTCCGCAGCACCAGCGTCGCCCCGCGCTGCGCGAGCAGGGCGAGCACGAGCGCGGCGCCGACGCCGATGGCCGGCGTCGGCACGGCGGCGGGCAGGCGCTGCGCCAGGCGCACGCCGCTGACCGACGCGGCGACGACGAGCGCCATCCACGCTCCGTCGACGACCCGGTCCGACGGCAGGAAGCGGACGCCGAGCGGCTCCAGGACGAAGCGGTCCAGCAGCGTGAGACCGGCCGCGGCCGGCAGCCACCAGAGCGCCACGCGCTCGCTCGGAAACACGGGCAGCCGCCAGAGGAGGCCGGCCGCCGCGAGCCCGAGCAGGACGAGAGGCAACGGGCGCAGGACGTCGGCGAGACCGAGCGCGCCCCAGGCGAGCGCCCGCGTCTCGGCGAGCCGGGCCAGGAGCGGCAGCGTCCAGAAGGCGGTGAGCGCCGCCGCCGATCCGAGCGCCGCCAGTGCCGCGCGTGCGCGTGGCCAGCGTGGTGGCCGCGTGAAAGCGGCCAGGATCACGAGAGCCATCGCCGCCGGAAGCTGCGCGGGATGCAGCAGGACGATCGCGGCCAGGAGGAACGGGACGGCGGGGCGCATCGGACGCTCGCTGTCCGTCCACGGTACGAGCGCCCACAGCAGCGCGGGCAGCAGCGCCCACGCCAAACGCGCGCCGATCATCCCGATGTGCACGCCGCCCTCGACGCCGCTGGTGATGCCCGCGTCCAGCGTCAAGGCGACGAAGCCGGCAGGCAGCGCCAGCCACGCGTTGCCCGCGAGTCGCGCGACGGCGAGGTACGTCGTCACGCCGGGCAGGAGATAGGTGAGCCAGAGCACCATCACGTATGCGGCCTCGAGGGACAGCACACCCTGCGCGGGCCAGGCGACGAGCGCGGCGAGATACGCGGCGCCCGGAGGATAGAACTGCAGCTCCGGATACCCGGCCCACCAGCCGTGGTTCCACGCCCACGGCGCCGGCCCGCTGGTCATCACGTGCCAGGCGCGATAGAGCTGGCCGGGATGGTCGTCGAACCCGGGCATCGAGCCGCCGACGGTGTGTGCCGCGAACGCGACGCCGAAGCCGAGGAGCGGGAGAAGCGGCCCGAGCAGTCGGCCCACGGTTCGGGAATGATACGGGGAAAACCGCTTGAAGTTTTTGGGAAATCTGTTCTAGTAACCCAATGTCTTGCTGTCGGTGCAGCAAATACCGGGGCTCAATTCCCCTACCGATGGAGAGGCCATGGCGAAGCTGAAAGGTCTGAAGTGCCGGGAGTGCGGCCGCCACTACGCCGCCGCGCCGGTTCACGTCTGCGAGTTCTGCTTCGGCCCCCTCGAGGTCGACTACCAGTACGACGCGCTGCGGGGCGTCGTCACTCGCCAGTCGATCATGGCCGGGCCGCCCAGCATGTGGCGGTACAAGGACCTGCTTCCCGTCGAGGGCGACGTCGCGGTCGGCCACCACGTGGGCTTCACGCCGCTGATCCGCGCGGACAACCTCGCCGACGAGCTCGGATGCCGGGAGGTGTGGATCAAGAACGACTCCGTGTGCCATCCCACCTGGTCCTTCAAGGACCGCGTGGTGTCGGTGGCGGTGACGAAGGCGCGCGAGTTCGGCTTCGACACGGTGGCATGCGCCTCCACGGGCAACCTGGCGAACTCCGTGGCCGCTCACGCCGCCGAAGGCCGTCTCAAGTCGTACATCTTCATTCCGGCCGATCTGGAGCAGGGCAAGGTCCTGGCCACGCTCGTCTACGATCCGACGCTCGTCGCCGTGCATGGCACGTACGACGAGGTGAACCGCCTCTGCTCGGAGATTGCCGACAAGTACCGGTGGGCGTTCGTGAACGTCAATTTCCGGCCGTACTACTCCGAGGGCTCGAAGAGCTACGGCTTCGAGATCGTGGAGCAGCTCGGCTGGCGCACGCCACAGCACGTGGTGGTTCCGTGCGCGGGTGGCTCGCTGATCACGAAGATCTGGAAGGCCATCAAGGAGCTCACGATGCTGGGGCTCATCGACGGCCCCGTCCAGACGAAGATGCACGCGGCCCAGGCCCTCGGCTGCGGGCCCATCGTCACCATGATCAAGAACGACACCGACGTGCTGAAGCCGGTGCGGCCGAACACGATCGCCAAGTCGCTCGCCATCGGCAATCCCGCCGATGGCTACTACGCCTACAAGGCCACGAAGGAGTCCGGCGGGTACGGCGAGCACGCGACCGATCAGGAGATCATCGACGGGATGCTGCTCCTGGCGCGGACGGAGGGCATCTTCACCGAGACGGCGGGCGGCGTGACCGTGGCCGCCGCCAGGAAGCTGCTGGAGACCGGCGTCATTCCGCGCAACGAGTCGATCGTCATCTGCATCACCGGCAACGGGCTGAAGACGCCTGATGCCCTGTACGAGAAGCTGTCCGCGCACGTCGCGATCAAGCCGTCGCTGTCGGCATTCGACCAGGCGCTGGCGAACCTCAAATCGCAGACGAGCTGAAAGGAGACGCCACATGCCGACGGTCAGAATCCCGACTCCGCTGCGCCAGGCGACGAGGAACCAGGCCGAAGTGAGGGCCACCGGTGACACGGTGGACGACGTGGTGGCCGATCTCGAGCGCCAGTTCCCCGGGCTCAAGGAGCGCCTCGTCGACGACAGCGGCGAGCTCCGCCGCTTCATCAACATCTACGTCAACGAGGAGGACATCCGATTCCTCGAGGGCAGGAAGACGGCCCTCAAGGAGAGCGACATCGTCTCCATCGTTCCCGCCATCGCGGGAGGCCGCTGAGCGGTCGGCCGTATGAGCCGGATGCGCCTGCGCCTCACGTTTCCGCCGAGCCTGATCCAGGAGCCGATCATCTATCGGCTGGTGAAGGACTTCGACATCGTCATCAATATCCGTCGCGCCGACGTGAAGGAAGACTACGGCTGGGTGGCGCTCGAGCTCGACGCGAAGGACGAGAACACGCTCGCAAAGGGCGTGGCATGGCTCAAGGCTGCCGGCGTGCAGGTCGATCCCATCGAGCGGGACGTCGTCGTCCCGTGATCTCCCGCCGCGTCCAGGGCTTCACGGAGTCGGTCATCCGCGAGATGACGCGCGTGGTGAGCCAGCTCGGCGGCGTGAACCTGGCGCAGGGGATGCCCAACTTCCCGCCGCCGCCGGAGCTGATCGAGGCCGCCCACCGGGCGATCGACGGCGACTTCCATCAGTACGCGATCACGTGGGGCGCCCAGAATCTCCGGGCGGCCATCGCCGACAAGTACCGCGCCTTCTACGGCATGGAGATCGATCCCGAGCGGCACGTGACCGTGTGCTGCGGCTCGACGGAGACGATGCTCTCCACGCTGCTGGCCGTGCTCAATCCGGGCGACGAGGTCATCATCTTCGAGCCGTTCTACGAGAACTACGGGCCGGGCTGCATCATCTCCGGCGCCCAGCCGGTCTTCGTCCCGCTGGAGCCGCCGGACTTCTCGTTCGACCCCGACCGCCTCCGGCGCGCCGTCTCGCCGCGGACGAAAGCGATCGTCTTCAACAGCCCGAACAATCCGTCGGGCAAGGTCTTTTCTCGCGCCGAGCTGCAGACGATCGCCGACGTCTGCCTCCAGCACGACCTGCTCGCCATCACGGACGAGATCTACGAGCACATCGTGTTCGACGGGCTCGGCCACACGCCGATCGCGACGCTGCCGGGCATGGCCGAGCGGACGATCACGATCTCGGGCATCTCGAAGTCGTATTCGGTGACCGGCTGGCGCGTTGGCTACGCCGTGGCGCCGGAGGCCATCAGCGTCGGCATCCGCCGCGCCCACGATTTCGTCACCGTGGGAGCACCGGCGCCGCTGCAGGAGGCCGCGGTCACCGCGCTCCGGCTGCCCCGTGAGTACTACGTGCGGCTCCGCGAGGCCTACGAGAGCCGGCGCGACCTGCTGTGGGGATACGTCGAGCGTGCGGGCTTCGTCGCGTGGAAGCCGCGCGGCGCCTACTACATCCTGACCGACGTCACGCGATTCATGAAGGCGGCCGGCGTCCAGGACGACCACGCGTTCGCGATGTACCTCATCAAGGAAGTCGGGGTGGCCACCGTGCCCGGCTCGTCCTTCTACGCCCACACCGAGCTCGGCCGCACGAAGATCCGGTTCTGCTTCCCGAAGACCGACGACATGCTGCGGGAAGCGGGAGAACGGCTGCAGAAGCTCCGCGCGCTTGTCTGAGCGCGCCCGCGAGGCCGCTCACGCCATCTGGCGCGCGGCGCTCGCCGCCGGCGACGTGGCCCCGCTCGTCACCGGCGTCCTCCGTCGCGACGGCGACCGGATCCTCATCGCCGATCGACCGTGCCCGTCCCGCGTGCGCGTGGTCGGATGCGGCAAGGCGAGCGGCGCCATGGCGCTCGCCGTCGAGGCCGTGCTGGACGAGCGGATCGTCGACGGACTGGTGGTGGTCAAGGACGGCTACACGGCGCCGACGCGGCGGATACGGCTCGTGGAGGCCGGCCATCCCGTGCCCGATGCGCGCGGAGAGGCCGCCGCGCTGGCGATCGTCGATCGCGTGCGGGCGGCGAGCGCCGACGAGCTCGTGCTGGTCCTCGTCTCGGGCGGCGGCTCGGCGCTGACCCCGGCCCCGGCGCCGCCGGTGACGCTGGCCCAGAAGCAGGAGACGACACGTCTGCTGCTCGCCGCCGGCGCGACCATCAACGAGCTGAACGCCGTGCGCAAGCATCTCTCGTTGCTGAAGGGAGGCCAGCTCGCGCGCGCCGCGGCCCCGGCGGCCGTCGTCTCGCTGATCCTGTCCGACGTCGTGGGTGATCCGCTCGACGTCATCGCGTCGGGGCCGACCGCACCCGACCGCAGCACGTTCGCCGAGGCGCTGGCCGTGCTCGAGCGCAAGGGGGTGTCGGCGCGCGTGCCGGCCGCCGTTCGCGAGCGACTCACGGCGGGTGCCGACGGAAGAATCGAGGAGACCCCGAAGCCCGGTGATCTCCTCTTCGAGCGCGTGCGGAACGTGGTGGTCGGCAACAACGCCCTCATCGTGGACGCGGCCGCCGCCGAAGCCCGGCGGCTCGGATATCGGGCCGAGCTGCTGACACGCCGCCTCGAGGGCGAGGCGCGTGACGTTGCCCGCGATCTCGTGGCACGGGCGCGCCTGCTACCGGCGCGCACGTGCCTGATCGCCGGCGGGGAGACGACGGTGACGGTGCGCGGCCGCGGTCGAGGCGGACGGTGTCAGGAGTTCGCGCTGGCCGCGGCGCTCGAGATGCGGGCCGACGACACACTGACGATTCTTGCCGCCGGAACGGACGGAACCGACGGGCCCACGGACGCCGCCGGCGGCACCGCCGACGCGGCAACGCTCGCGCGCGGCGAGCGTGCGGGTCGCTCCGGACGTGTCGCGCTCGACGACAACGACGCCTACACGTTTCTCGCCGCCGCCGGTGATCTCCTGCGCTCGGGTCCGACCAACACCAACCTGCTAGATCTTTACCTCGTATTGCAGAGTTGATGCTGAACGAATGGGCGAACCGGACTAAGTTATCGGAATACCGAGGAGGTCCGGAGGTTCCGCACACGGTTATCCACCGGCTCCCCACGAGGATTGTGGATTTTCGATGACGATCTTTCACTTGGTTCGCGCATTCCCGACTCCTCCGGTCCGGTGTCCGATACGCGCGGTCGCCGGGGCCGCGGCTCGTCGACGGGGCCTCGTCGCTCGTGTAAGCTGTCCTGTACCCGCGACTCTCTGATTCACCCGCGTGGTGTCGAGCCCGCTGACGTCGTCACACATGGGAGTCAGTGACATGCAGACGAGCATCTCCTCAGCAAACGCCGGTGTCGATTCACTGTCCGCTCGGATCGGACAGACCTGGGACCGAGCCATCGCGCTCACGGAGTGGAGCCGGCAGCTCACCGCGGTCAGCGGGCCGCTCGTGCGCCGGCGGATTCGCGGTGGCTCGGACCGACGGGAAACCCGGGCGCAGCGGACTCTGGACAAGGCCCGACGCGGCGGTCTCCCCGCGCCCTTCCAGAGCGGCGCGTGGGTCGGCCGCGGCGGCTCGAAGACCTGCGACGGCTGCGGCGAGGTCATTACCTGCGACGAGCGCGAGTTCGAAATCGAGCGCTGCGCAACGCTGATCTTCCGGTTCCACGCGGAGTGCCACGGCGCCTGGATGACGTTCACGGGGCGCGGTTACAGCGAGTCCCAGCGGCTCTCCGACGCCAGCTGAGCGCCGGCCGTCGGTGCGCCGAGGGGGAAGTGTTATCCTTCCCCCGATGTCTGCGCCGAATCTGGTCGGAATGCTTCCGTCCCAGCTCGAAGACCTCGCGCTGGAGCTTGGCGCCTCGCGCTATCGCGGCCGCCAGCTGGCGACCTGGCTGTACCGGAAGGGCGTGACCGATCTGGGCGGAATGACCGACCTCCCCCGGGGCTTCCGGACGACGCTGACCGCGCGCGCGCGCACGGAGCTCCCGGAGCTGGAGCGCGCCACCGCCTCACAGGACGGCAGCCGCAAGCTCGTGTTCCGCCTGGAGGACGGGGCTCGCGTGAGCGCGGTCGTGATGCCGGATGACGGCCGCACGACGCTGTGCCTCAGCACCCAGGTCGGATGTGGTTACGCGTGCGCGTTCTGCCTCACGGGAACCATGGGCTTGACGCGGAATCTCACGGCGGCCGAGATCGTCGGGCAGCTGCTCGCCGCGAACGGCCTGCTGGCCGACGGCGAGCGCGTCACCCACATCGTGTTCATGGGGATGGGGGAGCCGCTCGCAAACTACGCGGCGCTCGTGCAGTCGCTCCGTGTCTTCACCGAGGCGAAGCTGGGCCTCGGCTATTCCCCGCGGCGCTTGACCGTCTCCACGGTCGGACTGGTGAGCGGCATCGAGAAGCTGGGGCGCGAGGACCTGAAGGTCAATCTCGCCATCTCCCTGCACGCGGCGTCCGACGAGGTGCGCTCGCGCCTGATGCCGGTGAATCGTGCCTGGAACCTGGACGCGTTGATGCGGGCGGTGCGCGCTTACCCGCTGGCGCCGCGGCAGCACGTCTTCTTCGAGTACGTGCTGCTCGACGGCGTGAACGACTCGGCCGAGGAGGCGCAGCGGCTCGTCCGCCTGCTGCGCGGCATCCGAGCCAAGGTCAACCTCATCCCGTTCAACGACTGGGACGGCTCGGCCTTCCGGCGGCCACCGCTCACCCGCATCCTGGCCTTTCAGTCGATCCTGCTCGACGCCGGCGTGACCACGACCGTGCGCTGGAGCAAGGGCGAGGACATCGGCGCCGCCTGCGGGCAGCTCAAGGAGCCCGCGGTCGCGTGAGCGGGCGCGTCGCGCTCGCCACCCTCGGCTGTCGCCTGAACCAGGTCGACACCCAGCAGATCCAGGCGGGTCTCGAAGCGCGCGGCTTCACCGTCGTCCCGGCGGAAGCGCCGGCCGACGCGGTCGTCGTCAACACGTGCACGGTGACCGCCCGCGCCGAGTTCTCCGACCGGCAGGCCATTCGGCGTGCCCGCCGGGCCAATCCCGCCGCGCGCGTCGTCGTGACCGGCTGCTGGGCGCAGACGAGCCCGGGGGAGGTGGCGAGCCTCGGCGGCGTCGACCTGGTGGTCGGCAACGCGGACAAGGAGCGATTACCGGAGCTGGTGGCGGCCTTGCTCTCGGACCGCCCGGCGGTCTCGCGGCTGAGCGTCACCGACGTTGCGGGCGCGCGCTTCGTGCCGCCGCCGCTGCCCACGCGGCCGACCGATCGGTCCCGCGCCTTCGTGAAGGTTCAGGACGGCTGCCAGCACCGCTGCGCGTTCTGCATCGTCCCCTTCGCGCGCGGTGGCAGCCGCAGCCTGGCGCCGGCGGCGGTGCTCGAGCACGTGCGGCGACGGGTCGAGCTCGGCCATCCCGAAGTGGTGCTCACCGGCATCGATCTCGGCCACTACGGCGCTGACCTTCGGCCGCGCGCGACGCTGGCCGGCCTCGTGCGCGCCCTCGGTCGGGTGGACGGCCTGCGGTGGCTGCGGCTGTCCTCGCTGCTGCCGGCCTACGTGACCGACGAGCTGCTCGACGCGCTGCGGTCCTCGCCGGTCGTCGCGCCGCACTTCCACGTGCCGCTGCAGAGCGGCAGCGATCGCGTGCTCCGCGCGATGCGGCGGCCCTACACCGTTGCCATGTACCGGCGCGTGGTCGACGGACTGGCTGCCGCGTTTCCGCGCCTCGGGCTCGGGGCGGACGTGCTCGTCGGCTTCCCCGGAGAGACGGACGAGGACTTCGCCGCCACCGCGGCCCTCGTCGCGGAGCTTCCGTTCACGTATCTCCACGTGTTCCCGTACTCGGCGCGCCGAGGCACCGAGGCGGCGGCACGGGCTGGACGGGTCGACGCCACGACGCTGACACGACGCGCCGCCGTGATGCGCGGCCTCGGCGAGGCGAAGGCCGCCGCCTTCAGGCGGTCGCTCGGCGGCCGCGTCGAAGAGGTGCTCGTGCTCGAGCGCCGCGCGCGCGTCGGCGGCGACCTGGTGGGATTGACCGGACACTACGCCGAGGTGCGCTTCGCCGGTCCGGACGCCTTGATGCGGCGGCTGGCCCGCGTGAAGATCACCGAGGCCGACGGCGCCCGCCTGCACGGGCGGCTGGAGGAGGAGAGGGCGGCGTGAGCGGCGGAGCGATCGGCGTCATCGGCGGCAGCGGGCTGTACGAGCTCCCGGGGCTGGCCGACGTCCGCTGGCGCCGTGTCCGTACCCCCTTCGGCGACCCGTCGGACGAGCTCTGCACGGGCCGCTTCGACGGCCGTCCGGTGATCTTCCTGCCGCGCCACGGCCGCGGCCACCGCCTGACGCCGACCGAGCTGAACTTTCGGGCGAACATCTGGGCGCTGAAGTCGCTCGGGGCGGAGTGGGTCATCTCGGTCTCCGCGGTCGGCAGCATGAAGGAAGAGATCCGGCCGCTGGACCTGGTCGTCCCCGATCAGTTCTTCGACCTGACGAAGCGTCGCGCCTCGTCGTTCTTCGGCGACGGCATCGTGGCCCATGTCGGGATGGCCGAGCCGGTGTGCGGCCACCTGGCCGGTCTCCTCGAGAAGGCGGCGCGCGGCACCGGCGCCAGCGTCCACCGCGGCGGCACCTACATCTGCATCGAGGGACCGCAGTTCTCCACGAAGGCGGAGTCGCGTATCTATCGCGGCTGGGGCGTGGACGTGATCGGGATGACGAACATGCCGGAGGCCAAGCTGGCCCGCGAAGCCGAGCTCTGCTATGCGACGCTGGCCCTCGCCACCGATTACGACGTCTGGCACGAGAGCCACGACGCGGTGACGGTGGAGGCGGTGGTTGCGAATCTGATGAAGAACGTGGCCACCGCCAAGGACGTGCTGCGCGGGGTCATCCCGTCCATCGCCGGGCCGAGGACGTGCGAGTGCGCCACGCTGCTGAAGAACGCGGTCATCACCAGCCCCGCCGCCTTCCCGCTGGCGACCCGCCGGCGCCTCGACCTGCTGATCGGCAAGTACTTCGCGCCGGAGGCCCGGAAGCCGAGGAAGGCGCGCCGTGGCTGAGCTCGACGTCGTCGGCGTCGGCAACGCGCTCGTCGACGTGCTCACGCACGCCGGCGACGACTTCCTCCGCCGTCACGGGCTGGCCAAGGGGACGATGCAGCTCGTCGACGAGACGCGCGCGCGGGACCTCTATGCCGCCATGGGGCCCGGCATCGAGGTTTCGGGCGGCTCGGCGGCGAACACCATCGTCGGCGTGGCGTCGTTCGGTGGGCAGGCCGCGTACGTCGGCAAGGTGCGCAACGATCAGCTCGGCGAGGTCTTCAGCCACGACCTGCGCTCGGTCCAGGTCGGCTACGCGACGCCGCCGGCCGCCCAGGGGCCGTCCACCGGTCGCTGCCTCATCGTGGTGACGCCCGACGCGCAGCGTACGATGAGCACGTATCTCGGCGCCTCCTCCCGGCTTGGGCCGACCGACATCGACAAGCGGTTGATCGAGCGCGCGCGGATCGTCTATCTCGAGGGGTATCTCTTCGATCCGCCCGAGGCGCAGGAAGCCTTCCGGGTGGCCGCGGATGTCGCGCATGCCGCGGGCCGCAAGGTGGCCCTGACGCTCTCCGATCCCTTCTGCGTCGACCGCCATCGCGCGGCGTTCGTCGACCTGGTCGAGCGCCACGTCGACATCCTCTTCGCCAACGAGGCGGAGATCCTCTCGCTCTACGAGGTCTCCGATTTCGACGCGGCGGTGGCCCGCGTCCGCGGGCACTGCGAGGTGGCGGCACTGACGCGCAGCGAGCGCGGCTCCGTCATCGTCGCCGCCGACGGCGTCCACGCCGTCAAGGCCGAGCCGGTGCCGGCGGTGGTCGATACCACGGGCGCCGGCGACCTCTACGCGGCCGGGTTCATCGTGGGACTGAGCCGCGGGCTGCCGCTGCCCACGTGCGGCCGTCTCGGCGCGCTGGCCGCGGCCGAGGTGATCTCCCATGTCGGCGCGCGGCCCATGCGCTCGCTGGCCGAGCTGGCGGCGCCGGTGCTGCGATGACGAGCGCGGGCGTCGACGTCGGGGAAAAGTACGTCCGGCTCCTGGAGATCCTTCGCGAGCTGCAGAGCGTGGTGGTGGCCTTCTCCGGCGGCGTCGACTCCACGCTGCTCGCGCGCGCGGCCAAGGATGCGCTCGGCGACGGCGCCGTGCTCGTCACCGCCGACTCCGAGACGTACCCGGCCCGCGAGCTGGCGGAGGCACGCAAGCTGGCGGCGCTGATCGGGCTGCGCCACGTGGTGGTGCGCACGGACGAGCTGGCGAACCCCGAGTACGCCAGGAACGGCGCGAACCGCTGCTTCTTCTGCAAGGAGGAGCTGTTCACCCGGCTCGCGCCCATCGCCGAGCGCGAGGGCTGTCGGACGCTCGTCTACGGCGCCAACGTCGACGACCTCGGCGACCATCGGCCCGGCATGCAGTCGGCGCGGCAGCGAGGCGTTCGTGCGCCGATGATCGACGCGGGACTGACGAAGGCCGAGATCCGCGATCTCTCGCGCACGCTGGGCCTGCCGACGTGGGACAAGCCGTCCTTCGCTTGCCTGTCCTCCCGGTTCCAGTACGGCGACCACATCACGGCCGAGAAGCTCCGGCGAATCGACGCCGCCGAGGCCTTCGTGAGGGAGCTGGGGTTCCGGCAGTTCCGGGTCCGTCATCATGACCGGCTGGCGAGGCTCGAGATCGCGCACGACGAGCTTCCTCGCCTCTGGGAGGATGACCGGCACGCCCGGATCGTCACCCGCTTCCGGGAGCTCGGCTACGTCTACGTCACCGTGGACCTCGCGGGCTTGCAGTCCGGCTCGGCGAACCTCCTGTTGAAGCCGGGCAGCCATGGACCGCGATAGGCTGCGCGCGCTGCTCGACGACGTCGCGGCCGGACGCGTCGCCGCCGACGCCGCCTTCGAGCGCCTACGCCGCCTGCCGTACGACGACCTCGGCTTCGCCAAGGTCGATCTCCACCGCGCGCTGCGCGCGGGCGGGGCGGAAGCGGTGTTCTGCCCCGGCAAGACGCCGGAGCAGGTGGTGGCGATCTTGAGAGCGCTCGTGCGCGAGCACGTCAACGTGCTGGCAACGCGTGCCGACGGGGACGTGGCGGCGGCGGTGGCAGCCTCGGGTCTGGCGCACGTGCATCATCCGCTGGCGCGGCTCATCGTGGCGCGGCCCGAGCGCCGCGAGGGAGTCGGCCTGATCGTGGTGGCGGCGGCGGGAACGGCGGACTTGCCGGTGGCCGAGGAGGCCGCGCTGGTGGCGGAGGCCCTTGGCAACCGCGTCGAGCGCGTCAACGATTGCGGCGTCGCCGGCCTGCATCGGCTGCTGGCCCACCGCGAGCTGTTCGCGGAAGCCAACGTGATCGTCGCCGTGGCCGGGATGGAGGGCGCGCTCCCGAGCGTGCTGGCGGGCGTGGTGGACCGTCCGGTCATCGCCGTGCCGACCAGCATCGGCTACGGCACGTCGCTGAATGGCCTGGCCGCGCTCCTCGCCATGCTGAACTCCTGCGCTCCCGGCGTGTCGGTGGTCAACATCGACAACGGCTATGGCGCCGCGCACCAGGCGTCGCAGATCAATCGCCTGGTCGCGAAGATCCGCTAGTCGCCGCGTGAAGATCGCGTACTTCGACTGTCCGAGCGGGGCGGCGGGCGACATGATCATGGCCGCCCTCGTGGACGCGGGCGTACCGTTCGACGCCTTCCGCGCCGAGCTGCGGAAGCTGGCGCTCCCCGGCTGGGATCTCGTGCGGCACGAGGTCAAGAGGGGCGCCTTCCGGGCCACCAGGATCGACGTCGCGGTCGACGCGGCCGCGCATCGACACGAGCGCTCGCTGGCCGACATCCAGGCCATCCTCGACGCGAGCCCGCTGGACCCGGCCGTCAGGGAGCGCGCCGGACGCGTCTTCGGCCGGCTCGCCGAGGCCGAGGCGCGCGTGCACGGCACCTCGCGAGAGGCGGTGCACTTCCACGAGGTCGGAGCCGTCGACGCCATCGTGGACGTCACCGGCGGCGTGCTCGGCCTCGCCATGCTCGGCGTCGGCGCCGTCTACGTGTCGGCGCTGCCGCTGGGCGGCGGCTTCGCCGACACGGCGCACGGCCGCATGCCCGTGCCCGGGCCCGGAACGGCCGAGCTGTTGCGTGGCTTCCCGGTCGTCGACACCGGCGTGCGTGCCGAGCTGCTGACACCGACCGGCGCGGCCATCCTGACCACGCTCGCCCGGCCGGCCGCGTCGCTACCGTCGATGGTCGTCGGCGCCGTCGGGTACGGCGCGGGCACCCGGGATCTGCCCGAGACGCCCAACATCCTGCGATGCTTCGTCGGTGAGTCGGCGAGTGCGGTGGGCGCCGAGACCATCATCCAGGTCGAGACCACGATCGACGACATGTCGCCCCAGCTGTACGAGCCGCTGATGGAGCGCCTCTTCGAGGCCGGGGCGGTCGACGTGTTCCTCACACCGGTGGTGATGAAACGCAGCCGGCCCGGCACCGTGCTCACCGCGCTGTGCCCCCGCGACCGCCTCGACCGTCTGGTCCACGTGCTCTTCGAGGAGTCCTCGACCATCGGTCTGCGCTGGACGGAGTGGCAGCGCGCGACCCTGCCGCGGGAGACGGTGACGCTGTCGACGACCTACGGCGCGATGCAATTCAAGGTGTCGCGCCTCGAGGGACGGGTGGTCACGGTCACCCCCGAGTTCGCCGACGTCACGCGCATCGCCCGCGACAAGGCGCTCCCGGTCCGCGAGGTGCTCGACCAGGCACGCGCCGAGGGCCGCCGCCTCCTCCAGCCCTGAACGGTTCTCGAGGTCCGCCACGGCTGAGCCGGGGCGGGCCGAGCGAGGGGGACATGGGGGCCATTTCGGGGTCCCCATCATGATTGACAGAGGTTTGACGAGGTCTTACCCTCTGTCGCGCCCGGTGTTCCGGCACCTTCCACAAATCGCCGAACCCTGGAGGACCAGCCGTGAAACTGCCAGTGAAGATGACGATCAACGGCCAGAGCCACAGCGACGACGTCGAGCCGCGCCTGCTCCTCGTCCACTACATCCGCGAGAACGCCGGCCTCACCGGCACCCACGTCGGCTGCGACACCAGTCAGTGCGGCGCCTGCACGGTCCTCATCAACGGGCAGGCGGTGAAGTCGTGCACGCTGTTCGCGGTGCAGGCGGACGGCGCCAACATCACGACCATCGAGGGGCTCGCCAAGAACGGCGACCTCCACCCGATCCAGCAGGGGTTCTGGGAGAAGCACGGGCTCCAGTGCGGCTTCTGCACGCCGGGCATGATCATGGCCGCGCACCAGATCCTCGAGCGGTATCCGAAGCCCTCGGAGGACCAGATCCGGCATCAGCTCGAGGGCAACCTCTGCCGGTGCACCGGCTACCACAACATCGTCAAGGCGATCCAGTGGGCCTCGGAGCAGATGGCCGGAAAGAAGTGAGGCGCAGCCATGGCCACGACTGAGCGTCTGTTCGGCAAGTCGATCAAGCGGCGCGAGGACCCTCGTTTCATCACCGGGCGCGGGCAGTACGTCGACGACCTGAAGCTTCCCGGCTTGACGTACGCCGCCTTCGTGCGCAGCCCGCACGCGCACGCGCGCATCAAGTCCATCGACGTGGCGCAGGCGAAGGCCCATCCCGGCGTGGTGGCCGTGTTCACCGCCAAGGACATGACCGGCGTGAACTCGCTGCCCTGTGGCTGGGACCTCCGGAAGGCCAAGAACATCCCTGGCGTGGTGCAGGACCTCAGCATGGTGCCGCACATGCCGCTGACCTCGGACGTCGCCCGCCACGTCGGCGACCCGGTGGCCGTCGTCATCGCAGACAGCCAGCTGGCCGCCATCGACGCCGCGGAGAAGGTGAACGTGGCGTGGGAGCCACTGCCCGCTGTGACGGCCACCGACAAGGCGAGCGGGGCCGGCGCGCCGCAGATCCATGCCGATGCGCCGGGCAACGTGGCGTTCAAGTGGGCGCTCGGCGATGCCGCCGCCACCGACGCGGCGTTCAAGAACGCCGCCGTCACCGTGAAGAAGCGCATCGTCAACCAGCGGCTGGTCGCCAACGCCATGGAGCCGCGCGCCTGCGTGGCGCGCTTCGACGTGGCCACTGGCGAGCTGACGCTCTGGGTGACCTCCCAGAATCCGCACGTGCACCGGCTGCTCATGTGCGCGTTCGTGCTCGGCATCCCCGAGCACAAAGTGCGCGTGATCGCGCCGGACGTCGGCGGCGGCTTCGGGTCGAAGATCTTCCTCTACAACGAGGAGGTCGTCTGCTCGTGGGCGTCGCGCCAGATCAAGCGGCCCATCCGCTGGACGTCGAGCCGACGCGAAGCATACGTCACGGACGCGCACGGGCGCGACCACATCACGGAGGCCGAGCTGGCCCTGTCGCGCGAGGGAAAGATCCTCGGGCTGCGTGTGAAGACGACGGCCAACCTGGGCGCGTACCTGTCGACGTTCGCGCCGGCGGTGCCGACGTTCCTCTACGGGACGCTGCTGAACGGCGTCTACACGATCGGCGCCATCCACGTCGACGTCACCGGGGTGTTTACCAACACGACGGCGGTCGACGCCTATCGCGGCGCCGGCCGCCCCGAGGCGGCCTACGTCCTCGAACGGATGGTGGATGCGGGGGCGGCCGCGCTCAAGATGGATCCGGCCGAGCTGCGCAAGAAGAACTTCATCCCGAAGTTCTCGGGCGCCTTCCAGACGCACGTGGCCGTCGTCTACGACAGCGGCAACTACGCGGGCGCGTTCGACAAGCTGCTCAGCATCTTCGACTACAAGAAGTTCCGGACGGAGCAGGAGGCGGCGCGCAAGGAGGGACGGCTCCTCGGCGTGGGCTTCTCGACCTACATCGAGGCGTGCTCGATCGCGCCCTCGAAGGTCGTCGGTGCCCTCGGCGCCGGCGCCGGCCTCTACGAGTCCGGCAAGGTCCGCGTGCATCCGACGGGAATGGTGACCGTGTACACGGGGTCGCACGCGCACGGCCAGGGGCACGAGACCACGTTCGCGCAGCTCGTGGCCGATGATTTACAGATTCCGATCGAGCAGGTGGAGATCGTGCACGGCGACACGGGCTCGGTGCCGTTCGGCATGGGCACCTACGGAAGCCGCTCGGCGTCGGTCGGCGGCACCGCCATCCAGATGTCCCTGAAGAAGATCAAGGAGAAGGGCAAGCTCATCGCGGCCCATCTGCTGGAGGCCTCGCCGAAGGACATCGAGTACGTCAACGGCCAGTTCCAGGTGATGGGGGTGCCGTCGAAGGCGGTTCCATTCGGCGCCGTCGCGCTGACGGCGTACGTTCCGCACAACTATCCGGAGGGCCTCGAGCCCGGGCTCGAGGAGACGTCGTTCTACGATCCCGCGAACTTCTGCTTCCCGTTCGGCGCCCATGCCTGCGTCGTCGAGGTCTCACGCGACACGGGCGAGGTGAAGGTGCTGCGCTACGTCGCCGTCGACGACGTCGGCCACGTCATCAACCCGATGATCGTGGACGGCATGGTGCACGGCGGCATCGCGCAGGGCGTGGGGCAGGCGCTGTGGGAGGGCGCCGTCTACGACGATCGATCGGGACAGCTCGTGACGGGCACGATGATGGACTACGCCATGCCGAAGGCCGACATGCTGCCGAACTACGAAACGGACCGCACGGTCACGCCGACGCCGGTCAACCCGCTGGGGATCAAGGGCGCCGGCGAGACGGGCACGATCGCGGCGACGCCGGCGGTGGTGAACGCGGTCGTGGACGCGCTGGCTCCCTTCGGCGTCGATCACATCGAGGCGATGCCGCTGACCGCCGCGCGCGTGTGGAACGTCATCAACGGAAAGAGGAGCTAGCCATGTATCCAGCCGCGTTCGAGTACCACGCGCCCGGCAGCGTGCAGGAAGCACTCGGTCTCCTCGGCAAGCTCGACGACGCGAAGATCCTCGCCGGCGGTCACAGTCTGGTCCCGATGATGAAGCTCCGGCTCGCCCAGCCGAAGCACCTGATCGACCTCCGCAAGGTGCCGGGGCTGAGCGGAATCAAGGAAGAGGGCAGCACCATCGTCATCGGTGCGATGGCCACGCACTGGGAGGTGGAGTCGTCGAAGCTCCTCCAGGCGAAGTGCCCGGTCCTCTCCGACACCGCGAAGATCATCGGCGATCCCGCCGTTCGCAACAAGGGCACGATCGGTGGCTCGATCGCCCACGCCGATCCGGCGGCCGACATGCCGGCGACCGTCATCGCGCTCGGCGCCGAGCTCGTCTGCCAGGGCGCGAAGGACAAGCGCACGGTGAAGGTCGACGACTGGTTCCAGGGCCTCATGACCACCGCGCTGCGCGAGGACGAGCTGCTCGTGGAGATCCGCGTGCCCGCGCTCACGCCGGGCACCGGGTCCGCCTACATGAAGTTCGCGCATCCGGCCTCTCGCTTCGCCATCGTGGGCGCGGCGGCGGTGATCACCGTCGACAAGCAGGGGACGTGCACGAAGGCCGGCGTGGGCATCACGGGCGCCGGGACCAAGGCTGTCCGGGCCAGGGGCGTCGAGGCGGGCCTGGTCGGCAAGCGGCTGGACGCCGCCACCATCGAGGCGGCGGCCCAGAAGGCCGCCGAGGGCGTCGACGTGCAGGCCGATCTGCAGGGCTCCGTGGAGTACAAGTCGCATCTCTGCCGCGTCTTCGCGCGCCGGGCCATCGAGGCGGCGGCGAAGAAGGCCACGGCCTGAGTCTTCGGCGGCGGACGGCGGTATCACCCGCCGTCCCCGCCGTCGCCGCCCCCCTCATGATCGCGGCCGTCGTGCTCGCGGCGGGCTTCGCGCGGCGGATGGGGCGTCAGAAGCTGCTCCTCGACTTCAAGGGCAAGCCGGTCGTTCGCTGGAGCGTCGAAGCGGTGCTCCCGCACGTCGGTGACTGCGTCGTCGTGACCGGCCAGGACGACGCGGCCGTGCGGTCCGCCCTCGCCGGGCTCGCCGTCCGGTTCGCTGTCAACTCGCGGCCGCAGGACGGGCAGGGGTCGTCGATCGCCGTCGGGATCGCCGCGCTGAAGCCGTGGACGTCCGCCGCCGTCATCGTGCTGGGCGATCAGCCGCGCACGCCCGCCGACGTGCTGCCCGCGCTGCTGGTGGCGCAGGGGCGCAGCCGGAAATCGATCGTGGCCCCGTCGTACCGCGGGATGCGCGGGACGCCGGTCGTCTTCGCGTCCGACGTCTTTCCCGAGCTGCGCGTGCTGCGCGGGGACGAAGGGGCGCGCGCGGTGGTCGCGGCGCGTCCCGAGCGCGTGGAGGTGGTCGCGCTCGACGTCGCGATGCCGGCCGACGTCGACACGCCGGAGGACTTCGCGCGCCTTCATGTACAATCGTGACCGCCATGCGTGACGAGATCCGCAAGATTCAGGAGCTGATGGAGGCGGCGGAGTACGTCACCGACGCGCCGGTGGCGACGTCGGTGCACCTTGCGATGCGCCTGCGCAAGCCGCTCTTGATCGAAGGCCATGCCGGCGTGGGCAAGACGGAAGTGGCCAAGGTCATGGCGCGCATGCTCGGCACGCAGCTCATCCGTCTGCAGTGCTACGAGGGCCTCGACGCCGGCACCGCGCTGTACGAGTGGAACTACCAGAAGCAGCTCCTGCACATCAAGCTGCACGAGTCATCCGGCCGCTCCGCCAAGGAAGAGGAGCGTGAGATCTTCTCGGAGGAGTTCCTGCTCCGGCGACCGCTGCTGCAGGCGATCACCCAGGAGCAGTCGCCGGTGCTCCTCGTCGACGAGGTGGATCGCGCCGACGAAGAGTTCGAGGCCTTCATGCTCGAGGTGTTCTCCGACTGGCAGGTCACGATCCCCGAGATCGGCACCATCAAGGCGACGCATCCGCCGTACGTGATCCTGACCTCGAACCGCACGCGCGAGCTGTCGGACGCGCTCCGGCGGCGATGCCTCTATCTGTGGATCGACTATCCGACGTACGACAAGGAGGTCCGGATCGTCGAGCGCAAGGTGCCCGGCATCAACCATCGTCTGGCCGCCGAGGTGACGCGGTTCATGGAAGCGATCCGGCGCATGCGGCTGGCCAAGGTCCCCGGCGTCGCCGAGACGCTGGACTGGGCGCACGCGCTGGCCAGCCTGCACACGGACCACCTGGACGAGACGCTGGTGACCGAGACGATCGGCTGCGTGCTGAAGGACGCCGACGACATCAAGCGCTTCCGCGCCGAGATGCAGAAGTCCGGCGTCGGTCCGTTCCTGCAAGTCTCCGGCTGACCGTGCCGCGCGACCTGGCCGGCGCCGTGGCGCGCTTCGGCGCTCTCCTCCGCCGCCAGGGCCTGCCGGTCACGCTCATCCACGTCACCGACGCCGTCCGCGCCCTCGACCACCTGGACGTCGGCGATCGGCGCGAGGTCTACCTCGGGCTGCGCGCCGTCTTCGTCGGCCGGCCGGAGGACGTGCCGACCTTCGATCGCGCGTTCGACGCATTCTGGCGGGTGGCGACCGAAGCGGACGCCATCGCCGAGGCCCTGATGCCGGCGGTGCCGGAGGAGGGGCCGGCCACCGAGCGCGAGAGCCCACGGGAGTCACTGGCGCTCGACGCGTGGGGCGACGACGGCGTGGACGACGGCGACGAGCCGCTCGGCGTGCCGGCCGCCTCCGAGCGCGAGGCCCTGGCCACGCAGGACTTCGCCACGTTCTCCGGGGACCAGCTGGACGCCGTGTATCGCCTCACGGTGCAGATCGCACGTCGGCTGGCGCGTCGGATCAGCCGGCGGCGCCGGCCATCGGCGCGTCGAGGCCGGCTGGATCTCCGCCGGACGTTGCGCGCGAACCTCACGCGCGGGGACCTGATCGATCTGCGCTACCGACGGCGCAAGCGGCGCAAGGTGCGTCTGGTGCTCCTGTGCGACGTCTCGGGCTCGATGGATCTCTACAGCCGCTTCCTGCTGCAGTTCCTGTTCGCGCTCCAGGCGGTCTTTTCCCGCGTGGAGACGTTCACGTTCTCGGTGCACCTCACCCGCGTCACCGAATTTCTACGGACGCGCTCGTATCGCGAGGTCCTGCGGCGACTGACGGCCGTGCGCGATTGGTCGGGCGGCACGCGGATCGGCGAGTCGCTGGCCGAGTTCAACCGCCGCTGGCCCGGCCTGGTCGACCGGCGCACGATCGTCATCATCCTCTCGGACGGCTGGGACACCGGCGATCCGGAGACGCTGGCCGCGGAGCTGCTCCGCATCAAGCGTCGAGCCGGCCGGGTCATCTGGCTCAATCCGCTGCTCGGCAACCCGTCGTACGAGCCGCTCACGCGCGGCATGGCGGCCGCGCTGCCGCTGGTCGATCATTTCGCGGCCGCCCACAACCTGGCCGCGCTCCGGGCGCTCGCCGGCACCCTCCGTCTCTGAGCGCAGCGCGCGCCATACCGCTCGCATCTCGACTGCGCAGTTGTGCAAGGCCTTGCAGGATCCCGGCGCTGGAGTCCCGCGAAAAACGGCTCGCAGGTCTGGCGTTCGGCTTGCACCGCGTGGAGGCGGGATCAGCGCGATCCCGGAAGGGCGGAACGAATGCGGAAGATCGTGGCGCTGCTGCTGCTCCTGCTGCTCGCTGTCGTGCACGCGCCGAGGCAGGCGCAGGCGCTCGTCTCCTCGTTCTTCCCGGACATCTTCCCGCTCGCGACGAGCGAGCCCGTGATGCTGCTCCTCACGGGGCTCGCGCTGCTCAGCCTCGCCTCGGTCGGCAGCAACCGTCCCCGCTGAGCGTCTCCGCGGCCCCGCCGCCCTCGTCGCGTTTTCCCCGCCAGCGTCGTATGATTGAGCCCGTGGCGGAACTGTTCGATCACATTGACGAATTGCGCAGAGCCGGTGGCCGCGCGGCCGTGGCCACGCTGGTGAACACCCGCGGCACCACGCCTCGCAAAGAAGGCGCGAAGATGCTGGTGGGCGAGGGAGGCCGCGTCCTCGGCTCTGTCACCATCGGGGGCTGCGTCGACGCGCAGGTGATCGAGCAGGCGGAGGACGTGCTCTCCAGCAACCGGCCGCGGCTCCTCGAGATGAACCTCGGCGACGAGGACGCCTGGGAGATCGGGTTGACGTGCGGCGGAACCATCGAAGTCTTCGTCGAGCCCGTCGCCCTCGACGGCAGCGACGACGCCGGCGCGCGCATGTACGACCGGCTGCGCGAGCACGCCCGGCGCGGCGGCCACGGCGCCATCGTCACGCGGCTCGAGGGTGCGCAGGCCAAGCTGCTCGTGCTGGACGACGGCACCCTCGAAGGAAGCCTCGGCGACGCCTTCCTCGACCAGCGCTTCGTGGCGGAGGCCCGCGAGGCGCTGGCGCGCGGCGCCTCCCGGACGCTCTTCCTCGAAGGCGTGCGCGCGTTCGTCGAAGTCGTGGCCCCGCCCGCGCTGCTGCTGGTGGTCGGCGCCGGCCACGTGGCCATGCCGCTCACCAGCCTGGCCAGGACACTCGGCTATCGCACGGTCGTGATAGACGGACGCCCGCGCTTCGCCACCGCCGAGCGCTTTCCCGACGTGGACGAGCTCAAGATCGGCATTCCGTCGGAGCTGGTGCGCGAGTACCCGTTCATCCCATCGACGGCCCTGGTGCTGGTCGCCCACGACTACAAGTACGACCTCCCGGTCCTCCGGCATGCGCTGTCGACCGACGTCGGATACATCGGCATGCTCGGCTCGGCTCGCCGGGGCGCCACGATCCTCCGTCACCTGGCCGAGGAGGGGATCGACGAGGCGAAGCTCGCGCGGGTGCACGTTCCGATCGGCCTCGACCTGGGGGCTCGGAGCGCGCCCGAGATCGCGCTCGCGATTCTGGCCGAGATCCAGGCCACGCGCGCCGGTGGCTCCGGACGGCCGTTGAGCGCCAGAGGGCCGAAGCCGTGAAAGCGATTGCACAGCGCCGAGGCGATGCGACGGCGGACGCGCTGACTGGCCGTGTGCTCTGCCACGACGTCCGCGACGCCGCCGGCAAGGTGGCGCTGGCCAAGGGCGCGGTGCTCGACGTCACGGCGGCCCGCAGGCTCCTGGGCCTGCCGTGGGACGAGGTGCACGTCCTGGCCGTGGATCCCGGCGATCTCCACGAGGAGGATGCCGGCCGGCGGCTGGCCACCGCGGTCACCGGTGACGGGGTCGAGGTGAAGAGCTATACGGGCGGTCAGTGGACGCTCGCGGCAACCGGGCGGGGATTGCTGCTCATCGACGTCCGCCGCCTCGCCGAGGTGAACGTCCACGAAGGCATCGCCGTGTTCACACTCTTCGACGGCCAGCCCGTCGAGCGCGGCGAGACGGTCGCGAAGGCCAAGGTGACGCCGCTCGTGATCGGTGGAGACATCGTCCGCGCCGTGGAAAAGGCCGCCGGCGACGGGGTGGTGACCGTGGCGCCGTTCCGCGCGGCCGTGGTCGGCGCGGTCGCCCGGGAGAGCCTCGAGCCCCGACAGCGGGCGCGCTTCGAGTCGGCGCTGAAGCAGAAGATCGACTGGTTCGGGGGCCGACTGCTGGATGTCCGGTTCGCCGAGCCGTCGGCCCGCGGCGTCGCCGACGAGCTCACCGCCCTGCGCGACGCCGGGGCCGGCGTGCTGATCGTGGCCGGCGCCAGCGCGCTCGACCCGCTCGATCCGGTCTTCGGAGGCCTGACGCTGCTGGGCGCCCGCATGGAGCGCCACGGCGCGCCGGCCCACCCCGGCAGCCTGCTGTGGCTCGCGCGCTGGCAGGAGCTCCCCGTGCTCGGGATGCCGACGTGCGGGATGTTCTCGCAGGCCACGACGTTCGACCTCGTCCTGCCGCGCCTGCTCGCCGGCGAACGCGTCGGCAACCCGGAGATCGCCGGGCTCGGACACGGGGGGCTTCTGTCGCGCGAGATGGCCTACCGGTTCCCGCCGTATCGCGCGGACACCGCGCGGGGAGAGCTCGAGTGACCACGACCGCGCGATCCCCCCTCTATGGCGAGGTGATTCGCGAGCGCTGGCGGCGGCCGCGCTTTCGCGGCGAGCTCGCGGGCGCCGCGGTGGTGACCGCCGAGGACGTGAACCCGCTCTGCGGGGATCGCGTGCGCATGCAGCTGCGCCTCGAGGACGGACGCGTCGGCGCGGCCCGCTTCACCGGCGACTCGTGCGCGATTTGCACGGCGTCGGCGGACGTGGTGGCGGAGCTGGTCCAGGGGCGGGGTCGTGACGACGCGGCCGGGCTGCAAGCCGGCGACGTCCTGCGCGTCCTGCAGGCCGACGTTCGCCCGACCCGCATGCGGTGCGTGACGCTGCCCCTGACCGTGCTCGCCAAGGCGCTGGCGTGAGGCTCGACGAGCAGACGCGCGGCGATTTCCCGATCCTCTCGCGGATCGTGAACGGGCATCCACTCGTCTACCTCGACTCCGCGGCCTCGAGTCAGAAGCCGCGTTCCGTGGTCGAAGCCATGGCGCGCTACTACGAGCGGTCGCACGCCAACGTCCATCGGTCGATCCATACGCTGGGCGAGGAGGCGACCGAACTCTACGAGGCCGCGCGCGACCGCGTGCAGCGCTTCGTCAGCGCGGCGTCCCGCGAGGAGATCGTCTTCACGCGCGGCACCACGGATGGGATCGGCATCGTGGCGGAGGCGGTGGGCCGGACGCTCCGGCCGGGCGACGAGATCGTCGTCACCGAGCTCGAGCATCATTCCAATCTCGTGCCGTGGCAGGTGGCGGCGCGCGACCGGGGCGCCACCATCCGCGCCGTCCCGCTGGTGGGCGACGGCGTCCTGGACCTCGACGCGCTCGACCGGCTGCTGGGGCCGCGGACGCGGATGGTGGCGTTCGCCCACGTTTCGAACGTCCTCGGCACGATCCTGCCGGTCGCGGACATCGTGGCCCGGGCACGTCGCGTCGGCGCCCTGACGCTGGTGGACGGCGCTCAAGCCGTTCCTCATATGCCGGTTGATATCTCGGCGATCGATTGTGACTTTTATGTCTTCTCCGGCCACAAGATGCTGGGGCCGACGGGCATCGGCGTGCTGTACGGCCGCAAGGCGGTGCTCGAGGGGCTCGAGCCCGCGCGAGGCGGCAGCGAGATGATCCGGGAGGTCTGGATCGATCGCGCGACATGGAACGATCTCCCGTGGCGTTTCGAGCCCGGCACGCCGCCGATTGCCGAGGCCGTCGGCCTGCACGCCGCCATCGAGTACCTCGAGAAGCTCGGGATGGAGCACGTGCGCGAGCACACGCACGCGCTGGCGGTGCAGGCGGCCACGCAGCTGGCCGCCATCCCGGGCGTGCGCGTGTTCGGCCCGCGCCACGAGCGCGGCGCCGTGGTGGCCTTCAGCGTGGACGGGCTACACCCGCACGACGTGGCGGCCGCGCTCGATGCCGACGGCATCGCCGTGCGTGCCGGGCACCACTGCGCGCAGCCGCTGATGCGCTGGTGCGGCGTGGTGGGCACGAGCCGGGCGAGCTTTTCCGTCTTCAACTCGCCGGAGGACGTGGCGCTCCTGGCCCATGCCGTCGCCGATCTGAATCGAGCGCTCCGATGACGCAGCTCACGCCGCGCAATCCGTTCCGGTCGCCGCGCTTCGGACAGATCGCCACGTTCATGCTGCTGCCGGCCGCCGAGGACCTCGCCGGCCTCGACGTGGCCCTGCTCGGCGTGCCTTACGACGGCGGGACGTCGTACCGGACCGGCGCCCGATTCGGTCCGCGCGCGGTGCGCGAGCAGTCCTCGCTCATCCGCACCTGGAATCCCGTTCTCAAGGTCCATCCCTTCGAGCGGCTGCGCGTCGCCGACTGCGGTGACGTCGACGTGGTGCCGATCTCCATCGAGCGAACGTACGAGGCGATCGAGCGGCGGATCGACGCCGTGACGGCGGCCGGCGCGCGGCCCCTGTGCATCGGCGGCGACCACTCCGTCACCCTGCCCATCTTGAAAGCCCTCGCGCGCCGTCATGGGCCGCTCGGCGTCGTCCACTTCGACGCCCATCCGGACACCTGGGACGAGTACTTTGGAAGCAAGTTCTTCCACGGGACGCCGTTCCGGCGGGCGATCGAGGACGGCGCCGTCGATGCCCGTCGCATGATCCAGGTCGGCATCCGCGGCCCGTTGTATGGTCCGGAGGACTTCGCGTTCCACGACGAGCGCGGCATCGAGGTCCTGCGCATCGAGGCGATCAAGGAGCAGGGAACGGGCTGGGTCGCCGAGCGGCTGAGCCGCCTCCGCGGCGGGCCGGTGTACTGCTCGTTCGACATCGACGCGCTCGACCCGGCGTACGCGCCCGCCACCGGCACACCGGAGGTCGGCGGGCTCACGTCCTACGAGGCGCTCGCCATCGTTCGCTCGCTGGCCGGCCACTCGCTCGTCGGCGCCGACATCGTCGAGGTCTCGCCCCCCTACGACGGCCCGGGCCAGATCACGTCGCTGCTCGCCGCCAACCTCGCCTTCGAACTCGTCAGCGTCTTCGCCCTGGGCCGATGACCCGCGGCGTCGTCGCAAGCCTCGGGCTCCTGGTGCTCGCGGCGGCGACGCCCGCACAGAGCGCTGCGCCGCCCGTGGCCACCGTGCAGATCGACGGCGTGATCAGCCCGGTCACCCTGCGCATCGTCGAGATGGCGCTGACGCGCGCCCAGGCCGACAAGGCGCAAGCGCTGGTGATCCAGCTCGACACGCCGGGCGGGCTCGAGCGGTCGATGCGCGCCATCTGCCAGCGGCTACTGAACGCGGAGATCCCGGTGATCGTGTGGGTCGGGCCGACGGGCGCGCGCGCGGCATCGGCGGGCGTCTTCGTCACGCTGGCCGCCCACGTGGCGGCCATGGCACCGGCCACGAACATCGGCGCCGCGCATCCCGTCGCCGTCGGCGGCGGCGTCGACAAGGAAAGCATGCGGAAGATCGAGAACGACGCGGCCGCGTTCGCCCGGACGATCGCCCTCGAGCGCGGCCGGGACGCGGACTGGGCGGAAAAGGCCGTCCGTCAATCGGTCTCGATCACCGAGCGCGAGGCGCTGAAGCTGCGCGTGATCGACCTGGTGGCGGAGTCGATCCCCGACCTCCTCCTGAAGGTCGACGGCCGGACGGTGAAGACGCCGAAGGGACCCGTCACGCTGGCGACGAAGGCCGCCGTGGCCAGGCCGATCGAGATCGGCCTCCGCGACCGGTTCCTGAACGTCATCACCGATCCCAACGTCGCCTACGTCCTGATGATGCTGGGGACGCTCGGGCTGATCTTCGAGCTGTCGAATCCCGGGGCCGTGCTGCCGGGCGTCGTGGGCGGTATCTCGCTGATCCTGGCCTTCTTCGCCTTTCAGAGCTTGCCCATCAACTTCGCCGGCATGCTGCTGATCCTCTTCGCCATCGTGCTGTTCATCGCCGAGGTGAAAGTCGTCAGCCACGGCGTTCTGGCCATCGGCGGCGTCGTCGCGATGGCTCTCGGCTCGCTGATGCTCTACGACGAGCCCGAGGCGGGCTTCCGCGTCTCGTGGTCCGTCATCATTCCGACCGTCGCCGTGACCGCCGGCATCTTCGTCTTTGCGCTGACCGCCGGCGTGCGCGCGCTCGGGCGACGCCCCCAGCTCGGGGCGGAAGCGCTGGTGGGCGCGACGGGAACGGCGTACGGGGCGTTGACCGGGGAAGGGCAGGTGAAGCTGCAGGGTGAGATCTGGCGCGCGGTGACCGATCGGCCGCTTCCGGACGGCACGCCGGTGCGCGTGGTCAGCGTGGACGGGCTCACAGTGCGCGTGGTCGGGATCGATGCCGCCGAGGGGGGTTCGCGATGATCTCCATGGATGCGCTGCTGCTCGTGGTCGTAATCGTCGCCGCCGTGTTCTTCATCGGCTCCTTCGCGCGGATCCTGCGCGAGTACGAGCGAGCCGTCATCTTCCGCCTTGGCCGCAGCGCCCGCGCCATCTTCAATCCCGGCGGGCACGGCAATGGCCCGGGGCTCGTGCTCATGGTGCCGTTCATCGACAAGATGGTGAAGGTGAGCCTGCAGACGGTGGCCCTCGACGTGCCGCCGCAGGACGTCATCACGCGGGACAACGTCTCCATCAAGGTGAGCGCGGTGATCTACTTCCGCGTGATCGATCCAGAGAAGGCGGTGATCGCCGTCCAGGACTATCTCTACGCCACCTCGCAGATCGCGCAGACGACGCTGCGCAGCGTGCTGGGCCAGGTGGAGCTCGACGACCTGCTGTCGGCGCGCGACAAGATCAATCAGCAGCTGCAGCGGATCATCGACGAGCACACGGAGCCCTGGGGCATCAAGGTCCTCAACGTCGAGGTCAAGCAGATCGACCTGCCTCAGGACATGCAGCGCGCGATGGCGAAGCAGGCCGAGGCGGAGCGCGAGCGTCGCGCCAAGGTGATCAACGCCGAGGGCGAGTTCCAGGCGGCCGCCAAGCTCGGCGAGGCGGCCGAGGTGCTGACGCGGTACCCCGTGGCCGTACAGCTCCGCTATCTCCAGACGATGCGCGAGATCGCGTCCGAGCGGAACACGACGACGTTCTTCCCGCTACCGATGGATCTCCTGGGTCCGATGTTCCAGACGCTGCGCGCCCGGGATGGCGACGGCGGCAAGTGAGGTTGGTCGCCACCGCGTTCGCGTGTAAGATACGGAGGTTTTCGGGGGGTTAGCTCAGTTGGGAGAGCGCGGCGTTCGCAACGCCGAGGTCGAGGGTTCGAATCCCTTACCCTCCACCATCTCGGATGTCCGGATCGCTGGAGCGCTTCGAGGCGGTTGTGGCGCCGGCTCATGCGTGCGGCCGCTTCGAAGCCAGCTTCGCGGGTCAAGGCTGAATAAGCGCCGGCCGTGCGTCGTCAGATCGACTGGCGTACGCAGTCATGGCGCTGTTTTTCGTCGTTTCACGCGAGTACCGGCACGTGTACGAGGAACTTCGTGCCGCGTTCGCCGAGTCGGCGGACGTCGTCATCATTCTCGATCGACGGTTCAGCGAGCGACGGCGCGCCGATGGTGGACCTCCGGCCGGCGCTGAGAGACGTCGAGGGCAGCGCCGGCAGCCGCCGGATGACCGCTTCGCCAGCATCGGGTGGCGGATCGTGCGCCGACCGTCGTGAGCGCGTGACGCGTCGGTCCTGACGCCAGGGCCGGTATACACTGGCGGCGCCAGGGTCGTATGGATTGGGTCCAGTCGCATCTCGATTTCCTGCTCGAGCACGTCGTCGCGATCGTCTTCTTCGCCTTCCTCATCGAGGCGGCCGGTATTCCGTTTCCCAGCCGGATCATCCTGCTCGTCGCGGCCACGCTCACCACGGAGCCCCGCACGCTGGCCACCCTCGTGGCCGTCAGCGCCGGCGGTGCGCTCATCGGCGATCACGTCCCGTACGTGGCCGGCGCGCTGACAGGCCCCCGGATCCTGGCCCTCTACTGCCGGCTCACGCTGGGATCCGAGCAGTGCGTGGAGAAGACGGTGCGGTATTTCATTCGCTTCGGGCCGGCGGCGATCCTGTTGAGCCGCTTTTCCGCCAGCGTGCGCCTGTTCGCAGCGGCGCTGTCGGGCTGCGGCCACATCGCCTACTCGCGGTTCCTGGCCTTCGACGTCGTGGGCAGCGTGCTCTACGCCTTGCTGCTGGTGACCGTCGGACGCTTGGTCGGCGAGTCCGCCGCGGAGTTCCTCGGGCGCCTGGGCGGCCTGCGCATACTGCTGTTCGTCGGTCCGCTGGCGTTCGCCGGCCTGCTCGGCTATCGCCTGTACCGTCGCCGACGTTATGGCGCGGCGAAGATGGATGCCGTCAGGGGCGGCGCGGCGTGTCTCGACCGACCATGAGACGTCACTCGCGCGCGGGGTTGGAGACGCTCAGGACTTCGCGGACGAACGCGCGGGGCAGCTCTTGTGATACCACGTGGTGCCGAGCTTCACGTGATTGCCGTTCTTGCGAATCTTCAGCTTGCACTTCGGACACGTGCCCATCGGAACTGCTCCTTTGCCTCGCCTGGGGAATTCAACCGTCGGGACGACGTATTATAGCAGGGACTTCGGGGAGGCTCCGTGAGCGAGTGCATCTTCTGCCGCATCGTTGCCCGCCAGACGCCGGCCGATATCGAGTACGAAGACGATGCCGTGCTCGCGTTCAAGGATCTCTACCCGAAGGCGCCGGTCCACATCCTCATCGTTCCGAAGCGCCACATCAGCTCCATCGCCCAGCTCCAGGCACAGGACGCGGACGTCATCGGACGCTGCTTCACGGCCGCGCGCGCGCTCGGTGAGGCGAAGGGGTTCGCCGAGAAGGGCTACCGGATCAGCGTCAACACCGGACCGGAAGGCGGTCAGGTCGTGTACCACGTTCACTTCCACTTCACGGCGGGGCGGTCCCGCGGGCACGGCGTCTAGAGCTTCGACTCGAGCGGCAGCCCGGCGTTGGCCCAGCTGCCGAGGCCGCCCTTCATGATCCGAACATTACGAAAGCCGAGCTGTCGCAACCGGTGCGCCACCCGGGCGCTGGTGAGCTCGTCGGGTCAGGTGCAGTAGGCGACGACGGCACGCACAGGATCGGTCGGCAGGCGGTCGCGCTCGAGGGCGTCGAGGGGCGCGTGGACCGAGCGCGGAATCCGCACCGGACTCTTGGCGTACGTTGCGGCATCGCGAACGTCGAGAATCACCGGCGGGTCCACGGTATCCACGAGCCGGGCGACCTCCGCCGGGCTGATGCGGAATCGATTGCGACCCCAGTGTCGGACCGCGAGCGTCGCGTATCCCACGCCGCTCACCACCAGCATCGCGACCGCGACCCCCCGCCACGGCAGCCACGGCTGTCGTGCCTGCCGCGTCTCGTTGTCCGCCGTCAGGCGCCGGACGTCGGGCACCTCGGGAAGAAGCCGATTCGCCTCCGCGAGATGCATGCGAGCGCGCCGATAGTCGCCCAGGAAGTACTGACGCAGGCCGGCGTGCCAGGCCGCGTTGAAACGGCCCGCGCTTCGCTGCGACACCGGCGTGCCCTCGAGAAACGTGGCCACGGCTGCGGACGGGACGATGAAGTTGAAGCCCTGCACGAGCGAGCGTTCCGCGTCGGATGCCCGGGTGACGGAGGTCATGACACCGACGACCTCGCCGGCCTCGTTCACCGCAGGCCCGCCGCGGTTGCCGAGGGCGGCGGGGGCGTCGGTCTGGATGACCGGCTGGTTCGCGCGGTCCTGTCGAAAACCCGAGACGGCGCCGCTCGTAACCGACGGCTCCATCTTCGCGGTCGCGTTCAAAAGCTCGTGACCGAGCACGACGTCCGGGAATCCCACGACGTGGATCCTGTCTCCGATCTGCAGTGACGCCGAGTTCCCGAGCGGCAGCGTCGGCATGTCGGACGCTTCGAGTCGGAGCAGCGCCAGATCCTGACCCGACATGGCTTCACCGGCGACGGCTGGACTGTACTTGACGATCTTGGCTGGGAGCTTGAAGCCGTTCGGCAGCAGCACGGTGATCGAGGGTTCGAGCGTCGGCGTCGCGGTCGCTCCCGCCGCACCCGGGCACGCCTCGCGGATCGCTTCGACAGCACGGTCGCGCTGGAGTGTGCTCGGTGGCCGCTGGGCAGCGGCGACGACCTGTCCGTTGGTGACGAGCCACCCCGTCGAGTCAACGAACCAGCCCGTCGCCGTCTCCTGGTATGCGGGCGGTGTGACTTCTCGGGCCGGCGCGCCGGGTCCGCAGCGTACGACAACGACACCGCCGACCTCGGCCACGACGAGCGCGACGGCGGGTGTGGCGCGCAGGAGCGCTTCCTGGACGGAGATCGTCTGCGCCGCCGCCCACAGTGGCGATACGAGGATCGTGATGAGGGCGAGAAGTGTGGGCATGCGGAAAGAATTGTAGCGAACAACAAAGGGCCCCGAGAGTTTCCTCTCGGGGCCCTCGGTAGGGACGTGAAGCGGGTTCTTACTTCATCTCTGCCATGGCGGCTTCGGCCTTCGCCTTCGCCGTCGCCATATCACCCTTCTTGCACGCGGCCTCGGCCTCCTGCACCAGCGACCAGGCCTTGCTGCCCGTCACCTTGGAGCCGGCCTGCGAACGCGGGGCCTGGACTTCCTGACCACGCGGGGCCTGAACTTCCTGACCACGCGGGGCCTGGACTTCCTGACCACGCGGGGCCTGAACTTCCTGACCGCGCGGAGCCTGGACTTCCTGACCACGCGGAGCCTGGATCTGCTGACCACGCGGCGCCTGAACTTCCTGACCACGCGGCGCCTGGACTTCCTGACCACGCGGGGCCTGGACTTCCTGACCGCGCGGAGCCTGGACTTCCTGACCGCGCGGAGCCTGGACTTCCTGACCGCGCGGAGCCTGGATCTGCTGACCA